>DLCH01000005.1:29495-29812 GCA_002480525.1 Gammaproteobacteria bacterium UBA7803 | reverse complement strand
TCAGCATCGACCGCAAGAACCGCAACATCGGCCTGTCCATCAAAGCGAAGGACATGGAAGACGAGCGGCAGGCGGTGCGTGATCATCGCAATCGCGAGACCGCGGAGCGTCCGGCCACCACGCTGGGCGATCTGATCAAGCAGCAGATGGACCAGGGCGGCAACGAGTGACGTCGTCCCGTTCTGCGACCGATGGAGGCTCCCCCGCGCGCGGGGGAGCTTCTCCCTGTCCCCCCGCAGGAGCGTCCTCCCGGGCGCGATACCAAAGGCACTCGATCGAAGGCGCGGTTTCCCTGCGGGAAACCGCCAAGCCGCCGC
>DLCH01000005.1:0-29222 GCA_002480525.1 Gammaproteobacteria bacterium UBA7803 | reverse complement strand
GCGCTTGAATGGTCATGCGGTTTCCCGAAGGGAAACCGCCAAGCCGCCGCTTCGCGGCGGCCGATCGCGCCCGGGAGGGCGCTCCTACAGGGCGTGTGCGGGAGTCGATCGTTGACCAAGTCCGAACTGATCGAGCTCATCGCCGCCAGACAGTCCCAGCTCTCGCTCAAGGACGTGGAGCTGGCGGTGAAGACCATCATCGAGCAGATGGCCGAGACCCTGGCCACCGGTGAGCGCATCGAGATCCGGGGTTTCGGCAGCTTCTCGCTGCACTACCGGGCGCCGCGCATCGGCCGAAACCCCAAGACCGGCGAATCCGTCGGTCTGGCCGGCAAGTACGTGCCCCACTTCAAGCCCGGCAAGGAATTGCGCGACCGGGTCAACGCCGGTCTGCAGCGCGAGAGGGACCAGCGGCCCGAGGACGCCTCCGAGGACGCCTGAGGTATGCGGGCACTGGCCAAGCTGTTCTGGGTCGGGCTCGCCATCCTGTTCTTCTGTTTTGCGCTGCTGGCGGTCAATCAGTCCCAGGTGACGCTGCGCTTCCTGTCCTGGGAAACCCCCGAGGTCAGCGTGTTCTGGTGGCTGCTGCTGGCCTTCTTTCTCGGCGCCGGCGTGAGTGCCGTGGGCTTCGGCCTGGTGACCCTGCGGCTGCGCCTGCGGCAGCGCGCCGCGGACCGCGAGCTCGAGGCTTCCCGTCAGGAGCTCGACAAGCTGCGCCGGCTGACCCTGCACGACTGACGCCCCCGGGCCGCCCGCGTCCGACGTCACGCCGATGGCAACGGCCCCCCGCCGCGGCAGTACACTAGCCGGGCATGCTGAACGACCTGACCCTCTACCTGCTGCTCGTGGCCGCGCTGGCCATCGGCTTCCTGCTCGGCCGGCGGGAGTCCGTGCGCCGGCGCAACGGCTCCGGCCATCAGGACCGCTATGTGCCGAGCCTGCAGCAGCTCGTTTCCGAGCAGCGTGGCCTGGAGATGGAAGCCTACGTCGAGACGGTGATCAGCCAGGACGATCCGGTGGAGACCCGGCTCGCCCTCGGCGCGCTGGTGCGGCGCAAGGGCGAGGTGGACAAGGCCATCCGCATCCACCAGGGACTGCTCGCCCGCACCGGGCTCGAAGCCGCCCAGCGATCGCGCATAGAACTGGAGCTCGCGCGCGACTACATGGCCGCCGGCCTGCTCGGCCGCGCCGAGAACCTGCTGCTCGAGCTGGCCGCCAGGGACGGCGAGGCCCGGGGCACCGCCGAGCGCGCGCTGCTGGAGATCTACGAGCGTGAGCGGGAGTGGCAGCAGGCCGTCGACGTCGGCCGGCGCATCGCCCGCTACGACCGGGGCGTCAACGCCCGGCTGGCGCACCTGCAATGCGAGCTGGCGGAAGCGGCCCTGGCGGACGGCGATCTGCGGCGGGCCCGGCAGGCGCTCAGCCAGGGCCAGGACTTCGACGCCGGCTGCGCGCGCCTCGGCCTGATCGGCGCCCGGGTGGAGCTGGCGGCGAACCGGCCCGGGGACGCGGCCCGGCTGCTGGTCCGGGCCGCGGAGCAGGACCCGGACTGCATCCCGCTGGCCGTTCCCCTGTACCGGTGCGCGGCCGGGATCAGCGGCGATCACGAGGGATTCGAGCGGTTTCTGGCCGGCTGCCTGGCGCGAGGCGTCTACCTGGAGGCCGTGCAGGCCATGGCCGGCTGCATCGAGCGCGACCGCGGCCGGGAGGCCGCCACCGACTTCGTGATGAGCCAGCTTCTGCGCAGCCCGACGCTGGGCGGCTTCGTGATGCTGCTCGACCACCTCGACCGGGATGGCCGGCCGCTGGCGGCGGATCAGCTCGGCCAGGTGCGGCGCTACTCCGAGGCGCTGCTGGCGCGGCAGACGGCCTACCGGTGCCGCAACTGCGGATTCTCCAGCCATTCGCTCATGTGGCAGTGTCCGAGCTGTCACGACTGGGGCTCGTGCCGCCCGATCCCGGGCGCCGACGAGGTTCGCTGACGGGCGGCCCTCTGGACGCCGGCTGACCGGGCGCGACGGCGGCGGCGCACAGGGCGGCCGGTCACGGTCGCTCGGGGGACGGTCGCGGCCGGTCTACGCTGCTCGTTCCCAACCCAAGCGAACGAGGTAGACATGGTTCATCACATCCGTAACGTCGTGGCCGGTGCCCTTGCCGGGCTGTGCCTGCTGGTGTCGGCGGCCGCGCTGGCGGTCGACGGACCGGACGGTCCGGTCAACATCAACGAGGCGGACGCGGCCACGCTGGCTGCGGCGCTGAACGGCGTCGGCCAGTCCCGGGCCGAGGCGATCGTCCGCTACCGCGAGACCCACGGCGACTTCATCGACATCTACGAGCTGGCCAACGTGAAGGGCATCGGCGAGCGCACGGTGGAACGCAACGCCGACCGCATCGTGCTGGAGTAGCCGGACGCCGCCCCGGCCGCCCCGGCCGCCCGCGGCCGGGGCCGCTTGGAGCCGGGGCGGTGGTCCGGGTTAACATACCGGCCCGTGATGTTGCCGCGGGCCGGTCCTCTGTCTCGAATCCTGCCACCGCCGTCGTTTCCACCGCGCTGCGCCATGTGCGGCCGCGCGTCGTGAGCGTGTCCCTGGTGGTGGGCGCCGGCGGGTTCGTCGGCCGCCATCTGTGCGATCTGCTGGAAGCCCGCGGCGACGAGGTCGCCGTGGTGTCGACGCAGCCGGGGCTGTCCTCCTGGGGCGGCCTGCGGCTGCTCGAAGACGATCCGCGGCGGTTGGAGTCCCGGCTGGCGGGCGTGTCGCGGCTCTACTTCGTCGGCGGCGTGGCCCATGGCGCGGCGGTCGGTGGCGATGGCGTCGCCGAGGTGCTGGCCCGGGTCAACGTCGACGCGCCGCTGCGGTGGCTGCGCGCCGCCGACCGGGCAGGCGTCGAACGCTTCGTCTGGCTGTCGAGCATCAAGGTGCTCGGCGACGTCAGCGCGGCGCCGCTGCAGCCGGACGCGCCCTACCGGCCGGGCGACGCCTACGCCCGCAGCAAGGTGGCCGCCGAGCGCGCCCTGCTGGGCTTCGCCGGCCAGCACACCAGCCTGGCGGTGGTGCGGCCGCCGCTGGTCTACGGGCCGGGGGTGGGTGCGAACTTCCTGCGGCTGCTGCGCTGGGCCCGGGGCGGGCTGCCGCTGCCCCTCGGCCGCGCCGACGGCGAGCGCTGCCTGGTGTCCATCGACAACCTGTGTGATCTGCTGGCACGGCTCGGCGGCTCCGGGGATGCCGGTGTGTTCCACGTCGCCGACGACGAGGCGCCCAGCGTGGCGCACCTGATCGCCCGGCTGCGGGCGCTGCTCGGCCGGCCGGCGCGCCTGTGGCCGCTGCCCCGGGGCCTGGCCCACGCCGGCGCCCTGCTGGTGGGGCGCAACGATCTCTATCGGAGGCTGTTCGAGCCGCTGCGGGTGGACACCCGGTCCACCCGCGACCGCCTCGGCTGGACGCCGCCGCAGTCCCTCGACGAGGGGCTGCAGGACACGGTGACATGGTTCCGGACGTTGCCGTAACCCTGCTGGTGGCCGGTTTCGGCGCGGCCCTGGCGCTCGTGGCGCTGGTGCTCGCCGGCACCCGCCGGTACCAGGTCTTCGCGCACCCCAACGAGCGCAGCTTTCACGACCGGCCGAAGCCCACGGCCGGCGGCATCGGCTTCGTGGTGCCGGTGCTCGGCTTTCTCGCCTGGATCGCCGCGGCCGGGGCGCCGGCGGCGCTGATGCTCGCGGTCGGTGGCGCGGCGCTGGCAGCCGTCGGCCTGTGGGACGACGTGCGGGAGGTGGCGCCGTCGCTGCGGATGCCCGTGCACCTGCTGGCGGCCGGGGGATTCGCGGCCGCGGCCCTGCCGGACTGGCCCTGGTGGGCGCTCGGCGCCGTGACGGTAGCGCTGGCCTGGCAGATCAATCTCTACAACTTCATGGACGGTATCGACGGCATCGCCGGCAGCCAGTGCCTGGTGTTCCTGGTGGGCGCTCAGGTCGTGGCCGGCGGCCTGCCGGGCTGGTCCGGTGATCTCGCCTGGCTCGCCTGCGGGGGCGCGCTGGGGTTCCTGGTCTTCAACTTTCCGCCGGCGCGGCTGTTCATGGGCGACGTCGGCAGCGGTTTTCTGGGCTTCCTGACGGGTGCGTTGGCGCTCCTGTGGTGGCAGCAGGGGCTGCTGCACGTCGTGGCCTCCCTCATCCTGCTGGCCGGGTTCTGGCTAGATGCCAGTTATACGCTTATAGTTAGGCTGGTTACCGGTCAACCATTCACCCAGGCGCATCGAAGCCACCTCTATCAGAAGGTGGCGGCGAAACGAGGGCATTCGTGGACCACGGCAGGCTTCCTTCTCTATGCCATCTTCTGGCTGTTGCCGCTGGCGTGGTTGGCCATGCGCTTTCCCGACGAACCCGGCCCGACGACCTGGCTCTGGCTCGTGCCCGCCGGGCTGCCCGTGCTGATCGCCGCCTGGCGGTTGCGCGCCGGCCTGCCGGCGTAGCGGAGGTGGCGGCATGATCTCGGGCATGATCAGCGAGTTCCTCGAGGAGCTGCCGCGGCGCCGCAAGCAGGCCATCGCCGTGCTGGCGGATGCCATCGCGCTGCCGCTGGCCCTGTGGAGCGCCATTGCCCTGCGGCTCGGCGAGATCAATCCGGACGTCAGCCATTTCTGGCCCGCATTCGTCGTATCGAGCCTGGTGTGCGTGCCGGTGTTCGGCGCGCTGGGCCTGTACCGCCACGTCGTCCGGCACATGGGCAACCACGCCATGATGGCGGTGCTGAAGGGCGCGACCATCACCGCCATCGTCGTCGCCGCGGTGGCCTACATGGTGCCGCTGCGGGGTTTTCCGCGGTCCGTGCCGATCATCTTCTGGCTGCTCACGCTGCTCTACGTCAGCGGCTCCCGGTTTCTGGTCCGCGGCTATTTCCAGTACCTGCAGAACAAGGTCAGCAACACCGCCGCGGTGATCATCTACGGCGCCGGCCGCAAGGGCGTGGAGCTGGCCCGGGTGCTCAAGCAGCAGGGCGACTACGCGCCGGTGGCTTTCCTCGACGACGACAAGGCCCTGCAGAAGCGCATCATCGACGGCCTCTACGTCTACCCGCCGCGCCACCTCGGACGCCTGCTGCAGGACACGGACGCCAAGGAAGTGTTCGTGGCCGTCAACTCCACAGAGGCCGAGAACCGGCGCCGCATCATCGAGTTCCTGGAGCCGTTCCGGGTGCGCGTGCGGCTCATCCCCGACGTCGTGGAACTGGTGTCCGGCCGTCAGTCCATCGCCAACATCCGCGACGTGGCGCTGGAGGACCTGCTCGGCCGCGACGAGGTCGATCCGCTGCCGCACCTGCTGCAGGGCTCGGTGCGCGGCCGCAGCGTGATGGTCACCGGCGCCGGCGGATCCATCGGCTCGGAGCTGTGCCGGCAGATCGTCCGTCAGCGGCCCCGCCTGCTGGTGGCGCTGGACGTCTCCGAGTTCGCGCTGTTCCAGATCCAGCGGGAGCTGAAACGCATCTGCGCCGACGAGGGCCTGCAGGCGCCGGTGGTGGCGGTGCTGGGCTCGGTGACCAACCGGGCACTGGTGTCCCGCACGCTGGAGACCTATCACGTCGAGACCCTGTATCACGCCGCCGCCTACAAGCACGTCGAGCTGGTCGAGCACAACGTGATCCAGGGCATCATGAACAACACCTTCGGCACGCTGTACACGGCCCAGGCGGCGGTCGAGGCGGGGGTGCGCAATTTCATCCTGATCTCCACCGACAAGGCGGTGCGCACCACCAACATCATGGGGGCGAGCAAGCGCCTCGCCGAGATGCTGCTGCAGGCGCTGCAGGAGGAAGCGGCCACCACCCGGTTCTCGGTGGTGCGCTTCGGCAACGTGCTCGGCTCGTCCGGGTCCGTGGTGCCGCTGTTTCTCGAGCAGATCGACCGCGGCGGCCCGGTCACGGTGACCCATTCCGACGTGACCCGCTACTTCATGACCATCACCGAGGCGGCCGGCCTGGTGCTGCAGGCGTCGAGCCTGTCCCGGGGCGGCGATCTGTTCCTGCTGGACATGGGGCAGCCGATCAAGATCCTCGAGCTGGCGCGGCGGATGATTCACCTGAAGGGCTATACCGTACGCGACGAGCACCACCCCAGTGGCGACATCGCCATCGAGATCACCGGGCTGAAGCCCGGCGAGAAGCTCCACGAGGAGCTGCTGGTGGGCGACCGGGTCGCCGGCACGGAGCACCGCAAGATCCTGCGCGCCGAGGAGGCCTTCCTGCCCTGGGCCGAGATGCGCGGCGCCCTCGCTACCCTGGAACAGGCCTGCGCCGGCTACGACTACGACGCCATCAAGACCTTCATCGAAGGTCTGGTGGAAGGCGCCGACCTGGCGGCACAGCTCGGCGGCCTGTACCGCAGCGCCGAGGTGATCGCGCTCAAACCCGCCACTGAGGATCAGAAGGGCCCGCGCTGAATGTGCCGCCTCGCCTGCCTCGTCATGACGGCCGCGCTGGCCGCGGCCTGTACCTCCGTGCAGCTCGATTCTTCACCGCCCGTGGGGTTCGACCTGTCGGGCCGCTGGACCCTGGTCCCCCCGGCCAGCGAGACTGCGCCCTCGGTTCGGCGGCTGCGCGCCCAGGGCGGCATGCTGTCCTTCGTGACCCAGGACTTTCCGGTGCTGCGGGCGACCGAGATGGTGATCGAGCAGAGCCGCGACTCCATGGGCATCCGCTACGACGTGGGCGACTATCGCGACATTTCCTGGGGTACCCGCCAGCGCGGCCTGTGGGAAGTCCGCGCCGGCTGGCACGAGGGCACGCTGATGATCCTTTCGAAGGCGAGCGACGCCGACGCCCGCGAGACGCTGCGGCTGTCCGCCGACGGCCGCCAGCTCACCATCGACGTCCGCATTTCCGCCACCGGCGACGACCTGAACCTCACCCGCGTCTTCCGCCGCACGCCCTGAACCCCAGCCCCGGCCCACCTCCCCGTAGGAGCGGCCTTCCGGCCGCGATCTGGCCTGGGCCCGACCGATGTGATCCGGATACGTTCAGGAGATCGCGGCCGGGAGGCCGCTCCTACGGGTTGGGCGGCAGTTCGCGCAGGCCGGCTTCCGCCAGGGTCCGCCACAGGCCCGTCGGCGACCACTGCCTGGCCTGCTCCAGGTGCGCCCGGGCGCGGGAATCGCCGATCAGGCGGTAGCTCTCGCCCAGGTAGAAATTGACGTGGGCCGCCCAGGGCTGGCGGCGGTGGGCAATGCGCAGGTAGTTGAGCGCGTCGCCCGCGCGCCCGGAGTACAGGTAGGCCAACCCCAGCAGAAAGACCGCGTCCTGGCGCCGCGGCGCGCGCGCCAGGGCACCGCGCAGCAGCGGCACGGCCTCCCGCCAGCGGGCGGAGCAGGCTTCGGACGCCCGGGTGATGCAGCCCATGGCGAGGGCGCCAGCGAGCCGCACCGCGGTGGCCGGATCCTCCGGTGCGAGCGTTCGCGCCTGGCGCGCCGCCGCCAGGGCGCCCTCGGAGTCGTCTGCCGCCTCCCGGGCAAGGGACAGGGTGCGCCACAGGCCAGCGTTGTCGGGGTCGGCCTCGAGGCGGGCCTCGATCCGCCGGGCGGCGTCCCGGGGATTGTGATGCAGCACGGCCAGAGCCACCCGCTCGACGATCTCGCTGGCGTCGAGGCAGCGATAGGGCAAGGCGGTTTCGGGCGGCGGCGTGGCGGCGTGGGCGACGGTCACCGGGTCGCGCAGGTAGCGTTCCAGCTCCCGGGCCATGCCTTGGGCAGTCTGGCCCAGCGCCGCCGGCAGGGACGGCGCGTCGTCGGCGAGATAGCGCTCCATGCCGGCGCGCCAGTCCTCGCGGCCGTCCAGGTGGCCGAGCGCCAGCCGGTGCACCAGCAGCCGCGACCAGTCGTAGAAGCCGCGGGTCCGCTCCCGGCGCCAGTCCCAGACGTCCTCGGCCTCCAGCACCTCGGCCAGCGACAGCCGCGACTCGTCGATGCCGTGCCGCAGCGCCTCGGTCGGCAGCTCGCCGACGACCACGCGGCCGTCCTCGAGCCTGGCCGAGGACAGCATTCCCGACAGCCCCTCGTCGTACCAGCTCGGCAGGTTGACGTCGAGCCGGGTGCGCAGCAGGTAGTGCACGTACTCGTGCAGCAGCGAATCCCAGGGTGCGAAGGCATTCGGGTCGGGACCGACCACCATCAGGTTCTCGTCCAGCGACGGCACCAGGAACCCCACCACGCTGGTGCCGATGGCGCGCCGGAAGTCGCGGCGGCCGTCGAACACCATCACGGTGAGCGGCGGATCGGCGGGATTGGCGCGCCCGGGCAGGTAACGGGCCGCGACCGGGCGGAAGGCCTGCAGCGTGCGCACCATCTGGCGCGCCTCGGTCTCGGACGCGTCGGTGATCAGCCAGAAGTCGCCGGCGTCGACCTCGCACCAGGTATTGTCGAACGCGTCCGCCGTCGCCGCCGCCGGCGCCGTCGACACGGCCAGGGCCGCGAGCAGCCGCAGCGCGGCACGTCGACCGCGTTCCCGGGTTGTCAGTAGACTGTCCGGGTTGCTGGCGCCGGCGCGAGGCCGTGGAGGAGTGCGAGGATGTCGAGAGTCGTAGCTGCCGCGGCTGCCGTCTGCCTGGGGTTCGCCCTGCAGGCCGGAGCCGCCGACGAGCCGCCGCCGGCGGACTTCCTGCCCCTGTCGTGCACGGCGGATCAGACGGGCGGCTTTCACGACTACCCGGACGACGACGCGGGCTACCAGCCGGCGCTGTTCAACGCCACGCCGTTCCGGCTGGAGGAGAACCGGGTGTTCATGGTGAATCTGGCGGACGAATCCGCGGTGGATCTGTTCGTCTCCCTCACCGCCGGTGGGGACCCGGTGACCACGGAGCTCGAGTGCCGGCAGGTGCGGGGGCTGGACGGCAGTCCAGGGTATAGCTGCGTGAACATTCCGCCGTCGGAAATGCTGCTGATCAACCGCGACACCCTGCGCTTCACGCGCACGGCGGTGGGCGGCTGGACGTTCGCCGGCGCCACGGAGAACGCCGGCGGCGACTCCGTGTTCGTCGAGTACGGCACCTGCACGCCCGCCGCCGCCGACGGCTGAGCGGCGGGCGCGGCGGCGGTCAGCGTGCCTCAGCGGCGCCGTGATCCTGCTCGATGCGCTCCACGTCCTCGAGGATGGCCAGCAGCTCGTCGTCGAGGGGTTCGGCGTTCGGGCTGGCGGGCAGCTCGCTGGTGACGTCGATGCGTTCCAGATGCTGCAGCCGCTCCTTCACTTCCAGGCTGTGGGTGCGGACGGTGTCGCCGGCGTCGGCCAGCGCGCTGCCGGCGGCCAGCAGGGCGACTCCGGCCAGGGTGGTGCAGAGCTTGTTCATGAGGCTTCCTCCGTTGGCTCCTGCGGTGGCGTCATCCGGGCCCAGTCGTCGGCGTCGAGCTCGTGGTCCCAGATGGACGTTTCATTCAAAGCGTAGATGAACCGGTAGCTGAACGGGTGGCCCCGGTGAATCTGGTTGTCGGAATCCAGCAGCCACGCGTTGTCCTCGTCCTGGCGGCGGACGGCGAGCACGGCGTGGTGCTCCCGGCTGTCCCGGTCGAGCACGACCACCACCCGCAGGTCTGCGGCGGGCACGCCGAGGGTGCGCAAAAGCTGGTACTTGCTGGTGGCGTAGTCCTCGCAGTCGCCGCCCCGCGCCATGAACTCGCCCAGGGTGGACCAGCGGCTCGGCACGGTGATGGTCTCGTTCGACAGGGCGCTGGCCACGGTGCCGCGCTGGTCGCCGTGATAGTGGCGGTTGTTCACGTAGCGGTTGATCACGCGGATCTGCCGGTCGAGGGACAGATCCTCGATGCGCTCGAGCAGCGCCCGCACGCCGCGCAGGTGCGGCGGGCAGCGCCCGGCGTCGGCCAGGCAGCGCTTCAGCAGCGGCCGTTCGCGCTCGACCCGGGCCAGGGTGTCGGCCCAGTCGGGGAGCAGGCTGGCGGAACCGAGGTAATAACCGTCCTCGAAGCGATAGCCCGCCTCGGCCGACAGGGGCGCCAGCACGGATAGAAGGAGGATCAGAGCCGGCGCCCTGACTGCATGTCCCCTTCCCATGCCGGAAATCCTCGCGCAACTCTCCGGGCGGCGCAATTGTCCAATACAAGCGGGCTCCCCGCGCTGACGGATTGTCAGACAATCTGCCTGCGGGTCCGGTCCTTCCGTCTTGAGGCCCGGGAGCGCCGGGAGTAGGCTTTTCGCCGGAGAGAGACGATGACAAGCAGGCTTGGGCGCATGACTTCGAAATCACGATCCCGCGGGCTGATCGGGATCGTCGCGCTTTTCGTCCTGTCCCTGGCGGGCTGCACGCTCAGGCCTCAGCTCATCGATGGTTCTCCGCCCCACGATCCCTCGCTGCTCACCGGCGAGCGGGTGTTCGGTGAGCCAGTGCCCCTCGACGAGGCGCCCATCCTGCCGATCCGTGACGCCTCCGACGCCATGCTCGCCTACGTGGACGAGGTCATCCCCGATTCGCCCAGCCACGTGCGCCGGTTCCGGGCCCTGTTCGAGGCGCTGACCCGGGACGGCTACTTCGACGCGGTCTACACGGCCAACCGGACCCTCACCGCCGGCGAGACCTTCGAGGCCAGGGGCGGCAACTGCCTCTCTTACACCAACATGTTCGTCGCCCTGGCCCGGGCGGCCGGGCTCAGCGCCCACTATCAGATCGTCGACACGCCGGCCACCTGGGACGCGGACGCCGGCTTCCTGATCCGCTACACCCACATCAACGTGCTGGTGGAGGGCGTGCGCATCGACCGCAATCCGGGCCGGGACGTGATCGTCGACTTCAACGACATCCACCCCGAGCCCGACTACCCGCGCGAGATCGTCGAGGACAACTACGCCGAATCACTGTTCTACGCCAACCGCTCGGTGCAGCTCATGCGCCAGGAGCGCTACCGCGAGAGCTTCGCCTACCTGCGCCGCGCGCTCTCCATCGACCCGGACAACGTCGACCTGTGGATCAATCTGGGCGCCTTCTACGCCCGGGTGCAGGACTACAACTCCGCCATCGAGGCCTACGACGTCGCGCTGGTGCTCGACCCGCGCAACAAAGCGGCCTACTCGGGCCTCTCCCGCAGCCACACCGGCCTCGGCAACCACGAGCTCGCCCAGGCCTACGAGGAACGGGTGCGCAACTACCGCGAGCGCAATCCCTACTACCACTACGCCCTGGCCCAGGTGGCCTTCGGCAAGCACGACTACCCGAGCTCGCTGGAGTACATCAACTCCGCCATCAGCCTGCGCCGCGACACGGCCCGCTTCCACCTGCTCAAGGGCCTGGTGGAGGAGCGCCTCGGCCACCCCGACGCCGCCCGGGAGAGCTACCGCCAGGCCCAGCGCTACGGCCTCGAGCGCCGGGTCAAGCTCGACCTGCTGCGCTCCCTGGCCCGCGCCACGCCGAGCTGACGCCCGGCCGCGCCGGCGGCTTGCCTTTCCCGGGATTTCAGCTTGAATTTGAACCGGCGGCCGTTAAACTACGCCGCCTATTCCGCCTTAGCTCAGTTGGTAGAGCAGCTGACTGTTAATCAGCGGGTCGCTGGTTCGAGCCCAGCAGGCGGAGCCACTTTGGTAAGGGTTTCAGGGTTAGGTCTCACTCACTTTTCCCGCCGATCTTCTCACGGTTCTCACGATTCGTGAGAACGTGAACTTCGGCCGGTTTGCGATCGTAGACTGTGCGGACCATCGCCGCGGATCGGTGCTGAAGTCGTTTCTGCGCATTGTCCGGATCGTCGCTCGCAACCTTCGCCCGTATGTCGTGCTCAGTGAATCGCTCTCGCGTCTCGCCTTCCGGGGCGTCGGCCAGATATTTGTCCATGCGCCGCTGCCAGATCGAGCGAAACCCGTCTCCCGTGTATCGTTGGCCCTTTCTAGTGGCGAATAGGTACATAGATCGCAACGCGTGCCCCTTGCGGATGGCCAGGCAAGCCTCCACAGCTTCCTTCAGCCCATCACCTCGGTAGTAGGCATCCTTCCCGCCCTTCGTCGCCGGTATCCGCAGGCGCTCGTCATCCCAATCTGAGAGGCGAATGGCCAGCAACTGGCCTTGCCGCACCCCGGTGAGTCGCTTCAGGCCGACGTAAGCCTTCAGAAACGCAGAGCAGTGTGTGAGAAACTCCTCCAGTTCCGCGTCCTCCACGTACCGCTTCCGAGCCGGTTCAGGATTCCTCTTCACCTCACGCACCAGGTTTCGTTCGACACAGCCGAGTTCCACTGCGTAGGTCATGACCGCCGACAGCACGGCCACTTCGCGGTTGCCGGCCACTCTGGGCCGCAGTGCCCGGTAGTCGTACACATGGACTGGCAGAACAGACCGGGGTGCCATGTCGCCGAACACGGCCTCCAGAAGCTTCAGTGCGGCCTTGTATTGCTTCTGCGTCTTCGGCGCCAGACCGGGCAGACGTGTCTCTTTGTACCGGTGGATGAGTGCTCTCATGGTCTGAGGAGCGGCCTCCTCAGGCTTGCGTTTCCACCATTCGGCAAATGCTTCCTGTTCGGTACGGCCGAGCCGGAACCAGGTCTGATCTTCAAATCGGTGTTGGTCGGCGGCGGTGGTGCGGTAATAAATGCTACCGCCCTTTGTCGTCCACCTTAGCGGCCAGTGACTTGAGCGCGGCAAGGTTTGGCTCCTCCCTCGTTGCAAGCGATCCCCGGTCCCCTTCTATAGCACTGCGGTGCACTCGAGGCCAGCCATCTCGGGGGACCCAGAAACGGATCTTCCACTTTCGGAGCTGCTCGATGACTTTGTCCCGGCGCTTGTAGCCGGTCCATTCTTCGAGCTCTTCGGGGGTGAGGAAGTTGCTCAAGCGCGGAGCACCGTGCTTGTGGAAAGGTTTGGCACCTGCAGGAAGTAGTCTTCGGATACCTCTGTCGGAGTGCGACGATTAAACGCACCGTTGCCTGTAGGTATTTCCTAATCGCCATTTGCTTTGACGTTCCGAAGACGAGGTGATGTGGGGCTGGGTCGCCAGCCTGTTCAATAACTAATCTGACATGACTCGCAGTCTTGCAACGGAAACTGCGCTGGGTGCCTGTTCGCTTAGCATCTGGCCCGTCCACCGAACGCCAAGGAATTGAGCGGCAACTGAGATCGCAGCGAACGTAGCCAACTGGGTCGTCGGGTCCTCGAAAAGCAGATCGTTGACGACCATGGCGTAGGTGGCGAGCAGTGACACCACCGTTGCCAATGCCACGGTGATGGCGATTGGCATGCGCCGCGTAGTCGCCTGCGTTGTCCAGACCGTCAGCCCGAGAAACGCGACGCTGGCGCCGAACAGCAGGAAGATCAGCGAGAGACCATCGAACCCCAATCCTGGCTCGGCGAACATCACCCCGATCAACACAAAAATGGCGATCGTGTACATGAGCCGAACGTGTTTGAGGTTGGCTTTGACCACGGCTTGGGCGAAGGCCCGCCGTGTCTTGAACGCGCCCGTCAGCCACAACCGATCCAGGCTTCGCATGCTGTTCAGGTGAACCAGCGGCGGCATCGTCAGTAGTCCAGCCATCCAGGCCGGAAACAGCATCGCCAGCAGGCTGGGCCGCGTCTCGGGCCGGAAGAAGGCGATCAGGGAAATCAACACCGAAACTGCCAGGACGATGCCGGCGATCGCCCAGCTTTTTCCTGCGCCCACCCGCATGGCCCGTGCCAGGCTCTCCGCGACCGGTTTCGGGGGCTTATCGAGATTGAACACCACCCCAACCCAGAACCAGCGCAGCGGTTTCGGCGTTGCCGGCTGTTGCGCGTGTGTTGCGCGTACGAAGGTGATGAACGCCGCACCAAATCCCAGAGCCAACATGCCCAGCCAGGCGAACGGCGTCGTGAGCCAGGCGTGCGCCGTCCCCGAAACCGAGGCAATCAAGACAACCACGCTGCCGACCAATCCGATGGCCGAGTGCATGAACGGCCAGCACAGGCCGAGTCCGGCTGCGAGGGCGCTGAGGCCCGGCGCCGGCGGCGAGGGCTGATACAGCAACCACCAGCCGACCCAGAGCCCGGTCAGCAACAGGGCGTGACCCAGCAGATGGGTGAGCAGAAGACGCGGCACCAACGGCTCGGCCGGCCACTGCTGGAGGACCTTCAGATGCCAGCCTAGGATGGCCCCGAGCGTCAGCCAGCCAGCGGTATTGAGGACCGTCAGCAGGCGTCCGTCCGTTTCCAGCCCTCCCAGGATCACTAGAGAGCTCGTCACAGCCAAAAAGGCCCAAATCGCCGGATGGTGCCGGGGCGCGAGAACGTTCAGTGGTAGGTGGTTCATGTCGTCAGCTCCAGCAGCAGCTCTTCGAGGGGTAGGGCGCGGGGGTACACCTCGGCCTGGAGGTGCTCACCGAGTTCAGTCGGGTAGTCCGCACCGTTACTCACGACCAGCGCCCGCGCAGCGCCGTCGTCGAGAATCCGGTAGTCGAGCAGGCCTGGGATCTCGAGGCGGTCCGGGAGGCGCCGCCGCGGGTGATGGATCTCCAGGCGCAGCACATCCTCTTTCAGGGCATCCAGCGTCTCGTGCAGCACGAAGCGCCCCTGGTGGAGGATCGCGACATCCGTGGCGATCCGCTCGATGTCCGAAACGATGTGCGATGAGAACAGAATCGTCTGCTCGTGCTCGCTGTTCAACTCGACCAGGGTGCTCAAGAAGGCCCGCCGGGCACCCGGATCGAGGCTCGAAACCGGTTCATCCAGCACCAGAAAATCCGGTCGGTGGCCGAGTGCGAGGAGAATGGCGACCTGCTGTTGCTGACCGGCGGAGAGGGTGCGGATCTTGGCCGTGAGCTTCAGCCCCCAGGTCTTGGCGAGGTCTAGGAGGAACTGGTGGTCCCAGTGCTGGTAGAAACTGCCGATGAGCTTGATGCAGTCCCACGCGGGCATCCATTGAAACGCCTCGAATCGCTGGGGCACGAACCCGACCCGGGCACGGTTCGCCGCCGGCGCGTTCCAGGCGGGATCTCCGAACAGGGCCACCCGCCCGGCGTCGGGCCTGAGCAGGCCGAGGCCGACATGCATCAGCGTCGTCTTGCCGGCGCCGTTGCGTCCCAGCAGTCCAGTGACGGATCCGGGTCGAAGCGTGAACGACAGCTCGTCGAGCACCGGGGTGTCGGCATACGAGAAAACCACGTCCTCGAGATCAAGAATTGGATTCATGACGGGTCCTCCCAGTGTTGTTGGATGAGGCGCACGACCTCGGTGCGAGAAAGCCCAAGCTGCTGAGCTTCCCGAATGACCCGGCCGAGCGCCGGCGCGAGTAACGCCTCCGGTGTTTCCTGCGGTCCTGCCACCAGCATCCCTTGCCCGCGCTGACGGGTGAGGACGCCGTCGTGCTCCAGCAGGCTGTAGACCTTGGAGACGGTGTTCGGATTGACCGCCAGCTCCCTGGCGACGTCGCGGACCGACGGCAGCGTCTCACCGGGCCTCAATTGCCCGCTGGCGATGCCGCGCCGTACCTGATCCATGAGCTGGCGGTACAGCGGAACCGAGGTGTTCGTCTCCAGGATGAACTTGAACATCAAAGGGCTGGATTACTGTACTATTTGAATAGTACAGTAGTGTCCATGGCCCCACAAGACATCATTTCCGATTTCGCACGGCGCATTCGGCCGTTCAAGCCAGCGACGGGGGCTGCGGAAAAACACCTACACCCCCTTGCGGTGATTTTCGCTGCTGTCCCGTGGCTCCGAGGGACACACTGCGTCCCGATGTCGGATGGGCGGGGGCGTCAGATGATCGAAATCACAACATCAGCGGATCGGGCCAGACGACCGGGATGTGATTCAGATCTTCGGCGTTCTCAGCGCCTAGCAGTGCGACGGGGCGCGGCCGGCCGGCGTGATGAGGTTCAGTTAGGGCGACACCTGCCCGGCGGAGGACCGTCCCTCCCCCCAACCCTGCTTCCGTCGCTGTGGTGTGACTTCGCCCGGTGGAGAGTAACCGGGCATCCCCATGCGTTGACCGTGATTCTCCCTGCCTGCATTGGCCCGATCCGATCGGGAGTGCTCCATGACGGGTGAACGCGGAGATCAGGCAGCGCGTCTGGAACGGGTACCGATCGATCAGATCCGCGCCTACGCGCGCAATCCCCGCCGCGGACCGAATCCCGAGTACGACCGGATCAAGCAGTCCATCCGTGAGCACGGGCTCGACCACCCGCTGATCGTGGCCGAGCGCGCCGACGGCGCAGGATATGTGGTCTCCGCCGGCGGCAACACGCGCCTCAGCATTCTGGAAGAGCTTCGAGCGGAGACGGGGGATGAGCGTTTCGCCATGGTCGACTGCGTCGTGCGCCCGTGGACGGGGGACGCGGCCGTGCTCATCGCTCACTTACGGGAAAATGACTTGCGTGGGGCGCTGTCGTTCGCCGATCGGGCGCACGCTGTCGTCGATCTGCAGAAGCTCCTTGAGGCGCAGGAAGGCAAACCTGTGTCCCAGCGTCAGCTCGCAACGCGGCTGACGGAAAGCGGCTACGCCGTGAGCCAAACCCTGATTTCCTCCATGGTCTACGCCGTCGAGGTGGTGGAACCGTTGTTGCCGGCTGCCTGTGGCAGCGGCCTGGCGCGGCGTTCGATCGATCGGATTCGGGGCTTGGAGCGCGCGGCGGCATCCGTGTGGAAATCGCATCGGCTCGGCACCAAAGCCGAGTTTGCGGAGACGTTTGGGGCGCTGTGCCAACGCTCGGATGGTCCGGACTGGTCGTTCGAAGCGCTGCAGAGTTCAGTCGAGCTTGAGTTGGCGAGCGCTGCCGATGCGCGCATCCACACCATCCGGCTCGCATTGGACCAGGCCCTCGGAGAACCGTCGGGTGGGACGCCCGAGGTGACCTTACCCGAAGCGCCGTCTCCCGCCGTCCCGGCACGAGCAGCCAACCAAGGCGAGGCCGAGCCAGACGAGGCCGGGCGCGCTGCGGAGGCAGCCGACGCGGGGCATGCTAGGTCGAATGGGCGTGCTGACCAGCAGGAGACGTCGCCGAAGCCGGTCTTCGAGCTTGCGGCCCTGCGCCGCGAGGCGTGGACGCTTGCCCATCGATTGGCGGAACGCTACGGGCTCGGCGCACTGGTAGTCGAGACACCCGATCTGGGGATCGGCTTCACGGTCGTGGACCTCCCCGACGAATCCCTGATTTCCGGCCTTGACCCGGAAACGCTGGGTAGAGTGTCGCTCTTGTGGTGGCACCTGGTGGCCGCCGCGGAGCTCATGGTCGTGGGGCCGGAGGCGGTGCTGCAGACGCTGGCACCGTCGTCCAACCTCGGTCGGATTCTGAAGACGGGCGATGCGGAGGCGCTGTTCGAGCGGGTCTGGACTCCGGATCCGGGCCAGGCCGCCGATTTGCTCTGGCGCGCGCTACCCGAGTCGGATTGGCAGGATTTTCTGGAACTGATGAGGACCTACCGGCGCTTGCACGGCATGGCACGTAAGCGGGGTGATGCGCTGTGGGAGACACGGGCAGCAGAGGCAGGAGATTGACGTGGACGGGAGCAAAGAGACGGAACTGGTCATGGCCGTGCTGCTCTACGCCGTACGCTGTCTGCTGGAGGGTGATCAGGCTGCGCTGCGCGACATGAATTTCGGCCCAAAAGAGATCGACGCGCTGCGGGAGATGAAACTCGCCGATCTGTGTGGCGTCGAGTCGATGCGGGCCCATTGTCTCGAGATCGCCCTCAACCGCGACGTCTACTGGCCGATGATCGCGCACCTCAAAGCCCGGCGTGCCTCCGAAGAGCTGCAGCAGCAGCTGATGGCCGCCGATGCTTCGCTCGAGATGATGCAAACCCTGTTCGGGATGAGCGCGCGGGAATACACGCGCCTACGGCGCATGCTGACCGTGTCTCCCGCGATCGGCCGCCCGCCGGAGCCTGATGACGACGCTTCCGCCCGTCTCTGGGAGGCCTGGCGGGCCTCGGCGAAGTCCGAGGAACCCACAGCCCCCGAGGTATATCTGAGACTTCACAAGGAGACTGGGCTGCCGTTGCGGGTGGTGTGGAATCAGGTCCAGCGGTGGAGTACCTACGGAGCATTGGATCCGATCCCCTCGACGCGTGCGCGTTGAACGACAGATCACGCGCCGACAGCGCAAGTTGCTTGAGATCATTGAGCAGGCCTGTCGCCGATATCCAGGCGCGAACGTGCTGGTGGCCGCCAGAGCCGGAGGTAAGGATCAATACCGGCGCGTCGTAGAGGACGCCGTGCTCCCGCCCTCTTCCAAAGTGCTCTGGCTGGTGATGGCCGCACAGGCACAGCAGGTGCGGCCGTTTCCGGCAATGCCGGATCTTCAGCGGTTGGCGAACATCCGTTCACCCTCGGCATTCACTGGATCGCTCGAGATCTTGCGAGTCAATCGCTGGCTGACGGTCAGCCAAGCCGAAGATTCGGCAACGGTGCGCGTTTCGATGCTCCATTCGCCGCCGCTCGCCTTGCAGGACGTGCTCGTCGTCGATCGTGAGTATGTGGCTTATCTGGAGGATCTGCGGGAACAGGGTCAGCGCTACATACGAACGCCGGTTGATGATGCCCTCCGTGAGATTCAGATGGGTCGGCGTGATGTTGGCGGTGCCGCGAACGGTCGGTGGGCATTCGCTCGACCGATACGGGCCAGTCAGCGGGATGCAGGCGGCCAGATGGAGCTTGCGTTCAGTGGCCTCGGGTTGCGAGACCGTCAGAGCGGCAATGAATCGGAGAACCTGATCTTCCCCGTGCGTTGGACGCCCGAGCAGGTGCGATTGGCCCATCGTTACGTAAGCACCGTTCCGTCTGGACTTCGTCAGGCGGTGATCGATGAACTCGAGGGGCGGGTAGGGGCGGTGGCGCGTGGCGCAGCTCCGGTCTACAACGAGCTCCGCTTCCTGAAGCGATTGTGCAAAGCGGCGCGGGCGGGAACGTTCCATCCCAATCTCGGCGGTCCGGTGCGACGGGAACGAGAGAAGGAAGTGCAAAGGCGCGTCGCCCAGCGACCTCGTGCTATCGGACGGAAAGAAGACTCGCGAAATTCTGCGGCAGCTGCCCGGGCGTTCGAGCAGATTTGGGCCAGCCTTAATGAAAATAGCTCTGATTCGACGGGATGAGTGGACCGCTCCGCGACATCAAGAATACAGCAATGCATTCGGAGCCGTTTCGCGCGAGTGATCACCCTGCAATCACTCAGCCGAAGTAGTCGGGCGTCTGGTTCCACCGGTAAGCGGTCGTTCTCCGCGGCGAATACTACTCCCGCAACCGGCCAGGAACAGACACTCAGCTCCTTGGCTTCCGGCGAAAGTAGGCCTGCAGACCTTTCTCGTATCCCAGCGCCTCGTAGAAGCCTTCCTTGTCTGGCTGTGCACCGAAGTAGAGGGACGTAGGCGAAGTCTCCCATGCCAACTCCATAAGCTTCCTGCCGACACCGCTGCCTTGGTAGGCGGGATCAACCATCAGCTCTGGGATCGTGCCGAAGAAATAGCCGTCCGTAAGTAGCCTGACGGTGCCTACCAACCTTCCGCCTTGCTCTCGTGCCGTGAAGTTGAGAGTCCGAGACAGGGCCAGCTCAATTCCTTCCAGCGTGTAGTCACCTGGCTAGGCGCGGCAGGCCAGCTCCTGGAACTCTGACGCTGACAGTGATTCATCATTGGGTGTGTAAAGGAGGCCGTCCATAGCAGCATTGTGCCCGGCACAGGAGGCGGCGGCTACGCGAAGAGGCTTACAGGGAGTGTCTGCCTGCGGAGAGTAACGGTCTAATCATCACTACCGAAGACAGGTTCCAAGAACTGACGCTCGTAGCCCAATATGCAGCGGGTTTCTTCTGAGTAAGCCGAAGCCTTCTGGCACTCAGGGTCCTGCCTTGCGTTCTTTCGGTACTCCTCATATGCAGCAAGCGACGGGAACGTGAACATCGCAACAGCGAGATCGGCAGCACTTTCCTTGGGTAAGAAGTAGCCGTGATGCTTCCCGCCATGCTTCTCAACAAGTGGTATCCACATCTTGGCGTACTCCAAGAATTCCTTCCGCTTGTACATGTCGATTGTGTATCGCAGATAGCAGGTAATCATCTGGGACCCTCAATTCCTTGTTGTCACTTATTGTGCAGTCTGAATGGTGCGGTCGGCTATCTGCCAGAAGCGAACGATCGATACTACTGATTCAGCAGCATCTGGAAGTGTGTATCCGAACTGTTTACGACACGGAAACCGAGACGCTTGTAAAGGTCGGCCGCTTCACTGTTCTCGAATAGAACCTGCAGTCTGACGGGGCATCCAAGCGCGATAGCTCGCATTATCAGCAGCGTCCCGATTCCCCTTCGCTGGTGGTCCGGATCAATGTAGAGGTCGTGAACCTCCGATTTGGCGCCAGACACTTCAGTTCGCATATAGCCACACGGTGTTCCGTCGAACTCGATGAGTTCGAATCCGTCTGGGAAGCCACTCTGCTCGAAAAACCCGTCCTGCAGCTGTTCATCCCACGGCCCGAACTGTCGGACAACCACATCTCTCAGCGCCCTGTGATGAACCGTCCTCGCGAACTCAGCATCTGATTTCGTGGCAGGCCGAAGATTGATGTGGTCGTTGATGTCCATGTCTTGGAAGATAGCTCCGCCGGCAACGGCAGAAAAGGGTCGACCGCCGCCGGTTTATGCTGCGGCGCAACAAGCAGCAGAGGGCCAAGAGAGCGAACAAGCCACGTTCGCTACAGATAGACTACCGCGTACTATGAAACCTCAACTTCGACTGGCTGTTGAGCGAGCTTGTGCAGAGGCGGACCGACTGACCGGCGGCCGTGTGCTGGCGGGATACGTGGTTGGCAGTCGGGCTGATGGCAGCTCTGTGCCTTCCAGCGACGTCGACGTTCTGCTTGTCGTCAGCGGGGCGCAGGACATCGATCCCAGATCACTTGAAACAGCGACCCGTCACGTTCCGAGGCTTCGAACGGACTTTATCGTCCGTAGCATGGCCTTCTACAGACGCCATGGGGGCCCGCCGCTATCCGAAACAGGTCTCCACGTGTTCGGCAGGGACGTGACGCCGGAGATACCGCCCGAAGAATTCGAGCCCTACTTCATCCGCAAGGTACTTGGTTTCGTCAATTATCAGAGAATCATCCGAGGTACGGAGGGCGTGCTTCAATACCCAGTTCAGCCACCAAGTGATGCGCGCTTTTCCGGATATGAGGTGCACGGACTGCTGACTGGGAACGGATTCTGTGAAGGCTTCAGAACGCTCATCAATCTGATCACACAAGGTTCTACGGTCATGGTCGGCGTGAAGACCAGGTCGATCATCCACTCTAAGAAGCAAGCTGTCGAAACGTACGCAGCGCTGGGTGACGAACCCTTCGTTGATCTCGTGCAAAGTGCCTACTACTTGTTGAATCAAAAGCTTCACTACGAAATCCCGGCAGATGCGAATGACATCGTGATGGCTGCAGACATTTGCACGGCAACCCCAGCTTTCGAGAACCATGTTCTGATGGCGGTTCGCGACCAGTTCGAGTTCTGGCCGTCGCTTGACCCCGACCCGCTGCATCGCCAGATGATGGCGACCTTGCATCCCTGAGCGTCTCCTCCGGGTCGCGAACGGCCGGTTCGACGCTGCACCGCAACCGGCAGTCTCCAACCAGGAACGGTCAGTCGAGGCGATGGACATCTCGTGTCATGCGTAGCCAAGTCCTAGTGCTTCGTAAAATGAGATGGCGATTCTATTGCCTGCCCAAACGTTGAGTTCCAGTCGGGCTAGGAGTCTGCGCTGTAGAAGGTCGATGAGCAAAGGTTGATTCGGTCAGGTTCACCGTTCATGACTCGATTACCCCGATTCGGTTCAGTGGTGCGACGTTGGTTCGACTGCTGGTGGTCAGGTAGATGAACGGAATCGGTCCTTTCTACCTCATCCGAACTCGATCAGCGGCCGCATCCGCCGTAAGTTGGCAGCCAGGCACACCAGATCCCATTCACCGGCCGCTCCGTCGAGGCCCCGGATACTGAATCGGCGAAAGCCCATCACCTGTTTGATCCAGCCGTTGACCGCTTCGACGATGTGCTTGCGGTCCCGGTAGCGCTCGCGACCGTCGGGCGTCGAGAGCTTCTCCACCATCCGGTGGGTGGCGGGATAGGCGTTGGCATCAATGTCGCCGATGTCTTTGCCTTCGCGCCGCACGGAAACATAAGCCTCGATGCCGCGTTGCTCCAGCGCCTCGAAATCGTCTTCCTTGCGGTAACCGGCATCCGCCAGCACGCAGTCCGGTTGAGTTTCTAGCGTCTGCTCGACCTGATCCATCAGACCCAGCATGACGCCCTGGTCGCTGGCGTTCGCTGTCAGCTCGTTAGCCACGATGACCTGGAAGTCTTCGTCCACCGCCAGTTGGCCGTTGTAGCACTGCTGGTAGCCTTCGCTGGTCTTCATGATCCGGCTCTGCGGATCGGTGAAGTTGCTCTGCGCTTTATCCTCCGGGACGCCAAAATCCCGCTTGTAAGAGCCGCCCCGGCCGCTGGGCGGGCGGCGATCGTCATCGCGATGACGGCCCCGCGCGTCATCCGCCGCGCGCTGTTCTTACTCCAGGCGGGCCTTGGCCGCCCGGATCTTCGCCAGCCGGCTCTCGCGATGTTGCAGCTCCTCCGGCAGCTCGTCGCCCCGCCGGTCTGTGCCATAGCGCGCATCCTCGGCTTCATCCGCCTGATCCGCGCGGTCGCACATCGAGGCAATCTCATCGGTCAGCCGGCGTTCTTCCTGCTGCATCCGCTGGTAGCTCATCGCCTTGTGCTTGCTCGCGTTGGCTCGAACCTTCGTGCCGTCTACCGCCAGCGTTCCCAGGCTCACCAGCCCGGCGGCCCGGGCAATCTGTACGATCTCAACGAACAGCGCCTTGAAGTCTTTGAGATGCCGGCGCCGGAACTCGCAAATCGTTCGGTGCTTCGGAAAGTTCCCCGCCGCCAGCACACGAAACGCCACGTCGTCCTCGAGCTTGCGGGCTATCTTGCGTGACGAGTACACCCCGCTGACGTAGCCGTAGATCAGCACCTTCAGCATCATGCTCGGCTCGTAGGGCATCTTGCGCCGCCCATCGCCCTCGTACGGGGCATAAAAAGCCGTCAGATCGAGTTCTTCCACCACCTCGCTGATGAAGTACGCGAGATGATCCTCCGGCAGCCACTCCCGCAGGCTTATCGGCAGCAGCAAATCCTGATCTGGAGCGTACGGGCGAAACGTCGTCGGCATCGGCTATCCATCCCAATAGCGTGATGCCATTATCGCAGATCTGCGTTCCTACGGCGCAGACTCCTAGCCCCTTTCATTGGCCCACCGTTCAGGAGCATTCATCATCGCTCTTCCGTACCCACGTCTACGTTCGGACAGCGTCGTACAGAACTCCTGAATGAACGCAACCGGGAGCTCTATTGCCTGTCCGGCTGATGGAGATCGACGTGTGTCGCGCTTTGGTGCATAGGTGTAGTAGGTGTAGTAATAAATCGATTCTCTCAATCTGAGAAGTAACAACAACAACCACTTACCGCGCGATTTTCACAGCCGGCGGCTGATTACCCTCAAATCACTTTGTCGCGAACAGCCTGCTGGGCGCATCTGCCCCGATTAACCCGATCGCAGGTCGAGCGGTAATCGCGTTGAGCGAGCGGGTGGGGTCGTGCGCTCATGCTGCTCGTGTTCACGAGCGGCGATCCAAACGATGACGAGATCTCCTAGCGTTGCGATGGCCCCTGGTGCCTTGCGCGGCGAGGTGCGGCTGACGCTGCAGACCCGCCAGGCACAACGGCTCCTTGAGGGTCGCCCCCGCCGCCCGGGCCAGCCGGCGATTCGGGGCCTGATGGGTTTTGCGGATGCCACCCGAGACATCTGGCGCGCCGCCCAGGAGGACGATCCGTACGCCGATTGGTTCTTGCTGCGGATCGAACAGAGACTGCAGCACTCCGGCCGATTGCTCCAGGCGCTCAAGTCCGAAGTGCTTGATTTCGCAAAGGACTCGCCCCTCGATTGGACGGCCGCTGACTCTAGCGAGCCGGCGCGGGTGCAACTGCGCTTCGCCACACCCTATGCCTACCGTGGCGCCCATCTGCTGTCCGATTTCGACCGCGCGGCTCGGCTGGTGCTGACCAGCCGCCACCTCGGCATCCTGGATCTGGAGGCGGCGGATGCATTCTTGAACCGGGGCGGGCGAATCGTGCGCGGCGCCTTCGACAGCGTCAACGGCTATCGCCGATTCAACATCGACCGGGACGCCGTCATGTCAGGGTCGCCCGCTGCGCGGCGGGCTCAGGTGGCCATGGGGGAGCTCCCGGCAGAGGTCCTGGCGGAAGAACGCCTGGCAGACCTTCGACCCCGGCGCCTTCGGATCGAGAACGACGTTCAGGTGCTCGACGGAGGTGCGCTGAAGGCGGCGGACGAGACCACATCGGACATTCCCCGCCCCGATGAGTCGGCGTGACTCGTGCCGTCGAGCCCCAGTCCTCGAGATCCGCCTGGATCCCATGGTGGCCTGGGAAGCCCTGCTGGCGCGGCATCTGGAGGGTTTGCCCGCTGCGAGGCAGAAGGGCCGGGCGCGCGAGCTCATGGTGGCAGGCTTCCGGGAGGAGTGCTGGGCGCGGACCCAGCTCACCCATCGGACCGCATTCGCCTGGCGGGGCCATCGGGAAGCTGCCGAGGCCCTCGACCCGCCGGGGCAGATTGAGGAGCAGGACGCTGCGATGCGGGCGCCGTCAGCTGCGCGAAAACCACTGACGGCACTCGCAAAAGTTATCGGTTAGACGGAGACGATGGAAACGAACATGGATGAGCCCACGGCGCCGATACCGCTCGGCATCGACGATGGCTTCGCCGCCACCAAAGTGGCGTTGCCGGATGGCCGGTTAGTCACAATCCCATCTCGTGGTCGTGTTGGCAGGGCGGCCGTCACCCAGATCGCCGGAATCTGCACCGACATCGCCATCGCGGAGTATTCGGCCGATGACACCGTCTACTCGGTGGGCGAGGTCGATGGCATGTCGACCCGGTTCGACGGTTATGCGAATTCGGGCCTCAATCGCGCCATCGTCCAGCACGCCCTGCAGGTCGCGGGCGCGGGTGGCAGACCCGTTCACGCCGTGTCTGGCTTGCCGATGAGCGCCTTTTACTTGCCGGACGGGTCGAAGCGCACCACCGCCATCGAGGGGAAACGCGCGAGTCTGCTGGAGGCCGTCACCTGCATCGACGGTCGCCGCCCGGCCGAGATTGCGTTTCATGCAGTGATTCCGGAGGCCCTCGCGGCCTGGTATGACTATGTCATCGAGGATGCCGACGGCGAGCCCCGCCTCGATGAGGGGCGCTCTGTCCGCGCCGTGGCTGTGATCGATATCGGTGGACGTACCACGGACTACGCCGTCGTCGACAGCCAGAGTCTCCAGCACGGCGCCTCGGGGTCGGTCTCGCGTGGGCTGCTGGACGTTAAAGCCGCGCTCGCCGAGGCGATCCAACGGCGGTTCGACCTGGAGCAGGTGGACGAACGTCAGGTTGATGGCGCGCTTCGAACCGGTCAGGCGCACCTGTTCGGACAGGATCATGATTTTTCTCGTGAAGTGGCGGCCGCGAAGGGGGTGCTCCTCGAGGTGCTGCACGACGAGACGCGGGGTAAGCTCGGTCGCGGCGCCGGCGTCGACGCCGTCCACTTCGTCGGCGGCGGGGCGATGGCCCTGGCGGAGACCATTCGGACGTGGTTTCCCCACGGTTCGATTGCCCCGCATCCGGTGTTCGCCAACGCCCGAGGCATGCTCAAGTTCCTGCGCTACGTCTGTGAGGACGGGCCGTGATCGGTGTCATCCGTGGCCACTGCGGTCTCAGTGGTAGGTGTCCAACGGACCTGCAAAGGGCACAGCGGCGTCAGCCGTCGGTCCAGGCGTCGCGCCTGCGGGCGTCGACCACCAACCACCCGTCTGGGGATCGTACCCGGCGGGTTCGGTCTCTACCGGGTTCAACTGTACGGGAGAACTTCGATGTCAGAGGCTGAAATCGAATACTTCGATCTGTTCACGACGGGCCTCGCCTACGTGAATCGCGTCGAAGACGTGGTGCCGGAGGAGGGCGAACCCTTTCTGGCGGTCGGACTGGCCGCGCTGCGTGGCAGTGCCGAGAACGTTCAATACACGCGCTTCGACTGTCGCGCGGCCGGGATCCAGGCGATCTCGGCCATCGAGCAGCTGAAAGCGTCCGTTCGAAACGACCGGAAGGTCCTGATCGGGTTCACGCTGAGTGGGCTCTATCCACAGACCTTCACGTTCAAGCACGGCGAGCGCGCCGGGGAGACCGGCATTGCGCTCAAGGCGCGTTTGATCAAGGTGAGCTGGGCCCGTGTCGACGGCACCGTCGTCGATCTCGAGTCTGCCGCCTGAACCGTGACCTTCGCCGGAACGCGTAAGCGCTCCGGCATCTTCCACCCAACGGGGGATTTCCCCCCGGTGGGCGATCTCCCAGACCGGAGATCGTTCCATGGACCTAGACAAGTCGCGGCTTGCCGCGTTGACGCCGTTCGAGCTATCGCGGGCCGAGCAGGACGCGGTAGTGGCCCTGGCGCTGGCCATCTTGAAACACCGACATCGGCGCGGCCGAGCGTTGACGTCGACCCAGGACACGCGGGCGTATCTGCGCCTGCGATTGGCGGAACGCAAGGGAGAAGTGTTCGGTGCGCTGTTCCTCGATACCCGGCATCGCGTGCTCGAAGTGGCGGAGCTGTTCCACGGCACCGTCAACGCCGCGAGCGTGTATCCGAGAGTCGTGGTGCAACGGGCCCTCGAACTCAACGCCGCTGCCGTCATCCTGTTCCACAACCACCCGTCGGGGGTGGCCGAGCCAAGTCCTTCGGATGAGGCCCTCACCCGGCAACTCAAAGAGGCGCTCACGCTCATCGATGTCCGGGTCCTCGACCACTTCGTGGTGGCAGCCGGTGAGAGCGTGTCGTTCTCCGAACGCGGCCTGCTGTAGTCGAGCAGACCATCTCAAACTCCCGGCCGACGGGCGTCCGCGCCTTCGGCCGGACGATCTTCGAGGCTGGATGTATCAGGAGCATCATCATGTCGAAAAAGGATCATCCGGTGTTTGGGCCGACGATCTACACCTACACGCGAGCGCAAGCGCTTGCCGACGGGGTGCTGATCGATGCGGGCCCGATGGCTCGTGAGGTCGGCTTTCGAGTTCCCGTGGCTCTGACTGGGGCGGCCTGGCAGGACTGTGTCGCCTGGACGGAGAGCGAGAACGAAAGCCAGACCTGTCAGGATCCCGACGGACGGTTGTGGGATGTGTTGTACATGGCCACTTTCGGGGTTCGACATCATCGGGTTCGTGGTAAGCCGGGCAATGAGCTGCTGTTCAAGCTTCATCGCGTACCCCGTGACGGATGCTCGCGGGAGCCGGTGCTCACCAAGCTCAAGCTCGTGATGGGGCCTGGGGATGCCGGGGAGCCGGTCATCACCATCATGCTGCCGCACGAGGATTAGCACTTCGACCTCGCGTCCACCGATCTTCAGGGTCGGTGGACGTTCTCTGCCCCAGCACCTCTCTCCCACTTTTCGCACGCCATTGCCAGATTTTGGCGATCTGGCTCAGTCAGCATTTACCGCTGAGCCGAGGGCTTACCCGAGAGACGGCTTCGTTCGCACCCCTGGCGGATTGTGCTTACCTGCGAAGGTGCCGATTGCCTGTCAGAACGGTGCGCGTCCGCTGGCGGGATGGGACGGCCGTGGCTTACCACGCCGATGGCAGGAGCGGGACGCACACGCCGTGATTGCCATATAGAATCTGACGCTCCGGTTGGAAGTGGAGTCCCTCCGCATGGCAGCGCTGGATCTTTGGCATCGTGAGCGACTATCGGACGCGGCGAAGGAAAAGCTTCGTGTGTTTGAGGAGATCCGTCGGGTGGCGCCCGGCGACGAGGCCAAATTCGATGCGGCGTTTCGGGGCTTCGTCGCCGAACTGACGGCGCGCCAAGTGCGGATTCTCAACCAACTGCTGGCCGAGCTGAACGACGATCAGGCGCTGCACTAGCTGCGACCTGGGTACTTTCACCACTGGCGCTGCAAGTCCTCAAAGTCATTCGGTAGGTTCACGCAATCTCAGATAACCGGCGGTTGGCTGCTTGGCATACACCGTGCAACCTGATGACCATTGCCGAACGACGGCGATGGTTCCGGGGGAAAGGCATGCCAGTTGACGGAGTCCTGTTCGATCTCGACGAGACGCTCATCGATCGAACCAGTTCACTGGCGAGATACGCACGGCAACTCTGGCGCAAGGTCGACGGGGCTTCTGCGCTTGATGAGGCATTGTTCGTGGAGCGGTTCAAGGAACTCGACGGTGACGGCTACGTTCCCCGCGAGCAGTTCTTCGAAAGCCTGGCGGGGCTTCTCGGCGATCGGTTTGATGCTTCGGCGCTGTCTGAGCACTACGAAGACACCGCGTGGGAGTCTCCGATCGTCATGCCTGGGGCTTTCGATGGCCTGCGCGGTTTGGCAAACGCCGGGATTTCCATCGGCGTCGTCACCAACGGCAGCACCTCGACCCAGATCCGCAAGCTCAAGAACAGTGGTCTTATCGAGATGATCGATGCTTATGTGATCTCGGAGAGTTTCGGGGCCCGCAAACCAGAGCCATCGATCTTCCGGGCGGTCTGTGGGCGGCTGCGGGCCGACCCGATGCGGTGCTGGCTGGTCGGTGATCATCCGGAGTACGACGTTCTCGGCGCGCATGGAGTCGGTCTGAGGACCGTGTGGCTGGAGCGTCAGGTACCTTGGCCGGACGAGCAGCCCCGCGTCTACGAGACTCGGGTTTCAGAACTCGGGGACGCGTTCTCGTTCCTGCTTTCTCGCACCGCTCGGTAGCCTTCTCGTACGCCTGCGCAGGCCGCTGTGGATCGGTGGAGCGCCGCGCGATGCCCGCGTCACTACCGGCGCCAGCGGGTAGTGACGCGGGCGTCAATCCGAGGAACCGTGCGCGATTCCGGAGGATTTCCCGGATGACCGGTGAATGATCCGTTCTTAGACTGCGGATCTATGGACGATTTATCCGCCCGCCACGGCGGTTAACGTGGCAAGGCGTCGAGGTCCGTGAAACGACGCCGCGATTTCAGGATCGCCGGGCCATCCTCGACTGAACATCGGCCGCTCGGGCCGATCGGAACCACCCGGTTCCTTCACCAACCGCTCGGCACTTCGTGACCGAGTCCCTTCAACCCCGCGAATCCGCGTTCGCACTGACGACAAGGAGGTAGATCCACGTTCGAATCCGACCCGCCAGGGTCGGCTGGTTTACGCC
>DLCH01000065.1:7860-8737 GCA_002480525.1 Gammaproteobacteria bacterium UBA7803 | reverse complement strand
CGGCTCAGGTTCGGGCTCCGGCTCAGGTTCGGGTTCTGGCTCGGGCTCCGGTTCCGGCGCAGGCGCGCCGTCCACGGTGACCACGACGGACCGCTGGGTCGTGCCGCCGAGGCCCGCACAGGCCAGCTCGAACACGGTGGACTCGGTCAGGGCCGCGGTGCTGACCGCGCCCTCCAGACCGACGTCGGCGCTCCAGCCCCCGACCGCCACGCAGCGATCCGCATTGCTGCTCGCCCAGGACAGGCGGCTGCGCTCGCCGGCGCTGACCGCGGTGGGATCGGCAGCCAGCGAGACCGTGGGCCGCGACGCCGTCGCGCGGCGCGCGCGCCGCTCGACGAGGTCGGTCACCGCGGTCTCGTCGGCGAAGGCCATGTTCTCGCCGAAGGCGATCAGATCGCCGTGCAGCGCCGGGGTCAGGGCCGCGTCGACCCGGTCGGCCACCGCCGAGGTGGGGGCGCCGTCCAGGGCCACGGCCAGACCGACGACGGCATCGCTGTCGATGGCCGACTGGAACACCGCCAGCGCCGCCAGCGCCTGGTCCCGGCCCGCCGCCGTCACCGGCACCGCCTCTACCGCGGGGTCGGCGAAATCCGGCAGCACGATGCGAATGGCCTCGTTCATCCGGCTCACCGCCGACTGACCGTCGACCTCCAGCCGGCCGGCCAGGGTCTCCAGGCGCACGGCGAGCTCGGTGCTCTTGAACACGGCCACGGCGCGGGGATCGACGGGCTCGCCGGACGGGGTCACGTTCCGCCCCATCAGCTCGCAGGCCACCGCCTCGACGATGGCGTCCGGGTCGGCGGCGAAACCGGCGCCCGCCAGGGCCGCCTCCGTGCGTCGCACCGTCTCACCGAGGGCTTCGTTGGCGAGCACCAGG
>DLCH01000065.1:6587-7451 GCA_002480525.1 Gammaproteobacteria bacterium UBA7803 | reverse complement strand
CCCGCCGCCACGCCTCGGCCAGGGTTTCCCGGCCGAGTCCGTCCGCGGCGCACTGGGCGGCCCGGACGGCCACCGTCGTCAGCGGGGAGACGTTGACGGTCTGCGCGCCCGCTTCGAACGCGGCGCCGACCAGGGTGAAATCCAGGCCCCGGCTGGTGACCAGGTCCGTGCCGCCGGTGGCCTCGATCAGCACCGGCAGCGCCACGTCGGCGCCGAGGGTGAGCTGATAGTTGGCCGCCGAGTCGCTGGTCCTCTGCTCGAGGACCGCGCCGGAGGCGTCGGTGACCACCAGGTCCGCGCCCACGGCCGGGCCGTCGCCGACGCTGCCGGACAGGCTGATGGGCTCGGGGGCGATGACGTTGTCGGTCTCGGTGCTGCCCGTACAGGCAGACAGGAATACGCTCAGAAGAATTGCCGATCCACTGAAGCGGCCGCGCAGTACTGCCATGGAAAACTTCTCCACTGCGGTCGGGGTTCAGGCTGTGCGCTCCGAGCCGTAGCTGGCTGGAACGCGCGCACTGTGCCTTGTCTGTGAGGGAATTGTAAGAGTTTGTAATGATATTCCCGTGACCAACTCGACAATTCGGAGCGGAGGGGAGCGGGGAGGGGCGGATGCCGTACCATGGCGGGATGGCGAGCGGATCCAGACGCGTCATCTTGGCAGCCCTTGCAGGCAACGCGCTGATCGCCGTCACGAAATTCACGGCGGCCGGGCTCACCGGCAGCTCGGCCATGCTCTCCGAGGGAATTCATTCCCTCGTCGACACCGGCAACCAGATCCTGCTGCTGTACGGCCTGCGCCGGGCCGCCCGCCCGCCGGACCGGCGTTTTCCCTTCGGCCACGGCAAGGAGGTCTACTTCTGG
>DLCH01000065.1:5842-6252 GCA_002480525.1 Gammaproteobacteria bacterium UBA7803 | reverse complement strand
GCGATCCTGATCTTCGCCGTCGGCGCCGGCATCTCGATCTACGAGGGCATCAGCCACCTGCTGCACCCCGAGCCCCTGCGCAATGCCATGGTCAACTACGTGGTGCTCGGGCTGGCGCTGGTGTTCGAAGGCGGCGCCTGGTACTTCGCCTTCCGCGAGTTCAACCGGGCCCGCGGCGGCTGGGGCTACCTGGAGGCGGTGCAGCGCGGCAAGGACCCGACCCTGTTCGTGGTGCTGTTCGAGGACTCGGCGGCGATGGCCGGGCTGCTGGTGGCGCTCACCGGCGTGCTGCTCGCGGACCTGACCGGGCTGATGATGTTCGACGGCATCGCCTCGGTGGTCATCGGGCTCATACTCGGCGCCACCGCCGTGTGGCTCGCCTGGGAGACCAAGGGCCTGCTGATCGGGGA
>DLCH01000065.1:5317-5542 GCA_002480525.1 Gammaproteobacteria bacterium UBA7803 | reverse complement strand
GACCAAGGGCCTGCTGATCGGGGAGGCCGCCAACCAGCGGGTGGTGGACGGCATCCGCCGCCTGCTCGACGACAGCGAGGCGGTGGTCCACGTCAACGAAGTGCTCACCATGCACATGGGCCCGGAGTTCGTGCTGCTGAACGTCTCCGCGGCGTTCCGGCCGGAATCATCCGCCGGCGAGCTGGAGGCCGCCGTCGCCGCCCTGGATGCACGCATCAAGGCCGC
>DLCH01000065.1:4642-4979 GCA_002480525.1 Gammaproteobacteria bacterium UBA7803 | reverse complement strand
CGGATCTTCGTCGAGGCGGAAGCCTGGTCCGGAGCGGCCCCGTGACCCGACCGACCCGCCGGCACGGCGGCCCATGACCACGAGGACAGCGCCGCAGTGACCGTCGAAATCGCCCTGGTGTTCGCCATCATCGCCCTGGCGCTCTACCTGTTCGCCACCGAGAAGCTGCCGCTGGACATCACCGCGCTGCTGATCCTGGTGATCGTCATGGCCGTGCCGCTGGTGTTCCACTCGCCCTGGCTGGTGGCCCGCGGCGTCGATCTGGAAGCCGCCTTCCCGACCGTCGCCGAGGGCCTGTCGGGATTCTCCAGCCCGGCCACGGTCACCGTGCTGTGCA
>DLCH01000065.1:4041-4330 GCA_002480525.1 Gammaproteobacteria bacterium UBA7803 | reverse complement strand
CGTGCTGTGCATGTTCATCCTGTCGACCGGGGTGCAGCGGGCCGGCCTGATCCACGTCGCCGGCAAGCGGCTGTTCCCGCTCATGGGCGGCTCCGAGCTGCGCCAGATCCTGGTGATCGCCGCACTGGTGGGGCCGATCTCCGGAATCATCAACAACACCGCCGCCGTCGCCATGGCGATCCCCATGCTGCTGGACATCGCGCGGCGATCCGGCGCCCAGGCCTCGCGGCTGCTGATGCCGGTGAGCTTCGTGGGCATGCTGGGCGGCACCCTGACCCTGATCGGCACC
>DLCH01000065.1:2534-3741 GCA_002480525.1 Gammaproteobacteria bacterium UBA7803 | reverse complement strand
GGCACCCTGACCCTGATCGGCACCTCGACCAACATCCTGGCGTCCACCATTCTGGCCGACGCGGAGGGATTCGGCCGCCAGATCGGCATGTTCGAGTTCACCCATCTCGGCGCCATCGTGCTCGCCACCGGGCTGCTCTACTTCGTCACCGCCGGCCGCTGGCTGATGCCGGCGCGGGACGCCGCACCCATCGGCCAGGAGGACGTGGAACGCTTCGTCGTGGAGCTGCGGGTCGGTGCCGACAGCCCGCTGGTCGGAGAGACCCTGGACGCCGCGGAGTTCACGCTGCATACCGGGGTGGACGTGGTGAAGCTGGTGCGCGGCGGCCAGGTCCGGATCCAGCACGCCACGGACACGGCGATCCAGCCCGGCGACATCATCTTGGGGCGGGCCACGCCGCGGCAGATCCTCGACCTGATCAAGGGCGACCGGGTGGAGGTACTGTCCGAGTTCGGCGACGCCCGGCGGGTGCGCAGCGACGGCCGGCTGGTGCCGGTGCTGCTGCGCAACCGGCTGGTGTTCGACGGCCGCAGCGGCGCCGCCGTGGACTTCTGGCAGCGCTACCGGGCCCGCCTGATCGGCCTGGACACCCCGGAGGTGGGCAGCCGCCGGCTGGCGGAGGAAAAGCTGCACGTCGGCGAAGTGGTGGTGCTGAGCGCCTCGGCCACCGCGCTGGCCCGGCTGCGCCGCCACCCCGACGTGGTGGTGCTCGAGGCCCACGAGGACGACTTCGACCGCCGCCGCATGTGGCTGGCCGGCGGCATCGTGCTCGCCGTCGTGCTGGCCGCCGCCCTCACCCCCCTGCCGATCGTGGTCACCGCCATCGCCGGCGTGATCGCCATGGCCGTCTGCGGCTGCCTGGAGAAGGAGGACCTGTACTCCGGAGTGTCCTGGGACGTGATCTTCCTGCTCGCCGGCGTGATCCCGCTGGGGGTGGCGATGACCAAGTCCGGCGCGGCGGACTGGATGGCGGGGCTGATCGCGGCCCAGGCGATGTCGTGGCACCCGATCGCCATACTGATGGCCCTGTACGCCGTCACCACCCTGCTCACCGAGGTGGTCAGCAACAACGCGGCCGTGGTCATTCTGGTGCCGGTGGCGCTGTCCATCGCCACGGCCCTGGGCCTGCCGCCGTTTCCCCTGGCGCTGGCGGTGATGTTCGCCGCCTCCACCAGCTTCCTGTCGCCGGTGGGCTACCAGACCAACA
>DLCH01000065.1:2023-2217 GCA_002480525.1 Gammaproteobacteria bacterium UBA7803 | reverse complement strand
CACCATGATCTACGGCACCGGCGTCTACCGCTTCACCGACTTCGTCAAGGTCGGCGCGCCGCTGAACCTGCTGCTGATGGTGGTGACCAGCATCGGCATCTATGTGCTCTGGCCGATGTGACCGGCGCCGCCGCGGCGGGCGGAACGCCCGGCGCGCTCCCACCGGCGTCTGCTTGCTGGCATCATAGGCCGCC
>DLCH01000065.1:503-1723 GCA_002480525.1 Gammaproteobacteria bacterium UBA7803 | reverse complement strand
TGCTTGCTGGCATCATAGGCCGCCCTGCACCACCCCCGGGTCTCCCGCGTGACCACCGAGCGGATCGCTTTCGCCCAGGTCCTGGCCTTCGTCTGGCGCTACTGGCGGCTCTTTCCACTGCGCTTCGGCGTGATCGTCGGCGGCGTGCTGCTGGCCGTGTATCTGGAGATCCAGATCCCGGCGCGCTCGGCGGAGCTGGTGACGAGCATCGAACGCTTCGGCGCCGGCGCGGCGCCCCTGGACCGCGCCTGGGCGGCGGCGGGCTGGCTGCTCGGCACCTTCGCGGTGATGTTCACCGTGCGCCAGCTCTATCTGCGCATCTGGGTGCGCTTCGCCGCCGACGTCATGCGGCGCATGGTGAGCGACGCGTTCCAGCGCGTGCAGCGCTTCAGCGCCGACTGGCACGCCAACCACTTCGCCGGCGCCACCGTGCGCAAGATCTCCCGGGGCATGTGGGCCTACGACACCTTCGCCGACACGGCCGTGGTGGACCTCGGTCCGGCGGTGATCACGCTGGTCGGCTTCTCGGTGGCGATGTTCCTGCGCGAGCCGGCGCTGGGCGCCTACTTCGCCGTGGCGGTCAGCGTGTTCATCGCCGTGAGCATCTGGCTGTCGCTGTCCTACGTGGCGCCGGCCAACCAGGCCTCGAACGACGCCGACACCCGGCTCGGCGGCGCGCTGGCGGACGCGGTGACCTGCAACACGGTGATCAAGTCCTTCGGCGCGGAGCGGCGCGAAGACCAGCGACTCGACGCCGTCGCGGCGGCCTGGCAGCAGCGGGCCCGGCGCGCCTGGCGCCGCAGCATGGACGCCGGCGCCGTGCAGTCGCTGCTGATCGTCGCCCTGCTCGCCGGGCTGCTCGCCATCGTGCTGGGGATGGCCGATCAGGGGAACGCCCGGCTCGGCGACCTGATCTACGTGCTGACCACCTACTTCATCATCAACGGCCAGCTCCGCAACATCGGCTGGCAGGTCCGCAATCTGCAGCGCGCGGCGAACGAGCTGGACGACCTGGTGGAGATCTCGCACACGCCGCCACAGGTGCGGGACGCGCCCGGCGCGCCGGGGCTGGCGGTGACCGCCGGCGAGATCCGCTTCGAGGGCGTGACGTTCCGCTACGCCAACCAGCCGGAGCCCGTGCTCGAGGACTTCGACCTGCGCATCGCGCCCGGCGAGAAGGTGGCGCTGGTCGGCGAGTCGGGCGCCGGCAAGACCACGCT
>DLCH01000065.1:0-201 GCA_002480525.1 Gammaproteobacteria bacterium UBA7803 | reverse complement strand
CGCCGGCAAGACCACGCTGGTGAAGCTGCTGCAGCGGCTCTACGACGTCGACGGCGGCCGGATCACCATCGACGGCAGCGACATCGCCGGCGTGACCCAGGAGAGTCTGCGCCAGGCCATCTCGCTGGTTCCCCAGGAGCCGATCCTGTTTCACCGGACCCTGCGTGAGAACATCGGCTACGGCCGGCCCGACGCCGGCCC
>DLCH01000053.1 GCA_002480525.1 Gammaproteobacteria bacterium UBA7803 | reverse complement strand
CCCGAGCTATCGGGAGCGCTGGCACTACATCCGCGACGAGCTGATGCTGCCGCCGGAGGCCTGATCGGGCGCCCGCGTCGGTGCCCGCGCCGGTGTCCGCTGGGCCCGGACGCGGCTCAGAGCTTCGGCGGCGCGGTGCCGGTGCGTGACTTCTCGGCGACCAGCGCCTGCACCCAGTCCTGGGCCTCGAACTCGGACCGGGCCTGGGCGGCGACGTCCATGAGGGTGCCGACCACGATGGTCACCGGGTCGCCGCGCAGGAGGTACTTGAAGACTCCGGCGCAGGTGGCGGCGAGCTCGGGCGTGGGTTCCACCCTGCGGCCGTCGAGCTGCATGTGCCGCAGCACCGGGTTGCCGGTCGACACGCCGTCGGTGCAGACCACGCTGCCGTTCCCCGGGGGCGTCCATCGAAGGACCCGTTCGGCCCCGGCGCCGGCCCGGCCGTTGTCCGTGTCTTCGACGGGCGTGCCGTACTTGTCCACCAGCGCCTTCACGTAGTCCGCCTGGGTCAGCGGCTCGACCGACTGCCGGTGATTGCGGGAGATCGACCTCACCCTGGGCGGCTCGGGTGGGTAGGAGTAGCCGACGGCCAGGCTGCCGCGGCCGTTGGTCAGCGTGCCGATGGTCGCGACCAGAAAGGGGTCGGTCTGGTAGGACTTGCCGAGCGCGTTGTAGCGGAAGTAGTTGGTGGCGTCCTGGATCTGGATGTTGTCGTCGTACGCCTGAATCAGGGCGCGGGCCTCATCCGGTGTCATGCCCAGATGGATGCCGGCGATGTCCGGCCCGGAGTACTGGCCGACGGGGGCTGCCGGGGGCGCAGGTGAGACCGTGTCCTGGCGGGCGGGCGGCGGCGCATCCGAGGCGTTCGCCGCCGGCGCGGACGGTGCAGCCGGTGGCGCCTCGTCGGCCTCGCTGCAGCCTGCCAGCGCGAGATACAGCGCCAGTACGAAGAACGCGGGCGACCGTATCATCTGCAGCTTCCTTGTCGGCGGGAATTTTGCTGGAGATTGCCCCAGAACGCCGATTTCGACAATAGCCCGCTGCAAGGTAGCGCCGGTCGCGTCCGCAGGCCCCGGTGGCTCATGCCGTCGGTCGGCGCGAATACCTCAGTCCAGGCGCCAGGACAAAGATTCCCCGGCGTGGAACGGCACCAGCGTGAAGCCGTCGCCCTGGATCGAATCCGGCACCGGATTGTGCTCGCGGCGCAGGGTGATGGTGCCCTCGTTCAGCGGGAGCCCGTAGAACCGGGGCCCGAACTCGCTGGCGAACGCTTCGAGCCGGTCGAGGGCGCCAAGCTCCTCGAAGGTCTCGGCGTAGCTCTCGATGGCGAACGGCGCGCTGAAGATGCCGGCGCAGCCGCAGGCGCTTTCCTTGTCCTGGCGCTGGTGTGGGGCGGTGTCCGTGCCGAGGAAGAACTTCGGGTTGCCGGACGCGGCGGCGGCCCGCAGGGCTTCCTTGTGCTGGCGCCGTTTCACCACCGGCAGGCAGTAGGCATGGGGGCGCAGGCCGCCGACGAACAGGTCGTTGCGGTCGAGACGCAGATGGTGCGCGGTGATCGTCGCGGCCAGCCGGTCCGGCCCGGCCTCGACGAACGCCACGGCGTCCCGGGTGGTGATGTGCTCCAGCACCACCTTGAGGCCGGGGAAGTCCTCGAGCAGCGGCGCGAGCACCCGCTCGATGAACACCGCCTCGCGGTCGAAGATGTCCACCTCGGGGGTGGTGACCTCGCCATGGACCAGCAGCGGCATGCCGATGGCCTGCATCCGCTCGAGCACGCCGTGAAGGTTGCGGACGTCGGTGACGCCGTGGGCGGAGTTGGTGGTGGCGTTGGCCGGATAGAGCTTGCAGGCCGTGAACACGCCGGATTCGAAGCCGCTGGCGATCTCGTCGGCGGCGATGCTGTCGGTGAGGTAGGCGGTCATCAGCGGGGTGAAGTCCCGTCCCGGCGGCAGGGCCGCGAGGATCCGCTCCCGGTAGGCGGCGGCCGCCGCCACGGTGGTCACCGGCGGCGTCAGATTGGGCATGACGATGGCGCGGGCGAACTGGCGTGCCGTCAGGTCCGCCACCAGTTCCAGCATCGAACCGTCGCGCAGGTGCACGTGCCAGTCGTCCGGCCGGCGCAGCACCAGCGTGTCCTCGGTGTTACGGCTTGGCGTCGCGTTGCTCAATGAATCGCTCCCGGGTGTTTTTTCGCCGAGAATGAGGCCCGGCGCCGGGCAAGGATAACGGCGCTGGTCACGGAAAGGGAGGCGGCGGGCCGATGGCGCGGCCCGACGCCGCACAACCAGCCAAGGAGGTGAGCAGATGTTCCTGGCCATGAATCGGTTCCGCATCGCCCGGGGATTCGAGGACGGCTTCGAGAAGGTGTGGCGGGAGCGGGAGAGCCACCTGCAGGGTGTGCCCGGGTTCCAGTCCTTCGCGCTGCTGAAGGGTCCCCAGCGGGAGGATCACACTCTGTACGCGTCCCACAGCGTCTGGGCGTCCCGGGCGGCCTTCGAGGCGTGGACGGAGTCGGAGGCGTTCCGTCGGGCGCACGCCCAGGCCAGCGCCCCCAAGGGAACCTATCTCGGCCACCCCGAGCTCGAGACCTTCGAGGCGGTGCTGTCGGAATGACGTCGGGCGCGCCCGGCCGGCGGATGGCGCCGGAGCGGCTGGCGGAGCTGATTCCCGCCTTCGCCGCGGACGACGCGCTGCTGGCCCTGCTGCACGACGCCGGCCGCACGGTCACCGTGCCGGCGGGCCAGTACGTGTTCCGGGCCGGCGACGCCTGCCAGGCGTTCCTGCTGCTGCTCGACGGCCGGGTCCGGGTGCAGATCACCGCCGAGAACGGCCGGGAGGTGACGCTGTACCGGCTCGGCTCCGGGGGATCCTGTCTGCTCACCACGTCCTGCCTGCTGGGCGGTGATCACTATCCCGCCGAGGCGGTCGTCGAGCAGGACGCGGCGGCCCTGGTGCTGCCCTGGGCCAGCTTCCAGACCGCGCTGGATCGCTCGCCGGCGTTCCGGCGCTTCGTCTTCGACGGCTTCGCGTCGCGTCTGACCCACGTGATCCGCAAGCTGGAGCAGATCACCTTCACCGGCGTCGACGCACGCCTGGCGGCGGCGCTGCTCGAGCACTCGGAGGGCGGCGCCGGCGCGCTCACCCACCAGCACCTCGCCGTCGAGCTGGGCACCGCCCGGGAAGTCGTGTCCCGCCACCTGAAGCGCTTCGAGACGGCGGGCTGGGTGCGGCTCGGCCGCAGCCGGATCGACATTCTCGACCCGGACCGGCTCACCGCGCTGGCGGCGCCAGCGCTCGGTGACTGAATCACTGAGGCGCCGCCGACCCCGGGGCATGATGACTTCGAATCGCCGCCGTGCCGGCATCGAAGCAAGGAGAATCCCATGACGTTCCGCAACGAAGGCACCCTCGACCGGACGCTGCGCGTGATCGCTGGTGCCGCCCTGATCAGTCTCGTGTTCGTCGGGCCCCAGACCGCCTGGGGCTGGGTGGGCCTGGTGCCGTTGATCACCGGACTGCTGGGCAACTGCCCGGTGTACTCGCTGCTGGGCATCAGCACCTGCCCCGTCAAGCAGTGACGTTCGGCGGGCTCCGGCCGTCAGGACAGCAGGTCGAAATCAGGGGCGTCGGCGAAGCCGGGGCACCCCGCGGCGCCCCGGGTCTTGAGCGCCGCTGACGTCTCCGCGTCTCCGTGCAGGCCGTGGAGAATGGCCAGGTAGAGCAGACCGATCGGGTCCGTTGTTTCCTCCAGAGCGTCGAGCTCGGCCCGGGTCGGGCGCCGGTTGGGCGGCCCGGCCAGCCGGTGCAGCATCTCCTCGTAGAGGGCGAGATAGACGTGGTCGTGGGCGCTGCCGTCACCCCGGCTGACGGCCTCCCGCGCGAGCGCGATCGCGCGCCCGTAGGCATTCACGGCCGCATCCGTGCGGCCGGACCGGCGCAGGGCGTGGGCATAGTTGCCCCATAGCCGGTGGTCCTCGGCCTCGCCGCCGGCCCGGTAGAGACCGAGCGCGGTCTCGAAGCTTGCCGCCGCTCGGGCGAAGTCGTGCCGGTAGTAGTGCACCACGCCGAGCTGGCCTTCGCCGACGAAGGCCGTTGGGTCGCTTTCCCTTGCGCGTTCGTAGGCGCGCGCGGCGGCATCAAAGTCGCCCCGGCAGAACTGGAACGATCCGAGATTGCTCAGCGCGAGCACGTTGGGGTCGAGCTCCGTGGCGCGTTTTGCCGCCTCGATCGCCTCGTCGAGGCGACCGCCGTAGTACAGTACCCGCGCCAGCGAGAACGACGTCTTCCAGAACTCCGGCTCGAGCGCTACCGCCTGCCCTGCAGCGTGCAGGGCCTGCTCGAGTGCGGTGCCGTCCTCGCCTCGGCCGAAGCGGGTCAGGTGGGACTCCGCCAGCCCGATCCAGGCATCCGTATTCGAGGGCGACGCTTCGAGCACGGCCCGAAATCCGGTGATCGCGGTCAGCGTTTCACCCCGTTTCCGATCGAGCTGGGCCTGGGCCCGTTGGCCCTCAAGCCCGTCCGGGGCCAGTGCCAGCGCCCGCCCGCAGGCGTGGGTGGCTTCCGTCAGGCGGCCGGTGTGGCCGGTGCGGACATGGTCCAGCACCAGCGCTTCACAGAGCCCGGCGTGGGCGTCCGCGAACCCGGGTGCCAGCCGGATGGCGCTCTCGAACTCGGTGAGCGCCCGGCGGACGTTGAGCTCGGTGCGCACCCGGTCGAGGTGGCCCCGCCCGCTCAGATAGCGGGTGAGCGCCTCCGACGGCAGCGCCTCGGTCGGGTCGCCCAGCGCAATCTGCCGGGCCGCCTGCGCCATAGTGCGCTCGAGCGCTGGCGGCTCGGCGAGCGCCCGGACCGCCCCCCGCCAGACCACCCGCATGGTGCCGGCTTCGTGCACGCGCGCGTCCAGGTTCAGGAACCGGCCGCTGGCCGCTGCGTCGAGCTCGACCACGCGGTCGATGCCGGCGCTGGCCAGCAGCCGCTGTGGCTTTGCCGGCGCGCCGGCGGGCGCCGGCAGAATTCGCCAGTAGCGGCCGAGGGCGCTGGACAGGGATTCGACCAGCGCAGGCCCCGAGACGGCGCCTGTGGCGGCGATTACCACGGCGGTGGGGCCCTCATCACCAGCCCAGGCAGGTGGTCCTTCGGCGCCGGGTCCCTGTCTGGCGGTGATCCACGCGCCGAGGCCCAGCGCGATGACCAGAACGGCGACGGGCCAGGGCCAGCGCGGCCGGACGCGATGTGTCGCAGCGGGCGGGGCGACGCCGGCGGGATCCGGCGGTGCGGTCGGGATGGTGTCGACGGACGGCACCGGTGCCGGGTGCTGCCGGGGCGTCGCGGCGGACTCGTCGCTCGCCAGGTACAGGGTGTGGGCTTCGACGCCGAGCGCCAGGGCGATCCGTTCCAGCGACTGCGGCTCCACCGGCTCGCCGCGAAAGGCCCGGTTGACCATGCCCGACGGCACCGAGCTGGTGGCCTCCTGGTCGGCGATGCGTTCGGCGACCGCGATCCGGGTCTTGAGGCCCGATGCGGCGAGAGCGCGCAGCAGCCGCTCCCGGGAGGGGCGGACGCCGCGTCGGCGTCGCGGACCGCTCACCGGGTCGGCTCCGGCCCCGCCGGGGCCTTATCTGGCTTTATCTGTCTTAACTGGCCGCGCACTGCGTTCCCTTGAACGGCATCATGTCCGGAAGTTGAGCGATGCAGGCGCCGGGACTCGTGCTCGTGGCGGCGCTGCAGGTGCTCGGACGCGGTCCCGGCATTCTATCGGCCGACCCGGTCGGGGTCGACCGGAGCGGAGCCACGCAGGCCGATACGATGACCTGAACGCATAGGAACGGGGAGTGATGCCGATGATGCAGCAGCGGAATGCCGGAGCCAGGCCGGCCGTGAAGCGGGTGCGGCGGGCCCGTCGATGGCGCCTGATTGTGCCGGGATTGCTGATGGGGCTGCTCGGCCCGCTGGCATCCGCCGCTGCCGCCCCGGACACCGACATCGCCCGGGAGCGGGCGCTGCGGGCCAAGGCGTTCGGCGCGCCGATCGCCGAGGGAAGCTACGACGGCGGCGCTTTCACGGTGCACTTTCCGGAGGCGGATCGCAGCGGCGCGACGCCGGCCTGCCCGCCCGGCAGCGTGTTCGACCCGGTTCCGCCGGACGTCTACGAGCAGCGGCGGCTCGGCATATTGAAGGAGATGAACGATATCCAGCAGGCGCACAAGCTGGAGATAGGCAGCATCGTCGATGCGTACTACGCCGAGGTCTTTCCGGAATACAACCGGCGCCACGACGAAGGGCTGATCACCCGGGCGGAGCTCAAGTCCCTGGTGCGTCTGGGCGAGGCGGACATCAAGATGCTGCACCGGACGCCGCTCAGTCCGGCCCGGCAGGCGCGCATGGAGGCGCTCGAGCGTCAGCGCTACCGCAACGAGCGCACACTGGTGCTGCGGGTGCTGCACGTGCCGGATACCCCGGACAATCACATTCTGCCCATGGCCGGCAACGGACCGGACCCGGCGTTCGCCGCGCAGCTCGCCCGCAGCATCGCGCCCTTCGTCGCGACCTGCGGTTCGGTCCGGCAGGTCGCCACGGTCCACTACTACCGGGACGGTTTCCGGCCCGGCGTGCGCGGGCTCGACGATGGCGGGGTGCTGACCCTGCAGTTCCGGGCCGGAGCCGATGGTTTGCGCTACCAGCCCTGGGCGGCGCCGCAGACCGGCGTGGCCGGCGTCGACGCGGCGGTGCGTGCCTTCCGCGACTTCAACCCCCAGGACCCGGAAGACAACCGGGAGCTCACGCTGGCGGGATTCCGCGCGGTCCAGGCCGACGTGGTCGCCCGGGCCGAAGCGCGCCGGATCCTGCGGGAAGCCCATGCCGCCGAGTACCGCAAATCCTACGCAACGGCCGAGGGCCGGCGTGGGGGCGTCGTGTACTACCTCGAGCCGTACTGGAGCCGGTACGAAGCCTTCGACGCGGCCCGTCGGGTGTTCGACGGCGACTTCTTCTTCCGCGACGGCATCGACTTCAAGGTCATCTTCCACGTCTTCGCCGACGTCTATTCCGACCGTTGCGCGGCCCGCGTGCCCGAGTTCGTCGTGTACCGGATTCCCTATGAGGAATACGTGCGCACCGACTACAACCTGGACGGCTCGAGCACCCGCTACGTGCGCGAGGGCGTTCTGGAGGTGCCGATCGACGCCCGCTTCACGCCGTACTGGGGCGACGAGCGCAGCGAGGTAAGCCTCGAGCTGATGTCGAGGATCGTCACCCGCGTGGAGGATCCCGGCGCCTGGATCGAAATGTCGGTGCGAGAGTTCATCGAGGCCATGTCGGGGACCATGGACGTGGTCGTCCCCGAGGTCGAGGACGTCGAGGCGTTCTTCGAGCGGCACGCCTGCGACAGCGCCACCATGGAGCAGATGCGGACCAACCTGGTGCGCGCGGCCCGCGGTCAGGATGCCATGCAGGATGCCGGCGTCGTGCTGGACGGCGCCGGGGCGGAGAGCGACCCCCTGCCGGCGGGGGCCCCGGCACCGGAGATACGGCCCGCGGCCAGGCCGCTGCCCCGTCCCGATCCATCCGCGCCGGCCCCGGAGCCGGCGGCGGCACACCGCGAGCCGGTTCCGTCCGCGCCCGCCGCGGCACGGGCTGCCGGGCGTCCGTCCGCCGATCGGCCCGCGCCCAAGCCGTCGCGTAGCGGGGCGGCCGCGGAGCGGCAGGCCGACGCGCGCAGCCTGCAGGCCGAGATCCAGGCGGCTCAGCAGGCCTATCAGGCATCTCAGGCGAGTCTGTCCGAACGCGCCATGGCGCGCCTTCAGGCAGCGCGCACGCCCACGGAACGGATGGCGATTCAGCGGGAATTCGTCGCCGCCCAGCGGGCCGCCGCCGAGGCGCTGCAGCGCCAGCTCGCCGACATTCGCGCCCGCCACGGGCGCTGACCCGGCTTACAAACTGCTGCGGGGAATGCTCCGGTCTTTCTGGCACGGTTCGACAGACCATGCGGAGGAGGGACCGGACATGGTTAGAACTCCGATTCTGCTGTTGCTGCTGGCGGCGGGCTGCGGGACCGCGGCGACGGGCACCGTCGATCTCGAGTGGCGCGGGCCGATTGCCTTCGACAACGGCGAAACCATCGTCGACCCCGTGACCATCACCGTTCACCGGGAGGGTGCCCAGCCCGTGCCGGCGGGTAGCTACGACCCGGGCGCCGACGGCGACATCCACCTGACGGACGTGCCCTGCGGCCGGCACGTCTACTACGTGACGGCCACGGTGAACGGCCACACGTCCGTGCCGAGCAACCGGGTGATCAAGGAAACGGACTGCCGTCCCTGATGGGGCCGGGCTGTACCGCCCGTTGCCGTCAGAGCACCGGGACGCTGACCGCGGGTTCGGTGTTCGCCGGCGCCCGGGGGTCGGTCGGCGCCGTGTAGTCGATCGAAGGGCAGGCGAAGCCGAACAGCTTCAGGAACTCCCGGCGGTAGCCGCGGATGTCCGAGACTTCCTCGAGGTTCGCGGTCGTCACGGTCCGCCAGCGCCGCATCACGTCGTGCTGGACGTCGGCGCGCTGCTCCAGGTCGTCGAGCCGGATCAGCCCGTCCGCGTCGGTGCGGGGCGGACCCGCGGCGTAGAGCTGCTCGTCGAACAGCCGCTGCATCTGCTCGATGCAGCCCTGCGTCAGTCCGCGCTCCGCCATGGCCCGCCGCAGCAGCGCCAGATACAGCGACACCACCGGAATCGCCGCGCTCGACTGGGTCACCACGGCCTGATTCACCGACACCAGCGCCCGTCCGCCCAGGGGCGCCAGGGCATCGTCCAGGCGCCGGGCGCAGGCGGCCAGGTCCGCCTTGGCGCGGCCGATGGTGCCGTCGTGGTAGATGGGCCAGGTCAGCCTCGGCCCCACGTAGGAGTACGCCACCGTGGTGGCGCCGGGGGCCAGCAGACTCTCTGCGTCGAGGCGCTCGATCCAGCGCCGCCAGTCGTCGCCGCCCATCACCGCGACGGTGTCCTCGATCTCGGCGTCGGTGGCGGACTCCAGGGTGACGTCGGAGACCGTGCCGGTGGCCGTGTCGACGCTGCGGTCGGTGAACGGCGCGCCGATGGGTTTGATCACGGACTGGTGCAGGCGCCCGGTCTCGGGATGACGCCGGCGGGGCGCGGCGAGGCTGTAGATCACCAGGTCGACCTGGCCCAGGTCCCGGGCGATGGTCCCGGCGACCTCGTCCTTCACGGCGTCGGCGAAGGCGTCGCCGTTGACGCTGGTGGGTAGCGGCCGCGGGCCGACAGGGCGCGGCGCAGCGCCACGTCGTTGTACCAGCCCGCCGACGCCGTGCGGCCGTCGGCGGGCGGGCGCTCGAGAAACACCCCCAGGGTGCTGGCGCCGTATCCGGCGCCGGCGACCACCCGGGAGGACAGGCCGTAGCCGGTGGAGGCGCCGATGATCAGGACGTTGCGCGGCCCCCGGTCGACGGATGGGCGGCGGGCCACGGCATGGTCCACCTCCTGGTTGACCCGCCAGGCACAGCCGTCCGGATGCGCCGTGGTGCAGATGAAACCCCGGATCCTGGGTTCGATGATCATGCCGCGCCGGCGTCCGCCGGACGGGCCCCGGCGGCGGCGTCCAGCCCTCCGGCCGGGCCGGCGCAGGTCCCGCCGGACGGTTCGAGCAGACGGCGGATCACGTCGGCGGCGGTGTACGCCTCCGCTCCCGGTGCCAGGTATGCGGCGACGTCCCGGGCGTCCGTGCCCGCGGTGACCAGTGCCGGCTCCAGGTAGCCCTGCTTCTGCTGGGTGGGGAGTCCGGCGGTGGTCATGAGCCCGTTGCACACGCACTTGCGGCCGTCGATCTCCGCAGGGTCGCCGCCCTTGGCCAGGTACTCGGCCTCGGGCTCGCCCGGGCAGCGGAAGCCGACCTTGCCGTCGTCCCGCCGGTAGGCCTGGCGGAGATAACCGAGATCACAGATCTTCGGCCGCTCGCGGTACACCTCGGGCCGGGACAGGGTGTCCGCCAGCTCGATCACCTTGAGCGGGAAGCCCGTCGGGGAGGCGCGCACGTCCGTGCGCACGTCGAGGGCGCCGGTGCGGCTGGCGGCCAGAACCCGGCGCCTGAGGGCGGCGTCCATGCCGGATTCCTCGCAGAACGCGAACGCCGTGCCGACCTGGATGCCGGCGGCGCCCTGGTCCAGGGCGCGGCGCAGACCGCCGGGCCGGCCGTAGGACCCCGCCAGCCAGAACGGTACGCCCAGCTCGCGGATCCTGGCCAGGTCCGGGGTGTCGCGGGGGCCGTAGACCGGCTCGCCGGCGTCGTCGAGGGTGAGCGCGCCGCGGGGCGGCGCGTTGTGGCCGCCGGCCGTGGGTCCTTCCACCACGAAGCCGTCCACCCGGCCCGAGGACTTGCGCGCCAGGGTCAGCGCCAGGGTGTGGGAGCTGACGATGGCGAGAAACTTCGGGCGCTTCGGGGCCGCGGCGGGATGCGGGACGAGGTCCGCCGGATTCAAGGTGGTCTCGAAGCGCTCGCCAGGCCGGGCGCCGGCGACGTCGAGGGCCAGGGACACCGGCTCGTGGCGTGCCAGGCCGTCCAGCACGCCGGGAATCGCCCGCGGGATGCCGGCGCCCATCAGCACGTAGTCCACGCCGGCGAGCATGGCGCCGAACAGGCTCGCGAGCGTCGGAAGCTGCACCTTCTCGAGCAGATTCACGCCGACGGGGCCGTCGTGTCCCTGCCGGGCGAGGAACACCTCGGCGAAGTTGGCCACCACGGTGAGCTCCAGCAGGCGTTGGGGCATGCGCAGCGCCGGAAGCGGGTGGCGGACGGTCCGGTCCGGCGCGCTGCCGTCGCCGCGGAAGTACCGGCGGAGGATGCGCTGAGCCATGTCGCGGACCGGAAAGGCGTCCAGCGCCTGGCGCAGATGGCCGCCGGGATCGCCGAGCTGCAGCCGCCGCACCAGCGTCGAAGCCAGTGCGGTGCCCGCGACCACGCCGAGCTGTCCCTGGCGCGACACGGCCCGGGCGAGCTGCCATCCCGAGATGCCGATGCCCATCCCGCCCTGAATGATCATGGGTGATGTCGTCATCGGCGCACCATGCCCGTGGGCCGCGCGCCGGGGAAGGCGCGCCGTGGGGTGCAGTTGACCCGCGTCAAATCCGGGGCCGATCGTCGGGCCGGGCTGCGACAATTTGTCACTCCCGGCGTGTGCCGGCGCGGCCTAGACTGCCCGCGCCTGAGCTGGAATCCGGGGATGACCGTGCATTCGACGTTCGTTGCGGTGGCTGCCGCGCTCGCGCCGGCGGCGGTGGCCGCCGCCGATGACTCGAGGATCGAGGCCGAGATCGTGGTGACCGCGCCGCGTACCCAGGACCCGCTGGAGGTCGTCACGGACCCGCGCCGGCCGCGTCAGCCGCTGCCGGCCCACGACGGCGCCGACTACCTGAAGACCATTCCCGGCTTCTCGGTGATCCGCAAGGGCGGCACCGACGGCGATCCGCTGTTCCGCGGCATGGCCGGCTCGCGCATCGCCATCGTCAGCGACGAGGCCATGCTGCTCGGCGGCTGCGGGATGCGCATGGACCCGCCGACCGCCTATGTGTTTCCCCAGAACTACGATCGCATCCGGGTGCTGAAGGGACCCCAGTCCGTGCTCTGGGGCGCGGGCGGTTCCGCCGCGACGGTGCTGTTCGAGCGCGATCCTTTCGAGCCCGGGGCGGACGCCAGTCGCCTCGATGCCAGCGTGCTGACCGGAAGCTGGGGACGCCGTGATCTGGCGCTCGACGCCATGGCCGGCAACGACCTCGGCTATCTGCGCCTGCAGGGCAGCGACGCCCGTGCCGACGACTACGAGAGCGGCTCCGGCGACGACGTGCACAGCGAGTACCACCGCTGGAACGCCAATCTGATGGTGGGCTTCCGGCCGGCAGACGACGTGCTGGTCGAGCTGTCTGCGGCCCGCAGCGACGGCGAGGCGGCCTACGCGGATCGCATGATGGACGGCAGCGCGTTTGATCGCGAGGCGTTCAGTCTCCGGGTGCGCTGGGACGACATCGGCCCGACGCTGCGGGACATCGATGCCCAGATCGCCTACGGCTACGTCGATCACGTGATGGACAACTATTCGCTGCGCGACTTCACCCCGACGATGATGATGCCGAACCCGACGGTCTCGAATCCCGACCGCGAGACCCTCGCGGCGCGCTTCGCGGCGTCGCTGGCGTTCACCTCGGAACTAGACAGCACCCTGGGCATCGACGCGCATCGTGACGAGCACGGCATCCGCAGCTCCATGGACCAGCTCATGATGCCCTACCAGGAACAGCCGCGAATGACGGATGCCCGCTTCGATCAGCTCGGGCTGTTCGGCGAGTTCACCTGGCGTCCCGCCGAGGGACGCTCCTGGGCCTGGGGCGCACGCGTCGATCGCTGGGAGGTCGAGGACCAGCGCGAGACGGTCCGTCCGGGGATGATGGGCCGGGTGCCCAACGATACGGCGGGCGCCACGGACACGGACTGGCTGACCAGCGCTTTCCTGCGCTACGAGCACGGTCTGCGCAGACCCGCGGGGTCCGACGCTGCGGACGTCGTGCTGTTCGCCGGGCTGGGGCATTCCGCGCGCGTCGCCGACTACTGGGAGCGTTTCGGCAACGACAAGCAGAGCGTGTCGAGCAACAGCGCCTTCTTCACCGATCCGGAGCGGACCACGCAGCTCGATGTGGGCGTTCTGCGCCGGACGGACAACGGCTCGCTGTCGGTGTCGCTGTTCGCCTCCCGTATCGACGACTACGTGCTCATCGACGCCCGGCCCGTGGACGAGCCGATGGGGACCATCGTGACCCGCAGCGTCGATGCCCGGACCTGGGGCGGCGAGGTGGAGTACGTCCGCGCGCTGGGCGATGCCTGGAACGTGCAGGGTTCGCTCGCCTATACCCACGGCACCAATACCACCGATGACGTGGCGCTGGCGCAGATGCCGCCGCTGGAAAGCCGCCTGGCGTTGAATTACGTTCGCGAGCGTCTTGCGGTCGGCGCGTTGCTGCGGCTGGTCGCGGACCAGGACCGGATCGATCCGGGACGGGGCAACATCGTCGGTCAGGACATCTCCGAGACCGACAGCTTCGCCGTGTTCTCGGTCAATGGCAGCTACCGCTTCTCTTCCGCGGTGCGGGTCTCGGCCGGGGTGGACAACCTGTTCGACGAGGCGTACGCCGAACACCTCTCCAGAGCGGGATCCATGGTCACCGGGTTCGTGCAGACCGAGCGGATCGACGAGCCCGGCAGGACGCTCTGGCTGAAGCTCGACGTCAGCCTGTAGCGCCGGGCCGAGCGGTCAGGCGGGAGGTGGCCGCTTCGCCAGCTTGCGCTGCAGCGAGCGGCGGTGCATGCCCAGCGCCCGGGCGGCGGCGCTCAGATTGCCGCCGTGCTCGTTCAGCACGCGCTGGATGTGTTCCCACTCGAGCCGTTTCAACGGCAGCGGCCGCGGCGTGTCGTCGCCGTCGGCCGGCCGCGCCTCGCCGCCGGCGATCGCGCTGAGCACCTCGCGGAGCCCGACGGGCTTGGCGAGGTAGTCGGCGGCGCCGAGCTTCAGGGCCCGAACCGTGGTCGGAATGCTGGCGTAGCCGGTGAGCATCACCAGCCTGGCGCCGGGCTGGTGCTCGAGCAGCTCGCCGATGTGGTTGAGGGTGCTCTGCTCGCCGAGCATCAGGTCCAGCAGCATGCAGTCGTAGCGGCCGGCGGCCGCCAGTGCCAGCGCGTCGTCCAGGGTCGAGGCGGTGTCGACCGCGTAGTCGCGACGCTCCAGCGCGCCGGCGAGCGTGCGCACGAACACGTGGTCGTCGTCGATCAGCAGCACGCGCCGGCCGGTCATGGCGCCGCCCCGTCGCCGGGCGCCGGCAGCGGCAGCCGCAGGCGCGCCACGGCGCCGGCGTCGCCGGCCCGGAAGGTCAGGTGTCCGCCCAGCCGGTACAGGTTCGACTGGACGATCAGCAGGCCGGCGCCGGCCCGGCCGGGCTTGGTCGACTCGACCGGCGCGCTGCCCATATCCGGCACGGGGCCGCCGCCCCGGTCCTCCACCTCGATCACCAGCGCGTCGCCGTCCAGGCCGGCCCGCACGTCGATGCGGTCGGCGTCCCTGGCCCGGTTCGCCTCGGCCGCGTTGTCGAGCAGGGTGGTCAGGCTGTCGCTCAGCGAGGCATCGAGGGTGCACGGCCGCGCGGGCAGGGCGTTGGCCAGATGCAGGTCCATCTCGGGATGCAGCAGGCGCCAGTTGCCCACCAGCCGGTCGACGGTCTGCTGGAGGTTGCGGGCTTCGTGGGTGCGGACGTGATCGAGGCGCACGGCGCCGAGCACGTCGTCGAGGCGCTCGCGGGTCAGGGCGACCTGGCTGCGCGCGGTGGCGACGGCGTCGCGCTGCCCGCCGTCGAGGCCCGGGTCCTCGGCCAGCTCGTCGAGCAGAATGGCCACCGTGGACAGCGGTGTGGCCAGGGAGTGGGCGGCCCCGGCAGCGACGCCGCCGAGGGCGATGACGTGGGCGTGGCGCAGATTCTGCTCCTGCAGCTCCGCCAGCCGCGCAGCCTGATCCCGGGTCAGCCGGGACAGCCAGGACAGCAGGATCAGGATCACGCCGGCGCTGATCAGGAAGTTCAGCCACATCCCCACCACGTGGAAGCTGAAGCCGGCGGTGGCATGCCCGTGCTGGGCCGCCAGCGGCACGTAGAAGAACATGAGCAGCGTGTACCACCCGGCGCACAGGGCGGCGACGGCGACGGCGGCCGGCAGCCGCAGGCACAGCGCCGCGATGGCGATCGGCAGCAGGAACAGGGACACGAACGGGCTGGTGGCGCCGCCCGTAAAGTACAGCGCGCCGGCCAGCGTGCAGGCCTGAACGGACAGGTGCGCGGCGAGCAGCACGCGCGCGCGCCCGGGTGGCGGGCGCTGCCTGCGGTGGTGCAGCGTGGCGACGGCGTTCCACAGCGCGTATGCCCCGGCGATCGTCCACAGCGCCGGGTAGGGCAGCGGATCGGCCAGGGTGGCCCGGGCGGCGACAATGGCGGCTGCCAGCGTGGCGGTCTGCAGCCATTGCAGTCCGAGAATGATGTCCAGGGTCCGGGGGCCGGCGGACGTCACGTCCTGCCAGACCGATGGTCCGGCGGCGCCGTCGTCGGGAACGAGAACCGTCATCGTCAGTGTCGATCGCAGCCAGTGCTTACGGTTTCGATGATCGCGCAGAACTGCGGGTGTCTCCGCCGACCTGCGGAATCCGGACTACGCTCAAGAGACCAGCCGCAGCCATCGAGGATACGACATGTCCATGTTCGACAAGCGCAGAGGCAACGACTCCGACAGCCGGGGCGAAGCTTCGTCCGAGGCGCCGCCGGCGCGTCGCGACTCCGGTCTGGCCATCCTGTCGTCCCCCCGGGACGTGGCCGTGATCGGCGAGACGATCCGGATTCAGGGCGACGTGTCCGGTGACGAGAACCTGGTGATCAACGGCAAGGTCGACGGCACCGTGGTGCTGGAGTCCCACGATCTGACCGTGGGCCAGTCCGGGCTGGTGACGGCCAGCGTCACCGCCAGCGTGGTGCGGATCGAAGGCGAGGTCACCGGCGACATCACCGGCGCAGAGAAAGTGGTGGTCACCCGGACCGGCAAGGTCAAGGGCAACATCACCGCGCCGCGGGTCTCCCTGGAAGACGGAGCGCGCTTCAAGGGCAGCATCGACATGGATCCGGGCGCCGGCGCCCGGTCGTCCACGGCGAAAGGGCCCAGGGCAGCCGCACCGGCCCCCGGGGCCGATGGCGCAGCCGGTTCGTCGCCGGCGTCGCCGGCTCAGTCGGGCAGCGGCGCGTCCTGACGCCCGCCCCGGTCCGGCGCGGTCATTGCCGCGCCGCCGGCCTCCGCCCCGGGCGGCCCGTGGAACCCCGCCGGCCCGCGGGCAGGGAGAAGATCGCCTGGGCGCCCAGCTCCTGGCCGCCCAGCCCCTGCGCGATCACGTGCCGGTAGAAATCCTCCAGCGTGTCCTCGCCGTGGGCCGGCGTGCGGTGCGCTTCGTATCTTCCCGTCTCCGGGTCCTTGAGCAGCATGGGCTCCGTCGCGTAGAACCTGCCGATGCGGGCGAGCTCGGCCTTGGCGGCGAGGCTGGGAATGCCCCGGCCGAGCCAGGACAGCGGTGCCCCGACGGCATCGAAGATGCCGAGCGGCAGACGCCGGAACCGGGCTGGGCGGCCCAGCAGCCGGAACAGCATCTCCCCCCGCGCCTGGGGCGTCACCGCCGGCCCGGGACCGCCCACCGGGAAGATGCCGTTCCAGCGTTCCTCGTCGATGCTGCGGTCGACGATGAAGCTCGCCAGGTCGCGCTCGCTGATCGGCAGGCACGCCGGTCCCGGGCCGTCGCCGAACAGCACGAACGGCTTGCCCTGTCGCAGCCGGGGAATCTGTCCCGCCAGTGACTTGAAGTAGGCCGTGGGACGGACGATGGCGTAACTGAGACCGGAGGCGGCGAGCTTCGCCTCGAAGGCCAGCTTCGCGCGCTGGAACTCGAGCCGGGGGTTCTGCACGCAGATGGCGGACAGCAGCACGAACCGGGTCGCGCCGGCGGCACGGGCCGCTTCGAGAAAGTTGACGTTCGCCTGATAGTCCACGCGCCACGCGTCGGCGGGCTCGCCGCTGCGGGAGGCGAGGCACGAGACGGCCACCCGCACCGCTGGCCGCTTCAGCGCCAGCGGCGCCACGCTGTCCGCGTCGGTGACGTCGAGCTCGTAGACCGGCCCGAAGCGCTGCAGATAGCGGGTGACGGTGGGGTCGCCACGGCGAACGACGCTGGTCACGTGATGGCCCCGGCCGGCGAACTCCGCCGCCACGGCACGGCCGATGTAGCCGCTGGCCCCGGCCAGCATGACGTCTGTGCGCCGGTTCGCCCAGAGGATGTGGAACGGCATCATGACCTCCGGAATCTGCCACAGGCCGGCCGTCGCCACCAGTCGGAGGGCAGCGGGCCCTACATGACGCCTTCGAAGGGGCCCGCCTCGCCGGTCAGGGGGCGCCGGTTGATGGCATGGACGGCGCCGAGCAACCGCTGGGTGGCCCGGACGTAGGCGGGGTCGTAGGCGTCGGTCAGCTCGTGTTCCGCCTGGGCGAGCCGCGGCTGGCGGTCCCGCACGATGACCGAGGGGTATCGTTCGGGCCGCTCGTCGTGGCGGCGCATGAACGTGGTGCCGAGCATGAGCTGGAAGCGGTTGATGTTCACCCGGTCGATGAGCCGGCCGTGGACCTCGAGATAGCGGGCGCTGGCCAGTACGTCTTCCGCGGTCTCGCCCGGCGCGCCGTGAATCATCGTCACCCGGACGCTGATTCCGGCAGCGGCCGCGTCGTGGAGAAACCGGGACGTCACGTCGAGATCGGTCCCCTTCGCCCAGCGATCGAGAATCCGCTGGCTGCCGGACTCCAGGCCGGTGGTCAGGCGCACCGCGCCGGCCCGTCTGGCCGCCGCCAGCGTGGGCGCGTCCAGGCCGTGGTCGCCGGCCGCGCCGACATGGACGGCGGCGATCCACTGGGCATGGGGAACCCGCGCCGGGATGCCGTCGACCAGCGCGCGCCACATCCCGGGGTCGGAGTTGAGCTTCAGGTCGGTGAACACGAAGGCGCGGGCGTCGTGGCGATGGCTCTGGACGCCGAGCTCGTCGAGCACGTTGTCCGGTGACCGGGAGCGGAACGTTCGCCCGGCGCTGCTGGTGACGTCCGAGCAGAACGTGCACGCGCCCCAGCCGTAGCCACGGCCGCTCAGCATCGGCACGATCCGGTGGGGGTAGCGGTGCCAGGGAAAATCGGAATAGTCGGGAAACGCCACCCGGTCCAGGTCCTCCAGCGGCGGGCGGTGCCGGCCCCGGCCGCCCGGCAGCCAGACCCCGGCGAATCCGCTCAGGTCCGCGCCGTCGACCGCCGCCTCGACGATCTCCGCGATCTCCAGTTCCACCTCGCCGCCGATCAGCGCGGTCAGGCCGGGAATCGACAGCCAGCTCCCCGCGACCTCGGCGTCGGCGAAATAGCTGCCGCCGACGATCATGGGGATGCCGGCTTCCCGGCAGGCGCGGCCGATCGCCTCGCAGACGCCGTCATACATCAGGTAGGCGGACACCAGCACGATGTCGCAGCGGTCCGTGCCGCGGGCGAGGAACAGGCGCGAGATGTCGTCGAGCCGGCGGCGTTCGCGCCGGCCGCGCAGATGCTCGACCCGGCGCCGCAGTTTGCGCAGCGGCTCGCCGGGCGCCTGGGCCAGCAGGTAGTTGGCACGGCGCCCGAGATCCATCAGCGGAGTTTCCTCGGGCTCGCGGGCGATTCCCGGCACACCGTGGGCCAGCGGCGACAGCACCTCCACGGCCATGCCGGCCTGGCGCAGCGCGGCGGCCAGGTATCCGACGGCCATCGTCGGATAGCGGGAGAAGTTGTTGAGATCGACGATGAGCGCCCGGATGGGCGAGTCGGGATGACGTGTCGGCATGACTGTCGGGTCGGCGCCCGAACCGGGCCGAACGCCCCTACTGCGTTGCTGGGAGCGTCAGTCTGGCACGTCCCGGCGGGGGAGTTGCAGTCGGATTGCAAGTGGTTTGCGGGCGCGGCGGACCCGGAATTAGGGGCTGGCCCGGCACGGCGATACACTGTCGCCGGCGGCCGCGCAGCGCCGTCCGCGCAGACAACCCGACGACGGCGAGACGCATGACCCGAACCCTCTCCCGGTGGCTGGACACCCGCTTCCAGATTTCCGCCCATGGCTCCACCGTTCAGCGTGAGGTCGTCGCCGGCGTCACCACCTTTCTGGCGATGGCCTACATCATCGTCGTCAATCCGGCCATCCTGTCCGAGGCCGGCATGGACTTCGGCGCCGTGTTCGTCGCGACCTGCCTCGCCGCGATCGTGGGCACGCTGCTCATGGCGCTGCTGGCGAACTACCCCATCGGCCTGGCGCCGGGCATGGGGCAGAACGCGTTCTTCACCTACGGCGTGGTGCTCGGGGCCGGCTTCACCTGGCAGGTCGGGCTCGGTGCGGTGTTCCTGTCCGGCGTGGCGTTTCTGGTGCTCACGGTGCTGCCGGTCCGGGAGTGGCTGATCAACGCCATCCCGCGCAATCTGAAGCTGGGCATGGCGGCCGGCATCGGGCTGTTCCTGGCCTTCATCGCGATGCAGAACGCCGGCATCGTCACCGACAGCCCGGCGACGCTGGTGGCGTTCGGCGATCTCACCGCGTTCGCGCCGGTGGCCGCCCTGCTCGGCTTCGTGGTCATCGCCGCGCTCACCGCGCGCGGCGTACGGGGCGCGGTGATCATCGGCATGCTGTCGGTCACCGTCGCCGGCTGGCTGGCCGGCGAGGCCGAGTTCGCCGGCGTCATGGCGCTGCCGCCGTCGCCGGCGCCGGTGCTGCTGCAGCTCGACGTGGTGGGCGCCTTCGAGTGGTCGATGGTGACCATCATCCTGTCGCTGCTGCTGGTGGACGTATTCGACACCGCCGGCACCCTGGTGGGCGTGGCCACCCGGGGCGGGCTGGTGGGCCGGGACGGGCGGCTGCCCCGGCTGCGCGGCGCCCTGTTCGCGGACTCGGGGGCCACGCTCATCGGCTCCCTGGCGGGCACCTCCTCCACCACCAGCTACATCGAGAGCGCCGCCGGCGTGGAGGCGGGCGGCCGCACCGGTCTCACCGCGCTGGTGATCGCCGGCATGTTCGGACTCTGCCTGCTGTTCGCCCCCCTGGCCCAGAGCGTGCCCGCCTTCGCGTCCTCGGCGGCGCTGCTGTTCGTCGCGTCGGTGATGGCGCGCGGGCTCGCCGACCTCGACTGGAGCGACGCCACCGAGTCGAGCCCGGGCGTGATCGTCGCCCTGGCCATGCCGATGGCGTTCTCCATCGCCGACGGCATCGGCATCGGCTTCATCGCCTACGCGCTGATCAAGGTGGCGGCCGGCCGCTGGCGGGAGTGTCCCGGCGCGGTCTATCTGGTGGCGGCGATCTTCGCTCTGAAGTTCGCCTTTCTCTAGGCCGATGACGGGCGGATCTCCATCGGCGAACCCGGGCGCGGCGCCCGGCGTCGTGGCCCTGCGGGGACCGGTCCTCAGCTTCTCCGCGCGCCCGGCGGACGAGCGCAGCGCCGGCGTCGACCACCTCCCTGACGGCGTGGTGATCATGCGCGACGGCCGCCTGGAGACGGTGATGGCGGCGGATGCGTACCGCCGGCAGGGCGGCGACCCGGACGCCTGCGAGGACCTGCGCGACAGCCTCATCGTTCCCGGGCTGATCGACCTGCACATCCACTGCCCGCAGATGGACGTGATCGCCAGCTACGGCAGCCAGCTCCTCGACTGGCTGGAGCGCTACGCCTACCCGGCGGAGCTGGCGTTCGCGGACCCGGAGCACGCCCGATCACAGTGCGGCCGGTTCCTCGACCGGCTGGCCGCCCACGGCACCACCTCGGCGCTGGTGCTCGGAACGGTGCATGCCGCGGCGACGGATGCGCTGTTCGACGAGGCGGCGCGGCGCCGCGTGCGCCTCGCCGCCGGCAAGGTGCTGATGAACCGGCACGGCCCGCGGGCCCTGCGCGACCGGACCGACGGCATCGACGAGACCGCGGCGCTGATCGAGCGCTGGCACGGCCGCGACCGCCTGGCCTACGCGGTGACGCCGCGGTTCGCCATCGCCTGCTCCGAGGATCAGCTCCGCGGTGCGGGGAAGCTGCTCGAACGTTATCCCGGCGTCTATCTGCACACCCACCTGGCGGAGCACCCCGAGGAGCTGGCCGCCACCGCGCGCACGTTCCCGGACGCGGCGGACTACGTCGGGGTCTACGAGCGGTTCGGCCTGGTGGGGCCGCAAAGCGTGTTCGCCCACGGCATTCATCTGTCGGATTCGGAGCTCGGCCGGCTGGGGGCCGCCGGCGCGACCATCGCCTTCTGTCCCTCGTCCAACCTGTTCCTCGGCAGCGGTCTGCTGGACCTGGCCCGGGTCGACCGGGCGGGCGTGAATCTGGGCGTGGCCACGGACGTGGGTGCCGGAACCAGCTTCTCGATGCTGTCGACCCTCGCCGACGGCTACCGGGTCGCACAGCTCACCAGCACGAGCTGGCATCCGCTGACGGCGCTGTACACGGCGACCCTGGGCAATGCCCGGGCGCTCGGCTGGGACGGCCGGGTCGGCCGGCTGGCGCCGGGGCACGAGGCGGACGTGGTGGTGCTGTCGCCGCACCCGGACAGCGTGCTGGCCGACCGGCTGCGGCTGGCGTCCTCCCTGACCGACACCGTGTTCGCGTACCTGATGCTGGGCGGCGACGCGGTGTCGCGCACCTACGTGGCCGGTCGGCCGGTCTACCGCCGGGAGGCGGGCTGAGTCGCCGGCGCCGCCGGGCCCGGGCATCGTTGACGCGGCTTTCGCACGCATTTGGTGCAGAATGCGCCCCGGTCGCCGCCGGTGCCCCGTTGCGGGGCGCGCCGGCCGGCGCCGCGAACGGCGGGTCCGGGGTCGATCGGGGCTTCGGGCGCGTATGCACCCGGCCGGGCTGCTGGTATGCCAATTGCTAATCAGCCTCGACCCCGAACGGGGCCATAACCAAGAACGAATCGCACTGGGGGATAGAGAACGTGATCAATACGGGAATTCCGCGGCCGGCAGACCGGCGGCGACGGCGTGCCATGATCGGCGCGGCAGGGAGCCTGCTGCTGTGGCCTGCCGCCGTGTCGGCCGAAGCGGCCGAGGGCGCCGAGCCCGAGCAGAGCACCGGACCCATCGAGGAGATGGTGGTGACGGGCCAGCTCCGCAGCCAGCCGGGCGAGAACGTGGAATCGGTGCTCGGCTTCCAGAAGTCGCTGCTGGAACTGCCCCGGTCGGCGTCCACGGTGTCCTCGGAGCAGATCGAGCGCTTCAACGTGAAGGACATCGACGAGCTGATCGTGCTCGCGCCCGGTTCCTTCACCCAGTCGTTCTTCGGCGTGGCCGGGGCCCTGGACGTGCGCGGCACGCCGGGCGAGACCTACTTCCGCGGCATCCGACGCCTGGACAACCCCGGCAACTACCCGACCCCGATCGGCGCCGCCGACCGCATCGACATCGTGCGCGGGCCGGCGTCGCCGATCATGGGGCCGTCGAAGATCGGCGGCTTTCTGAATTTCGAGCCCAAGTCGGCGCGGGCCGACGGTGGCCAGTATCTGGCGGAGAACACCGGCGAGTTCTCCTACACCGCCGGCTCCTGGGACAAGAGCGTGCTCACCGCGGAAGTGGGCGGCCCCGGCCGCATCGGCGGCCGCGACTTCGGCTTCTATCTCTACGGCGAGCTCGAGGACTCGGGCAGCTACTACGACAACACCTCCACCGACCAGACCCTGATCCAGGCCTCCTTCGACATGGATCTGACCGACCGGCTGCGGCTGCAGTGGGGCGGCATGTACCACGATTACGAGGGCAACCAGGTGGCCGGCTGGAACCGGCTGACCCAGGAGCTCATCGACGACGGCATCTACGTCACCGGCTCGCCGCTGCCGCTGGACACCGACGGTGACGGCGCGATCTCCCATCAGGAGTACGACGTCAACGGCGACGGCTTCAGCGACCTGAACCCGTTCCGCTTCGACTTCCTGGGCGACGTGCCCGGCGGGGCGCTGATCCCGGGCAGCGACGAGACGCTGGCCGAGCTCGAGGTGCTGGTGGGGGACCTGTCCCTGCTCGCCCTGCAGAACCCCGGCACCGCCCGGATCGACGGCAGCGACGTGCTGGTGGCGCCGGACGACACCCTGGAGAACGAGGCCCTGGTGCTGTACTTCGACGTCATCTACGACTTCGACAACGGCATGTCGCTGAAGAACCAGCTCTACTACGAGGCCTACGACAACTTGAGCGAGAGCGCCTACGGCTTCTCCCAGTTCCACGACACCTGGGTGGTGGAGGACAAGCTGGTGCTGTCCGGCCAGTTCGGCAGTGACGGCCTGACCACCTCCTGGCAGCTCTCGCCGTCGATCCGCTACACCGACTTCGACCACGCCGACGATTACACCAACGAGTACTTCGACCGCCGCGATCTGACCGGCCCGTCCACGGCGCTGGACCGGCGGCTGCTGGCCACCCGCATCGACGACGACTACACCGAGTACTACATCGGCGACTACCTGGATCTCGGCATCGCGGCGCTGGTGGACTTCGACTGGGACTTCGGCCTGAACATCACCGCCGGCATCCGCTACGACGTCATCGACATCGAGAGCCGCCAGCCGGTGGACAAGCTGCTGTTCGCCAGCTCCAACAACTTCTGCCCGGTGCCCGGCTGCGAGCTGGCCGAGGCCGAGGACGACTTCGAGGGCACGTCGTGGATGCTGAGCATCGGCTACCAGTTCCCCTTCGGCCTGCGGCCCTACTTCACCGCCTCGGAGCAGGCGACGCTGATCGCCGGCCAGGGCGCCGAGGTGACCACCGCCAACATCGCCTCCGGCGGCGCCTTCGACACCTCCGAGCTGATCGAGGGCGGCGTCAAGGGCAGCTTCCTCGACAACCGGCTGTACTTCGCCCTGTCCGCCTACAAGCAGGAGCGCACCGACTTCTCCGCCCAGTCCATCGTCACCAACCAGTCCACCGAGACCGAGGGCTACGAGTTCGAGACCCGCTGGCAGGCCACCGACCGGCTGCTGCTGACCGCCGGCTGGTCCCACATCGAGGTGGTGAACCTGAACACCCTGGAAACCGGCTTCCGCTTCAGCTTCATCGGCTCGGACGATCTGCCGAACATCGAGCCCTGGCGGCTGTACGGCGGCACCCTCGGCGGCAACGTGTTCCGGCCCGGCGAATCCGGCGCCCGGCGCGCGGGCATGCCCGAGGACATCTTCACGCTCACCGGCACCTACGACTTCTCGGACCGGTTCGCCGGCCACTTCAGCCTGGTGAACGCCGAGAAGGTGGCGTCGAGCTTCTCCGGCTCGGTGGAGCTGCCCGGCTACACGCTGCTCAACGTCGGCGCCGTGTACTATACGGACCGGTGGCAATTCAGCGCGAACATCAAGAACCTCACCGACGAGGAGTACTTCCGGGCGAACTTCCCGAACCTGTTCGGCGGCACCATCGTCCTGCCGGAACTGCCGCGGCACTACACGGCCACGGTCAAGTACCTGTTCTGAGGTCTACCGAAGTGCGCAGACTTCCGACGTCGCGTCTGCTCGGGGCGCTGCTCTGGCTGCTGGCCGGCGCGGCGCCGCCGGCGGCCGCGGACCCGGCGGCGACGGACGCCTCGCCGATGCCGGTGAAGGTGGTGGTCGTGACCATGTTCGAACGGGGCGAGCCCACCGGGGACGCGCCCGGTGAGCTGCAGCTCTGGGTCGAACGGCTGCCGCTGGACCGCCGGCTCGACTTCCCCCTCGGCGAGCAGCCGCTGTTCGCCAACGACGACGGCGTGCTGGCGGTGTGCGTGGGCGGCGGCATCGCCAACGCCACGGCATCGATCATGGCCCTGGGGCTCGATCCGCGCTTCGATCTGAGCCGGGCCTACTGGCTGGTGGCCGGCATCGCCGGCGGCGATCCGGCGGACGCGTCGCTCGGCACGGCGGTGTGGGCCCGGCACGTGGTCGACGGCGACCTGCTCTACGAGATCGACGGCCGGGAGATCCCCGACGACTGGCCCTACGGCATCGTGCCGCTGGGCGGCAAGGCGCCGGCGCAGACGCCCGAGGACATCTACACCGGCTGGACCGTCGACACCATTCACTTCGCCCTGAACGCCGATCTGGCGCGCTGGGCGTACCACTACTCGCGCGCTTCGGCGACGGCGGACACCGAGGCCATGACGGCCTTCCGGGCGGCCTACACGGACCATCCCGAGGCGCGGCGGGCGCCGTTCGTCACCCTGGGCGACACGCTGTCGGCGAGCACCTACTGGCACGGCGAGCTGATGAACCGCTGGGCCAACGACTGGGTGCGGCTGTACGCCGGCGAGGAAGCCGAGTTCGTGACCAGCAACATGGAGGACAGCGGCACCCTGACGGCGCTGCATCGCCTCGGCCGCACCGGCTGGGTCGACACCGACCGGATCATGGTGCTGCGGACGGTGAGCAACTACACCATGCCGCCGCCCGGACGTTCGGCGGCCTGGAGCACCACGGCGCCGTATCCGGACAACGGCTACCCCGCCCTCGACGCCGCCCAGCGGGTCGGCGGCAAAGTGGTGCGCCATCTGGTGCGGCACTGGGACGAGGTGCGCGACGCGATTCCCGGAGCCGACGGCGGGTGAGGGGGTTCCGGCGCCACGCGGTCCTGCTGCTGGCCGGCCTCCTCATGGCCGGCCCGGCGGCGGCGGACTGGTTCGAGGACTTCAAGGACCGGGCCACGGACCGGCAGCTGCTGAAGTTCCTCACCGCCATGCCCAAGGGCGGCGACCTGCACAACCACATCACCGGGGCGGTGCATTCCGAGTGGTTCTGGGACCTCGCCCTGGCGGCGGAGGCGGACGGCTACCGCTACTACACCAAGACCACCATCGACAACTGCCGCTACGGCACCGACGAGTACGGCCCCGACGCCTACCTGCTGCTGTTCCGCACCATTCCCGAGCACGAATACCGTCAGCTCGAGGCCTGCGAGCGCGGCGAGTACCAGCCGGTGGCGTCGCTGTCCGGGGAGATGCGCGACCGCTGGCTCGAGGCGCTGCGCCTCGACAAGCCCCACGAGGGCCGGGCCGAGTTCTTCGAGGCGCTGTGGCCGCGCATCGGCGGCATGCTCACCAACCCCCATCTGGTCGCCGACCTGCTGGTGCGCAACATGCAGGCGTTCGGCGAGGAAGGGGTGCTGTATCTCGAGGTGCAGATCCCGGTGCACCGCTTCGCGGCGCCGGACGGCTCGCCCATCGAGCCGGAAGCGGTGGCCGACATCTACCGGGCACGGCTCGCCCGGCCGGACGCCAGGGCCACCGGCGTGACCGTGCGGTTCCAGCTCGCCGTGCTCCGCTTCACGCCGGGGGCGGAGCAGGCGCTGGACACGGTCTACCGGTTCGTCGCCCGTCATCCGGAGTTCGTCGGCGTCAATCTGGTCGGCCGCGAGGACAACGACAAAGGCTACCCGCTGCGCTTTCTCGACACCTTCCGTGCGCTGCGCCGGGAGGTGGGCGACGTGCACCTGTCCATTCATGCCGGCGAGGTCGACGAGCCCAACGCCCACGTCCGCGACACCCTGCTGCTGGGCGCGGACCGCATCGGCCACGGGCTCAACCTGATCTCTGACCCGGACACCCTGCTGCTGATGCGGCACGGGCCCTATCTGGTGGAGATCAACCTGATCTCCAACCTGCTGCTCGGCTACGTCGACGACTACGATCAGCACCCGTTCCCGGAGTATCTGCGCATCGGCGTGCCGGTGGCGCTGTCCACCGACGACCGGGGCATGTGGGATTCCACCCTCACCGACGAGTTCTTCGTGGCGGTGAAGGAATTCGACCTGACCTGGCAGGAAATCCGCACCCTGAGCCGCAACTCCCTGGCCCATGCCTTTCTGCCGGAGGCCGAGCGGGCCGCGCTGCTCGAGCAGCTCGACGAGCGCCTCACGCGCTTCGAGCGGGCCTTTCAGCGCCGCGGCGACGCGCTGCTGGCCGGCGTGGAACCCCAGTACCGGGGTTTCCTCTGCCGCCGCTACGGGGTGTGCGCGCCCGCAGTTGCACCCGCGGTTGCACCCGCAGTTGCACCCGCAGACGACGCCTGAATTCACCGACACCACGAGGCCTTCCATGACGAACCGCCACGCCCTGGCGCTGCCGCTGCTGCTCACCATCGCGCTCGCGGGCTGCGCGCGCGCACCGGAAGCCGCCGACGCCTCCGGAACCGGCGCGACCTCCTGGCAGGACTGCCGGCCGGGCCATGCCTGCGCGGCGCCCTTCAAGGTCCGGTTCGTGGTGGTCACCATGTTCGAGATCGGCGACGACAGCGGCGACGCGCCGGGGGAGTTCCAATTCTGGAAGACCCGCCGCGGGCTGGACACCCGGGTGCCGTTTCCCCAGGGCCATCACGATCTGTACCTGAACGAGGAGACCGGCGTGCTGGGCATGGTGACCGGCATCGGCACCCTGCACTCCACCGGCGCGGCCATGGCCCTGGCGCTGGACCAGCGCTTCGACCTGACCGAGGCGTACTGGCTGGTGGCCGGCATCGCGGGCATCGACCCGGAGGATGCCTCCATCGGCTCGGCGGTCTGGTCCGCCTATCTGGTGGACGGCGATCTCGGCCACGAGATCGACGCCCGGGAGATCCCCGAGGGCTGGGATACCGGCTACTTCGCCCGGCACACCGAGTTCCCCTACGACCCGGACCGGCCGGCGCCCAAGGGCGAGGTGTTCCGGATCAACGAATCGCTGCGCGACTGGGCGTTCGAGCTGACCCGGGATCTCGAGCTGCCCGACCTGCCGGGGCTGGCGGCGACCCGGGCCGCCTACACGGAGCACCCCAACGCCCGCCGGCCGCCCTTCGTGCTCACCGGCGGGCACATCGCCGCCATGACGTTCTGGCACGGCGAGTACCTGAACGACTGGGCCAACGACTGGGTGTCCTACTGGACCGACGGCGCCACGGACTTCGTCACCTCGGCCATGGAGGACACCGGCACCTATCAGTCGCTCAGCTACGCCCACGAGACCGGCCGGGTGGACAAGCATCGCTTCATGGTGCTGCGCGCGGGCAGCAACTACACCATGCCGCCGCCGGGGGTCGGCGCGGTGGACAACCTGCTGCGGGAGAACGACGGCTACGCCGGCATGGAGGCGTCGCTGGAATCGCTCTATCTGGTAGGCTCGGCGGTCATGGACGAAATCCTCGACAACTGGGACGTCTATGCCGACACCATCCCCGGGGGCGCCCCGGCCGGCGGCTGATCCCGGCGCCCGCGACGCCGGCTTCTTCGCCACCCTGCCGAAGGCGGAGCTGCATCTCCACATCGAAGGCTCGCTCACGCCGGCGCGGCTGCTGGCGCTGGGGGAGAAGAACGGCGTCGAGCTGCCGTACGGCGACGAGGACGCGGTGCTGGCGGCGTACCAGTTCGACGATCTGCAGAGCTTTCTCGACCTCTACTACCAGGGCATGTCGGTGCTGCGCACCGAGGAGGACTTCCGCGACCTGACCCTCGACTACCTGGAAGTCTGCCGGCGCGAGCGCATCCTCCACTGCGAGATCGGTTTCGACCCTCAGGCCCACACCGAGCGCGGTGTCCCTTTGCCGGTGGTGGTGTCCGGCATCGGCGCGGCGCTGGCCGAGGCGCGCCGGGGCTGGCGGCAGAGCGGCGCGCTGATCCTGAACTTCCTGCGCCACCTGCCGGCCGAGCACGCCATGGCGACGCTGAAGGCGGCGGAGCCCTACCTCGACGACGTGGTGGCCGTGGGCCTCGACAGCTCCGAGGTCGGCTTCCCCCCGGAGCCCTTCGCGGACGTGTTCGCCCGGGCCCGCTCGCTGGGCCTGCGCTGCGTCGCCCACGCCGGCGAGGAGGGCCCGCCGGCCTACGTGTGGGGCGCGCTGGATGCCCTGCAGGTCGAGCGCATCGACCATGGCATCCGCGCCGAGGAGGACGCGGCGCTGCTGGAGCGGCTGGCGGCGTCGCGCATCCCGCTCACCGTCTGCCCGCTGTCCAACGTGCGCCTGAAGGCCGTGCCCGACCTGGCGCAGCACAACCTGCGCCGGCTGCTCCATCGCGGCCTGCTGGTGACCGTGAACTCCGACGACCCCAGCTACTTCGGCGGCTACCTGTCGGAGAACTTCGCCCGCTGCGCGGCGGCGCTGGGACTGACTCTGGCCGAATCGGCGCAGCTCGCCCGCAACAGCTTCGCGGCGAGCTTTCTGCCGGACAGCCAGCGCGCGCGGCTGACCGCGGAGGTCGACGCCTGGGAGTCTCTCCAGGCCTGATCGCGATCGGCCATTCCCCGATTCTTCCCCGCCCGGTCCCCGCCGGCGCTCCGTCGTGGCCGATTCTGCTACGTTGAAACCCTTAGGTAGCTATGTAATTCTCCGTAGATCGAGGCACCTGCCTCGACACCGGCGCCGCCCGGGCGCCGACACAGAGGGGGAAGGAAATGACAGTCGACGCCATTCGGACCGGCAGCTCCGTGTATGTGGGGCTGGCATTGCTCATGAACGCCGGGGCAGCCGGCGCAGCGAGCCCGCAGCCAGGCAGCACGGCCATCGAGGAAGTGGTCGTGACCGCCCAGCGGGTGGAGCAGAACCTGCAGGACGTGCCGATCGCCGTGACGGCGTTCGGCGAAGAGACGCTGCGCGTCAACCGCATGACCTCGATGGTGGACATCGCGCAGCGGACGCCCAGCTTCACCGCTACCGAGGTGAACCCGGGGGAGCCCAATCTGGCCATCCGCGGGATCGGCACCGAGGGCATCAACTCCAATGCCGGCGGCGACCCGTCGGTGGCGCTGTTTCTCGACGGCGTGTACATCGGCCGCGGCGGCGCGGCGCCCATCGAGCTCTACGACCTCGAACGGGTGGAGGTGCTGCGTGGTCCCCAGGGCACCCTGTTCGGCAAGAACGTGGTCGGCGGGGCGGTGGTGATGACCTCGCGGCGTCCATCCCTGGACGAGAGCTACATCGGCGTCGACGGCACCTTCGGCAACTACGACCGCGTCGAGCTGCTGGGGCGGTTCAACGTCGCCCTGAGCGATACCGTGGCCATTGCCGGTGCGGTGAGCTCGACCCAGCGGGACGGCTACACCCTCAACGAGACCACGGGCAACCGGGTCGACGACCAGAAGGTCGCCGGCGGCCGGCTGTCCGTCCGGTACCGCCCCTCGGAGCGGCTCGATGCGATCGTCACCCTGGACCACGTCGACCAGGACCAGGAGGGACAGCCGCGTGACAACGTCTGCGACGCATCGCTGGACGGCGGCGTGCACTGTGTCGGTGTCAATCCCGACCCGCGCCGGGTCAACGCGGTCGAGGACGGCTATCTGCGCCGGGAGGTGACCGGGCTGACCGCCAACATCGACTACGATCTCGGCTGGGGCACGCTGACGTCGGTGACCGCCTACCGCACCGCCGACTACGCCCACGCGGACGCCTTCTTCAGCAACCCGATCAATCCGCCGGCGCAGATCGAGTCCTTCAACGAGAACATCGAGGACACCTCCCAGTTCAGCCAGGAGATCCGTGTCAGCTTCGAGCTGCCGGAGAGCCGCCTCCACGGCGTCGCCGGTGTCTACTATCTGGAGGAGGACATCGAGCGCAACGAGATCCTGTTCCAGGACTTTCCCGTGCCGGCGGTCACCGGCGTGGGGTCGTTCCCGCAGCAGGTCGACGCGACCAGCTACGCGCTGTTCGGCCAGCTCAATTTCGACGTGACGCCGCGGCTGACCCTGACCGCGGGGGCCCGCATGACCTGGGAAGAGAAGGACGCGGACCTGGCGGCCGTGCTGCTCGAAGGGCCCGGCCTGCCGCCGCCCCTGGCGGAGGAGTTCGCCATCAGCACCGATGAGAGCTGGGACGCCTTCACCCCCAGGTTCGCCGCCGACTACCGGGTCAACGACGACGTGATGCTGTACGCCAGCGCCGCCCGCGGCTTCAAGAGCGGCGGCTTCCAGGGCACGCCGGGCACGGCGGCCAGCGCGGCCGTGCCGTACGATCCCGAGTTCGCCTGGAGCTACGAAGTCGGCACCAAGACCCAGTGGCTGGAGGACAGCCTGAGGGTCAACGTGGCGGCGTTCTACACCGACTACGAGGATCTGCAGGTCTCCCAGCTCGTGCCGCTGTGCTGCGTGGTCATCGGCAACGCCGCGACGGCGGAGATCCAGGGCGTCGAGGTGGAGACCCTGTTCCGCCCGGCTGCCGGGCTCGACCTCAACGCCAGCTACAGCTACCTGGACGCGGAGTACGAGAGCTTCGCCAGCGGCGCGACCGCCGACAACACCGGCAACACGCTGCAGCGGGCGCCCAAGCACAAGTTCAACTTCGGGGCCCAGTACGAGTGGCGGGCGGGCGACGTCGGCGTGCTGATGGCGCGCCTGGACTGGACCCGGCAGAGCAAGATCTTCTTCGAGGCCTCCAACACGCCGCTGGAGGTGCAGGAGCGCTACGACCTGGTGGACGCGAGACTGGCGCTGCGCGCGCATGACGACGCCTGGGAGGTGGCCCTGTGGGGCAAGAACCTGGATGACGAACTCATCCGCACCCACATCGTCGCCTTCGCCCCGTTCGGGCAGCAGCTCAACACCTATCAGCCGCCCCGGACCTACGGTGTCACCCTGAGCTTCCGGCGGTGACCGGCATGAGCGGCGATGGATCCATAGACGCACGCCTGCTCTGCGAGGTGTCCATCGTTCTCGCCGACGAGGCACCGATCAATCTCGGTGCCTCGCCGTGGCGTCGCCGCCGGGTGAGCGACATCGCCGGCGGCCGTTTCGACGGGCCGCGCCTGTCCGGCGCGGTCCGGCGCAGCGGGGCGGACTGGTCGGAGGGCGGCGTCGCCGCCGACGGCGGGGCCGCGACGCTGATCGACGTCCGGTCCCTGTGGGAAACCGACGACGGAGCGCTGATCCATGTCAGCTATGCCGGTCGTCTGGTCATCCCGGAGCCGCTGCTCGGGGACTTCGGCGATCGACAGGCGGTAGGCGCCATTCCCGCCGAGCGCTACTACTTCCGCATCCTGCCGGTGTTCGAGACGGCATCGGCACGCTATGCCTGGCTGAACGAGATCGTCGCCGTGGGCTTCGGCCGCCGGACCGCCGACGGCGTGGACTACCGGATCATGCAGGTCGAGTGATGTCGGCATCCTGGCGCGCCTGGGGCACGCTCGGCGTGCTGGTCCTCGCCTACACGGTCTCCTTCGTCGACCGGACCATTCTCAGCCTGCTGATCCCCGCCATACAGGCGGACCTGGCGATCTCCGACACTCAGGCCAGCCTGCTGGCGGGCTTCGCGTTCGCCGTGTTCTACACAGTGATGGGCATACCCCTCGGCCGGCTGGCGGACCGCTGGCACCGGCGCAACCTCATCGGTCTCGGCATCACCGTCTGGTGCCTGATGACCGCCGCCTGCGGGCTGGCGCGCAACTTCTGGCAGCTCTTCTTCGCCCGGGTGGGCGTCGGCGTCGGGGAGGCGGCCCTGTCGCCGGCCGCCTACTCGATGATCGCCGATCTGTTTCCCAGACATCTGCTGGGACGGGCCATCGCCGTGTATTCCGTGGGCCTGCCCGTCGGCTCGGGGCTGGCGCTGCTGATCGGCGGCGTCGTGATCGGCTGGGTCGCGGACCTGCCGCCCGTGGTGCTGCCGGGCGTCGGCACGCTGGCGCCCTGGCAGCTCACCTTTCTGCTGGTCGGACTGCCCGGGCTGCTGGTGGCGGGGCTGGTCATGCTGGTCCGGGAGCCGCCGCGCCGGGACCGGGTCGCCGAACCCGGCGCCTCGGCAGCGCCGGGTCTGCTCGCGTTCCTCGGCCGCAACCGGCGCGTGCTGCTGCACCACTTCGGTGGTCTGTCCCTGCTGGTGGTGGTGGTCTACGGCAGCACGGCCTGGATTCCGACGTTCTTCATGCGCAGCCACGGCTGGGACGCCGCCGACATCGGGCTGGCCTACGGCCTGGTGTTCATCACCTGCGGCACCGGCGGGCTGCTGGCGGGCGGACAGCTCGCGGATTACTGGTGGCGCCGGGGCAGGCTGGATGGCCACCTGCGGGTGGTGCTGCTGTCCGTTGCCGGCATGACGCCCTGCTTCGCGGCGATGGCGCTCGTGCCCTCGCCGGCGGTCGCGCTGGGCCTGCTGGCGGCGGCAACCTTCCTGTCCAGCCTGCACGGCGGCGTCGCCGGCGCGGCGTTGCAGCTCTTCACTCCGAACGAGCTGAGGGGCCAGATGACGGCCGTGTATTTCTTCATCGCCAACCTCGTCGGGCTGGGGCTCGGACCCACCGCGGTCGCGCTGATCACCGACGTCGTGTTCGCCGACCAGCAGGCCATCGGCGCGTCGATCGCCTGGCTGGCGCTGACCGCCGGGCCGCTGTCCGTGGTGCTGCTGGCCACCGGCCTGCGCCATTACCGGGAGAGCGTGGCGGGGCTGCAGCAGGCCGTCGGCGGAGCGCCGGCCTGATGGGCGGCGGCGGACGCGGCGGCGATCCCGACGCCGGGCCGGGTCACCGGGTGAGGGATCGATGGGTATGATGCGGCAGGTCCCCGGCCGTCATGGAAGCGGCGCTCGATGCGTATAACTGAAGTCAGAGATCTCACCGTTCCCCTGGTGGGCGGCGTCGCCAACGCGGTGGTCAGCTTCGCCGACCACACCGTCTCGCTGGTGGCGCTGGTCTCCGATCAGCGGCGTCAGGGCCGGCCGGTCATCGGCTTCGGCTTCAACTCCATCGGCCGTTTCGGCCAGTCGGGCATACTCCGGGAGCGGCTGTTTCCGCGGCTGCTGGCGGCGGATCCGGATTCGCTGCTCGCGCCGGGCGGAGAGGGCTTCGATGCGGCCGCGGTCGCCGCGGCCGTCATGCGCAACGAAAAGCCCGGCGGGCACGGGGATCGGGCCGGCGCCGTCGCCGCGGTGGAGCTGGCCGTTTGGGATCTGAACGCCAAGCTGGCCGGCGAGCCGGCCTGCCGGACCATCGCCCGGCGGTTCGGGCGCCGGGCGCCCCACGCCGACGTGGCGGTGTACGCCGCCGGCGGTTACTACTATCCGGACGACTCCACCGCGCGCCTGGGCGACGAGCTGCGGGGCTACGCCGCCCGGGGCTTCGAGGCCTTCAAGATCAAGATCGGCGGCGCGCCCCTCGACGTCGACCTGGATCGCATCGACGCGGCGCTCGACGTGGCCGGTGACGGCTCGGCCCTGGCCGTCGATGCCAACGGCCGATTCGACGAGGACCAGGCGCTGCGCTACGCCGAGGCGCTGGAGGGCTACGGGCTGCGCTGGTACGAGGAGCCGGGCGACCCACTGGACTTCGACCTCAACCGCTCGATCGCGAAGACGTACCGGGGCGCCGTCGCCACCGGCGAGAATCTGTTCAGCGCGGCCGATGCGCGCAATCTGGTGCGCTACGGCGGCATGCGGCCGGGGCTCGACGTGCTGCAGATGGATCCCGGGCTGAGCTACGGCATCACCGAGTACGGACGGATGCTGAGCGTGCTGGAGCAGGCGGGCTTTCACCGGGGCCAGTGCCTTCCCCACGGCGGCCACCTGATCAACCTGCACGTCGTCGCCGGTCTCGGCCTCGGCGGCTGCGAGGCCTATCCCGGGGTGTTCCAGCCGTTCGGGGGCTATTCCCCGGCGTGCCGCATCGACGGGGGCCGGGTGACGGTTCCCGAGGACCCGGGCTTCGGCCTCGAGCAGAAGCCCGAGCTCGCGCCGTTTCTCGACAGGCTGGGAGAGACCTGATGGACATTGCCGTCGTCGGCTGCGGAGCCATGGGCTCCATCTACGCCGGGCTGCTCGCCAGCGCCGGCCACCGCGTGATCGCGGTGGACACCAACGAGGCCCACGTCGCGGCGATCAACGGCGGCGGGCTGCGGGTCTCCGGCGCCAGCGGCGACCGCACCGTCGAGATCGCGGCTCACACGCGTCCGCCCGCCGGCCCCGTGGACCTGGTGATCATCGCGGTCAAGGCGGCCCACGCCGGCGGCGCCGCCGCAGCGGCATCCCCGCTGGTCGGCCCGGAGACCCTGGTGCTGACCATTCAGAACGGGCTCGGCGCGGCGGATGCCGTCGCCCGGGCCCTCGATCCGGCGCGTCTCGTCGTCGGCGTGGCCCAGGGGTTCGGGGCTTCCCTGCCGGAACCGGGCCACGCCCACCACAACGACATGAAGGCGATCCGCATGGGCGCCTACGCCGGCCTGCCGGCGGCCGAGGTGGCGCGTGTCGCCGCCGTGTGGCGCGACGCCGGCTTCGATGCGGCGGCGGTGGCGGACATCCTGGCGATGCAGTGGGAGAAGCTGATCTGCAACGTCGCCTACAGCGCGCCCTGCGCCATCACCGGCCTGACGGTGGGACAAGTCATGGACCACCCCGACGTCGGCGCCGTCAGCCGGGCCGCCGCCACCGAAGCGTGGACCGTCGCGCGGGCCCTGGGCGTCGCCATCGACGTCGACGACCCGGTGGCGCTGGTGCGGGAGTTCGCCGGCCGCATGCCGGCGGCCAGGCCCTCGGTGCTGCTCGACCTGGAGGCCGGGCGCATCAGCGAGGTGGACGTCATCAACGGCGCCGTGCCCCGGGAGGGCGAGAAGGTCGGCGTCGATGCGCCGGTGAACCGAACGCTCACCGCACTGGTGAGAACCCTGGAACGACGCACCTGAATTCGGAGGACCCATGATCGAACCCGACGCCCTGCGGGCAGCCGACCTGCGGCGCCGCCAGGCCATGATCGACGGCGACGCGGACGCGCTGGCGCCGCTGCTGGCGAGTGCCCTGGTGTGGACCCATTCTTCCGGCAAGCAGGACGGCAAGGAGAGCTTTCTCGACAAGATCGCGGCCAACGCCGCCGACTACCACGAGCTCGAGGTCAGTGACGATGTCGTCGCCTGCTTCGGCGACATCGCCATCCACCGGGGCAATCTGACGGGGCGGGTCTCCGTGGACGGACGGGAGAAGGCGCTGCGCAACCGCTTCCTCAGCGTCTGGCAGGGCTCAGGAAGCACCCTCCAGCTTCTGGCCTGGCAGTCCACCGGCTTCTGACGCCGCATCGCGTTCCCGGCGCGCGTCGCGGCGCTGGTAAGCACCTCGCAGCCGCTCGAGCCGGCGCCGACCGATGGGGTAGCGGACGATGATGATCATCGCCGCGAGATACAGCGCCGGCGGCAGCAGCGAGATGGTGTAGCGCAGCGCGTCGATCTCGGCCGGTGAATTCTCCGCCCGGGGATCGAAGCCGAAGAAGCCGAGCAGCGGCAGGGACAGCCCCACCGCCAGCGCCTGGGTGGTCTTCGAGCCCAGCGACCACACTGCCATGTAGGCGCCCGCGACGTGATCGCGGCTGCGCCGGGAGGCCAGCTCGATGACGTCCGCCTTCATCGACATGGACAGGGCCATGAAGTTGCCGCCGGCGAAACCGATCACCGCCGTGATCAGCACGAACGGCAGGATCTGACCGGGCTCCAGCAGCAGATAGGCGGGCGTCGTCAGCGCCATGACGCCGGTGCCCACCATCCACGCCTCGCGCTTGCCGATGCGGTGGGACAGCCACACCCAGAACGGCAGGCCGACGATGTTCACGGCGAAATACGCGAGCAGGATCGGCTGGGCCTGACGCTCGAGATCCATGGCGAAGGTGGTGAACAGCATGAACAGCGTGCCGATCATCGTGGTGCCCAGCGACATCAGCGTGAACCCGGCGAACAGCACCAGGAACGAGCCGTTGCGCAGCATGTGCCGCAGGTGGCGCAGGGCCGGCTGCGGCGCGGCGCGCACCACGCTGCGTTCCGGCAGGCGCCACACCGTGGTGCCGATCAGCACCGGAAGCAGAATCAGCGCCATGGCGCCGATGATCACCAGGGCCTCGCTGGCCACGCCGCCGTAGTCGAACAGCTTGGCCGCGGTGACCGGCACCAGCAGCACGCTGATGTTGCCGGCGAAACCGAAAGCCTGGCGCCAGCCGGTGATGCGGGTGCGCTCGTCGAAGTCGTCGGACAGCTCCGCGCCCCAGGCGTAGTAGGGAATGTTGATCATGGTCCAGCCGAGCCACAGCAGCACCGACCAGGTCAGCAGGTAGCCGTTGGTCACGGCGCCGCTGGGCGCGAAGAGCTGGTAGGCGGCCAGCATCATCAGCGGCGTGCCGGCCAGCATCCACGGTCTGCGCCGACCCAGCCGGCTGCGGGTGCGATCGCTCAGCGCGCCGATCAGCGGGTCGGTCACCACGTCGCTGATGCGGGCCAGCATCAGCAGCAGGCCGATGTCGGTGATGTCGAGGCCGAGGTCCCGGGAATAGAAGAACGGCAGATACAGCGACACCGGAATCACCGCCAGATAAACGGCGAACTCCGGCAGGCCGAACAGCACGAGCTGACTGCGGGAAAGCGGCGGCGTTCTGGTGCTGGCGGGGCTGTCCGGCATATAGTTCGATACCTAAGTTTGCGGTCATTCTACACGGGGAGGCAGCCATGAGCGCGGAAGGCACGTTCACGGTCATCGTGGATTTCGACACCACGCCGGAGGATCAGCAGCAGGCGCTCGAGGAGATCGGCGATTACGTGGCGTCGTTCCTGAGCCGCCAGCCCGGGTTTCTGCGTAGCTGGCTGCACCGCTCGCTGGACGGCGAGGGGCTGGTTCACTACGCCCTGTGGCGTTCTCGGGAAGACTTTCAGGCCGCGGGCAAGAAGGCGCTCGAGCATCCCGCGCTGCCGGCGCTGCGCCGCTACAACCCCCGGGGCCGGCAGTTCGAGGTCTGGCGGGGCTTCGGCGACGTGTGACGCCGCCGTGGCGCCGGTGCGGGTCGTGGGGCGTCAGAGCGGATAGACGATGGTGTTCGGCACCAGCACGGAATCGTAGACGACCCGTTTCTCGGCGAAGCGCAGCGCGCCGTCGTCGTCCTCCACCACCACGTCGAGATAGCGGCCGACGGAGAGAATCCGCGGCAGCTCGTCGTGCAGCACCTCCACCACCGTGTAGTGGGCGGTGACGTCGAGGCCGCCGTCGTCCCGTTCCGTCGGGCGGATCTGGGTGATGTGGTGGCGCAGGTAGCGCGGCTCGAACATGATGGTTTCCTGCACCGCCTTCACCCGGTCGGCGAGCATGCCCCGGCTCTCGCAGCGCAGGGTCGCCAGCGGCAGGCCGGCGTCGAAGTTGTCCCGGGGAATGGCCAGGTACAGGCACTGCTCGACGAACAGCCCGGGCCAGGCCTCCAGCGGACCGTCGTCCAGCAGCCGCGCGTAGTCGGCGTACAGGTCCTCGAGGCGCCAGCGATCGACATTCATGATCACAGCTCCATCACCGCGCGGTAGTGCTTGTAGAAAGCCCGCAGGGCCACCTCGGTGACCATGTGGGTCTCGTCGCCGGTGCCGCGGCCGCCCATCAGCATCAGGCTGCGGCCGTCGCCCTCGGCGATGCCGTCCTGGGCCAGCTTGATCACCTCGCTGTCGTCGGCGGACACGAGCCCCGCGGCGCTCATCAGGTTAGCCTGGCGCAGCCGGCGGGTGGTCATGGCCTCGTCGTCGTCGTCGAAGCCGAAGAACGTCCAGTGCAGCTCGAAGGCGCCGGGGTGCCGAGGCTGGATCTGCCGCAGGGCGAGGGTATTGGACTGCTGCTGGACGATGAGATTGGGCCACACGGTCTGCATCACCACGGTGGCGTCGTCGGGGAACTCCTTCACCGGATCGAGCAGGCGCGCGTCTTCCAGGGTGAAGTCGACGCGCAGGTTGCGCATGTCCTTCGTGTCCTCGCTGGCCTTCTGCTCGCCGCGCTGAGAGATCAGCAGGGCGTGGCCGCCGGATTCGTCCATGCGCACCTGGGATTTCTGGTCGGCCCTGAACAGCCCGAAGGTCACCAGGAACACGTGCAGCAGCGAGGCGTGGTAGGGATCCTTGATGTTCTCGAACATCAGCTTCCAGTTGCCGGGAATGAGCTGGCGGGAGTAGCCCAGCACCCGGAGCCCGCGGCCGTCGAACACGCGGTCGAAGTAAGCGGTGTTGGTGTCGCCGAGATAGTCCTCGAGGGCGGGCATGTCCGGGGCGAAGGAGGCGAAGATCACGCCGCCCCGGCGGGCGATGGCCAGTTCCGGCAGATCGTAGTCCTCGCGCCGGAAGTCCTCCGGCATGCCGCCGAGCTGCTTCACGCCCTTGATGAACGGCACGCCCTTCAGGCGCCCGCGGGCATCGTAGGACCACTGGTGATAGGGGCAGACGAACATGCGGCTGTTGCCCCGGGCATGACGGCACAGCTTCACGCCCCGGTGGGCGCAGCGGTTGAGAAAGCCGCGGATCTCGCCGTCCTGGTCGCGGGTGACGATGACCGACCGGTTGCCGATGCGGGTCACCAGATAGTCGCCCCGGTCCGGCAGCTCCGCCTCGAGACCGACGTAGGACCAGCTCCGGCCGCAGAAGATGCGGGCCATCTCCCGGTCGAACACGTCCGGGTCCGTGTACACCCAGAAGGGCGCTTCGGTGATGCTGTCCGTCCCCCAGTCCTCGCACTGGCGCATGGAAACTCCGTGGCCTCGTTGACGCCCGCGATGATACTTTGGTATCAAAGTATTTGTAAAAACCCACCGCCCGCGGCGTACGATTTCGCCCAGGCGGCCGCTGCCTGGAGCCCCATGTCATGAGCGATCCGCAACCCGTGCTGGTGGATCTCACGGATGCCCCCGCGGCGCCCTGCGCCCCGCAGCAGGCGAAACCGGCCCGGGACTGGCCGCCGGTGATCATCCACGGCGAGACCATCGACCGCGAGATCGAACGCCTGGCGGACCTGCCGCGGCCGGCCAACGGCCGGCGCCGGGTGATGTTCGTCCACCCGGCGGCGCCGGACCCGGGCCGGGGGCTCACCCCGGGCGTGCAGGTCACGCTGGACGTGCTGCTGCCGGGCGAGGAGACGGTACCGGTGCGGCGCAATGCCACCGAGGTCAACTTCTGCATCCGCGGCGGCGGCACCGCCTGGGTCGGCGACCGGCGCCTCGAGTTCGGCCGCTACGACGCCTGGAACCATCCGTCCTGGCAGATCTGCCGTCAGGCCAACACCGGCCGCGAACTGCAGGCCCGGCTGACCTACTCCAACGCTGCGCTGCTGGAAATGATGCGCGTGAACATGGTGGAGGAGGATCCGCGGGACGATGGCGTGGCGGAAGCGTCCGAGGACGCCGGTGGCGGCTCCCGGGTCGCTCTCGAGACCTTCACCATCGGCGAGGACGGCGCCGCACTCATGCCCTACGAGACTCTGATCAGCCCGCCCTGCGTGCCGTCGGCCGCGCTGCACTGGCCCTGGACGACGGTGAAGGAGAATCTCGACCGGCTGGAGGCGCTGGGCAGCGACTACGTGGGCCGCCGGCTCTACCTGCTGTTCAATCCGCGCACGGACCGCTTCAACGGCACCACGCCGAATTTCTTCGCCACCCTGACCATCCGGCCCGGTGGCATCGTCGACAAGCCCCACCGGCACGTCTCCTCGGCCATCAACTACTACTTCCACGGCGCCGGCTACAGCCGGGTGGAAGGCAAGCGCTACGAGTGGAAGGCCGGCGACCTTATGGTGTCGGCGCCGGGCTGGGCCGTGCACAATCACGCGTCCTACGAGGGCGATCCGGTCTACGAGCTGACCATTCAGGATCAGCCGCTGAACATCTACATGGAATCGCTGCTGTGGCAGGAGGATCTGTCGTTGCCGGCACGGATTCTCGGTTCCCAGGAGGGGTTCGCCACCAACCGCCGCGGAGTCTGAGGCGCCGTGTTCTACGACCCGAGAATCGATCCGCGCCCCGCGCCGCTCCAGTTCAACCCGGTGAACGCCCTGGTGGCGCCGCGGCCGATCGGCTGGATCGGCACCCTGTCGGCGGCCGGCGAGACGAACCTGGCGCCGTTCTCCTACTTCAACGCGTTCTCCGCCGACCCGCCGGTGGTGGGCTTCGCGCCCAACGCCAAGGTGGCGCCGGACCAGGCCAAGGACACCCTGGCGAACGTTCGCGAGGTGGCCGAGTTCACCGTCAGCGTGGTTTCGGCGGAACTCGCGCAGGCCATGAACGAGACGTCGCGGCCAGTGCCGAGAGGTGTTGACGAGTTCGCCCTGGCCGGGCTGACCGCGGCGCCGTCCCGGCACGTCCGCCCGCCCCACGTCGGCGAAGCGAAGGCCGTCCTGGAATGCACCGTGGCGCAGGTGATCGCGCTGCCGTCCCGGCCCGGCGGGCGCGCCAGCCATCTGGTGATCGGCGAGGTGGTCGGCATTCACATCGACGAGTCGGTGATCCGCGAGGGCCGGGTCGACCTGCGCCTGCTCCGGCCGGTCTCGCGGCTCGGCTACCTGGACTACAGCATCGTCGACAGCCTGTTCGAGATGCCGCGGCCGGATGGGGACGGTGGCTGACCGGTCGCCGTTGCACCGGCGGAAGCAGGCCGGGGATACTGGGTTTCTGTCGAGCCAACGGGGACGGACACAGCCACATGAGTCGACGCGACAACGACGATCTGGAGCGTTTCAGCGACCCTCTGCAGAGCTTCGGCCAGGTCGCCCGGCTGACGTTCCGGGCCTTCGCCCGGTCGCTGGAACAGCGCATCACCAGTCACGGGGTCACCATCGGCCAGTGGCGGTTCCTGCGGGAGCTGTGGCGGGAGGACGGCATCACCCAGCGGGAGCTGTCGGAACGCCTCAGCATGCGCGAGCCGAGCACCGTGGCAGCGGTGCGCTCCCTGGAATCCTCCGGGCTGGTTCGCCGGGAGCGGGACGAATCGGACCGGCGCAAGATCCGGGTCTACCTCACGCCGCGAGCCCGGGAGCTGCGGGAGCCGCTGCTGCGCCACGTCCGCGACGTCAACCTGATCGCCACCGAGGGCGTGCCCGAGGAGGATCTCGAGACCACCCGGCGGGTGCTGCTCGCGCTGATGGACAACCTGAACGCCGCCGGCGCCAACCGGATGCTGGTGGACGAGGAGCAGGCCTGAGCTCAGGCGAAGCGGCAGCCGACGCTGCCCAGCGGACCGAAGTCGGCGTCGACGGCGTCGCCGGCCGCCACCTCGATCGGCCGGGTGAACGAGCCCGCCAGCACGATCTGACCCGGCTCGAGGGCGATGCCGTGGGCGGCGAAGCGCCGCGCCAGCCAGACCACGCCGAGCGCCGGATGACCGAGCACGCCGGCGGCCAGGCCGGTCTCCTCGACGACGCCGTTGCGGCGGAGCACGGCGCCGCACCAGGGCAGATCGACGTCCCGGGGATCGAACGGCGCGCCCAGCACGATCCCGGCGCTGGCGGCATTGTCCGACACGGTGTCGAGCAGGCCCCGTGGGCGGCCGGTTTCCGGGTCGACCCGGTAGCTGCGCGCGGCGATCAGCTCCAGAGCCGGCGCGGCGTGACGGGTGGCGGCGAGCACGTCGTCCACGGTCAGATCGGTACCGCCGAGCCGCTCGCCGATCACGAACGCCAGCTCCACCTCGATGCGCGGGTCGGTGAACCGGGCCGCTTCGATCACGCCGCCGTCCTCGAAGCGCATGTCGTCGAGCAGCGTGCCGTAGTCCGGCTCGTCGATGTGCATGGCGCGCTGCATGGCCTTCGACGTCAGGCCGATCTTGCGGCCGATGATCCGGCCGCCGGCCGCCAGCTTGCGGGCGACCACGGCGTCCTGGACCCGGTATGCGTCGGCCAGCGTCATGCCGGGGTAGCGGGCCGAGGTGGGACGTACCTGGATGCGTTCCTGCTCGGCGCGGTAGAGGTCGGCGGCGGCCTCGGCCACGTCGCTCTGGCTCAGAATTCCATCGGCATCCGTCATCTCGTAACGCTCCAGGGGAAGAAAGGGGACCATTCATGAACGACAACAGCGGAACCGGGCAGGACGCCCTGGCCACGGCGGGCGCGCTCTTCGCCGCCATCGAAAGCAAGGATCCGGCCGCCGTCGCCGCGCTCTACGCGGACGACATCCAGGTCTGGCACAACTTCAGCAACGCCTGCCAGGACAAGGCCGCCAACCTCGAGACCCTGTCGGGTCTGTGCGCCAGCGTGCCCGAGATCCACTACGACGTCACCGAGCGGCTGCTGCTCGAGGACGGCCGGGTCCTGCAGCGCCACGTGCTGCGGGCCGGCAACGGCCGGGAGGAGGTGCTGATTCCTGCGTGCATCTTCGTCACCGTCCGGGACGGCCGCATCGTCGCCATTCACGAGTACCTCGACATCGCCCAGGCCAACGCCCTGCGGGCCCTCACGGGCCGCCCGCCCGTCGGCGCCTGAACCTACCTTCGCCCGTCGTGTAGGAGCGGCCTCCAGGCCGCGATTGGCCGCCGCGGCGCGGCGGCTTGGCGGTTTCCCGTAGGGAAACCGCGGGTCCAGCCGTGCGCTCTCGGCATCGCGGCCGGGAGGCCGCTCCTACAGGTGGGGGCATTCAGAGTCTTTGTTCGAGCCAGCCGTGGATCCGGTCCGCTACCTCCTCCCGGGCGCCGTCGTCGGTGAGGTAGTGGTCGCCGGCCATGAACTCGAGCGTCTTGTCCTCGGCCTTCAGCGCGTCGTGAATGCCGCGGGCGTCGCTGGGGAACACGCCGGTGTCGGCCATGGACTGAATCACCAGGGACGGCACGTCGATGCGGCCGAGGTGGGGTCCGCCGCGGCAGTTCGATTCCTTCAGGCTCCACATGGACAGCCAGGTGCGGCAGGTGTTGGTCAGGCCGATGCCCCGGGGTGAGTAGTTGGCGGTCTTCGGGTCGCCGGCGTAGCACTGGCCCACCGGGCGGTCCGACGGGTCGAGGTTGCCGTCCATCAGCCGCGGGTCCGCCCAGGTGCGGTACATGTTGAAGGCCCGGTCGCTCATGCCCAGCGCCTCCAGCCGGTCCAGCTCGGCGATGGCCCAGTCGGTGATGCGGTGATTGCGGGCCTCCTGGGCGGCCCGGTAGCGCTGCACGAACTCCTCGGAGTAGGGCGGGCCGTTGTCGGGGTTGAACATGCTGAGCGCTTCGTCGGTGGACGTCGGGTCCGTCTCGTCGGTGATGGCCGGGTCCATCCAGGCCGTGAGCACTTCCGGCCGCCCGGCGTGGGCGTTGAGGGACACGTAGTAGTCGCACTTCGGCAGGTTCAGCACCGCCTCGGGGAGCTTCGTGCCCCGGGTGGCCGTGATGTTCGGCGCCGTCGCCTGGGACTGGTAGGCGCCCATCAGCGAGCCGCCGCCGGAGTTGCCGACGATCACCACCTGCTCGACCCCGGCCTGCTCTTTCAGCCAGGTCACGCCCGCACCGATGTCGATGAGAGCATGCTCCAGCATGAAGAACGCCTCGTTGCCCCGGAAGCGGGTGTTCCAGCCCAGATAGCCGTAGCCGCGCCGGGCCATGTACTCGGCGGGGTAGTGCTCGCTGAAGTCCACGTTGTAGTGGGTGGCGATGAACGCGACCTTCGGCCGCACGCCCCGCGGGGTGTAGTACAGGCCCTGACAGGGGTAGAAACCGGCGCCGTTGCGCGCCGACGTGGCGGAGGTCAGGGAGACGAATCGTCGCTCGATGTCCTGGCTCATGGGGTTCACTCCAATCCGAGTTCGCGAAGCACGAGATCGCGTCCGGCCACCATGCTGGTGAGCTTGCCGCGGGCGATCTCCGGGGTGAGGTATTTCATGCCGCAGTCGGGCGCCACCACCATGCGTTCCGCAGGCAGGTGCTCGAGCGCGGCGCGGATCCGGCCGGCCACCGTTTCCGGGGTTTCCACCGACGTGTCCCGCAGATTGATCACGCCGACGTGAATGGTCTTGTGCGGCAGCGTCTCGAGATCGACGAGATCCAGATTCGGCTGCGCGCATTCGATGGAGATCTCGTCCGCCCGGCAGGCGTCGAGGTCGCCGAGGTACTCATAGCGGTTCGGCTTGTCCTCGACGTGGCGGCCGTAGCCGAAGCAGACGTGCAGCGCGGTGGTGCCCGTGGCACCGGCCAGCGCCCGGTCGATGCAGGCCACGGCGTAGGCGCGGGCCTGATCGGGCCGGGCCTGCACGTAGGGCTCGTCGAGCTGGACGATGTCGGCGCCGGCGGCGAACAGCGCCGTCAGCTCGGCATTGACGGCCGTGGCATAGGCTTCGGCCAGCGTCTCTTCGTCCGGGTAGTAGTCGTTCTGGGCCTGCTGGGTCATGGTGAAAGGACCCGGCAGCGTCACTTTGACCGGCAGGTCCGTGTGCGCCTTCAGCAGGGCCACGTAATCCACCTCGGTGCTGCCGCGCCAGACGATGGGGCCGGCGACCCGGGGCACCGGTACTTCGCGGCCGGTACGATCGATGGCGACGCCGTGCCGGTCCAGGTCGATGCCTTCCAGCGCGTTGGCGAAACGGTTCGAGTAGCTCTCCCGGCGGATCTCGCCGTCGGTCACGAAGTCGACGCCGGCGGCGATCTGATCGTCCAGGGCGGCCAGGGTGGCACGCCGCTGGGCGTCCTCCAGCTCGTCGCCCTCCAGGCGCCAGAACTCCCGGGCGTGCACCCGGGGCGGCAGACGCGAACCCAGCACCTCGCGGTGCACGAGCCAGTCCGGTTGAGCGTAGCTGCCGACCAGGCCGGCGGGAAGCGGGCGGCGCGCCCAGGACGGGTGAGCGGAACTCATCTGGTCTCCTCGATTGTCGAAGTGCGGGCCAGCGCTTCGAGCTGGCTGGCGAGCAGCCGCCGGATCTCCGGCAGGCCGCGCATAAGGATGATGGCGCCGACAGGGCAGAGGATGCCGCCGCACAGGGCGATGGACCTGCCGATGGCGGCGTCGTCGGCGAACACGAAATCGGTGGTGGCGGCGACCACGGTGGGGCCGAGACCCAGGCCGATCAGATTCGCCGCCAGAAAGTACAGGGCCGACACCTGCCCGCGCAGCCGGTTCGGCGTCATGATCTGCAGCGCACCGGCGGCGATGCCGCCCTGGAACGCCGAAAAGAACACGGCCAGTGACATCACCACGATCGCCACCGTGTCGTTTGCGACGAAGCCGAGCCCCACGACGCAAGGCCACATGGCCACCATGCTGAGCGCGATGGTGAGGATGTAGGCGTCCTGGCGGCCGCGCTGCATCCAGGCGTCGGCGATGGTGCCGGCCAGCAGCAGCCCCGCCGCGCCGGCTCCGATCATGATCAGGCCGAAGGTCCAGCCGGCCTGGGGGCTGGTGTAGCCGAAGGTGCGGATGAAGTAGGTCGGTCCCCACAGGTTGAGCGCGTAGACCACCATGATGAATATGGCGACGCCGAAGATGTGCGCGCCGTAGGCGCTGCGCCGGTCCCACACGTAGCGGACGGCGTCACCGAGCGGGATGGCGTCGGCGTCGCCGGGGGCGAGCCCCAGGCGGGCCGGTTCCCGCACCGTCGCGGCCATCAGCAGCGCCACCAGCAGGCCCGGCAGGCCGACGATGAAGAAGGTGAGCTGCCAGCCCTCGACCGGGCCGAGCACGGGCAGCCGGAAGTCCCCCACGCTCTGGACGTAGGCGACCACGGCGCCGCCCAGAATGTAGGCCAGGCCCGAGCCGAGGGTGACCCCGGCCATGTAGACGGACAGGGCCCGGGCGAGCACGTCGCGCGGAAAGTAGTCGGTGATCATGGAGAAGGCCGCCGGCCCCAGCGTCGCCTCGCCGACCCCGACGCCGACCCGGGCGGCGAACAGGCTCCAGAAACCCTTGGCGAGGCCGCACAGGGCGGTCATGGCGCTCCACGCGGCGATGCCGACGGCGATCAGGTTGCGCCGGCTGCGGGAGTCGGCGATGCGCGCCAGCGGCAGTCCCATGACGGCGTAGAACAGGGTGAAGGCGAGCCCCGCCAGCAGGCTGTACTGGGTGTCGCTGATCTGGAAGCTGTCGCGGATGGGCTCCACCAGGAGCCCCATGATCATGCGGTCGAGAAACGAGAACATCTGGGCCAGCACCAGCACGCCGACCACGTACCAGGCATAGCCGGGGCTGGCGGCCGGACCGCCGGACCCGGAGGGTCCGGCGGCGGCTGCCGCTTCAGCAGCGGCATCGGTCACTGCTGGTAGGCGAGGGTGAGACCGTAGGTCCGGGGCCAGCCGTAGAAGTGCTGGTTGAAGAACTGGGCGGTCTGCGTGAGGCCGGCGGTGTAGGTCTTGTCGGAGCAGTTCTTGCACCAGGCCTGGATGCGCCAGCGCTCGTCCGGGCTGCGCCAGCCGGCGGTGGCGTTCAGCAGCCAGAAGCCGCCGGTTTCCGCCTCCGGATGGTTCAGCACGCCGTCGGTGAAGTACTCGCTCTCGTACTCACCGGCGCCCTGCAGGAAGAAGTTGCCGGCATCGGTGGGCATGTCGTAGCGGGCGGACAGGTAGAACTGCTCCTCCGGGGCACGGGACAGCTCCCGGAACGTCTGGTCGCGGTCCACCAGGTAGGTGCCGTTGCCGAGGTCCACGACGTCGCCGCCGCAGTCGGAGGTCCCCAGCGGGCCCGGGCCGTCGACGTCGGCGCAGAACTCGTCGTACTCGGCGTCGAGCAGACCGAGGCTCGCCTGCAGCGTCAGGTTGGGCAGCGGCAGAGCGGTCACCTCGATCTCGATGCCCTTGTTGGTGGCCTCGCCGATGTTCTCGGCCAGGGTCTCCTGCCCGGTCGGGTTGCTCGGGTTCGGCACGAACACGCCGAACTGCAGGTTCTCGTAGTTGGTGTAGAAGGCGGTGGCGTTGACCCGCAGGCGCCGGTCCAGCCAGTCGCTCTTCACGCCGATCTCGTAGGACTTCGACTCCTCGTCCTCGGTCGGTCCGACCGTGAAGTTGGAGGCGGCGCGGGCGCCGAACTCGCCGGCCTTGAAGCCCTCGGCGTAGGTGGCGAACACCATCATGTTGTCGTTCAGGTGGTAGTCGAGGCCCAGGCGGATGCTGGTGTTGTCGCTGTCCAGCTCGCCGTTGACGGTCATCGGCTGGTCCGCCATGAAGGAGATGCTCGGCGTCGAGTCCGGGTCGCTGGCGACGATCTGGGTGCCGAACAGGGTGCCGGGATTGCGCTCGAAGTCCTTGCTCTCCTCGGTGTAGCGGATGCCGACGGTCAGGTTCAGGTCCGGCGTGAGGGCGTAGATCGCCTGGCCGAAGATGGCGCGGCTGTCGCCGTCCTGGTGGCCGTAGTCGGCGGACGACGGGTTGCCCAGGGTCGGGAACGACTGCACCAGCTCGTGCTCCTGCTCGAAGTAGAACAGGCCGACCACCAGGTCGAGGTCGCCGAGGAAGCCCTGGCGGCCCGAGAAGTCGGACTGCAGGCGCAGCTCCTGGCTGAACTGATCGTGGATCTGGTCGCGGAAGGTCGGGAAGAACGGCACCTCGGTCTGGTCGAAGTCGCTGGCGATCCAGTCGTCGGTGGACATCCAGCCGGTCACCGAGGTCAGCGTGAATTCTCCGAGATCCCAGTCGACGATGGCCGTCAGGCTGTCCTGATCGGTGTCGTGGAACGCCAGGGCGTCGCGGCCGACGGTGAAGGCGCCGTCGTCGGGCTCGGTGAACCCGAACACCAGCGGCAGGAGCTGGGTCGGGTCGGACCGCTCGTCGCCGCCGGGGGCGTCGCTGCGCTCCTTCAGCCAGGAACCGATCAGGGTCGCCTCGATGCTGTCGGTCGGGTTCCACACCAGCGTGGCGCGCACCGTCTTGATGTCCTCGCCGTTCAGGTCCTCGCCGTTCACCCGGTTGGTGAAGTGGCCGTCGTAGTTCTGGAACAGGGTCGACACCCGCATCGACAGCCGGTCCTGGACGATCGGGAACTGCACGGCGCCGCGCACGTCGAAGCGGCCGTGATTACCGGCGGTGACCTCGCCCTTGGCGCCGAAGGTCCCGTCCGGGCGGATCGTGGTCATGGCCAGGCCGCCGGCCAGCGAGTTCTTGCCGAAGGTGGTGCCCTGGGGCCCGCGCAGCACCTCCACGGTGTCGACGTCGAAGAAGTCGATCAGGGTGGCGATGGGCCGGGACATGAACACGCCGTTCAGCGACACCCCGGCCCGCATCTCGTTGGTGGATTCGATGTCCTGGCCGCCCATGCCGCGGATGTGGATGGCGGCGGAGTTCGGAAAGGTCACCACCGGCTGGATGTGGACGTTGGGCGTCGACGGCCCGACGTCGCGCAGATCCTGGGCGGTGATCTGCTCGAGCAGATCCTGGTTGAAGGCCGTGACCGACACCGGAGCGTCCTGGGTGCTCTCCGCCCGGTAGCGGGCGGTGACCACGATCTCCTCGATCACCGGATCGGCGCCGGCCTGCTCAGCCCAGGCCGGTACCGCGGCCACAGGGCCGAGAAGCGCCGTCGCCGGCGCCAGCAGTCGCAGATATCTCATCGTTACTCTCCCCCTGGGCATGGCCATGCCATGCCGCAATGCGCGCCTTCGTGGCGCTTCTTGAAGTCCGGCGGGCGTCAGGCGATGCCCGCCGGCTCGTTCGTGAACCCTGGCGGCCCGGCAACCGGGCCGCCTGCGTCGTCAGGCGGTCGCGTCGGCGGTGGTCGCCGGCTCGCAGTTGACGTCGTCCTCGGTGAGCTCGCGAGCCCACGCGGCGAACTCCAGCAGAATGCCGTCCGGGTCCTTGAAGTAGATCGAGCGGACGAAGGTGGACGGCGTGATCTCCGGGCTCGCCTGGTTCTCCGAGTCGTCGTGGTTGACCACCGGCGTGCACTCGATGCCGGCGTCCACCAGCTTCTGCTGGTATTCGTCCACCTTGTCGGCGGGAATGTTGAAGGCCACGTGATTCATCGACGCATGGGCCGAGGTCAGCGAGCCTTGGCCGATCAGGTGGGCGGCGTGGGTCACGCCGGGCACCGACTCCGGGGCGTCCGGGAACCAGAAGAACGCGAGCTGGTCGCCGTTGCCGATGTCGAAGAAGAAATGCTGGCCCATGCCGTTCGGCAGGTTGATGGTCTTGGTCAGCGGCATGCCGAGCACGCCGGTATAGAAGTCCACGGTGCGCTTCATGTCCTTGCACACCAGTGCGAGATGGTTGATCCCCTGGATGTCGAACTTCGGGTTGGGTCGAGGCTTGCTCACGGTCGGTCTCCCTCTGCTGCCGCCCGGCTGGGGCGGGCGCGACGTCGGCTGGCGGCGGCGGCGCCAGCGTCGGTCGCTCGATTGGCTAAATACTTAGCTAACTTAGGTTTTGCCGCAGAATATCGGCGACGGTGGAGGGAACTGTCAAGCCCGCCCCGGACGCCGGGTGATAGGATCGTTTCATGGCCGAACCAGACTTCCGCGTCCGCTCCGCCCGCCGCAAGCGCCAGCGCATGCGCGCCCGCCTGCTGGATGCCACCATGGACGTGTGCGGCCGGGCCGGGCCGGGCGACCAGGTAGTGATCGACGACGTGGTCCGGGCCGCGGGGGTGTCCCGGGGCACGTTCTACAAATACTTCACGTCCCTCGACGAAGCGCGCCGGTCCCTGGGTCAGCACCTGACCAACGAGCTGGTCGAGGGGGTCGGCGCCATGTTCGCCGGCGTCGACGACCCCGTGCAGCGGACGGCCGCCGGGTGGATTCTGATCATGGCCCGCACCGTCGGCCATCCCGCCTGGGGTGCCTTCGTGGTGCGCACCGAGCACTTCACGGAGGATTCCGAACTGCTGGCCGCGGTGCGCCGCAATACCGTGGCGGGCCGCGACGCAGGCGCGTTCCGGGTCGACCGGCTGGATGCGGCCATCGATTTCCAGATGGGCCTGGCGATGGAGGCGATGCGCCATCTCCTGCAGGACGCCACGGATGCGGCCGGCTACATCGAGGCCATGACGGCCATGGGCCTGCGCGGCCTCGGCGTGGACGCGCGCGAGGCGGCCGACATGGCCCGCTTCGCCCTGGCGGACGTCGCCGCCCGGGCGCCTCGATTCCTGCCCTGGTGGCAGCCGCTCGGCTGACCCGGCGCTGCCGATCCGCGCTGCCGTCACTGTGACGCACTCACGTCGGTCGGTCCTCCCTTCCATTGCCGGATGATCCCCGAGCCATTGCCGGGCGATCCCCGAGCCTGCCATCACCGGCCGCCCTGGCTGTCCCCCGCTGAGGGAACTCGCGGCAGACTAACAATGAACCATTGTGTCACTATGACATGACCGTATACTCTCGGGACAGTCATCGTTCAACCCGCCGGCGCGCCGGAGGCCGTCCATGTCCAACACGAGGTCCACATGAAACTCCAGGGGCTGCACCACCTCGCGCTCGTCTCCAGCGACATGGAGCGTACCGTCAGGTTCTACACCGAGGTGCTCGGCATGACCCTCAAGAAGGGTTTCGACCTGGACGGCGGCTACGGCCAGCACTTCTTCTTCGACATGGGCGGCGGCAGCGAGCTGGCGTTCTTCTGGTTCCGCGACGCGCCGCCCCGGGAGCCCGGGGTGGCCGCGCCGAACACGCTGGTCGGGCGGCGGCCGGGCAACATCACCTCGGCCCACGGGTCGATGAACCACGTCGCCATCAACGTGGCGCCGGAAGACATCGACGGCTATCGCGAAGCCCTGATCGCCAAGGGGGTGGACGTGACCCCGGTGGTCAATCACGACGACGTGGTGACCGGCAAGGACGCCCGCACCAGCGCGGAGGTCACCGACCGGACCTGGCTCCGGTCCTGCTACTTCTTCGATCCGGACGGGATCATGCTGGAGCTGTGCGCGACCGTGAACCAGGGCAGCCCCGACGTCGACCTGCCGGTCAACGCCGAGGGCATCAAGGCCGACGGATCGCGGATCACCGGCGCCTGAGCGCGGTCCGCGCCGCAATCGAACAACACCAAGGGGAGGGAGAACGTCATGCCGCGACTCAGACAGGTACACCGCGCCGATGCGCCGCCGGAGGTCCTCGAGTACTACGACCGACTGTTCGGCGACCGGGACCCGGTCTCCGAGCCCGGCACGGCGACGGGCACGCCGGGCAACTGGTGGACGGTGTTCGCACTGGTGCCCTACATCTTCAAGCACGCCACCAGCCACTTCGGCATGTTCGGCATGTTCGCCGACAAGAGCATCAGCCAGCTCGACGGCAAGCTTCGCGAGCTGGCCATCATGCGGGCCGGCTTCACCCAGGGCAGCCAGTTCGTGTTCTCCCAGCACTGCAAGGCCGCCCGCCGGTTCGGCGTCACCGACGCCCAGATCGAGGCCATTCCCAACTGGCAGCTCGCCGACGTCTACGACGAGACGGAGCGGGCCGTGCTCGCCTGGGCCGATGCCCTGATCCTGCAGGGCGGCAGGGCCTCGGACGAGCTGTTCGAGTGTCTGCACCGCCACCTGTCCGACGAGGACATCCTGGAGCTGACCTACCACGTCATGGGCTACAACCTGCACGCGGTGTGCTGCAAGGCGCTGCGGCTGGAGTTCGACGACGTCGACGAGCGTATCCGCGAGGTGCCGGTGCCCGAGGGCGACGCGCCGGCAGACTGGGCGGGCGGGGCCTGGAAGCGGGACTGACGGTCCTGATCCTTCGGTACGGCTGACCGCCGCCCTGCGGTAGTTGCCGTCTACATCGGGGCGGGTTGTCCGGGCGCTATTCGCCGCGCCATACTGTCGTCAGTGCAGCCAGACTGGACGACGCTGTGGTGAAGCAATCCGACGACACCACCGGGCCGGACGACACGGAGCTGCTCCGGCTGACCCTCGATCTCGCGCCCGCGTCCATCGTGGTGGTCGACGGCGAAGGGCGCATCGTGCTGGTCAACCGGCAGAGCGAGGCGCTGTTCGGCTACGACCGTGAGGAACTGCGGGGCGAGCCCGTCGAGATGCTCGTCCCCGGCCGGTTCCTCTCCGGCCACGCCGGCCACCGCGCCGCCTTCCTCGCGTCGCCGGAGTCCCGGCCGATGGGCCAGGGCCGGGACCTCTACGCCCTGCGCAAGGACGGCACCGAGGTTCCGGTGGAGATCGGCCTCAATCCCATCGACACGCCGAGCGGCCTGATGGTCGTCACCTCGGTCTTCGACCTGACCGAGCGCAAGCGCGCGGAGGCGAGGTTCCAGGCGGCGGTGGAGTCGTCCCCGAGCGGCGTATTGATGGTGGACGGCGACGGCGTCGTGGTGCTCGCCAACCGGGAAGCGTGCCGCACGTTCGGCTACGACGCCGGCGAGCTGGTGGGCCATGCCATCGAGAAGCTCGTGCCCTCGCGCTTCGGCAGCGCCCATCCGATGTACCGGGAACGTTACCTGTCGACGCCGGAGGCCCGCCGCATGGGCACCGGCCGGGAGCTGTTCGGCCTGCGCAAGGACGGTTCCGAGGTGCCGCTGGAGGTGGGGCTGACGCCGATCAGCACCGAGGACGGCACCTTCGTGCTCGCCTCGGTGGTCGACATCTCGACCCGCCGGCGGCTCGAGGATCAGCTCCGGGAGGCCCAGCGCCTGGAGACCGTCGGCGCGCTGGCCAGCGGCATCGCGCACGACTTCAACAACGTGCTGCTCGCCATTCTCGGCTACTCGGAGCTGGCCCTGGAAGACGAGCGGCTGGGCGACTCGACCCGATCCGACCTGCGCCAGATCGTCACCGCCGCGGAGCGGGGTCGTCAGGTGGTGGAGCGGATGCTGGAGGTGGGCCGCCGCCGCCAGGCGCCGCCCCAGGCCGTCAGGGTGCACGACACCGTGCAGGAGGCGCTGGAGCTGCTACAGGCGTCGAGCCTGAAATCGGTGGAGATCCGGCGCCACCTCGACGAGACCGCGCCGGCCGTGTTCTGCGACAGCACCCAGATCCACCAGATCATCATGAATCTCGGCTCCAACGCGGGCCGGGCCATGGGTCCGTCCGGGGGCGTGTTCGACGTCAGCCTGGTGCCTCACTACGTCGACGCCGGGGACGCTGCCGGCCCCGCCCTGCAGCCGGGCATGTACGCGCGGCTGACCGTCAGCGACAACGGGCACGGCATGGCGCCGGACGTGGCGGCCCGGGTCTACGAGCCGTTCTACAGCTCCCGGGCCAGCGGCGAGGGCACCGGCCTCGGCATGTGGCTGGTCAAGGAACTGGTGGACGGCATGCGGGGCCTGATCGAGCTGACGAGCGAGCCCGGCCGGGGCACCACCTTCGACATTTATCTGCCCGCGGCCGAGCAGCAGCCGGAGGCCGCGGCGCTGGAGGACCTCGACGTCCAGGGCGCCGCGCCGCACCTGCTGTTCGTCGAGGACGAGGAGCCGCTGGCGGAGCTGGGCCGGCGCCGGCTGGAACGCGCCGGATTCCGGGTGACGGCCTTCACGTCGAGCGTGCAGGCCCTGGAGCGCTTCCGCCGCAGGCCCGAGTCGGTGGACCTGCTGATCACCGACAACACCATGCCGCGGATGTCCGGCCTGGAGCTGGCGGAGCAGGTGGTGCGCATCCGCCCGGAGCTGCCGGTGCTGATGGTGTCCGGGCTCGCGAAGATGCGCCTGGAGGACGTGCCGGCCTTCGTCACCCGCGTGCTCGCCAAACCCCATACGGGTGACGAGCTGGTGCAGGCGGTGCACGAGCTGCTGCCGCCGCCGGAGGAAGCGCCACCGGAGGAGCCGCCGCCGTCCTGAGCGGGACCGGCGCCTTTCGACGCCGCCGCCGGATCGGCTATCCTCTGCGCCCCCGAGACAGGACCCCGGCATGGCCAAGACCCTCGTAGACCTGAGTCATCTGCCCCGCATCGAAGCGCCGGGCCGGATCGCGATCCTCCAGTCGAAGTGGTATCCCGAGATCGTCGGCAGCATGGCCGCCGTATGCGAGCGGGTGCTGCGGGACGCCGGCTATCAGCGCATCGAGCAGCACGTGCTGCCCGGGTCCCTCGAGCTGCCGCTGGCCGCCAAGGATCTGCTGGCGGCGGATGTGGCCGGCGAGCTCGACGCCGTGGTGTGCTTCGGCGTGATCGTCAAGGGCGAGACCCTGCACTTCGAGATGATCAGCGCCGAGTGCATGCGCGGGCTCGGCGCGGTGTCGCTGGAGTACCGCAGGCCCGTGGTGGTGGAGGTGCTGCCGGTGTTCGACATCGAGGACGCCCGGGCCCGGGCCGCGGACGACGAGTACAACAAGGGCTACGAGGCCGCGGCCGCGGCCATCGAGATGGTGCACTGGCGGCGCGCCAACGCGCCGGGTTGACCGTGCCGCCGGGGGTCACCCGGCGCTCTTCAGGATCCGCTCCTTCTGCCGGCTCCACTCCCGGGCTTTCACGTCGGCCCGCTTGTCGTGCTGCTTCTTGCCCTTGGCGAGCGCGACCTCGCACTTGACCCGCTGACCCTTCCAGTAGAGCGCCGTGGCCACGCAGGTGTAACCCTTCTGCTGGGTGGCCACGTAGATCTTCGAGATCTCGCTGGTATGCAGCAGCAGCTTGCGGGTGCGCTGGGGGTCGGGCACCACATGGGTGGAGGCGCTCGGCAGCGGCGTGATGTTGGCGCCGAGCAGCCAGGCCTCGCCGTCCTTGATCAGCACGTAGGAGTCGACGAGCTGGGCCTTGCCTTCACGCAGGGCCTTCACCTCCCAGCCCTCGAGGGCGAGGCCGGCCTCGAAGCGCTCCTCGAAGTGATAGTCGCGCTTCGCCCGCTTGTTGAGTGCGATGGTCGGAGAGGATTGTTTCGCCTTGGATTTCGCCATGGCGGGATTATAGGGGCGATGCTTGTGACGGTTATAGCGTTGGTGGAAAATGCGCCGCCAACACGGGCACTTGGGGATTGGCATGGCCGTCAGCACGGAGTCCCGGCACGGGATGTGGTCCAGCCGTTGGCTGTTCGTACTCGCTGCGGCAGGGTCTGCCGTCGGGCTCGGCAACATCTGGAAGTTTCCCTACATCGCCGGCGAGAACGGCGGCGGCGCGTTCGTGCTCATCTACCTCGCCTGCGTCGCCTTCGTGGGCCTGCCGATCATGATGGCGGAGGTGCTGATCGGCCGGGAGGGGCGGCAGAGCCCCATCAACACCATGCGCGCGCTGGTTCAGCAGCACCACCGCAGCCCCGCCTGGGTCCTCATCGGCTGGATGGGCGTGCTGGCGGGCTTCCTCATCCTGTCCTACTACACGGTCATCGCCGGCTGGGCGCTCTACTACATCTTCGAGATGGCCAGCGGCGCCATGACCGGCGCGAGCGGCGACGTCGCCGCGTCGACCTTCAACGACTTCCTCGCCGACCCCTGGCAGCTCCTGTTCTGGCAGACGCTGTTCATGGCCGGCACCGTGTTCATCGTCGCCCGGGGCGTGATCAAGGGTCTGGAGACCGCCATCCGCTGGTTCATGCCCCTGCTGTTCGTGCTGCTGTTCGTGCTGCTGGGCTATGCCGTCACCACGGAGGGTTTCCAGCAGGGCTGGGACTTCATGTTCGCGTTCAACTGGGAGACCGTGAGCGGCGACACGGTGCTGATCGCCATGGGCCAGGCGTTCTTCACCCTGAGCCTCGGCATGGGGGCGATCATGGCCTACGGCGCCTACGTGCCGAGCTCCGCGTCCATCGGCAGCACGGTTGCCATCATCGCCGGGCTCGACACGCTGGTGGCGGTGGCGGCAGGCCTGGCCATCTTTCCGATCGTGTTCGCCAACGGGCTGGAGCCCGGCCAGGGGCCGGGCCTGATGTTCGTGACGATCCCCCTGGCGTTCGGCCAGATGCCGCTGGGCGCCCTGTTCGGCACCCTGTTCTTCGTGCTGGTGAGCTTCGCCGCCATCACCTCGGCGATCTCGATCTCGGAGCCGGCGCTGGCCTACCTGGTGGAGACCTACAACGCCAAGCGCTCCCGGGTGGCGATCTCGCTCGGCGTGATCAGCTGGATCATCGGCATCGGCACGGTGCTGTCCTTCAACCTCTGGGCGGACGTGCACATCGTCGGCGAGCGGACCTTCTTCGACTTCGTCGATCACGTGTCCCAGAACATCATGCTGCCGCTCGGCGGCATGCTCATCGCGCTGTTCGCCGCCTGGGGGCTGCCGAAGACCGTCGTCGGCAGCCAGCTCGGGCTGCAGAAGCCGTGGGTCAACGTGGTCTGGAAGCTGCTCTGCGGCGTCGTCGCCCCGCTCGGGGTCGCCGTCGTGTTCGTCGCGACCCTGTTCGGCTGAGGACGGCTGGCGCCGCGTGCCCGTCATCCGCCGAAGCGCGCTGCTGGCGCTGCCGGTGCATCGGGTGTTCGCCGTGGTCAGCGACGTGCGGCGCTATCCCGAATTCCTGCCCTGGTGCCGGGACGCCACGGTGCTGGAGGAGGACGCCGACCAGCTCGTCGCGGAGCTGTCGCTCGACGCCCGTGGCATCCACCAGCGATTCACCACCCGCAACGTCATGCTGCCCAACGAGCGGATCGAGCTGCACCTCGTCTCCGGGCCGTTCCGCACCTTCGAAGGGGCCTGGCACTTCAAGCGTCTGGGTGACGACGAGGGCTGCCGGGTCGAGCTGGATCTGCACTTCGAGCTGGCCGGGGCGCGGGCGCTGATCGGCCGGGCCTTCTCCCGGGTGCTCACGGAAGCCGCCGATCAGATGGTCGACGCGTTCTGCCGCCGGGCCGTGGAACTGCACGGCCGGTGACCGCGGCGCCGGCCATCACCGTGGAGGTGGTCTACGCGCGCCCGGACCGGCAGGACCTGGTGACCCTGACGCTGCCGGCCGGCGCGACGGTGGCGGATGCGCTGGACCAGATGGCGGGGCGGGCGCCGTTCGCGGCGCTGGATCTGGCCGGGATGCCGGTGGGCGTGTTCGGGGACCGGGTGGCGCGTTCCCGGCCGCTGGTGCACGGCGACCGGGTGGAGCTCTACCGGCCGCTGGCGATCGATCCGCGGGAGGCGCGGCGGCGCCGGGCGTCGGGCCGGAGCGGCTGACCCGCCCTGGCCGTCACAGCGGCTGTGCCGCCCCCTCGCCGCCGCCTTCGACGTCGGCGCTCGCCGTGCTCGGCTCGGCGGCCTCGGTTTCCGCGGTGGGCGCGTAGTCGCCGGTGAAGTAGGCGAGCACGCCGTCCTCGAAGTACAGGCTCACCACCTTCTGCTCCTCGTAGTAGCCGGGCACCTCCAGGGTGTAGATGTAGTCCCAGCGGTCGTCGTCGAAGGCATTGCGGAACACCGGCTCACCCATCACGAACGCGACCTGGCTGCGGGTCATGCCGGGCTTCAGGCGGTCGATCATGTCCTGGGTGATGACGTTGCCCTGCTGGACGGTGACCTTGTGCACCCGCGGCAGGCTGCAGCCGCCGGCGAGCAGCAGCACGGCCAGCGTGCCAGCCAGCAGGCGGGTCGGAACGGCGCTTCGGGAGAGTAGGGACATCGGCCTCGTCGCGGCTCGAGAACAGCGGCGCATGTTAACGGCCGCGGCGGGGCCTGGGAAGGTGGGGCGCCGCGTCCCCGCGGCGCGCGGCGGCGGCCGGCATCACTCCACCGCCTCGTCGAGCAGGGTGCGGGCGTAGTCCCGGGACTTCTCCGTGATGTCCGCGCCGGCGAGCATGCGGGCCAGTTCCTCGACCCGGGAGTCCCGGGCCAGGGCGTCGATCAGGGTGTCCTGGGCGTCGTCCTTGCGGACCCGCAGGTGGTGGTGACCCAGGGCGGCGACCTGGGGCGCGTGGGTCACGCACAGAACCTGGGTGTGCCGGGCCAGCGAGCGCAGCAGCCGGCCCACCACGTCCGCGGTGGTGCCGCCGACGCCGACGTCGGCCTCGTCGAGCACCAGACACGGCATGGCGGACTTTTCCGCCGCCACCACCTGGATGGCGAGGCCGATGCGCGCCTGCTCGCCGCCGGAGGCGATCCGCTGCAGGGGCCCGGCGGGGTACTTCGGATTGGTCCGGACGTGGAACTCCACGGTCTCGAGCCCGGCCTCGGACTCGGTGTCGGCGAACGCCACGGACAGCGCGCCGCCCTTGATGCCGAGGGTCTCCATGCAGCGGCTGACGGCCTTGGCGAAGCTGCCGGCGGCCCGCCGGCGCTGTTTCGACAGGGCGGCGGCCTGCTCGCGGTAGCGGGCCGATTCGCTCTGCGCCGTGGCCCGCAGGCGCTCCAGGGCCGAACGGTCGGTCGACAGGGCGTCGAGCTCGGCGCGCAGCGCCTCGGTGTGGGCCTCGAGCTGCTCCGGCGCGATGCGGTGCTTGCGGGCCAGCTCGTGGATCGCGGAGAGCCGGTCCTCGAGCTCCGCCAGGCGCTCCGGGTCCAGCTCCAGGGACTCGTCGTAGCCGCGCAGGTCGTGCACCGCGTCGGTGACCAGGTCGTCCACCGAGCGCAGCACCGTCAGGGCGCTGACGAGCCGCTCGTGATCGTCGTCGAGGCCGTCGAGCCGGCGCAGAACCCGGCCGAGCACCGTGTCCTCCTCCAGGGCCTCGAGGCAGTCGGCCACCGTGGCGCGCAGGTCGTTGGCCTGGGACAGGCGCTTGTGCTCGGCCTCGATGGCCTCCAGCTCGCCGGGACGCAGACCCAGGCTGTCCAGCTCCTCGAGCTGATAGTCCAGGAGCCGCGCCCGGTCGTCCCGGCGGGCGATGTCCTCCGCCAGCGTCTCGGCCTCCTCGGCCGCCCGCTGCCAGGCCCGGAAGCTGTCCCGGACCTCCCGCCGCAGCGCCGGGTCGGTGCCGAAGTCGTCGAGCAGCTCGAGCTGAACCCGCGGCAGCACGAGGCGCTGGTTCTCGTGCTGGCCGTGGATGTCGATCAGGTCCTCGCACAGGCTGCGCAGCACCTGCAGGGTCACCGGGCTGCCGTTGATGTAGGCCCGGGATCGTCCATCGGCGCCCACCACCCGGCGTACCAGGCAGCGCGCCGGGTTCTCCGGGTCAGTGAGCGCTTGCTCATCCAGCAGGTCGCGGGCCGCTGGGTGCTGTTCGAGGTCGAACTCGGCGGTGACGTCGGCGCGGGCGGCGCCCGGCCGGACCGTGTCGGCGGCGGCCCGGTCGCCCGTGACCAGCCCCAGCGCGCCGAGCAGAATGGACTTGCCGGCGCCGGATTCGCCGGTGATCACGGTCAGCCCGCCGGCCAGCTCGATGTCCAGGACGTCGACCAGGGCGAAGTCGCGTACGGTCAGGGATCGCAGAACGGCGTTCGTCATGGCTTGACTATGGGAGCGAAAGATCCATAAGTTTTTCAACTGGCACGGACCGGCGGACGGTTCCGCCGGCGCCACAGTTAAGTTGCAATGCGGATGAGAAAGCAAGCGGAAGATCGCCTCGACGAACGTGCGCAGCGGGTGTTCAAGCTGCTGGTCGAGCAGTACATCGCGGAGGGCACGCCGGTGCCCTCCCGGCTGCTCGCGGCCCAGCCCGGCGTCGAGGTCAGTCCCGCCACCGTCCGCAACATCCTGGCGGAGCTCGAGGCCCAGGGGCTGGTGCGCTCGCCGCACACCTCCGCCGGCAAGATCCCCACCAACCAGGGGCTGCGCTTCTTCGTCGACAGCCTGCTCACCGTCGAGCCCCTCGACGAGGCCCGGATCGTCACGCTGAGGGGCGAGCTCGATCCCGACCTGTCGCCCAAGGAGCTGGTCGCGTCGGCCTCCAAGGCGCTGTCCCACCTGACCCACATGACCTGCGTGATCACCCTGCCGCGCCGCGACCAGGTGGCCCTGCGGCACGTCGAGTTCCTGCCCCTGTCGGGCCACCGGGTGCTGGTGATTCTGGTGCTGAACGACCGGGAGGTGCAGAACCGGGTGATCCACACCGAGCGGGCCTACGAGGAATCCGAGCTCAACCAGGCCGCCAACCTCATCAATCGGGAGTTCGGCGGGCTGTCGCTGATCAGGGTCCGCGAGGCGCTGCTGGACAGCATGCAGGCGGACAAGGACCGCATGGACGGTCTGATGCAGACGGCGCTGGACGTCGCGAGCCGGGCCTTCGAGGAGGACGACGGGGCGGACGATCCGGGCAGCGAGCTGGTCGTGGCCGGCGAGACCAACCTGTTCGAGTTCGGCGACATCGAGCAGGTGCGCCGCCTGTTCGACGCGTTCTCCCGCAAGAGCGGCATCCTGCACCTGCTGGATCGCTGTCTCGACAGCCAGGGCATCCAGCTCTTCATCGGCGAGGAGTCCGGCTATCAGGTGCTCGACGACTGGAGCCTGGTGACCGCGTCCTATCAGGTCGAGGGGCGGCTCGCCGGGGTGCTCGGCGTGGTCGGACCGACCCGGATGGCCTATCAGGAGGTCATCCCGGTCGTGGACGTCACGGCCCGGGTGCTGAGCGCCGCCATGGACCGGGTCTGAGGCCGGCCGCCGTCGCCCCGCGCCATCGTCCCGTCCGGGGTTGAATTCCCGGCATCACGCCCCAAGTTAGCGAAATCGACATACCTGCCGCCGGTGGTCACGGCCGCCGGCGCCCGCGCTGGAAGTTCTGGAGAGGAAAACGCATGGCGGAGGACAACGAGTCTGGCCCCGAAACCCGGGCCGCGGACGCATCCCAGGGAGACGGGGGCGCGCCCCAGGGCGAGGCGGATCGTTCCCCGGAGGCCCTGGCCGGCCAGGTGAGCAGGCTCGAGGAGCAGCTCGAGCAGTTCCGCGACCAAGCGCTGAGGGCCCAGGCGGAGGCGGAGAACACCCGCCGCCGGGCGGCCCGGGACGTCGAGAATGCGCACAAGTTCGCGCTGGAGAAGTTCGCCGGCGACCTGCTGCCGGTGCTCGACAGCCTGGAGAAGGCGGTGGAGGTGGCCGCCGGCAGCGAGGCCGCGGCGTCCATCGCCGAGGGCGTCGAGCTGTCGCTCAAGCTGTTCCTGTCGGTGCTGGAGAAGCACGGCGTCGAACGCATCGATCCCGCCGGAGCGCCCTTCGACCCCCAGGTGCACGAGGCCATGGCCATGGTGCCGAGCGAGCACGCCGAGCCGAACTCCGTGCTGGAGGTGATGCAGGCCGGGTACCTGTTGAACGGCCGGGTCGTCCGGGCCGCCAAGGTGGTGGTGGCGCGGGCGCCCGACGGGGCGTCCTGAGGCGGCGGGCCGCTGCCGTCGGGGCATCCCGGCGAAAATTCGGCGTCCCGGGGTTGAAAGGCCGCAGGTCGCACAGATATTGCGGGTAGATCGAGCCCGGATCCGCGATCGAAGACGGATCCGGCCAACACGAAAGATTCTGGAGAACGTCACATGGGCAAGATCATCGGTATCGACCTGGGCACCACGAACTCGTGCGTGGCCGTCATGGAAGGCAAGGACGCGAAGGTCATCGAGAACGCCGAGGGCGATCGCACGACGCCGTCGGTGGTCGCCTACACCGATGACGGCGAGATCCTGGTGGGCCAGAGCGCGAAGCGTCAGGCGGTGACCAACCCGACCAACACGCTGTTCGCGGTGAAGCGCCTGATCGGCCGGAAGTTCTCCGACGACGTGGTGCAGAAAGACATCAAGATGGTCCCCTACAAGATCGCCGAAGCCAACAACGGCGATGCGTGGATCGACGTGAAGGGCGAGAAGCTGGCGCCGCCCCAGGTGTCGGCGGAAGTGCTGAAGAAGATGAAGAAGACCGCCGAGGACTACCTCGGCGAGGCCGTCACCGAGGCGGTGATCACCGTGCCGGCCTATTTCGACG
>DLCH01000060.1 GCA_002480525.1 Gammaproteobacteria bacterium UBA7803 | reverse complement strand
CCGGGCTCCAGCACGGTTTCGCTGGCGGCGATGAAGGTGGCGCTCGTGGCGGCGGCGGCGAAGCGCATGGTGGCGCTGCTCACGCCGTCGACCCGGATGTCGAAATCCGCACTCGCGGTTGCGGCGGCTTCGGCGCTGGCATGGCTTCCGGCAAGATCGATCTTCAGCCGGGTGCGTCGCGCCAACGGCACCCGCGCTATCACCTCGTCCGCTGCCGGTTGCCCGGCCTTGTAGCCGCTGATGTCGGCCGGGGGATCGGCCGCATCCGCGGTCTCGACGACCTCGATGGCCAGCCACGTGCGCTCAAGGCCGCGCAGCTCCCCGGCCGTGCCGACATAGACCGCCAGCTCGAACCAGTCGCCCGCCGATACCGGAAGAACCGCGCTCGACAGGTTGCGCATCTGGTTGGAGTAGCCGCTGTCGCCGCGCACGATGAAGGACCCACCGCCCAGCACGCTGTTGCCGTTCTTGCGTACCTCGACCAGCTGGCTGGTCGGTGAGGTCTGCCACTCGATGTTGCCGACGATCCGGACCTTGGTGGCACCGGCCGGAATGGTCAGACGTGTGGGCTGGCCGGCATCCCAGAATGCGTCGCTGTCGTACTCGGCGCTTTGCCATGGCACGCCGACGTAGACGCCCGTCGTTGCGACGCTGAAATTGGTCGAGCGTCGCAGCAGCGCGCCCCGGAAGGGCAGCAGAGCGCGGTTGAAGATGCCGACACCGGTGGCGCCCCACGCAGCACCATCGAACTGGAGGACGTCGCCGTTGGCGGCGCCGGCGATGGAGACGTCGATGAGATCGCCCAATGCACCAGCGCCACCGCCGACCCCGTAGAGATCGCTGCCATTGCCCTGAACCAGCACCGTCGCGCCCGGAACGATGACGACCTCTGCGCCGGAACCTGCATATTTGGCGCGGACGTCCTGGCCGCCACTCGTCGCGTTTCGGATCGCCAGCCGCCGGTGATTGGCGGGCAGCGTCAGGGTCCGGGATGCCGTCAGCGTACCGGTGAGGATGATCAGGCCGTTCCGGTTGGCCTGGGTGCCAGTCAGCGTCAGGTTGGCGTCGGCCATCGCCAATGACAGTGCTTGGTTCATGGCGTTGTCGAGGGCATCGACCGCGTCGTTGATCGTGACCTCTTTCTGGTTCTGGGCGGCCGCGACATGGGTCACGGCCAGATTGGGGCTGGGCATCAGTTGATCTCCAAAGTGACGGTGCGCGGGAAGCCGCGGCCCGCGACGGCGCTGATCTGGAAGACGGCGACGGTCAGGGACGACGGAACCACACCGAAGTCGGCGAGGATGTCGGCATTGGCGTAAACGACGTTTGGGCTCGTCGCGGCGAGCGTCCGCTTCGCCGCGCCGCCCGGGGCGGAGAGGATGTCGACCTCGTAGGCCTCGGAGGTCTCGCCGAGCGGCACGAGGCCGGTGCCGTCCTTCAACTCGCCACCGATCCGGGTCCGCCGGGCCCAAGAGAGGCTGATGTTGGCCGGACTGCCGGTCAGAGCCGCCTGCACGTTCCAGGGCGCGTAGGGCTTGAGATCTCGGCCGGTATGGCTGGTGACCAATGTTTCCGCATCCTCGAAGATCGTGCCGAAGCCGACCGCCCTCCAAGACCGGGGGAGATCGAGATCGCCGAGCGAGGTGACCATGGTCTCGACATCGTCGGGGTCGAGGAGGACAAACAATTCGCCGGCCTCGTGCCCGTCCACGAAGACATCGGTGCCACGGCGGCCACGCAAAAGCCCGGACAGGGTGTAGGAGCCGTCCGGGTTCAGCGCCACGTCGCGGAACTGGATGATCTCGGGCTCGCCGTTGGCTTTGAGGACAAGGGCCGCGTTGGCGCCGCTGAGCATCGAGTCCTGTGTGACGCTCTCAAGCCGTTCGCCGCCGGTGGTCATGAACACCGTCAGGCTGTTCGTCTCATCGGTCGCGAACGGAGACGTCGGACTGCCGAGCGGGTTCGCCGTGGCGCCCCAAGCCACCTCGCTCAGGGATCGCCCGACCTGTGCCCAAGCCGTTCCGTCGGCGCTGCGGTAGAGAGATGCGCCGGGCCAGCCCGGGCCACCGAAGCCGCCCATGAGGTAATAGATCCTCGACCCCGACCCGCCGGTGTCATCGGTGTCGCGCAGCAGCGGAAGATCCGGCAGGATCAGCCGCGTGGCGGCCTGACTGCCGACGATTTGGACCGGTTTGCCGGAGCCGCCATCGGCAGCCACGTTGGAGACGTAGGTGGCGGCAGCCTCCGAAACCCCTTTCACGGCGAGCGAGAAATCGGCCCCGACGTCGAGACGGGTGATGCGGGTCCGGAAGGTCGAGCCCGAGGCAAAGACCACGTCCACGACATCGGTCGGGTCGAGGCGCAGCCAGTCGGCTGGCAGCTCTGCTTCGTAAGCGCTGCGTTCGATCCAGGCGCTGTAGAGCGTCTTGGCTGCGATCTGCTTGGCCGTCGTCGCATCAAGCGCAAGGGCCAGCTCCACGCTGGACTGGTTGCGCGAATGCATGGTCGGTAGCGGCAGGGAGGTGCGCTTTTCGCTCTGAGTGCCCTGCTGGTAGTCGGCTTGCGCGTCCATGTAGACGACGCTGACCCGTTCTGGCAGTTCGACCTCTTGCGTGCGGCGCTCACGCCAGCTCTCGCCCGTGCGCTCGTCTAGCGGCAGCAGAAGATCCGCATCGATGGTCGCGGCGGGCGGTCGTCCCCGCGTCCGGAACCGCAGGGCGTCGTCGCTCTCTGCCGCGTCGAAGAAATAGGCCTGCGCCAGCGGCTCGACGGCGCCTCGCACGGTGGTCTGCCGGCCGATGACATAGCCGGGAACCGTCGCCCCGAGATCGGCGACGTCTATGTCGGACAGACCAAGGCCGGCACGGGCGCAAAGGTCGGAGACGATGCCGGAGAGCGTCTCTCCACCACCGCCGCCGCGATTGAGGAAGAGCTTCGCCCAGCCCTGGCTGCCGCGGACCAGATGCGTGTCGGTGACGGCATCGTAGACCTGAGCGCCGCCTTCGCTCACCGCACCCGGCCAGATCTCATTGAGAACGAGAGCGCCCGTGGCGGTGTCCAGCTGGATGACGCGCGTGCCCCGCATCAGCGTCCAGCGCTGCCCGCGCAACCGGCTCTGACCGTAGTAAGGCCCTTCGTAGTTGATCTGGATCGGAACGACCGTCTTCCAGACGATGCCGGTGTCGCTGCGCCATTTCAGCGTATAGATCGCGCCGGGTGATCCCCCGTTCGAGATGCGCGCCTGAAAGATGACGCTGTCGTCGGTCGTATCGTAGGTGAGCCCGCCCGCGCTGCCGTAGAAGCCAGTGGCGCCGCTCTCTAGATCCGAGGCTGCGAAGGTGGCAACCTTCTCGAAGGTGACGCCGAGGGATTGACCGATGAGGCTGTCGTACCCTGCCAGTGCCGAGACCCGCAGGCGATAGAGGCCG
>DLCH01000010.1 GCA_002480525.1 Gammaproteobacteria bacterium UBA7803 | reverse complement strand
TACAGAAAGAAGGGTGCACTACCGGCTTTCCATTTAGAACATGTTATGGCAGATTCGATGGCACGAGGGGCGGAGAGATACCGACGCAGTTCCCCGAATGCCGTTTCCGGTTCTTTCGGGTGCTATGCCGACCGGGCGATTGGCTCTAGAAAGCCGATTGGCTCTGAAAGCATTGTCGTTGCATCCAGACTAAAACCGTTCTACCCCGCCGGCACGTCGATACGAAAGATGTGGAGGTTCGTTGGGTGTCCGGTATGCCGCGTTTACGCGGTCTCCCCGCCGCTCGTCCGTAAGGAAGGGTAAACAAAGGGGAGTCTCATGACTGATCAGGTTCCAGGCAGGTGGATGCGCCATGCGCTCACCGCGGCGTTGGCGTTCGCGCCTCTGACCGCAAGCGCCGCGGCGATCGAGGGCGATCGAGGAAGTGGTGGTCACGGCGCAGCGGGTCGAGGAGAGCCTGCAGGACGTGCCCATCGCGGTGAGCGCCTTCACGGGCGCCATGATGGAAGACAAGCAGATCATCAGTCCGTCCGATCTGCAGCTCAACGCGCCTAACGTCAGCTACACGGACACCAACTTCGGTGGCTCCAGCTTCAGCATCCGGGGCATCGGCCGGCTGGTCATCTCCTCCTCCGGGGAGTCCGGCGTGTCGATCCACCAGAACGACATCCCCGTGGCGACGAACCTGCCTGCGGCGGAGTTCTTCGACATGGAGCGGGTCGAGGTGCTGCGGGGTCCCCAGGGCACCCTGTTCGGCCGCAACGCCACCGGCGGTGTGGTCAACATGATCACCCGCATGCCCGACTTCGAAAGCGTGAACGGCTATGTCGACGCGGAATACGGTGACTACGAGCACCAGCGGCTCAAGGGCGCGCTCAATGTGCCGCTCGGCGACGCCTTCGCAATCCGCGCTGCCGGCATGTATCTGAAGCGCGACGGCTACATCGAGAACACCGCGGCGGGCCAGGTGGGCGACTGTCTGGTGCCGGGCTCGACCATCGACGCTCCGGTCACCCAGCCCTGTACGCTGCAGGGCATCGACGACGACGTCGACGGCCGGGATCTGTGGAGCATCCGCCTCACCGGTCTGTGGCAGATCAACGACAACGCCCGCGCCTGGGTGCAGTACGCCCGGTTCGACGAGGACGACGACAAGGTCCGGATCACCAACCAGATCTGTGAGCGCAACACGATTCCGACCATCGGCTGTCTGCCGAACGGCTTCGGGTTCGAGGGGCCCCACGCCGGCACGACGACGGGTGGCATCTACGGCGGCCTGCTGGGCGCCGTTCTGCTCGGCGATCCCACGCCGACCAAGGCCTTCAACCCGCCGGGCGAGGGTGGGTTCCGCAAGATGCACACGGATCTCGAGCCGACGTACGACTACCAGGAAGACCTGGTGACGGCCGGATTCTTCTACGACTTCGAGAACTACTCGGTGTCGCTGCTGGGGGGCTATCAGGAGACCAAGTACCTGTCCCGCCAGGACTACAACATGGACGTGGGCTTCAACCTGTACGCCAACGCCCTGAATCCGTCGGGCCTGTGGCCCACTTCCGAGCCGGCGCCTCAGGCCGGCGGCGAGTGGACGCGGTCGGACTGCAACTACAACGATGGTACCGCCGGCATCTTCGGCGGCTGCGTGCTCGATGTCGATCAGACCCGGGTGTTCGCCTACGACCAGTCCGCGAGCGAGTCCGAGTACTACACGATCGAAGCGAAGCTTCAGTCCGTGTTCGACGGCCCGTTCAACTTCATGGTCGGCGCCAACTACATCAACTCCGAGTCCTTCGGCGACTACAACGTCGTGGCCAATACCCTCGACCTCGTTGGTACCTACGGCGTGCCCGGGCTCGGCTTCCCGCCGCTCTATCCGACGATCTACAACTCCACGAGCGATCCGGACGGCGGCAACATGTTCGACGGCTACTCGGCCTTCGGTGAGATGTACTTCGACCTGACCGATCGCGTGAAGCTGACGGCAGGCCTGCGCTACAACCACGACGAGAAGGAAGTGGCGGACACCGGCGTGCTGTACAACGCCATCAACGCCGATGCCGTGGGGCAGGGCTTGCTGCCGCTGATCGGTTTCGGTCTGGTCGATCCGGATGCGGCGCAGAACCTTCAGGACGCGGCTCAGGCGGGGGGAGTCCACTGGACCCGCACCCTCAACCTTCTGCTCGGACCTCTTGGTGGTGCGCCGGAGACGGAACTCGCGCAGTACTATGGCGCAACCCAGGCTCAGCTGGACGCGGCTGCTGCAACGCTCCCGTACAGCGCCGAGAGGTTCGCGATCAGCAGCCTCGTGCCGCTGACCCCCGGATTCGGCGAGCGTCGTGATCTGACGGGCAGCCCCGACAAGTTCGAGTGGGACAAGGTCACCGGCCGTCTCGGCGTCGACGTTCAGGTCGGCGACTCCGGCCTGATCTACGCCTTCTACTCGAAGGGCTACAAGCCGGGCGGCTTCAACCCGCCGCTGAACGAGGACTTCGTGGACAGCGGCACGGCGGCCTACACCTTCGACACGGAGGAAGTGGACGCCATCGAAGTGGGGACGAAGAACACGCTGCTCGACGGCGGCCTGATGCTGAACGCCTCGTTCTTCATGTACGACTACAAGGGACTGCAGGTCACCCGCATCGCCAACAACACGTCGATCAACGACAACATCGACGCGGACATCATGGGCGCCGAGCTCGAGTCCGTGTGGCGCCCCGAAGCGCTGCCCGGCATGTCTGTCGATCTGGCCTACTCCTGGCTGAACGCCGAGGTGGGTGGTTCCGCGTCGGTCGACCCGATCAACCGGACTGCGGGTAACGACGACTACGTCCTCCTGGAGAACATCGATCCGGGCTCCCTGACCGGCGTGAACTACATCGCCCGTCAGGATCAGATCACGGATGCCCTGATTCAGGACGCCTACGCGGCCTGCGGTGCGCTCAGCGCCCAGAATGCCAACCCGGCCTGTCCTCAGGTGGCTCCCGGAGCGGTGTACGACAACGGCATCCCGGCGTACTTCTCCCGCAGCTTCCTGTCCGCGAACGGCGTAGAGACTTCCGACGGCTTCGCCACGCAGTTGAGCGGCAATCAGCTTCCCAACTCGCCGGAGCACACCGTGCACCTCGGCGTGGCCTACACGTGGGAAGTCGGTGCCATCGCCGGCACCGTGACGGGCCGCTGGGACTACTACTGGCAGAGCGACTCCTACGCGCGTGAATTCAACACGCCGGGCGACAAGATCGATTCCTGGGACCAGCACAACCTGTCGCTGATCTACGAGTCGAACGACGGCCACTGGATGGTGAGAGCGTGGGTTCGGAACCTGCAGGACGAGGACAACGTCACGGGTAAGTACCTGACGTCCGACACGTCCGGCTTCTACCGCAACTACTTCCTCACCGAACCGCGCATCTTCGGCGCCTCGGTCCGCTACAGCTTCGATCGTCGATAGCTGACGCGACCGCGGCCCGCGAGGCTGCGTCACGAAGCCCCCGGGGGAACTCCCCGGGGGCTTTTTTTATGGTTCATCGTAGATTACCGGGGA
>DLCH01000020.1:43452-43614 GCA_002480525.1 Gammaproteobacteria bacterium UBA7803 | reverse complement strand
TGGCGACAGCGCTCAGAGATGGAGAGAGTTTGATGTCCTTGGTCAATTCCGAAGTGAAGCCGTTCAAGGCAACCGCCTTCAAGCAGGGCAAGTTCTTCGAGGTCAGCGATGCCGACCTGCGTGACGGCTGGTCCGTCGTCTTCTTCTATCCGGCCGACTTCA
>DLCH01000020.1:43210-43343 GCA_002480525.1 Gammaproteobacteria bacterium UBA7803 | reverse complement strand
GCCTGGCACGACACCTCCGAGGCCATCGGCAAGATCGCGTTCACCATGGTCGGTGATCCGACCGGCCAGATCAGCCGCAACTTCGAGGTGATGATCGAGGAAGACGGCGTCGCCGACCGCGGCACCTTCGTGA
>DLCH01000020.1:38555-43154 GCA_002480525.1 Gammaproteobacteria bacterium UBA7803 | reverse complement strand
TCTTCTTCTATCCGGCCGACTTCACCTTCGTCTGCCCGACGGAGCTGGAGGACCTGGCCGACAATTATGCCGAGTTCCAGAAGCTCGGCGTCGAGATCTACAGCGTGTCCACCGACACCCACTTCTCGCACAAGGCCTGGCACGACACCTCGCCGGCGATCGGCAAGATCGACTACACGATGGTCGGCGACCCGACCGGCACGATCAGCCGCAATTTCGAGGTGATGATCGAGCAGGACGGCCTGGCCGACCGCGGCACCTTCGTCATCGACCCGGACGGCGTGATCCAGATCGTGGAGATCAATGCCGGCGGCGTCGGCCGCGACGCCAGCGAGCTGGTCCGCAAGATCAAGGCGGCCCAGTACGTGGCGGCCCATCCGGGCGAGGTCTGCCCGGCCAAGTGGAAGGAAGGCGAAGCGACCCTGTCGCCGTCCCTGGACCTGGTCGGCAAGATCTGACCGCGTCCGACCGCAGCGCAGCGGGCCGGCCGATCCGGCCGGCCCGTCGCCACCACCCTCTGATCACCGGGCGAGCATTGCCCCACTGGAGTGAACCGTGATGCTGGACGACAAACTCAAAACACAGCTCGAGGGGTACCTCACGAAGGTGACCCAGCCGGTGACGCTGGTCGCCTCCCTGGACGACGGAGAGAAATCCCGGGAGCTGTCGGCGCTGCTCGACGAGATCGCCGCACTCAGCGATCGCGTCAGCGTGCGCCACGACGGCGCGGCCGACCGGCGCCCGTCCTTCGCCATCGAGCGGGACGGAACGGACATAGCCGTGACCTTCGCCGGCATTCCGCTGGGCCACGAGTTCACTTCCCTGGTGCTGGCGCTGCTGCAGGTGGGCGGCCACCCGGTCAAGGCCAGCGAGGAGACCATCGAGCAGATCCGCGGCCTCGACGGCGAGTACCGCTTCGAGACCTATTTCTCGCTGTCCTGCCAGAACTGCCCGGACGTGGTGCAGGCGCTGAACGCGATGAGCGTGGTCAATCCGAACATCCGCCACGTCGCCATCGACGGCGCGCTGTTCCAGGAGGAAGTGGAATCCCGCGACGTCATGGCGGTGCCGGCGGTGTTCCTGAACGGCGAGCCCTTCGATCAGGGACGCATGAGCCTGGAGCAGATCCTCGCCCGGCTCGACACCGGCAGCGAGGCCCGGGAAGCGGAGAAGATCGCCGCCCGGGAGCCCTACGACATGCTCATCGTCGGCGGCGGCCCCGCAGGGGCCTCGGCCGCGGTGTACGCGGCCCGCAAAGGCATCCGCACCGGCATCGCCGCCGAGCGCTTCGGCGGCCAGGTGCTCGACACCCTGGGCATCGAGAACCTGATCTCCGTGCCGTACACGGAGGGGCCGAAGCTTGCCGCCGCGCTCGAGGAGCACGTCAGGCAGTACGACGTCGACATCATGAACCTGCAGCGGGCGACCGCGCTGGTGCCTGCCGAGGCGCCCGGGGGGCTGCACGAGGTGCAGCTCGCCAATGGCGCCTCGCTGAAGGCCCGCTCGCTGGTGCTGGCCACCGGCGCCCGCTGGCGGCCGGTGAACGTGCCCGGCGAGGCGGAGTACCGCAATCGCGGGGTCGCCTACTGCCCCCACTGCGACGGGCCGCTGTTCAAGGGCAAGCGGGTCGCCGTGATCGGCGGCGGCAACTCCGGGGTCGAGGCGGCCATCGATCTGGCCGGCATCGTCGAGCACGTCACGGTGCTGGAGTTCGACGACAAGCTGCGGGCCGACTCGGTGCTGCAGCGCAAGCTCCACAGCCTGCCCAACGTGCGGGTGCTGACCTCGGCCCAGACCACCGAGATCACCGGTGACGGCCAGCGGGTCGACGGCCTGACCTGGATCGACCGGCCCAGCGGCGACGAGTCCCACATCGAGCTCGAAGGCGTGTTCGTGCAGATCGGGCTGGTGCCGAACTCGGAGTGGCTGGAAGGCACGGTGGCCATGACCGAGCGCGGCGAGATCAAGGTCGACGACCGCGGTCAGACCTCGGTGCCCGGGGTGTTTGCCGCCGGCGACGTCACCACGGCGCCGTTCAAGCAGATCGTGGTGGCGCTGGGTGACGGCTCCCGGGCGGCCCTGGCGGCCTTCGACTACCTGATCCGCACGCCCCGGCCGGACGCCGACGAGGCCACGGCCGACGCCGCGGAGACGGCGGCCGCCTGATCCGGCCGATTCCCCCGCGTACCCCGCCCGGCGGTCGGAGTGCTACCAGCGCGCCGGCAGCCGGGCCACCCCCCGCAGCGTGATGGTCTGCTTCCACTCGGGGGATTCGACGTTCTCGAGTGCCAGATCCGGCAGCCGCTCGAACAGGGCGGTCAGCGCTTCCGCGGCCTCCAGCCGGGCGAGCTGGGCGCCCAGGCACAGGTGGATGCCGCCGCCGAACGACATCGGTTTGACCTTTTCCCGGGTGACGTCCAGCCGCTCCGGGTCGTCGAACATCGCCGGATCGCGATTGGCGGCCCCGAGCATGGCGATGACGCTGCGCCCGGGGGGCAGCTCGACGCCGGCGATGTCGGCGGGCTCGAGCGCGTGGCGGGCGGTGAGCTGCACCGAGCTGTCGTAGCGCAGGAATTCCTCCACCGCCCCGGGCATGAGCTCGGGACGGGCCTTCAGCGTGTCGAGCTGGTCGGGATTGCGGTACAGGGCCAGCAGCGCGTTGCCCAGCAGGTTCACCGTGGTCTCGTGGCCGGCGGCGAACAGCAGGGCGATGTTGGAGGTGAGCTCCTCCCGGGACAGCCTGCCGTGCTCGGTCTCGCTCTGGACGAGGGCGGTGATCAGGTCGTCCTCGGGATGGCGCCGGCGCTCCTCGCACAGCGCCGCGAAGTAGGCCTGGCTCTCCTCGGTGCTGGCGTTGGCCTGGGCCAGCTCCTCCTCGGTCATCGGGCTCGGATCGATGAGGCGCCCGGAGATGCGGGTGCCCTTGACGAACTCCTGCCGGTCCGCCTCGGGAATGCCCAGCATGTCGCAGATCACGATGACCGGCAGCGGGTGGTTGAACAGCGCCCGCAGATCGCCGGAACCGCGCGCCACGAAGCCGTCGATGAGTTCGTGGGCGATGGCCCGGATGCGCTCGCGCATGGCCGTTACGCGGCGGGCGTCGAAGGCCTTCACCACGAGCCCCCGCAGGCGGGTGTGGTCCGGCGGGTTCTTCAGCAGCATGGTCCGGGCCAGGTTGGCGACGGCGGGATTCTTCAGGTGGGCCTCGCGCTCCTCCGGCGTCAGGTTGGCGAAGGGCTGGTGGCCCATCCGCCTGTCCCGCAGCAGGGCCTGAACGTCGGCGTAGCGCGTCAGCACCACCAGGTTCGCGTCCGGCAGCTCCAGCACCGGGCTGTTCTCCCGGAGCTGGCGGTACATGGGGTAGGGATCCGCGATGATCTCCGGGGAGAAGATCGACTCGAAGCTGAAGGCCGGGGCGGCGGCCTGACTCGTCTGACTCTCGGCCATGTCGATAACCTGCATCGGCGAAGACCGGTCGATCATAGGCCATCCGGCCGGGTCAGCAGTAGCGGGCGATCTCGTCGGCGAGGTCGGCTTCACGGCGGTCGAGACGGCGGCTCTCGCTCAGCGTGTAGCCCTTGCGGCGCTGCCGTTCCAGCGCCTCGAGGTCGACCCGGGCGGCATCGCAGCGGCGCGCGGCCTCACGGCGTCTGTCCGCCGCCGCGGCGGCCGCCCGCCGGCGCTCGCGCGCAGCGGCGGCCTGCTCCCGGCGGCGGTTCGCCTCGAGGGTCTCGAGGCGGGCGCGTTCCGCGTCGCTCAAGGGCGGAATGGTCACGGCCTGGGCGGGCTCGAGATCCAGGCGGACGCCGCTGCCGCAGGGGAACTGGCTGAACCGCGGCGACTCGCCCGGCGCCTCGCAGCGATAGGCGGCGCCCGCGGACCCGGGGAGGGTCGCTGCCAGCAGCACCGCCATCGGCACCAGCAGCGCGGGGAGGACGAGGGATCGTTGTGTGACCGGCAGCTGCAGCATCCCCGCAGCATGCCTGCGCGTATCGGCCCGGACGATGGCCGTGGTGCCATCGTCCGGTCAGTCTTCGGCTCGTAGCGTCGTACGCTTTCCTGCCGGCCGATCGGACCCGGCGGCCGCTACTGCTCTGCCAGCCAGTCGTCGTCCGAGCCTTCGTTGATGCCCTCGAACATGAACGTGGACAGGTAGCGCTCGCCGGTGTCCGGCAGCATCACGCAGAACACGCTGCCCGCCGGCGCCTTTTCCGCGACCTTCATGGCCGCGGCCATGGTCGAGCCGCCGGACACGCCGCAGAAGATGCCCTCCTTCTGGGACAGATGCAGGGCCATGGCCTTGCCGTCGTCCTGGTTCACCGGAACGATCTGATCCGGCACGCTGCGGTCGAGCACCTCCGGAACGAAATCCGGGGTCCAGCCCTGGATCATGTGGGGGCTCCACTCCTTGCCCGCCAGCAGGGAGGCCTGCTCGGGCTCGGCGGCGACGACCTTGATGTCCGGGCGCGCGGCCTTCAGCACCTTGCCGGCGCCGGTCAGGGTGCCGCCGGTTCCCCAGCCGGTGACCCAGAAGTCCAGCCGCCGGCCGGCGAAGTCCTCGAGGATCTCCGGGCCCGTGGTGGAGGCGTGGTAGGCCGG
>DLCH01000020.1:37991-38175 GCA_002480525.1 Gammaproteobacteria bacterium UBA7803 | reverse complement strand
TCCTCGGCGCGCTTCACCATCCCGGTGCCGCGTTCCGCGGCGGGGGTCAGGATCACCTTGGCGCCGAGGGCGCGCATGATCTTGCGCCGCTCGATGGAGAAGGTCTCCACCATGGTGGCGACGAACGGGTGGCCGGTGGCGGCGCAGACCATGGCGAGCGCGATGCCGGTGTTGCCGGAGGTGG
>DLCH01000020.1:11345-37694 GCA_002480525.1 Gammaproteobacteria bacterium UBA7803 | reverse complement strand
AGCGCGATGCCGGTGTTGCCGGAGGTGGCCTCGATGACGGTCTGGCCCGGCTTCAGCGCCCCGGAATCCGTGGCGTCCTTGATGATGGCGTAGGCCAGGCGGTCCTTCACCGAGCTCAGGGGATTGAACGCCTCGACCTTCACGTACATCTCCACGTGGTCGGGGCCGGTGTTGTTCAGGCGGACGATCGGCGTGCGGCCGATGGTCTGCAGAATGTTGTCGTAGATCATGAGAGCCTCCGTTCCGGTGGTGGCTGGTTGCGTTCAGGTCAGGTGCTTGCGCAGCGCCGCGACGGCTTCCGCGAGGGCGGGCCTCGCGGCGGCGACGGCGTCCTGCATGCCGAAGAAGCCGTGGATGAGGCCGTCGTAGCGGGTGGCCGAGACGTCGACGCCGGCGGCCTCGAGGGCCGCGGCGTAGGCCTCGCCCTCGTCCCGCAGCGGGTCGTACTCGGCGGTCTGCACCAGCGCCGGCGGCAGGCCGGAGAGATCGTCCGCGGCCAGCGGCGCGGCGTAGGGCTCCCGGCGCTGGTCCGCGTCGGGCACGTACTGGTCCCAGAACCACTGCATGCCGCGCCGGCTCAGCATGTAGCCCTCGCCGTTGTCCCGGTACGAGGCGTTGTCGAAGTCGGCGGCGGTGACGGGATAGATGAGAAGCTGGAAGGCCAGCGGCGGGCCGCCCCGGTCCCGGGCCATGAGCGCCACCGCGGCGGCCAGGTTGCCGCCCGCGCTGTCGCCGCCCACGGCGATCCGGCCCGGGTCGGCGCCGAGTTCCCCGGCGTGCTCCGCAGCCCAGCGCACCGCCGCATAACAGTCTTCCACCGCGCCGGGGTAGGTGGTCTCCGGGGCCCGCCGGTAGTCGACGGCGATCACCGGCACGCCGGCGCCGCTGCACAGGCGCCGGCAGGTCTCGTCGTGGCTGTCGAGATCGCCGATGACCCAGCCGCCGCCGTGGAAGTACACCAGCACGCCGGTGCCGGTGGCGCCGTCGGGGCGATAGATGCGCACCCGCACGTCTTCCTCGGGGCCGGGCAGGACGCGGTCCTCGACGCGGCCCACCGGCGTCGGCACCGCCGGCGGCGGGGTGAGCTGAAGCTGCCGGGCGCCCTCCGGGGTCAGGTCGGCGATGTCGGGCATGCCGAGCTCTTCGAGGGTCGCGAGAATCTGCTGGGTATCCGGATCGAGTGCCACCGGCGTCTCCCTGTGGTGCGGTCGGGGCCGGAAACCATAACGCAGCCCCGGGGCCGGCGGAAGCCGGGGCCGAATCAACGCTCCCGGGGCACCCGGCCGAGCAGGTAGAACGCCTCGTTCGGCGTCATGTCGGTGAGATGGGCCATGCGGTTGGACAGGGCGAACAGCCCGGTGATGGCGCCGATGTCCCAGACGTCCTCGTCGTCGAACCCGGCGTCGCGCAGCCGGTCCAGGTCGTCCTGGCCGAACGCCTGGGGCCGCACCGCCAGCTTCACCGCCACGTCCAGCATCACCCGCTGGCGGTCGGTGATCTCGGCGCCGGGATAGTGGACGGCGATCTGGTCGGCCAGCCGCGGGTTCTTGGCGTAGATGCGCAGGATGGCGCCGTGGGCCACCACGCAGTAGGTGCAGTCGTTGGCGGCGCTGGTGGCCACCACGATCATCTCCCTCTCCGCCTTGGTGAGCCCGCCGTCGCGCTCCATCAGCGCGTCGTGATAGGCGAAGAACGCGCGGAACTCGTCGGGCCGGCGGGCCAGCACCAGGAACACGTTCGGCACGAAGCCGGATTTCTCCTGAACCGCCTCGATCCGCGCGCGCACGTCGTCTGGCAGCTCGGAGAGGGTGGGCAGATCGTAGCGGCTGGGTGGCTTCATGGCGCGGCCTCGCTGTGGCGGCAGGGTCAGTCGATGCGGCCCGGGGGCAGATGGGAGCCCCAGAACAGGCCATTGTATTTGCGCAGGATGCGCAGCACCTCGTCCCGGGGAATCGCCTCCAGCGTGCCCCGGCTGCTGCTCACGGCGGTGGCGGCGAACAGCGCGTTGTAGACGGATTCCTCGGTGGCCTCGGCGGTGGCGGCGAACAGCGGCGACATCGCCGCGTTCACCAGCGTCGGCGTGCTCACCGGCTTCTCGGCGAGCCGCGGCCGGCGCACGTCCGGGTGGGTCGAGAAGGCGATGACGTAGTCGCCGGAGCCGTTGTGGGCGAACGAGCCGGTGCGCGCCAGACCCATGATGGCCCGGCTGGCGAGCCGGGCCAGGTTGCGGGAATCCAGCGGCGCGTCGGTGGCCACCACGATCATGATGGAGCCGTCTTCCCGGTCGTCGGCCGGCGGCCCGTTGTTCAGGGCGTGCTGGTAGGGATAGCGGCCCAGCTCCCGGCCCACCGGCGCGCTGTTGATGGTCAGGTCGCCGCCGAAGTTGGTCTGCACCAGCACGCCCACGGTCCAGCCGCCGAGGCTGGGCGGCAGCTTGCGGGAGCTCGAGCCGATGCCGCCCTTCCAGCCGAACGCCTGGGTGCCGGTGCCGGCGCCGATGGAGCCCTCGATGACGGGGCCGTCGTGGGCGCCGTTCAGCGCCTCGTAGACGTGGGACAGGCCCACCGGGTCGGCCCACATGTTGTTCACCCGGGCATCGTTGGTTTCGCCGACGATCGGATTGACCGTGTGCTCGCCCATGCCGGGCTGGTCGTACACCCAGGACATCAGCCCCTGGGCCGCCCGCCACACGCACAGGGTGCAGGTCAGCAGAATCGGCGTTTCGATCTGACCGAACTCCTGCACCTGGGTGGTGCCGATGATCTTGCCGTAGCCGTTGCCGACGTGAATCCAGCCGGGCACCGGATGGGTGTAGAGGTTGCCGGGGCCGGGAATGATGGCGGTGACGCCGGTGCGGATGTCGTCGCCCCGGATGATGGTGGAGTGGCCGACCTTCACGCCGTCGACGTCGGTGATGGCGTTGTACTCGCCGGTGGGAAACACGCCGACGGCGACGCCGAGATCCCGGGCGCGTTCCCGCGCCGGTGCCGGCAGCGCCAGCAGGACCAGAACGGCCAGTCCCGTCAGGCGCGCGATGGTACGACGGTGCATGTTCCTCCCCGTTGATGGAACGCCGGGCAGGATCGCACAGCCGGCGGAGGTTGTCCCGCCGGGTCGGGTCAGAGCGCGCCGGACTCCTCGTCCAGGCAGACGAACCAGCCGAGCAGCCCGAGCAGCAGCGCGGCAGCGGCGGGGAAGGCGGCGGGCCAGGTGGATGCCGACGCCGCCGGCAGGGCCGCGGCCACGTCGAGCACGGCGCCGTCGAGCCGCAGGGTCCCGAGCCAGCGGCCGAACTCGACGATGGCGGAGGCCGAGGCGGCCGCGGTCACGGCGATGCCGATGCCGAGCGCGGCGCTCAGCACCACCACGCGCAGCCGGCGGCGGCGGCGGATCCGTGCCATCACGCGCTCGGCGAAGCGGTCGGGCGGGCCGGCCGCGGCGTCGGCGGCGAATGCCCGGGTGAGCAGCGTGTCGACGGGGTCGTGTCCGGTCATGTCTCGGCCTCGATGTCGAATGCCCGGCGGATCTTGTCCTTGGCCCGGTGGATCTGTGATTTCACGGTGCCCGGTGCGACGCCGAGCATGGCGCCGATCTCCGTGGCGCTCAACCCCGCCCCGTAGCTGAGGGTGAGGACGACGCGCTCGTCCTCGGACACCACGGCGAGCAGACGGTCCAGCTCCGCCGCGCCCGTGTCCGCGCCGTTGCTCGACTGCCGGTCGGCCAGGCCGGCGCCGGCGTCCGGCCCGTCCAGGGAATCGGTGACCCGGTCCCGGGCGGCGTGGCGGCGGCGGTGCTGCAGGAACACGTTGTAGGCCACCGCGGCCAGCCAGCCGCCGAAGCTGCCCTGGCCCTGGAAGCTGGGCAGCTTCTGCCAGGCGCGCAGAAAGGTCTCCTGGCAGAGCTCCTCGGCCAGCGCGGGATCGCGGGTGAAACGGCGCAGCATCGACAGCGTCCGGCGCGCGTGGCGGCGCACCAGGGTCTCGTACGCCGCATCGTCCGACAGGGTCGCCGCCTGCAGGGCGAGAACCTCGTCGGCGGCCCCGCTCAGGTCCGCTGGCCGCTGAAGCGCCACAGCACCAGATAGGCCAGGCCGAACATCAGCGGCAGCGACGCCGGCCCGAGCAGGTCCGGCTCGTCCAGCGTCCAGGACATGATGGCGAGGGCGATGGCCAGCGCCAGCCAGATGACGCCCTTGCGCAGGTCCCGCTGGCCGCCGGCGACGTCTCCGCCCAGGGTCTCCAGCAGCTCGGGCGTGATCTCCTGGCCGCGTTCCATGGCGAAACGCACGGTCTGCAGCACTTCCCGGCGGGCGCGGTAGCGCAGGTAGAGGTAGGTCGCGACGACGACGCCGATGACCACGAACATGACGATCGGTACCCAGTCCACGGAACGCTCCTTGTCGTTGGCTCACCGGGATAGATACCCGGACGGGCCGGATCGGTTGCATGGCGCGGCGCGATTTCTGCAAAGCCGGCCGGGTCAGCGGTCCGGGTCCGGGCCGCCGCCGAACACCAGCCGCGCCGGCGCGACGATCAGCGGGTCCGGCGGCGCGGCGGCCTCGGGATCCTTGCCGGCGTAGTCGAAGCGCTCCAGCACCAGGCGCATCACGTTCAGCCGCGCCCTGAGCTTGTCCTCGGCCTTGACGATGACCCAGGGTGCCGCCGGGCTGTCGGTGAGCCGGAAGGTGGCCTCCTTGGCGCTGGTGTACTGGTCCCACTTGCGCTGGGCCTCGCGGTCCACGGGCGACAGCTTCCACTGCTTGAGGGGGTTCTGCTCCCGCTCGCGGAAGCGCCGGGCCTGCTCCTCCCGGCTGACGGACAGGTACACCTTCACCAGATCGATGCCGCTGGACACCAGCATGTTCTCGAACAGCGGCGCCTGCCGGGTGAATTCCCAGTACTCCTGCTCCGTGCAGAACCCCATCACCCGCTCGACGCCGGCGCGGTTGTACCAGGAGCGGTCGAAGAACACGATCTCGCCCGAGGACGGCAGGTGGTCCGTGTAGCGCTGGAAGTACCACTGGCCCCGTTCGATGTCCGTGGGCTTCTCCAGGGCGACCACCCGGGCGCCGCGGGGATTCAGGTTCTCCATCAGCCGTTTGATGGTGCTGCCTTTGCCGGCGGCGTCGCGGCCCTCGAGCAGCACCACCACCTTGCGACCGGAATCCTTGATCCAGTTCTGCAGCTTCACCAGCTCGACCTGCAGCGCCTGCTTCTCCCGGTAGTAGGCGCGGATGTCGTAGCGCTCGGCGTAGGGATAGAGCCCTTCGGCGAAGTAGTGACGGATGGTTGCCGGGTCCGCGGGCCCGGCCAGCGGCGTCGCGTTGTGCAGCGGCCCGTGGCTCTCCTCGGGCTCCAGGGCGTCCAGCAGAAAGTCGTACCAATCCGTTCCGGTGCTCACGGGTCCTCGCGGCGGCTCGTCGATTGGCGATCAGTGTACTGCGTCCGGGCGCGCGCGGCGTCGTGCTGGTCGGATGCACCAGGATGTGGCGCGATCCCGCTCCGGGTCCGCTGGGATCTCTGTCCCATGAGTCTAACCTTCTGATATTTCGAGCTTTTTCCTGAAATGGCGGTTGGCATGGGCGTTGCTAAGCTTCTAACGGGACCGAACAGGGAGGGGCAGGCCACAATTCAGGAAGTCGCGCCATGTCCGGAACATCGTCCAGAACCTCGTCCAGAGAACCGTCCGCTGGACCGTCCTCGAAATCGCCCGCCGCCCCGTCGCCATCCGCCCTGCTGGGCGCGGCCCTGCTCCTCCTCGCGGGAGGATGCGCCTCCAACGTCACGGTCAGCCCGCTGACCCAGGCCCGCAACGACGTCATCCGGGAGCTCACCACGGCCTGCTACTGGGAGCGGGAGGGTGAACGGTACGTCTACGGCGGCTACCGCGTGCACGCCGCCTGCCGTCAGTGGGCCAGGGACGTGGTGGCGGTGCGCATGCCGGACGGACCGCGGGTATTCGACTGAGCGGCGTCTGCTGATTCGGCGGAGGATCGATCGGAGAGGGGGACCCCAGGGCCGGTGAGGGGAGGGGGGAACCGACCCTGGGGTGTCAGCAACTTCCTGACGGTGCCCATTCTCCCCATCGAACGTGAACGGACCGTGAACGGGGCATGACGGCGCCGTGAGGCGGTCCCCGCCGTGCTGCCGGGCGGCCGGCGGCGCCGGGCCGGCGGACCGCACGGCGCGCCATCTGCGGCAACCGCTTGCAAAGGTCCGGGCCGTTGCCGACCATTGCGTCCGACTCCCCGCCTGCGAGGTCCGCGTGCTGCATCCCGTTCTGCGTTTCGTGTTCGTTCTGTCGTTCGCCCTGGCGGCGCCGCTGGCCACGGCCGCCAACGCTCCGTTCCGCGCCAGCAGCGGCATGGTGGTGTCCCAGAACGACATCGCCTCGCGGATCGGCGTCGAGGTGCTGGAGGAGGGCGGCAGCGCGGTGGATGCCGCCGTGGCCACGGCGTTCGCCCTGGCCGTCACCCACCCGACCGCGGGCAACATCGGCGGCGGCGGGTTCCTCGTCTACCGGCCGTCCAGCGGCAAGCCGGTGGCCTACGATTTCCGTGAGACCGCGCCCACCGGCTCGCATCCCGAGATGTGGCTGGAGGACGGCGAATACAGCTTCCAGCGGCACCACATGAGCCACATGTCCGTGGGCGTGCCGGGCACGGTGGCCGGGCTCTACATGGCCTGGCAGGACGAGGGCAAGCTGCCCTGGAAGCGGCTGGTCGAACCCGCCGTCGCGCTCGCCCGGGACGGCATCGTGGTGACCCACGGGCTGGCGGCGTCCCTGGAGCGGGTGCTGCCGCGCATGCGCAAGTATCCGGCCTCCGTCGCCCAGTTCAGCAAGGACGGCGAGCCCTACCAGCCGGGCGACCTGCTGGTTCAGGCGGATCTGGCGGACTCGCTGCAGCGCATCGCCGACGGCGGGCCGAAGGGCTTCTACGAAGGCCGGACCGCCGAGCTGATCGTGGCGGAAATGGCCCGCGGCGGCGGCCTCATCACCCTGGAGGATCTGGCGGGCTACACGCCGCGGCGGCGCGAGCCGGTGCGCGGCAGCTATCGCGGCTACGAGGTGTTGTCCATGCCGCCGCCGAGCTCGGGCGGCACGATTCTCATCGAGATGCTGAACGTGCTGGAAGGCTACGACCTGGCGAGCCTCGGCTTCGGCACCACCGCGACCCTGCACCGTATGGCCGAGACCATGCGCCGGGCCTACGCGGACCGGGCCCGGTTCCTGGGCGATCCCGACTTCAACCCCGATCTGCCGGTCAAGCGGCTGACGTCCAAGCGCTACGCCGACGAGCTGCGCGCGACCATCGATCCGGACCAGGCCTCGACCTCGGATCCGACGCGCTTCACCTGGCCGGTGGAGAGCGAGGAGACCACCCACTTCTCCGTGGTCGACAAGGACCGCAACGCCGTTTCCCTCACCTACACCCTGGAGTGGGGCTACGGCTCGGGCATCGTCGTGCCGGGCGGCGGCTTCCTGCTCAACAACGAGATGGGCGACTTCAACGCCGGTCCTGGGCTCACCAACGACCAGGGGCTGATCGGCACGCCGGCCAATCTCGCGGAACCCGGCAAGCGCATGCTGTCGAGCATGTGGCCGACCATCCTCGCCCGCGACGGCGAGCTGTTCATGGTGACCGGAACGCCGGGCGGGCGCACCATCATCAACACGGTGCTGCAGACCATCCTCAACGTGGTCGACCACGGCATGAGCGCCCAGGCGGCGGTGGACGCCGGCCGAATTCACCATCAATGGCTGCCGGACACCGTCTACTACGAGCGCAACGGCTTCTCGCTGGATTCCCTGAACGGCCTGAGGGCGATGGGTCACGCGCTCGAGGAGCGCGATGCCCAGGGCGCCGCCGAGGTGATCGTGGTGAACCCGGAAACGGGCGTTCTGGAAGGCGGCGTCGACCTCCGGGTGCCGGACGGCGGCGCGATCGGTTACTGAGCGGAAACACCGATGAACATACTGCTGGTGGTCAGCGATCTGAAGGATTGGCCGCTGGACATTCCCGGCGTCGAGGTGGTGTCGGCGCGCACGTACCTGACGGAGCCCGGCTATTTCGACAACCGGGCGGCCAAGGTCTTCAACCTGTGCCGCTCGCACAAGTACCAGAGCGCCGGTTACTACGTGTCGCTGCTGGCCGCGGCCCGGGGCCACCACCCCATTCCCAGCCTGGCGACGATTCAGGACCTGCGGTCCAACGCGGTGGCGCGGCTGCTGTCCGAGGATCTCGAAGACGAGATCCAGAAGGCGCTCAAGCGCCGGGACGAAGGCCAGTTCTCCCTGGACGTGCTGTTCGGCCGGACGCCGGAGGCGGGGCTCGACGACCTCGCCTGGCGGCTCTACAGCCTGTTCGAGGCGCCGCTGCTGCGGGTCGGTTTCGTGCGCCGCGGCGACGAGTGGCAGCTCCGCAGCATCCGGGCGCTCGGCGCCAACGATCTCAACGAGGCGCAGCACGACTTCGTCCTGCAGGCCGCCTCGGACTACTTCTCCGTGAAACGGCGGCGCGCCCGCCGCAAGCCCCAGTCCCGCTACGACCTGGCGATCCTGCACGACCCGACCGACCCCATGCCGCCTTCCAACAAGCGCGCCATGGCGCGCTTCGAGTCGGCGGCGGAGGCGCTCGACATGGGCGTGGAGCTGATCACCCGGGAGGACGCCGGCCGGCTGGCGGAGTTCGACGCCCTGTTCATCCGCGAGACCACCTCGGTCAACCATCACACCTTCCGCATGGCGCGGCGGGCCCAGGCCGAAGGCCTGGTGGTGATCGACGATCCGGACTCCATTCTCAAGTGCACCAACAAGGTCTATCTGGCGGAGCTGCTGGCGCGCCACCGGGTGCCGAGCCCCAAGACCATGATCGTCCACGCCGGCAACGTCGACGAGGTGGCGCCGGCCCTGGGCATTCCGGTGGTGCTGAAGCTGCCGGACTCGAGCTTCTCGGCGGGCGTGACCAAGGTCGACCGGGCCGAGGACGTGCCCGACCGGGTGCGTGAGGCGCTGACCCGCTCGGAGCTGATCGTCGCCCAGGAGTTCGTGCCGACGGACTACGACTGGCGGGTCGGCATCATCGACCGCCGGCCCATCTACGTCAGCCGCTACTTCATGGCCCGGCGCCACTGGCAGATCGTGCGGCGCGACGCCGACGGCGCCACCGTGGAGGGCACCGCGGACACGTTCGCGGTGGAGGACGCGCCTGCCGCGGTGGTGCAGACGGCGCTGAAGGCGGCGAACCTGATCGGCAACGGGCTCTACGGCGTCGATCTCAAGCAGGTCGGAGACAAGATCTACGTCATCGAGATCAACGACAACCCCAGCATCGACGCGGGCTACGAGGACGCCGTGCGCAAGGGCGACCTGTACCGCGACATCATGGGCGTCATCCTCGCCCGCATCGAGGCCAAGAAGCGCGCGCCCGGAGGCTGACCTCAGGGCACGACCTTGATCACCTCGTTGGAGTAGCCGCTCTCGTTGCCTTCGGCGTCGAGGGCGGTCATGGCGAAGTAGTACTCACCGGATACGAGCTCGAGCGCGTGGCTCGTCGACGCCGCGGCGCCGATCAGCACGCTGTCCGTATAGTCGCCGCTGCGCAGGCCGTAGTAGATGCGGTATCCGGACAGGTCCGTCAGCAGGCTACCGTCGGTGTTCTCCGTCGGCGCCTGCCAGTTCAGGCTCACCGTGTCGCTGATGGCGACGGAGATCATCGCGACGGCGCTGCCGCCGGGGCCGTCGCAGCTCAGCGAGAACGTCGTGCTGCCGTCGATCGGTCCGACCGTCTCGGTGCCGGTGTGCGGCCGCTGGCCGCTCCAGCCGCCGCCGGCGGTGCATCCGTCCGCGTTGTCCGCGGTCCAGCTCAGCGTCGCCGAGCCGCCTGCCGCGACCTGGCTGGCCGAGGCGTCGAAGGCCAGGGTCGGTGCCGGCGCAGGTTCCGGCACAGGTTCCGGTGCAGGTTCGGGTTCCGGTTCCTGAGGCAGGGGCTCCGGTTCGGAGGTCGTCGGCTCGGTGTCCGCGACCGGGTCCTCGATCGGCGTCGGTTCCGCCGGCGGGGTCTCCGGGTCCGTCGGCGCGGGTTGTTCCGCGGTCGCGGCCACCACCCGGACCCGCACCGTGGCCGTGGCGGCGGTGCCGGTCCCCTTGCACTCCAGCGCGAAGGTGCTGTCGGTGACCAGCGGCCCGGTCACGTAGGTGCCGTCCGTGGGGTGCTTGCCCTCCCAGGCGCCGGAAGCGAAGCAGTGCTTGGTGTTGAGGCTGGCCCAGCTCAGCCGGACGGCGTTCCCTGCGGTCACCTCGGCCGCGTCGGCGGCGAAGGACAGGTAGGCGGGCGAGTCGTTGCCGCCGTTGCCCCGGTCCGGGGGCGCACCGAGTGCCGGCGCGGCGGCACAGAGCAGACAGGGCAGAACGACGGCCGGAAGCGTCCGGCGGAGGCGGTACGACATGCTTTCAATCCTTCGGCGGCCGCTGCCGCCAAGACTTCGTTGAAAGCCGTCAAGGTAAGGATTTTGTAAGACCCGTTCCGCCGATTGGGTCTAAATTCCCAAAAGCCGCCCGGTGCCGGTGGGCCGGAACCGCGCGGCCGCGGGGTCAGGCGCTGGGACCGGTCGCCGTGCTCCCGGCGCCCTGCCGGTGGCGGTGGGTGACCATGCGGCGGTGCAGCTCGTCGACGGTGCGGCTGGCCGTACGCTTGAACAGGCCCGGCACGAAGGCGTGCAGGGCGCACACCAGGGCCAGGGTCAGCATGGTCAGCGCGAATCCCATGGCGCTCAGCCAGTGCTCGGCGTAGCTCTCGCCGACGGATCGCGGATGCTCGACGAAGTCCCGGATGAGTTGCGGCATGTGGTTCGACCGGTTTGAATTCATGGAAAATCTAGTCCAATCCGGCTGTGATCCGGTCCCAACCTGACCTGTCTAGTTCCCGACTATTGGGATAGCATCCCAACCATGGACCTCGACCGCATAGATCGACACATCCTCCAGATCCTTCAGGTGGACGCCACGGTGCCGATCCAGCAGATCGGCGAGAAGGTCGGGCTGAGTCACAACGCCTGCTGGCGGCGCATCAAGCGCCTGGAGGAGGCGGGAGTCGTCCGCAAACGGGTGGCCCTGGTGGACCCGGGCAAGGTGGGCTATGGCGTCACGGTGTTCGTGACCGTGCGCACCAGCCACCACACCGAGGCCTGGCTGGACAAGTTCGCCCGGGGCGTCGCGGCGCTGCCGGAGGTGATGGAGTTCTACCGCACCAGCGGCGACGTGGACTATCTGCTGAAGGTGCTGGTCTCGGACATCGCCGAGTACGACCGGTTCTACAAGAAGCTGATCGCCATCGCGCCGCTGAGCGACGTGTCGTCGAACTTCGCCATGGAGCAGGTCAAGTACTCCACCGAGGTCCCGGTCTGACGCGGGCACCCCGGCGGCGGGCGTCGGCTCAGGGCGTCGCGCCGATGAGCCGGCCGATGCCGGCGGTCAGAGCCATGGCCGCCGCGCTCCAGAAGGTGACCCGCACCGCCCCCATGGTCACCCGGGCGCCGCCGGCATAGGCAGCCAGGGCGCCGAGCCCGGCGAGGAACACCAGCGAGGTCGCCGCCACGCCCACGGGAATCGCCGGCACGGACAGCGCCGCGGCGAGGCCGAGCGGCAGCGCGGCGCCCAGGGAGAAGGTCAGCGCCGACGTCGCCGCGGCGAGCACCGGGCGGGCTTTGAGATTCGTCGAGATGCCGAGTTCGTCCCGGGCGTGGGCGTCCAGCGCATCGTGGTCCATGAGCGCCCGGGCGACTTCCTGGGCGAGTTCCGGCGACAGCCCCCGCCGCCGGTAGATGCCGGCCAGCTCGGCGCGCTCGTACTCCGGCTGCTCCCGCTGCTCCCGGGCCTCGCGCTCGAGATCGGCGCGCTCGATGTCCGCCTGGGAGCTGACCGACACGTACTCGCCGGCGGCCATGGACATGGCGCCGGCCACCAGCCCGGCGATGCCGGCCAGCATCACGCCGTCGTGGCTGGACCCGGCGGCGGCGACGCCGACCAGCAGGCTGGCCGTCGAGACGATGCCGTCGTTGGCCCCCATCACCGCCGCCCTCAGCCAGCCGGAACGGTGAACGCGGTGCTGCTCCGGATGGGGGCGGCCGGGCACGGGCGGCTCAGTCGGCGCCCAGTGAGCGGATGATGTAGCCGCCCGATTTCTCGTCGAGCTCGATCACCATCTCGCCGCGGGCCTGGGCCTCCTCCAGCATCTCGCTGAAGGAACGGAAGCCGTAGAAGGATTCGTTGAAACCGGGCCGGCGGCGCTTCAGCGTCTGCTTCACCATGGAGCCCCACAGGTTGCCCTGCTCGCCGCGCTCTTCCCACAGCGCCTCGGCGGTTTCGAGCACCAGGTCCAGGCCCTCCTGGGCCAGGTCTTCCGCCGATTTGGCCTCGCCGGACTCGCTCTTCTCGGTCTTGGCCGGCGTCTTGGCCTTGGCCTTGCCGCCCCGGGAGCGCTTGCGGGCCGGCTTCTTCTTCTCCCGCACCAGGTCGTCGTAGAAGATGAACTCGTCGCAGTTGCTGATCAGCAGGTCAGACGTCGAGTTCTTCACCCCGACGCCGATCACCATCTTGGCGTTCTCCCGGAGCTTGCTCACCAGCGGCGAGAAGTCCGAGTCGCCGGAGATGATCACGAAGGTGTCGATGTGCTCCTTGGTGTAGCAGAGGTCGAGGGCGTCCACCACCATGCGAATGTCCGCCGAGTTCTTGCCCGACTGGCGCACGTGGGGGATCTCGATCATCTCGAAGGCCGCCTCGTGCATGGCCGGCTTGAACTCCTTGTACCGGTCCCAGTCGCAGTAGGCCTTCTTGACGACGATGGAGCCCTTGACCAGCAGCCGCTCCAGCACCGGGCGGATGTCGAAGCGGTCGTACTTGGCGTCACGCACGCCCAGGGCGATGTTCTCGAAGTCGCAGAACAGCGCTAGGTTGCCTTCGGCAGCGTTCATCACCGTATTCCTCCGATGCTATGTAGGAGCGGCCTCCTGGCCGCGATCAGCCGCCGCGAAGCGGCGGCACCCATTCGATGTCGTGGATATCGCGGCCAGGAGGCCGCTCCTACAGGGGATGGTTCAGCCCTGCTGCAGGCTCGCGAAGGTCTTGCCTTCCTTCGCCAGGCGTTCGAGCAGCGGCGCCGGCTTCCAGAAGTCGCCGTACTCGGCCTGGAACTTCAGGATGTCCTGGTAGACGTTGTCGAGGCCCTGCTTGTCCGCCCAGAACATCGGTCCGCCCACCACCTCGGGGAAGCCGTAGCCGTTGATGTAGACGATGTCGATGTCGCAGGGGCGGATGGCGATGCCGTCCTCGAGGATGCGCGCGCCCTCGTTGATCAGCCCGTACAGGCAGCGCTTGAGCACCTCGTCGTCGTCGATCTCCCGGCGCTCGATGCCGAGCTCGGCGGAGGTCTCCTCGACCAGCTTCACCACCTCGGGATCGGGCTGGCCGGCGCGGCTGCCTTCCGGATAGATGTAGTAGCCGCGGTTGGTCTTCTGGCCGAAGCGCTCCAGCTCGCACAGCTTGTCCGCCACCCGGGCGGTGATCGGCACGTCCTCGGGCTTCATGCCGGACAGTTTGCGGGCCCGCCAGCCGAGGTCGAGGCCCACCAGGTCGGCCATCTGGAACGGCCCCATGGGCATGCCGAACTGCTGGATGACCTTGTCCACCTGGTACGGGGTCGCGCCCTGCAGGATGATCTCGCCGGCCTGGCGGGTGTAGCCTGCCAGCATGCGGTTGCCGATGAAACCGGGCGCGTTGCCGGACAGCACGGCGATCTTGCCGAGCTTCTTGCCGAGCTGCATGGCGGTGGCAATGGTGGACTTGTCCGTCTTCTCGCCGCGCACCACCTCCAGCAGCCGCATGACGTTGGCCGGGCTGAAGAAGTGCAGGCCGATCACGTCGCCGGGGCGGGAGGTGACGTTGGCCATGGCGTCGATGTCGAGGCCCGAGGTGTTGCTGGCGATGATGGCGCCGGGCTTCATCACCTGCTCGAACTTGGCGAACACCTCTTTCTTGACGTCGAGGTTCTCGTAGACCGCCTCGATCACCACGTCGGCGTCGCCAAGGTCCTCGTAGCTGGTGGTGCCGGTGATCAGCGCCATGCGCTTGTCGACGTCGGCTTCGGACATGCGCCCGCGGCTCACCTGGATGTCGTAGTTGCGCTTGATGACGCCGAGGCCCTTGTCCAGCGCCTCCTGGTTCATCTCCAGCACGGTGACCGGGATGCCGGCGTTGGCGAAGCTCATGGTGATGCCGCCGCCCATGGTGCCGCAGCCGACCACGCCCGCGGTCTTTATGTCCTTTACCGGCGTGTCCTTCGGCACGTCCGGAATCTTGGCGACTTCGCGCTCGCTGAAGAACACATGGATCAGCGCCTCCCGCTGGGGGTGCTCGAGGCACTTGCGGAAGTTCTCCTGCTCGACCTTCATGCCGGCGTCGAAGTCGCCCAGGTTCACCGCGGCTTCCACGCATTGGATGATCATCTCCGGGGCGAACCGGCCGCGCATGCGGCGGGCGGCGTTCTTGCGGGCCTCGGCGAAGATCTCCTGGTTGTCCCGGTCGGCCTCGACCTTGCCGGCCTCGTCGCGGATCTTGCGCAGCTTGCCGCCGTCGGCGACCACCTTGCGTGCGTAGGCGATGCCGCCCTCGACGATGTCGCCGTCGACCACTTCGTCGACGATGCCCAGCGCCTTGGCCTGAGGGGCCGGAATGGGATCACCGGAGAGGATGAACTGCAGGGCCTTCTCGGCGCCGATCAGGCGCGGCAGGCGCTGGGTGCCGCCGGCGCCGGGCAGCAGCCCGAGCTTCACCTCCGGCAGGCCGACCGGCGCCTTCGGCGCGGCGACCCGGTAGTCGCAGCACAGGGCCACTTCGAGGCCGCCGCCGAAGGCGGTGCCGTTGATGGCCGCGACGATGGGCTTGGTGCTGTTCTCCATCATGGTCAGCACCTCGTGCAGACCGGGCCCCTGGGTGGCGGCGGCGCCGAACTCGGAGATGTCCGCGCCGGCGATGAAGGCGCGGCCGGCGCCGGTGAGCACGATGGCCTTCACGGCGTCGTCCGCCAGCGCCTGGCTGACGCCGTCGTGGAGGCCCTGCCGAACCCCGCTGGACAGCGGGTTCACCGGCGGATTGTCGACCGTCAGCAGCGCGACGTCGTCCTTCTTCTCGTAGTGAACCGTTCCTTTCATCTGTCGAGCCCTCTACCCATGAATTCTGCGAGCGCGCACTATATCGGATCTGCGGGGAGGGGGCATGTCGCCAGGCGTGTAGGCCCGGGCGCGGACGCCGGCGTCCGGCGCCGGTTCGTCCGGATTCGACACGGCTCGACGCCCGCGCACGGCTCGCGACCGCACATGACGAGGAGAGACCCATGATGAACTTTCTGTCCCGCTACGAGGGCCCGGCCTATGCGCTCATGCGCATCGTCACGGGCTTCCTGTTCCTCTGCCATGGCAGCCAGAAGCTGTTCGGCTTCCCGGCAGCGGCCCGGGAGGGTGCCCCGGCCTGGATCCAGTACGGGGCCGGCGGGATCGAGTTCTTCGGCGGCCTGCTGGTGATGATCGGCCTCGCCACCCCCCCGGCGGCGTTCCTGTCCAGCGGCTGCATGGCGGTGGCCTACTGACTGGCCCACGGCACCCAGGCGCTGTTTCCGCTCAACAACGGCGGCGAGTTGGCGGCGCTGTACTGCTTCGTGTTCCTGTTCATCGCCTGCCGCGGCGCGGGACAGTGGGGCGTGGACCGCGCCTGACGGCGTCCCGGCGCCCGCCTGGCGCCAGGGCGGACGGGTCCGGTCTCAGTCCTGGGTCGGGCCGAAGCTGAGCACCCTGTCGCCGGCGGCCAGCTTCGGCGGCTCGGGCCCCGTGAGCCACAGGACCTGGCCGTTGCGCCGGGCGAGCACCCGGTGCCCGTCGGGGCCGAGCCGCTCGCGCAGTTCGGCCTCGCCGAAATCCTCGGTGAGCGTGGTCTTGCGGAACTCCCAGCCGGCGGCCAGCCGGGAGTTGAGGGTGCGGAACCCGCCCACCTCGTGCAGGAACTTCCGGCCGCCCAGGGTCACCGCCAGGCTGTGGCGGGTTTCCTCGCCCTCCGGCCGGCCGATCTGAAACACGTTGCCGCGGCCGAACTCGGGGCCGAAGTCCGTGCACAGGAGCGCGTTGTAGTCGTCGTTGTCCGTGGCGGCGATCAGGAAGCCGAAGTTGTTCATGTCCACCTGGTGCTCGGCGGATTCCGAGAGGATCTCGCCGTAGTAGATCGGCAGGCCCTGATAACGGGCCTCCCGCAGGTGGTTCCAGTTGCGGTCCGCCAGCATCACCGGCATGTCCATGGCCTTGATCTGCTCGGCCAGCGCCGTGCTCCATGGGGAGCCGCCGACGATCAGCACGCCGGGCGGACCCGATGCGCCCAGGTCCAGCAGCCGGGCCAGAGGCGTCAGCGTGAAGCCGTGCACCACCACGGTGATCACCACGACGGCGAAGGTCAGCGCCACCAGCCGCTCGGCATCGGCGATGCCCCGTTCCGTCAGCGCGACGGCGAACAGGCCGGACACCGCCACGGCCACCACGCCGCGGGGCGCGATCCAGGCGGCCAGCAGCCGCTCTCGCAGCGGCACGCCGCTGAACGCCGTGGAGCTCAGCACCGCCAGCGGCCGCACCAGGAACAGTATGGCCGCCAGGAACAGCAGGTCCCGCGGGGCGAGCGCCTCGAACGCGGCCAGGTCCAGGGTCGCGGTCAGCACCACGAACACGGCGGACACCAGCAGGACGGTGATGAACTCCTTGAAACGCCGCAGCTCGGTGAGGCTGGCGATGCGGGAATTGCCGATGGTCACGCCCATGATGGTGACGGTGAGCAGACCGCTTTCCTCCAGGATCAGCCCGGACACGGCGTAGGTGGCGAGCACGGCCACCACCACCAGGGGCGCCTTCAGGAACTCGGGGATCTTGCCCCGCACGAAGGCCGTCACCAGGCCGCGGCCGAGGACGTATCCGCCCACCAGGGCCCACAGCAAGGCGCCGCCGACCTTGAGCATCAGCTCGTCGGGCTCGAGCTGCGCCTGGGCCACCAGCACGCCTTCGTAGACCAGCACGGCCAGCAGCGCGCCCACCGGATCGGCCAGAATCGCTTCCCAGCGCAGCAGCGAGGCGGCTCGCGGTTTCAGCCGGGCGTGTCGCAGCAGTGGGATCACCACGGTCGGGCCGGTGACCACCAGAATCGCGCCGAGCACCAGGGCGCTGGGCCAGGAGAGCTGGGCCAGGTAGTGCGCCGCCAGGGCGCCGGCGCCGAAGGCGATGAGGGCGCCGAGGCTCACCAGCCGCCGCACGGCGACCGACGTTTCCCGCAGCTCCGCGAAGTTCAGCGACAGCCCGCCCTCGAACAGGATCAGCGCCACGGCCAGCGCCACCAGCGGACGCAGCAGGTCGCCGAAGTCGGCGGCCGGGTCCAGCAGGCCGGTGACCGGCCCGGCGACGAAGCCGGCGGCCAGCAGCAGCACGATGGCGGGCAGGCGGGCGCGCCAGGCCAGCCACTGGGCGGCGACCCCGAGCGCGCCGATCAATGCGAGTTTGCCGACCAGCAGTTCCATGGCCGCCTTGAATCAGGACGAAGCCTGCGAGCTTACGGGGAATCGTCGAGCTTTTCGACGCCGACCCCCATCGCACAGGGCAGCAGCGGCGGACCGAACTGGTTGTACAGCGCCACGTCCGTCGCGTCGCGGCCGTTGGCGATGGTGACCCGGGGCGCCGAGGAGCGGGTGCTGGGATCGAAGGCGTGCCAGCGGCCGCCGACGTAGGCCTCCAGCCAGGCGTGCACGTCCATCGGCGTCAGCTCGTGGAGGTAGCCCACCACCAGCCGCGCGGGGATGCACAGGGCCCGGCACAGCGCGATGCTCACCTGGGCCAGATCCCGGCACACGCCCTCGCCCCGGTCGACCGCTTCCAGGGCCGACACGGGATAGCCGCTGCTGCCGGGCACGTAGCGCACGCGCTCCCGGACCCACTCGGTGATGGCGGACACCTGACCCATGCCGGGTTCGGCGCCGGCGACGATGGTCTGCGCGAGGTCGCCCATCCGGTCGGATTCGCAGTAGCGGCTCGGCAGCAGATAGCCGAGGGCTTCGTCGGGCAGGTCCGGTACCTCGACGAAGGGCGCGGAGGCCGGCGGAGGCGCGCTCGGGCTCACCAGCACGTCCGCCGACGTCGAGACGTCGAACCGGCCCACCGGCGCCACCAGGCGCTGGCACAGGTTGCCGAATCCGTCGGTGAATTCCTCGACGGGCACCGCCGGCGTCAGCCGGTAGGTCTCGCTGGAGACCCACTGTCCGGGGCCGCTGCGGGGCCGCAGCATCAGCACCATGGGCGACGGCAGCGCCACGTCGAAGGACAGCGAGCAGCTCACCCGCAGCCAGGTCGCTCCGCGCGGCAGGCTCACCGGCCGCTCCTGCCGCTGCCCGGGTTCGCCGGCGCGACGCTCCGCAACGACTGGGCCCTGACGACCGGATCGGCGGCCCGCTGCACGGCAACGGGCGGCATCGGCGTTCCGTCGGTGGCGGTACCAGGGCGGCTCATCGGGGACTCCGTCTGCGTTCCGGAGCCATGCTAACACCCGCCGCCGCACCCGGTCCGTGGCGTCCGGCCGCGCACCACCATGGCGCGCCACGTCCCGCCGGCCTGCGCGCCATGCGCCGTTTGCGTGCCTCGCGGACGGGTGTGCGGCGGTGTTGCGCGGGATTCCGGCGGCTGGCGCGCAATTTGCAGCATGGGCCGCGTCGAAGCCTTGGTTTCGTTTCAGAGTAGTAGCCGATGCTCGTACAGTTCCGTGGGCTGCGGGCGTTCTGCCTGGCCGCCGAACACCTGAGTTTCAAGCAGGCGGCGGACGAGCTGTGTCTCACCGCGTCCGCCGTCAGTCATCAGATCAGAGACCTCGAGTCGCACCTGGGCACCAAGCTGTTCGAGCGGCGGACCCGCTCCGTGGTGCTGACGGAGTCCGGCCGCCAGCTGTTTCGCGAAGTGCGCCCGCACCTCCGGGCCATCGAGCAGGCGACGGCCCGGTTCCGGGAGCGTCCCCGGCGCGCGCCCCTCACCATCCGCATGCCGGAGTTCTTCGCCAGCGAGCTGTTCATGCCCCAGGTGGCGTCGTTCTCGGAGCGCCACCGGCACATCGATCTGCGGATCGAGACCACCGCCCCCGGCGACTCGTCGAGCGGCCGCGCGGACGTGAGCATCGTGCTGACCGACCGCCGGCCGGAAGCGCCCCGCTGGGCGGAACTGTTCCCGGTGCGCTACGTCCCGGCCTGCAGCCCGGAGCTGCACGCGCGCTACTCCCGTGCCGGCACGGCGGCGCTGGAGCAGGCGACGCTGCTGCTGCACCAGGGCCGGCCGGACGCGTGGCGCCGCTGGGCGGACCTGGCCGGGGTGGCCGCGCCGTCGGCCCGCCAGATCATCCGGCTGGACAGCATGTTCGCGCTGGCCCGCGCCGCCGAGCGGGGCGCCGGCGTGGCGCTGATCCCGATGCCCATCTCCCAGAGCTGGTTCCAGTCCGGCGCGCTGCTGCGGCTGTTCTCCCAGGACCTGGTGTCGCCGGAGAGCTACTACGTGGTGGCCGCGGACGACGGCGACCACCCCGAGGCGACCGACACGCTGTGGCGCTGGATCGTCGACGTGTTCGCCGAGGCCGAGCAGGCGTCCGAAGCGGCCTGACCGCTGGCCTGCGCGACGGCCTGAAGTTTCCTCATCCGTCGCTGGACCAATGATCGTTTGTCGGCATGTTAGCCGGCGGCTACCTTGAGAAGCGTCTACTGCAACCAGCCAACGGAGTACCTGCAATGACCGCTTCCCGCAAATCCGCCACCACCGCTGCCCTGGCTCTCACGGCGCTGCTCGCCGTCGGCTCCGCCCACGCGGGCTACCGCATGACCGCCTTCGGCGACACCCTCGGCTTCGAAGAGATCATGTCCGAGAACTACGACGCCGCCAGCGAGCTGCTGGATTCCCGCCGCGCCGAGCTGAACCGGTACGCGCGGCACGCCAACCTGTGCGTCAGCCTGCTCAAGTCCAAGGACGTCGACGGCGCCATGGAGAGCTGCCAGCGGGCGCTGAGCGTCGCGCCGACGGATCTCAACTCCTCGCTGCTGATGGGCACCGGCAAGCGGACCGCCATCATGACGCACCTCTACTCCAACCGCGGTGTGGTCCGCGCGGTGGCCGGCGACGTGTTCGGCGCCCGCGCCGACTTCGAGCGCGCGCTGTCCCTCGACGAGGACAACGCCAACGCGCGTGCCAACCTCGAAGTGATCTCGGCCAGCGGCATCGCCGGCACCGCCAACTGAGCGGGTGAAGGGCGCGCAGCGCCGGCGGGCAGCCGGGCTGCCGGAGACGAGGGGCCTGCGGGCCCCTTTCTTCGTTGCGCGGTGTGCCGGGCGCGGTGTCCAGTGCCCGCGCGGGGCCGGCCGGGTCAGGCGGCGGCGGAGGCCGCGTCGCGGGCCCAGGTGAAGATCTTCAGCGGCGGCACGTTGCGCAGCTCGTGCTCGACCCTGGGCTGGCCGAACACGGGCCGGGCGAAGTCGGCCACCTTGTCGGTGAACTGGTAGGCGACGAAGTGCCCGTCGGGGGCCAGCGCCCGGTGCACCTCCCGGGCGATGTCGGCCGCCAGGTCCTGGGGCATGGTCGAGAACGGTATGCCCGACACCACGTCGTCGGCGCGGTCGAGGCCGAGCCTTTCGAGCTGCGCGACGATGGTGCTGGCGCAGCCGTTGATCACCGTCAGCCGCGGGTCGCCGATGCGCTCCAGAGGGCCGACGAACGCTGCGGTGCGCTCGATGGCGATCAGCCTGGCGTCGGGCCGCATGGCGGCGAGCATGGCCCGGGTGGTGCCGCCCGTGCCGGCGCCGAGCTCGACCACGACCCGCGCCCGGTCGAGTCCGGCGGCGCGGACCAGCCGGCGCTCGAGAAACGGCGAGCTCGGAATCATCGAAGCGACCACGCGGGGCGATCTGAGAAACGCCTGAAAGAACGTCCAGGTCGACGAGGTCATGGGCAGCCACTCCTGTCTCGACGCATGAGGATCAGGGTCCGGAACGAGTCTACCATCGCCGCCGCCGGACCGTCTCAGTGCTCGTGGGGGCTCTTCGGCGGCGGATGCGCCCGGTCCGCGTCGGCGCTGTCGGAGCCCATCGGGTCGATCCGCGGCGTGCGGCCGGCGACCAGATCGTCGAGCGAGTATCCCAGATAGTCGGCGTGCAGCGCCCGGGTGAGCGCCACCGCCATGAACACCAGCAGCACGCAGAACGGGAAACCCAGGGTGGTGATGACGTTCTGCAGGGCGTCGAGGCCGCCGCCGAGCAGCAGGGTGCCGGCGATGGCGCCGAGCAGCAGGGTCCAGAACACCCGCTGGCCGGTGTGGGAGCGCTCGTCGGCATGGCGCGACAGCAGATCGATCACCAGCGCCGCGGAGTCCGCCGAGGTGGTCAGGAAGACGATGATGATCACCACCGACATCAGCGAGGTGATGCTCGCCAGCGGGTAGTTCTCTAGGAACGAGAACAGCGCCACGGACACGTCGGCCTGCACCTGGGCGGCGAGGTCGACGCCGCCGTTGAGCTCGAGGTCCATGGCGGCGAGGCCGAACACCGAGAACCAGATCACCGTGAACAGCAGCGGGGCGCCGAGCGCGCCGAACACGAACTGGCGGATGGTGCGCCCGCGGGAGATGCGCGCGATGAAGATGCCGACGTAGGGCGCCCAGGAAATGGTCCACGCCCAGTAGAACACGGTCCAGCTCCGCTGCCACTCGGTGCCCTGGTAGGTTTCGGTCCAGAAGGCGAGCCACGGCAGGTTCTGCAGGTAGTTGCCGAAGTTCTGCACCGTGCCGGCCGTCATGAACAGGGTCGGCCCGGCGATCCACACGAACAGCAGGATCACCAGCGCGATGACGATGTTGAACTCGGACAGGCGCTTGATGCCGCGATCCAGACCCAGCGCCACCGACACCGTGGCGATGGCCGTGATCACCGCGACGATGGCGATCTGGGAGGCGGCGCCGGTGGGCAGGTCGACCAGATAGTGCAGGCCGCTGTTGAGCTGCAGCGTGCCCAGTCCGACGGACACGGCGACGCCGAACAGGGTGCCGAGCACGGCGATGATGTCGATGAGCCAGCCCCAGGGCCCGAAGATCTTCTCGCCGAGCACCGTGTAGAAGATGCTGCTGATGCGCATCGGCAGCCCCTGACGGTAGGCGAAGTAGCCGATCGCCAGGGCGGGCAGCGTGAAGATGGTCCAGGTGTGCAGGCCGAAGTGATACAGGGCGATGGTCATCGCCAGCTTGGCGGCGTCGTGGGATGCGGGCTCGACGCCCTCCAGGGGCGGGTTGGCGAAGTGCGACATGGGTTCCGCCACGCCCCAGAACATGAGGATCGTGCCGATGCCGGCGGCGAACAGCATGGCGAACCAGGTCACCGTGCCGTACTCCGGCTGCTCGTGGTCACGGCTGAGGCGGATGTGGCCGTAGCGGGACGTCGCGATCCAGATCAGGAAGATCAGCAGGCCGGTCACGCTGAGAATGTAGAACCAGCCGAAGTAGGCCACCGTGAAGCTGGTGAGAAGCCCGAAGAAGTCGGCGAACTCGGTGTGGAAGGGTATGGCGAAGGCCACGAACAGCGCGGCGAGCGCCGCCGAGACGAAGAAAATCTGGGGTATGGCGTTCAGTCCCAGCCGCTCCGCGAGTCGCTCCAGCATCCATTCCTCCTCCGTGGCCTGCCGCAACAGCATACCCGGATGGGCGGCGCACTTCAGCGAAGCCCCGTCGAGACGGCGCGGCCATGCAGCGCCGGGCGGCGCGAAACGCCTGTCTTGGCGGCCTCCGGACGGCCGGAGCCGGGGTGTCGTCAGGCGTCCGGGCCCATCCGCCGCTCGATGGGGACGACGATGGCTTCGAGGTGCGCGTGTGCCTTCTTCTCGCGCCGGAACCCCTCGAGATCCCCGAACAGCGCGTCGACGGCGTCGTCGTCGATGCGGACGTGCAGGGCCGCGAGGTTGCCGGGATGGACCTGGGAGCCCTCGTGGAAGCCCTCGCTGTCCCGGCCCTCGACCCGGGGGAACACGAAGTAGTGGCTCACGTCGTGCTGGTCCACGATGGCCTCGATGACGTCCGCGTACTCGAAGTGGACGCTGATGACGACCAGCTTCACGGCCGTGCTCCCGGCGCGGCCGGGGCCGACGGCCCGCGGCCGGCGGGCCGCAGCCGGCGGCGCGCCGCGTCGAACAGGGTGAACACCACCGGAATCACCACCAGGGTCAGCAGGGTCGACGACGCGATGCCCACCGCCACGGACACGCCGAGCGGCGACCGGGCCTCGCCGCCGGCGCCGAAGCCGAAGGCGATGGGCATCATGCCGAGCACGGTGGAGCAGGCAGTCATCAGCACCGGTCGGAACCGCACCCTGGCGGCCTCCCGCGCCGCGCTCACCGGGTCCCGGCCGCGCGCTTCGAGCACCAGCGTGTAGTCCACCAGCAGGATGGCGTTCTTGGTGACCAGGCCCATCAGCATGATCAGGCCGATGAAGGCGAACACGCTGAACTCCATGCCCAGCAGCCACAGCGAGCCGAACGCGCCCACCGCGGACAGCGGCAGCGCCAGCAGAATGGTGAACGGGTGCAGCAGGGATTCGAACTGGGCGGCGAGCACCAGGTAGATGAACACGATCGACATCACCAGGGCGATGGTGAGGTAGTAGAACGACTCCTGGAAATCCTGGGCCTGGCCGGCGACCTCGAAGTCGAAGTCCGCCGGCAGCTCGGCGCGGATGAACCGCTCGGCCTTGTCGATGGCGTCCCCGAGCGCGACCCCCGGCGGCGTGGAGGCCGAGATGGTCGCCGCCCGCTGGCGGTTGAAGTGGTGCACCGCGCTCGGGCCGATGGTTTCGCGCACATCGACCAGATTGTCGAGGGCGATCAGCCGGCCGCCGGCCGAGCGCACGTACAGATCGCCGAGCATGGCCGGCACCATGCCGCCGCGTCCCTCCACTTCGGTGATCACCTCGTAGCGCTCGCTGCCGCGCTCGATCTGGGAGATCTGGGGCTCGCCCAGCAGGTAGCGCAGCGTGTTGGAGATGTCGGCGACGCTGATGCCGCTCTCGGACGCCTTGTCCCGCAGGATGCTCACCTCGGCCCGGGGCGCGTTGACCCGCAGATCCGAGTTGACGCCGACGAAGTCCCGCTGCTCGCGCATCCAGCGCATCATCCGCTCCTGCTGCCGGGCCAGGGTGTCGAGGTCGCGGTGCTGCAGCACGATCTGCAGCGGCGCTCCGCCGCCGGGTCCGCCGCCGGCGTCCACCACGAAGGCCCGGCCCGCCGGAATCCGCTCCAGCCGTTCCCGGGCGTCCTGCATGACCTGCTGCTGATGGCGCGCGCGTTCCGACCGCGGCGTCAGCTTGACGAACACCACGCCGCGATTGACCTCGCCCGGGCCGCCGCCCTGGGACAGGGCCACGGCCAGGAACCAGTGGGTCACCTCCGGCATGTCGCCGAGCATGGTCTCGATCTCCCGCGCGTAGGCGTCGGTCTCGCGCAGGGTGGCGCCCTGGGGCACCTCGTAGGAGATCACGAACTCGCCGCGGTCGACGTCCGGCGCGAACTCCGTCGACAGGTCGCTGAACGCGAGGATGCCCACGGCCAGCGCGCCGACCCCCACTGCGACGGTCAGGGCGCGCTGCCGGAAGGCGGCGTCCAGCAGCCGCTCGTAGCCCGACTCGAGGCGCTCGAAGGCGCGCTCGGAGGCCTCGAACAGCCGGCCGTGGCGTTCCGGCACCCGCAGGAACCGCGAGCACAGCATCGGCGTCAGCGTCAGCGCGGTGGCGGTGGAGGCGAGCACGCAGGCCGTCACCGTCACCCCGAACTCGAAGAAGAACCGGCCGATCATGCCGCCGGTGAAGGCCACCGGGATGAACACCGCCGCCAGCGACAGGCTGTTGGCGATGGCCGGGAAGGCGACCTCGGTGGTGCCCGTGCGCGCCGCCGGCTTGGGCTCGGCGCCGCTCTCCATGTGCCGGTAGGTGGCCTCGAGGACGACGATGGCGTCGTCGATGACGATGCCGATCACCAGGATCAGCGCCAGCATGGACAGCACGTTCAGCGTGAACCCCATGGCGTGCATGGCGGCGAAACCGGCGGCCAGCGAGGTGGGGATGGCGAGCGCCACGGCGACGGTGCCGGTGGGGCTGCGCAGGAAGATCAGCACCACCAGCACCACCAGGCCGGTGGCGAGCAGGATCGTGGTCTGCAGGTCGGCGATGTTCTCCGCCACGTAGGTAGTGTCGTCGGTGGCGATCACGTAGGACAGGCCCGGCGGAAAGTGCCGGGCGATCTCCGCCATGCGCTCGCGCACCACCCGCGACAGCTCCACCGCGTTCGCGTCGCTCTGCTTGACGATGCCGAGCCCGACCGTGGGCTCGCCGGTGAAGCGCGCGAGCTGGCGGTCGTTCTCGACGCTGTCGACGGCCCGGCCGACGTCGCCGACCCGCACCGGGCCGGCCTCGCCCTGGCGCACGATCAGGTCGTTGATCGGGGCCGCGGAGGCGAACTGCCCCCGGGTCTTGACCAGGAACTCGCGGGACACGCTCTCGATCCTGCCCGACGGAATGTCGATGTTGTTGCGGCGGATTGTGTCGACCACGTCCTGCACGGTGAGCCGGTGGGCGGCGAGCTTCGCCGGATCGAGCCGCACCCGGACGGCGTAGGACCGCTGCCCGCCGATCTGCACCTGGCCGACGCCGCGCACCCCGGCGAGCCGCTCGCGGATCTCGTTCTCGGCGTACTCCGACAGGCGCACGGTGTCCCAGCGCTCGTCGCCGAGCAGAGACAGCCACATGATCGCCTGGGCGTCCGGGTCGAGCTTGCGGACGATGGGCTCCTCGACGTCGTCGGGCAGCGCGCGCCGGGCCCGGTTGACCCGGTCGCGCACGTCCTGAGCGGCGACGTCGATGTCGCGCCACAGCTCGAACTCGGCGGTGATGGTGGCGACCTGCTCGCGGGCGGTGGAGCGCAGCTCCTTCAGCCCTTCGATGGTGTTGATCTCCTCCTCGAGGGGCTCGATCACCTCGGTTTCCAGCACCTCCGGCTCGGCGCCCAGCAGCACGACGTTGACGCTGACGATGGGCGGGTCCACGTCGGGCTGTTCCCGCACCGGCATCTGGTTGAAGCCGTAGATGCCGAAGATGGCGACGACGATCCAGATCACCGAGGTGAGGACCGGCCGGCGGATGCACAGGTTCCAGATCATCGGCTCAGGACTCCCCGCCGGTGCGTCCGGCTCCGCCGGCATCCGGCGCCTCGCCGGCCCCCGGCG
>DLCH01000020.1:3354-11028 GCA_002480525.1 Gammaproteobacteria bacterium UBA7803 | reverse complement strand
CGGCGCCTCGCCGGCCCCCGGCGCTTCGCCGGCCTCCTCGGAAATGCTCAGCGGCACGCCGTCCGCCACCCGCATGTGCCCGGTGCGCACCACCCGGTCACCGGCGTTCAGTCCGGCGGTGATCTGCGCGACGCCGGGCTGGCGCAGCCCCACGCTCACCTCCCGGCGCTCGGCCCGGCCGTCCTCGTCCACCCGGAACACGATGTAGCCTTCCCGGGTGGCGATCAGGGACTCCTCGGGCACCACCAGCGCGTCCCGGCGCTCGTCCACCGTGAGTACCGCCGTGGCGAAGGTGCCGGGTTTGAGCAGCGCGTCGGAATTGTCGAGCCGGGCCTTCACCAGGAAGTCCCGGGTGCCTTCGTCGACGCTGGGGCTGACGAACGTGGTCACGGCGTGGAAGGTGCGCCCGGGATAGGCGGTGACCGTCAGGTCCACCGACTGGCCGGTCTCGATCCGGCCGGCGTGCCGCTCCGGCAGGGTGAAGTCGATCTCCAGAGCGTCGGTGCGGTAGATCGTGGCGAGCAGGGCGCCGGCCTGCACGTAGTCGCCGGGGTCCACCAGCGCGTCGGAGATCCGCCCGGCGAAAGGGGCGCGCAGCCGGGCGTCCTCGAGCCGTTCCCGGGTGAGGGCGACCTCCGAGGTGAGCCGGTCGACCTCCGCCTTCGCGGCGCGCAGCTCCGTGGCCGCCTGATCCCGGGCGTCCTCCGTGGCCACCCGCTGCTCGAACAGGCGGGCCACCCGGGCGAGCTCGCGCTCGGCGTTCTCCCGGCGCGCCCGGGCCGCTTCCAGGGCGGCCTGCCGGGCGTTCTGCTCCTCGTCGAGCTTGCGGGTGTCGAGTTCGAACAGCAGCGCGCCCTCGGCCACCTGGCCGCCTTCGTCGAAGGCGATGCGGGTCACCGTGCCGGAGATCTCGGGGCGCAGCTCGACGGTCTGCACGGCGCGCAGGGTGCCGATGCCGCGGACCGTCTCCGCCAGGGTGCGGGTGTCGACCTGGGCCGCACGGACGCGCACGGGGGACTCGGCGGTGCTCTCCGGCTGCTGCCCGCCGCAGGCGGTCAGCAGCACGGTCACCAGCAGCGTCGGCAGTCCCAGGGGCTGACGCCGCGGGGCGGCGCAGGTCGCTCGGGTCATGTCGTGCATGCCACCATGGTGTGGGTTCCCTGCTGGGGAGGCAAATCCCGCGCCAGGTGGGCGGCCCCGGAGCCGTTGCGCATCCCTGGCCCGTACCTGCGGGCGCCGCTATAGTCGTGGCCCTTCGAGAAACGGCCGGAGGCGCGTGATGACCGCCCAGCAGGACAAGGCACAGCGGTTCCGCGAGCTGCACCGGCGGGAAGGTGCCTTCCTGATTCCGAATCCCTGGGACGTGGGCTCCGCGCGCCTGCTCGAGGGGCTCGGCTTCGAGGCCCTGGCGACCACCAGCGCCGGCCTGGCCCAGACCCTGGGACGGCTGGACGGCCGGGTGAGCCTCGACGAAGTGCTCGACCACGTCGGGGCGCTGTGCGCCGCCACCGGCGTGCCGGTCAGCGTCGACTTCGAACACGGCTTCGGCGAGCGGCCGGAGGACGTGGCCGCCTCGCTGGTCCGCCTCGCCGGCACCGGTGCGGTGGGCGCGTCCATCGAGGACTTCGACGGGCACGCCATCTACGGGCGGAACGAGGCGGCCGACCGCGTCGCCGCCGCGGCCCGGGCCGTCGCCGCGCTGGACTTTCCCTTCACGCTCACCGCCCGCGCCGAGAACCTGCTGCGCGGTGTCGACGACCTGGAGGACACCATCGCCCGCCTCCAGGCCTACCGGGACGCGGGCGCCGACGTGGTCTATGCGCCGGGCCTGCGGAACCTCGACCAGGTTCGGGCCGTGTGCAGCGCGCTGGCCTGCCCGGTGAACGTGCTGGCGCCGATGGTGGCCGGCGCGACGCTGGCGGACTTCGCTGCCGCCGGCGCCCGGCGGGTCAGCGTCGGCGGCGCCCTGGCGCTGCTGTCCCTGGCGCCGGTGGTCGAGGCGGGTCGCGAGATGCTCGAGCGCGGAGGGTTCGGCTGGCTCGACCGGGTCGCCACCGGCGCCGAGGCGCGCCGCTACTTCGGCGCCTGACGCCGACGAATTACATGACGAGAGGCAAGCAACGATGAAATCTGCACTGTGTGACGATCTCGGTATCGAGTTCCCCCTGTTCGCCTTCAGCCACTGCCGCGACGTGGTGGCCGCGGTGAGCCGCGCCGGCGGCTTCGGCGTGCTGGGCGCGGCGGGGCACACCCCCGAGTCCCTGGAGGTGGAGCTCGCGTGGATCGACGAGCACGTGGACGGCAAGCCCTACGGCGTCGACCTGATCGTGCCCACCAGCATGGACGACAAGGAGGGCAACCTCACGCCGGAGGAGGTCGAGGCGCGCATTCCGCCGGAGCACAAGGCCTACGTCGAGCGCATCCTCGCGGAGAACGGCGTGAGCGTGGAGGGCCTGTGGTCCCGCGGCGTCGGCGAGGGCTTCGCCAGCGGCATGCGCGAGAAGGGCGCCGCCGCCATTCTCGACGTGGCCTTCGCCCACCCCATCAAGCTCATCGTCAACGCCCTCGGCGTGCCGCCGCAGATCATGATGGATCGGGCCCGGCAGGCCGGGGTGAAGGTCGGCGCGCTGACCGGCGCCCGGGAGCACGCCATCAAGCACGCCGAAGCGGGCGTGGACGTCCTGGTGGTGTCCGGCACCGAGGCCGGCGGCCACTGCGGCGAAGTCTCGACGCTGGTGCTGGTGCCGGAGGTGATCGAGGCCCTGCAGGGCTACGAGGGCGTCGACGTGCTGGCGGCCGGCGGCATCGTCACCGGCCGGCAGATGGCGGCCTGCATGGCCATGGGCGCGGCCGGCGCCTGGACCGGCTCGGTCTGGCTGACCACGGCGGAAGCCGAGACCAATCCGGCGGTGAAGGAGAAGATGATCGCCGCCAACTCCCGGCAGACCGTGCGTTCGCGCAGCCGGACGGGCAAGTACACGCGCCAGCTCCGCTCGGCCTGGACGGACGCCTGGCAGGCGCCGGAGGCCCCCGATCCGCTGCCGATGCCGCTGCAGAGCCTGGTGTCCGAGCCGGCGCTGCGGGCCATCGACAAGCTGGCCGAGAGCGGCGACCCGGGCGCCCGCAATCTGGCCACCTACTGGGTGGGCCAGGGCGTCGGGCTGATGAACTCGTCCCAGTCCGTGCGCTCGGTGGTGATGGACTTCATGGAAGACTTTGCCGCCGCGGCGGAACGTCTGTCCGGCATCCTGGAAGACTGACGCGCCATGGAACGACTGCTCGAGAACGCGATCTACTCGGCGCGCTGGATCCTGGCGCCCATCTACCTGGGCTTGAGCCTGGCGCTGCTGGCGCTGGGCATCAAGTTCTTCCAGGAGGTGATCCACGTCATTCCGAAGATCCTGGAAATCTCCGAGGCGGATCTGGTGCTGCTGGTGCTGTCGCTGATCGACCTGGCCCTGGTGGGCGGCCTCATCGTCATGGTGATGCTGTCGAGCTACGAGAGCTTCGTGTCGCGGCTGGACATCGGCACCAGCACCGAGAAGCTCGGCTGGCTGGGCAAGATGGATTACACCAGCCTGAAGAACAAGGTGGCGTCGTCCATCGTCGCCATCTCGTCGATCCACCTGCTGAAGATCTTCATGAACACGCCGAACGTGGCCAAGGACGACCTGTTCTGGTACGTGATGATCCATCTGACGTTCGTGGTGTCGGCCTTCGGCATGGGCATCCTCGACCGGCTGACCCGGCACGAGCCGCCCACCAAGAACCCGTGAATCGGAGGGTTGTTTGATCGGGGTCAAATCGCTGGCCGGGCCGGGTCGTAGGGTAGAAGCACCCTTCATGGAGGCTTCGACATGCAATACCTGGCCAGCGATGATTCCCGCACCCTCGCCAAGATCGGCATCAACGTCGCCGCCCTGGTCGGCGTGACCGTGCTGCTGATCGTTCTGGCGGCCGTACTGACCTGAAGCAGGCCCGCAGATCACCGCGTCGGCACCTTCGGTGCCGGCGCGGTTTCGTGTGCCCGGCGCAGGGCGCCGGGTGGGGTCAGATGGCCTTCGAGAACGCCTCCGTGGCGGGCGCCAGGTAGGCGTCGAAGGTCATGCAGATGTTGCGGATCAGGAAGCGCCCGCGCGGGGTCACGTCGACCACGCTGCCGTCGATCCGGACCAGTCCGTCCGCTTCGAACGCCGCCAGGCGCTCGAGTTCCTGGGCGAAGTGGTCGGTGCCGTCGACGCCGTGCGCCCGGCCGATGGCCGCCAGATCGGCGTGGAAGTCGCACATCAGCGCGCCGATGACGTCCCGGCGCAGCCGGTCCTCGGCGCTGGTGACCACGCCGCGTTCCACCGCCAGCTCGCCGGCGTCGATGCGGGCGTTGTAGTCCTTGAGCGACTTGCAGTTCTGGGCGTAGACCTCGCCGACGGTGCTGATGGCGCTGACGCCGAGGCCGATCAGGTCGCAGTGGCTGTGGGTGGTGTAGCCCTGGAAGCTGCGATGCAGCCCGCCTTCCCGCTGTGCCTCGACCAGGCTGTCCTCGTGGCGGGCGAAGTGGTCCATGCCGATGTAGTCGTAGCCGTTGGCGGACAGCGTCTCGATGGCCATTTCCAGCAGCCGCAGTTTGGTCTCCGCCGCGGGCAGGTCCAGCACGTTGATCTGCCGCTGGGTCTTGAAGCGCTGGGGCAGGTGCGCGTAGCTGTACAGCGAGATCCGGTCCGGCGCCAGGTCGAGGATGGTGGCGAGGGTGTTCGCGAACCGTTCCGGCGTCTGCAGCGGCAGGCCGTAGATCAGGTCGACGCTCACCGACTTCACGCCGTTGGCCCGGGCGGACTCGATGATGGCCCGGGTGTCCTCGACGCTCTGGATGCGGTTCACCGCGCGCTGCACGTCCGGGTCGAAGTCCTGGATGCCGAGGCTGACCCGGTTGATGCCCAGCCCGGTCAGGTAGCTCATGCGGGTGGGGTCGACGGTGCGCGGGTCGATCTCGATGGAGAAGTCCCGGGCGTCGCCGTCGCCGAGATTGAAGTGGCGTCCCAGGGCTGCGAACACCGCGCCGAACTGCTCGTCGTTGAGGTAGGTGGGCGTGCCGCCGCCGAAGTGGAGCTGCTGCACGTCGTGGGCCGCCGGCACCAGCTCGGAGACCATCGCCATCTCCCGGAACAGGCGCTCGAGGTACTCGACGGCGTGGGTCCGGTTGGCGGTGATGATCTTGTTGCAGGCGCAGTAGTAGCAGATCGTCGCGCAGAACGGCACGTGCACGTACAGCGACAGCGGCCTGCGCCCGCCGGCCGGCGGCTCGGCTGCGAGGGCCTCGCGCAGCGCCGATTCCGGAAAAGTCTCGGTGAACAGGTTGGCCGTCGGATAGGACGTGTAGCGCGGTCCGTTCACGTCGTAGCGGCGGATGAGGTCGAGATCGAATCCCTGGTTGGTCACGGTCATGGCGGGTTCCGTTGGGTGGCGGCCGGTCAGGCGTCGGCGGTACCGAGGGCCAGGGCCCGCAGGCGTTCCGGCTGCTGCTGAATCACGTGGTGTCTGCCGGCGCTGATCACGCCGGCCCGGGTCATGCGGGCGAAGATCCGGGACAGGCACTCCAGGGTCATGCCCAGATGGTTCGCCAGGTCGGTGCGGCTCATCGGCAGGGGCAGGCTTTCGGTGTCCCGGCCCTGGCGCTCCATGCGCCTGGCCAGGCTGACCAGGAAACCGGCGACCCGGATCTCCGCGCCCGAGCGGGCGAGGTTGGTCTGATGCTGGGCGCTGAGCTGGTCCTGCTGGCCGATGAGCCGCAGCAGGGACGGCCCGGTGCCCAGGCTCCAGAGCCTCGGCAGGCGCTCCGTGGGCACCCGGCAGGCGGTGCTGGTGTCCAGCGCGACCGCGCTGTCGGTGTGGCGCCCCTCGGACTGGCCGCCGAGGGCGAGAATCTCGCCGGGAAAGTGAAAGCCGATGACGTGCTCGCCGCCCTGGCCATCGTTCACGACGGTCTTGTAGGCCCCGGAGCGGACGATGTAGCAGCCGGCGGCGGTGTCCCCGGCCCGGTACAGGTACTGTCCGCGCTGCATGGGCTCGCTGGGCGTCATGCAGCCCGACAGGGCGTCGAGGCTCTCGTCGCCGAGGCCGGCGCCGAGGCACAGGCGCCGGGTCGCGCAATCCCTGCAGTGTCCGACCGTTCTCATGTGCGCACTGTCGCGCCAGGACGCCGTTCCACCAATACGCAGATACCGCTAGTGCCGTGCGGCAGTTGCGGTGGGGCGCGCTGCGCTAGGTCAGCGCCTGATCCAGATCGGCGATCAGGTCGTCCACCGCTTCGATGCCGACGGACAGGCGCAGCAGGTCGTCCGGAATGGGGCTCGTCGGGCCCTCGATGGTGGCGCGATGCTCGATCAGGCTCTCGACGCCGCCGAGGGACGTGGCCCGCAGAAACGTGCGGCAGCGACCGGCGGCGGCCAGCGCCGCCTCGGCGCCGCCGGCGACCCGCAGGGACAGCATGCCGCCGAATCCGCCCAGCATCTGACGCTGCGCGACGGCGTGGCCGGGGTGCTCCGGCAGCCCGGGGTAGAGCACCCGGCTGACCCGCGGGTCGCCGCGGAAATGCTCGGCGATGCGCAGGGCCGATTCGCTGGCGCGGCGCACCCGCAGAAACAGGGTGCGCATGCCCCGCTGCAGCAGCCAGGCGTCGAAGGTGCCGGGGATGGCGCCGCCGCTGGCGCGCTGGTCGCGGATGCGCTGCCAGACGTCGTCCAGCCGGGCGGTGGCCAGGGCGCCCGCCACCACGTCGCCGTGGCCGTTGAGGTACTTGGTGGCGGAATGCATCACCAGGTCCGCGCCCAGGGACAGCGGACGGGTGAGCACGGGGGTGGCGGCGGTGGAGTCCACCGCCAGCAGGGCGCCGGCTTCCCTGGCCAGCTCCGCGGCCCTGGCGATGTCGACGACGTCCCAGGTGGGGTTGCACGGCGTCTCCAGCCAGATCAGCCGGGTGGGCGCCGCGCGGATCTGCCGTGCCAGGTCCTCCGGGTCCGCGGTGTCGAACAGCGCGAGCTCCAGGCCCCAGGTCGTGCAGAACCGGCCGAGCCACTGGCGCAGGCCCCAGTACATGACCGCCGGCGCGACGATCCGGTCCCCCGGGCGCAGCGCCTGGACCACCGCCATGGCCGCCGCCATGCCGGAGCTGAACAGCAGCGCCTCGGCGGCGCCCTCCAGATCGGCGAGCATGCGCTCGGCGGGCAGGAAAGTCGGGTTCTGGTCCCGGGCGTAGCTGTGATCGGCGACCAGCAGCCGGTAGGCCGGGTCGCGCTCGAAGGTGGTCGACGGATGCAGCGCGGGCGCGACCTCGCCGGTGGCGGGGTCGGGCACGTGGGCGCCGCGGGCGATCCGGGTCTCCGGATGCCGCCCGGCGGGGTCGTTCGGTGTCTGGGTCGGGTCGGTCATGATCCCAGCATACCGCCGGGGACCTGAGGCCGGGAGGGGCGCCCGGCACGGCGGCGTCAGTCGCCGGCGGGCTCCCGGCGCTGCAGCAGGGCCTCGAACTCGTCGGGTTCGACGCCGCCGCTGGCGTCCGCGTCGATGTCCGCGTAGCGGTCGCCGCGGCGCATCTCGTGGGCGATCTCGGCGCGGTCGAGCACGCCGTTGCCGTCCCGGTCGAGACGGGAGAACGGGCCGTCCGCGGGCGGCCCGCCGGCT
>DLCH01000020.1:2520-3044 GCA_002480525.1 Gammaproteobacteria bacterium UBA7803 | reverse complement strand
GCCCGCCGGCGGCCACCGTGTCCGTCGCGGCCGGTTCCCCGGCCCCGGCAGGCGGATCGTCCGGGACCTCGGCGGGGGCGAATTCGATGCGCCGCTCGCCGGCGGCCAGCGTCGCGGTGCGGCTGCCGTCGCTGATCGTGGCGGTGCCCCGGGCCGGGCCGGCCGGGCTGCCGTCGTCGGCCGCGGCGTCGGGGTCTGCGGTCGCCGGCGCTGCCGTCACCGCGGCGCTGTCGGGCCAGTCGCCGGGGCCGAACCGTTCGACCTGCCGCAGCGCCTCGGCATCGGATTCGAGCACCAGCCGGCGGTCCGCGTCCGCGCTTTCCCGCAGGGCGTCCGGCGCGACGGCGATCAGGCCGTCCTCGATGAGAAAGCTGCCGACGGACACCACCACGTAGTGGATGCGGCCGCTGTCGAGGTCGACGGCGAAGTCGCGCACCTGGCCGAGCAGCTCGCCGTCCCGGGTCTCCACCGTTCGCCCCATCAGGTCCTGGCCCCGCTCCCAGGCGGCGGCCGGCAGCGCCAGC
>DLCH01000020.1:0-2135 GCA_002480525.1 Gammaproteobacteria bacterium UBA7803 | reverse complement strand
GCTGATCATGATCGGTCTCCGTCGCCGGCCGGCCGGCGCTCGTTCGCTGACCTCGATGCTATGCCAAATCGCCGCGACGGACCATGTGACGGGTGGCGCGCGCCGCGGCGCGACGCCGTGGTGCGCCGGGCCGGTTCTGGTAGACTGCGCGGGTCCGATCACCCGACCGAAGGTCGTTGATGCTTGTTCTCCACGTAGCGCCGTCGCGCGTCTGATCCGCTGCCCCGGGGCCCCGGCCCGGTCGCTCGTCAGACGCATCCGCCGCTGCCCCGCAGACGGGGCGCGGCAATCCGTGGAGACGAGCCACCGTGGAACACGACAACGAATTCCTCTGCCGACACTGCAGCCAGCGCGCGGCCGGCGCGCCGCACGGCACACGCCATCGCAATCACTGTCCCGCCTGCCTGTGGTCGCTGCACGTCGACCGCCGCCCCGGTGACCGCCGGCACGACTGTCACGGCGCCATGGAGCCGATCGCCGTCTGGGTGCGCCGGGACGGCGAGTGGTCGCTGGTGCATCGCTGTCAGCAGTGCGGCGAGCTGCGGGCCAACCGGGTCGCCGGCGACGACAGCGCCGTGGCGCTGATCTCGCTGGCGGTGCGCGCGATCGCGACGCCGCCCTTTCCGCTGGAGCACCTGTCCCGCCTCGACGGGCCGTGACCGGCGAGCCGCTCCACGGCGGCCAGGGCCTTGCGGGCCTGGGCCGCCGTCAGCGGGACGGAACCGGCCAGCGCCGCGACGGCGGCGGCGGCCGGCGCCGGATCGTCCCGGGCCAGGGCCGCGGCCGCCTGGCCGATGAGGGCCTCGTGGACGGTCCAGCACGTGCTGCACGGCGGGCCGACGCCGATCGGGCCGGGCATCGGGCCGTTGAGATCCGCGAGCGCGGACAGCGCTTCGTCCAGGGTCAAGGCCCGGGCGCGCAGGGCCCGAACCACCTGGGGCGGCAGCGGGCGGCGCCGGGTCAGGCAGGCGGCGAGGTGGCGGATCAGCCAGACGGCGTCGAAGCCGGCGGGGTCACGGACGTCCTGGAGCGACATGGCAGATTCCCTGATTGGCTGGGGCCATCCTGCCGGGCCCTGGCCTCGTTGTAAATACAAATGGGAATCATTTGCATTAACTAGCATGCCGGAAGCCCGGAGCCGTGTCGCCGGCTGTGCGATGTGGCAGCATCATCGCTCACCGACAGCCAGGGAGACGGATTTGAAGCTCTACGACGTGACCGCGGCGCCCAACCCGCGGCGGGTGCGGGTGTTCCTCGCCGAGAAGGGGATCGAGGTGCCCACCGTCCAGGTGGACATGCGGCGCGGCGAGCACCGCACGCCGGAGTTTCTGCGCCGCAATCCCAGCGGCAAGGTGCCGGTGCTGGAGCTCGACGACGGCACCTGCATCGCCGAATCCGTGGCCATCTGCCGTTATTTCGAGGCGCTCCACCCGGAACCGCCCCTGTTCGGCGCCGACCCGGTGTCGATCGGCCTGGTGGACATGGCCAACCGGCAGCTCGAGTTCGAGCTGCTCGGCCCCGTGGGCCAGGCGTGGGTCAACGGCCCGGTGGTGGCCAGGCTGCTGCCGGACCGCCAGCAGATTCCCGCGGCGAAGGAGCAGGGGGAGCGTGCGGCCAGGGCTTTCTACCGCCGTCTGAACGACCAGCTCGCGGCCTCCCGCTTCATCGCCGGAGAGGCGTTCAGCGTGGCGGACATCACCGCCCTGTGCGTGATCGACTTCGCCGCGGAGCTCGTGGATCTGCGCCCGGAGGACGAGCTCGCCGAGCTCTGGCGCTGGCACGCCGAGGTGTCTTCCCGGCCCAGCGCATCGGCCTGAACCGCCTCCCGGGCCCGGGCCGGCAGCGGTCCGGGCCGTTGCGGGCAGCGCCGGGCACGGTGACAATCTCCGGGCCATCGCGGTGGAGCCTGCCATGTCCACGCTCTGGTTGCGCGCGTCCGCCTTGATCGCGGTCGGGGTCCTGCTCGGGTGGTCGCTGGCCCGGATTCTGGAACCGCTGCCCCAGGTCCGGCCGGCCGCCGGACCGCGGTCATCGGCCGGTGCCGAGGCGCCCGGGGCGGTCGCCTCCCGGGCCGACGTCCCGGCCCGCCCGGGGGCCGCCCGGTCCGTCAGCCTGGCGGAGATCACCGCCATCGA
>DLCH01000038.1:652-19593 GCA_002480525.1 Gammaproteobacteria bacterium UBA7803 | reverse complement strand
CTCCCGCCGCCGACCGGGTCTCCCCACCCTGCGTCATCGTGCCTCCACCCTTGTGCTGTGCCCTCGACGTTATAGCATGGCGCCCGCACCGAACGGCAGCGTCCCGGCGCGGGTGCGCCGGGAGGGCGGCTTCACCCCGAATCAGCGAGTCGACAGAGTATTGAACATCCGAACGAGCGCACTCACCGCGGTGGCACTGGCCGCGATCACGGGCAGCGGCGCCGCTGCCGACACCGGGACCGACGGCCGCGCCTGGTACCTGGGCGGCGGCCTGGGTGCCGGCCGCGCCGACAACGGCGATGCGGTGGGCGGCCGGGTCGACTTCGATCTGGGCCGGCCCATGGCGATGCTGGTGGGGGGGATGTCGCTCGGCGACCGCTGGCGCCTCGAGCTCGACGCGGCGCACCGCGGCAACGACTCCGAGGTGGTGTACTTCCCGGGCGGCGGCGCCGACGTGCAGCCCGACAGTGACTCGACGCTCACGGCCCGCAGCATCGGGGCCAGCGTGCTGCGCCGCTTCGATGCGGGCACGGGCTTCCGGCCTTACCTCGGGGCGGGCGTGGCGGTGGCCCGGGTCGACTACGAGCTCACCGAGTACATCACCGGGCGCCGGCTGCTGGACGATCGGGACACGGCGCTGGCCTACCAGCTCGTGGCCGGCATCGAGCTGCCGCTGACCGCCCGGCTCGACCTGGCGACGGAATACCGGCTGTGGCACGCCCCGGACATCGAGCTCGAGGACGTCGCCGGCGAGGAATTCGACACGGACCACCGGGTGCAGTCGGTCATGGCCACGCTGCGCTATCGGCTCGGCGGCGATTCCGCGGCGGGTCCGGCCCTGGCCGGCGCGGCGCCCCGGCGGCCCGGCCCCGGGTGGTACGTGGCTGCGGCGGGCGGTGCCACGTTTCCGAAGGACGCGGAGATCAAGAACAACCTCGCCAACTTCGATGCCTTCGACGTCGGCTACGCCGCCTCGCTGGCGGCAGGCTACCGCTTCGGCAACGGCTGGCGCGTGGAGCTCGAAGCCGCCCGGCGGCGCAACGAGGCGGAGCTGATCGACTTCAATCCGGAATTCGGCGAGGACCGGGCGTCCGGCGCCGTCCGCGCCGACAGCGTGCTGGTCAATGCCGCCTATCACCCGGCCTGGGGTCTGCCGTTTCAGCCCTTCGCCGCGCTGGGCGTCGGCATGGCGTGGTCCGACTGGGACGTTCGCCTCGACACGACCGGAGAGACCTACGTCGACGACGACGATGCGGCATGGGCCTTCCAGGTCGAGCTCGGCGCCGCCGCGGCTCTGACGGAGCGGCTCACCGGCACCGTCAGCTATCGCTACTGGCAGACCGGCCTGTTCGACATGGCCCAGCCCGACGGCCGGGATCTGCGCACCGAGCTCACGGTGCACGGCGTGACGCTAGGACTGGTCTTCGCGCTGCCCTGAGCGGAACCGTCCGATTGACAAGCCTGCGCATCGGCGTATGGTTCGGCCCCATGAACCGACTGCAACGACATATCGACACCTGGATGCCGTCCGGCGGCGAATTCGCCGGGCGCTAGTCCGCGTTGCATGGGTTCATCCGCCGGTGCAATGCCGGCGGGATGACCGTTTCTCCGTTTCAAGCAGCACATCGAGATTCATGCATCCGTCCGGCGGCACCGCCCGATGTTCGCGCGCGTCCGGCGCGCGTGCCGGAGAAGAGGCATGGCATACGTCTGGTGGGCTCTGGTGATACTCGCGACGGTGATCTATCCGGCGGTGCTGCTGCGCTGCGCCCTGCGTGGCCACCGCTGGGCCCGGGACACCCTGGAAGCGATGCGCTACGTCGGCGGCGACCTGATGACGTCCTCCGCCTGGCTGGCGCTGCCGCCGCATCGCCACGGCTGCGACGACGACCGCGACCGCGTGCTCGAGGCCTGAGGGGGCGCCCCGGCGGTGCGGCGAGGCGTTGCGGCCCGCCGGGCCGGTATCGGCATAATAGAGGCGTTCATCCGGCGGAGGGTTAAATGGCCCGTTCCCAGTTTCCGCGACTCAGGCTGCTGAACCGGCTGCAGTTCACGCTCGAGCGGCTGTTCGTGCGCGGGGTGTCGTTCCAGCTCCTGCTCGTGGCCGGGCTGATCGGCCTGATCTCGCTGATCGGCGGCGCCCTGGTGCTGCCCGTGACCGCCGACGCGGGCCACTTCGGCGAGGTGGTCTGGTGGGCGTTCCTGCGCCTGTCGGACCCGGGCTATCTGGGGGACGACGAGGGCGCGTGGCGCCGGATCGTCTCGACCATTCTGACGGTGGCCGGATACGTGGTGTTTCTCGGCGCCCTGGTGGCGATTCTCACCCAGTGGCTGAACACGCGCATGCGCCGGCTGGAGAGCGGGCTGACGCCGGTGGCGACGCGCAACCACATCGTGGTGCTCGGCTGGTCGAACCGCACGCTGCCGATCGTCGGCGAGATCCTGCAGTCGGAAGGCCGGGTGCGGCGCTTCCTGCTGCGCCAGCACGCCTCCCGGCTGCGGCTGGTGGTGCTGTGCGACGAGGTCACGGCCTGGCACGCCCAGGCCCTGCGGGACGACCCTGCCATCGGCGCCCGTGGCCGGCACATCGTGCTGCGCTCCGGCACGCCGCTGGCGCTGGACGACCTGGAGCGGGTGGATTCTCTCAACGCCGCGGCCATCATCGTCCCCAGTGCCAGCACCGGAGCATCGACCTCGGCGGACGTGGCCACCATCAAGGCCCTGCTGTCCCTGTCGAGCCACCCGGCGGCGGCGCTGCGGCCGCTGCCCTACGTGGTGGCGGAGATCCAGGACCAGCGCAAGGTCGCCGTAGCGCGGCGTGCCTACCGGGGACCGCTGGAACTGGTCAGCGGCAACTCGCTGATCAGCCGGCTGCTCGCTCAGAACCTGCGCAACGCCGGCTTGTCCCGGGTCTACGGCGAGCTGCTGAGCCACCAGGTCGGCGCCGGCGTGTTCGTCAGGGAAGCGGGGTCCGTCGCCGGGTCGACCTTCCTCGCTGCCGCGGCGCGCTATCGCCGGGCGGTGCTCTGCGGCCTGGTGAGACCGCGTGGCGAGGTGTTCGAGCCCATCCTCAATCCAGCGCCGGACACGCCGATCGGCGCCGACGACCGGCTGGTGTTCGTCGCCCACGACTACGACGACATCGTTCCCCAGGCGGGCGCGCCGGTGCCGCCGGCGGAAGCGGCGCCGATCCGCCACGCCGGCGCGGACGCGGGCGAGGGCGTCCGGCGGGTGCTGGTCCTCGGCTGGAACTTCCGCGTGCTGGCGCTGCTGGCCGAGTTCGCGTCCTACGACGACGAGCGTTTCGACGTCACGCTGGTGTCGATGATCAGCGCCCGCTCGCGGGAAGCGATGTGCGAGGGGGAGGGATCGCTGGCCGCGCTGGCGATCCGCCACGTCGAGGCCGACTACGTGCTGGAGGACGTGCTGCGCGGGCTCGACCCCGCGTCCTACGACAACGTGCTGCTGGTGAGCTCCGAGCGCCTCAATTCCGAGGAGGAGGCCGATGCCCGGGCGGTGATGGCCTATCTGCTGCTGGAGGCCCTTCTCGAGGACCAGCTCGAGGACCGGAACACGCCGCCCGACGTGCTGCTCGAGATCCAGGATCCGGACAACGCGCTGCTGCTCGCCGGACGGCCCGTCGAGGTGATGGTGAGCCCCAAGCTGCTGGCGCACATCGTTGCTCAGGTCGCACTGCGCCGGGAGCTGCGCGTGGTATTCGACGCGCTGCTCATGTCCGATGGTCCGGAGGTGATGCTGCGGCGGGTGGAAGACTACCCGGGCGTGCTGGACTGTCCGGACTTTGGCGCCGCCGCCTACCGGATCCGCCAGGGCGGCGACACGCTGGTCGGCATTCATCATCGCGACGGCGACGTCCTGCGGCTGAGTCCGCCCGCGGATGCGCCCTGCGCTCTGAGCGGCGACGATCGCCTGGTGGTTCTGGCCACCGCGGCGGGCTGATCCCGGCGGACGGCGGGGCTTTGAGTCCTGGCCGCCGGGCTGGGTATGATGGGATCGCCGCAGCGAGGAGGACACGGCGGTGAACGGGAACTCCCACGAGGAAGTGAGCAAGAACGGCTCGATGGACGGTACTGCCTCCGGTGCGCCGAACGACACGGACAAGTGGCTGGCCGCCCGGCTGCTGCAGATCGTCGGTGAGCCATCGGTCGGCCTCGAGCTCTGGGATGGTCAGCGCGTGGACACGCCGAAGGCCGAAGGGCGCTCGGAAGTGCACGTGCGCCTGGAGGACCGCGGCGCGCTGTACCGGCTGCTGTATCGCCCCAACCGCACGTTCGGCGAGTTGTTCACCCAGGGCCGGCTGACCGTCAAGGGCGATCTGGTCTCGGTGATGGAACGCCTCTACCGGGGCCTGGCGCGGGCCGATCGTCAGGCCGGCGTCGCCAAGCGCATGGCGGAGCGGCTGCTGACGCGGCGGGCGCGCCCCAACACGCTGCAGGGTTCCAAGGAGAACATCCACTCCCACTACGATCTCGGCAACGAGTTCTACGAGCTGTGGCTCGACCGCGACTACACCCAGTACACCTGCGCGTACTATCCGACCCCGGACGCCACCCTCGAGCAGGCCCAGGCCGCGAAGCTCGAGCTGGTGTGCCGCAAGCTGCGGCTGCAGCCCGGAGAGACCGTGGTCGAAGCCGGCAGCGGCTGGGGCGGGCTGGCCCGCTACCTGGTGCGTCACTACGGCGTCAACGTACGCTCCTACAACATCTCCCGGGAGCAGGTGGCGTACGCGCGGGAACGGGCGCGGCGGGAAGGCCTGGACGATCACATCGAGTACGTCGAGGACGACTACCGGAACGCCACCGGCAGCTACGACGTGTTCGTGTCCGTCGGCATGCTCGAGCACGTCGGCGTGGACAACTACCGCACCCTCGGCAGCACCATCGACCGCTGTCTCAAGGAGGACGGGCGCGGGCTCATCCATTCCATCGGCCAGGACGTCTCCCGGCCGCTGAACGAGTGGATCGAAGGCTACATCTTTCCCGGCGCCTACCCGCCGACGCTGCGCGAGATGATGGACATCTTCGAGCCCGTGGGGCTGTCCGTGGCGGACGTGGAGAATCTCCGGCCGCATTACGCGCAGACGCTGCGCCACTGGCGGGAGCGCTTCGAGGCGAACGCCGCCCGGGTGGCGGACATGTTCGACGACGACTTCGTGCGGGCCTGGCGGCTGTATCTGTGCGGCTCGGTGGCGGCCTTCACCGAGGGCCAGCTTCAGCTCTTCCAGGTGCTGTTCCGCCGTCCGGATTGCCGCACGCTGCCGGTCACCCGCGACCACATGCGGGTGTCGCTCGAGCAGGACGCGCCGGACTGACCTGCGCCATGGAGTACCACGACGTCATCATCGTCGGCGGCGGCCCGGCCGGGTCGTCGGCAGCCCGCCAGCTCGTCGACGGCGGCTACGACTGCCTGGTGCTCGATCGCGAGCAGTTTCCCAGGGAAAAGCTGTGCGCGGGCTGGATCACGCCGGAGGTGCTCGAGGACCTGGCGTTCGCCCCCGAGGACTACCCGCACCGGTTTCTCACCTTCGAGGTGCTGGACATCGCCTTCAAGGGCCTGCACGTGCCGCTGCGCTCGCCCCAGCATTCGATCCGCCGCTACGAGTTCGACGCCTGGCTGCTGGAGCGTTCCGGCGCGCCGGTCCGCCGGCACAACGTCCGCCACGTCACGGAGACGGACGACGGTTACCAGATCGACGAGGCGTACCGGTGCCGCTATCTGGTGGGCGCCGGGGGGACCCGCTGTCCGGTCTACCGAGAGCTGTTCCGGGGCGGCAAGCCCCGGACCAAGGGGCTGCAGGCGGTGACTCTGGAACGTGAGTACGCCTGTGACTGGCAGGACCCGAGCTGCCATCTGTGGTTCCTGGACAAGGGACTGCCGGGCTACGCCTGGTACGTGCCGAAAGCGGACGGCTACCTGAATGTCGGCGTCGGCGGCATGGCGGACAAGCTCAAGCGGCGGGGTGACGACATCCGCCGCCACTGGGACCTGCTGTGTGAACGGCTGGTCGGCGAAGGACTGGTCGACGAGCCGCCGGAGTCGCCCGGTGGCTACAGCTACTTCCTGCGTGACCGCTCCGATCCGGGCCGGCTGGGGGATGCATTCGTGGTCGGTGACGCCGCCGGCCTCGCCACCCGGGACATGTGCGAGGGCATCGGCCCGGCGGTGCGCAGCGGCCTGCTGGCGGCCCGGTCGATCATGGCCGGCGAGCCCTACGAACTGGGCGGCATCGACCGGTTCACCTCGGGCAATCTGCTCGTCAGGAAGGGGCTCGAGCGCGCGTTTCTGGGCTGAGTCCGGGGCCGTCGGCGTCCAGCGCCTCGCCGGTGGCCAGCGACTTCAATGCCACGTTCCCGAAGGTCTCCGCGAGCAGCCGGTCGCGCCGCGCGAGCAGTCCGTCCACCGGTCCGCCGACTCCGGCGGAGGAATGCCGGAACCGGCCGTCGCGGCCCGCCTGCAGGGTCGCGTCAAGCACGTCGTGAACCGATGCCCGCTCCCAGGGGCAGCCCGGCAGGAAGCCGGGCGGGCTGGCGTCGGTGCTGGCGACCAGGCCCCGCACCTCGAGCGGTGCGAGGATCATTTCGACGGCATTGGCCGGGACGCGAAGCGCCTGCGCCAGGGTTTCGGCGTCGGGCGGGCTGCCGGCACCGTAGTAGCGCTCGCCGATCAGCCGCACCGCCTGGAGGGCCAGGCGCTCCCGGTCGGCATGGCTGAGGTGCCCCGAGAGCTGGCGCCCGGACAGGTACTCCGGATGTTGGCGGTAGAAGGCGATGGTCGCGCCCAGCAGCAGGATCAGCCAGCCGACGTACAGCCAGATCATGAACAGGATCGGCGTGGCGAAGCCGGAGTAGATCGCCGTGTAGCGGTTCGCCTGGGCCACGAAGCCGGCGAACACCCAGCCGAGCAGGTTCCACAACACGCCCGCCACCAGCCCGCCGGTGAACGCCGGGCCGACGCGCACCCGGGTATGGGGCACGAACATGTAGATGAGCGAGAAGGCGACGGTGACCATGGCGATGGGCACCAGCCGCCCCACGAACTCGATGATGCTGCCGAGCGGCTGGATCTCCGCCATGCGCGCCATCATCGGGTCGGACATCACCGTGGCCGAGATGCCCAGCGAGGCGAACACCAGCACCGGCCCGACGATGATGACGCTGAGGTAGTCCTTGAAGCGCTCGGCGAACGTCCTGCGGCTGCTGATCTGCCAGACGTCGTTGAAGGCGAGCTCGATCTTCTGCATCAGCGAGATGACGGTGTAGAACAGCAGCAGGAAGCCCACCGAGCCGAGCACGCCCACCTGGACGTTGTCGACGAATCCGACGATCCGCTCGACGATCTCCTCCTTGCGCTCGCCGAGCGGTTCCATCGCGTTCAGCAGGAACGGCTCGATCTGATTGTGAACGCCGAATCCCTTGAGGATGGAGAAGCTGATGGCGAGCAGCGGCACCAGGGAGAGCAGGGTGGTGTACACCAGGCTCATCGCCCGCAGCGTGATCTGCCCCTCGGCGACGTCGCGGCCGACCGCCCAGATCAGTCGCAGGAACTGGGACAGGTGATGCTGCCAGCCCGGCTGGGCCTGCTGCGGGCCGCCCCAGACGAATCGTTCGACCCGTTCCAGGACGCTGGCCGATTCCCGGCCGGGGCCGGCGTCGCTGTTCATGGCTTCGATGTCCCGCTGGTTGAACCCGTCATCCCCGGGGATTCTCCGGATTGGCGGGGTGCGTGGCAACGCAGCGCACGTCCCGGACCCGGAGTAGGATGCCGCGATGGACATTCCCGCAGACGTCGCCGGACTGCTCTGGTGGGCCACCGGTCTGTCGCTGGCCGCGTTCCTCGCCGCCCTGGTCGGCGTGCCCTGGGTGGTCGCCAGGCTGCCCCACGACTACTTCGCCCGGGAGGATCGTGAAGCCTGGCGTGGCAGCCCGGACCAGCCCCTGCTCGCGCTGATTCTCGGCCTGATCAAGAACGGCATCGGCGCGCTGCTGGTGCTGCTCGGCCTGATCATGCTGGTCACGCCCGGCCAGGGGCTGCTGACGCTGCTGATCGGTCTGCTGCTCGTCAATTTCCCCGGCAAATACCGGGTGGAGCGCTGGCTGGTGCTGCGGCCAGGGGTGCTCAAGGGGTTGAACTGGCTGCGCCGGCGCCACGGCGAACCGCCATTCGACGCGCCGGATTGAGCCCGCCGCGGCGCCGGACGGTCAGCGGCGGTGCGTCCATGCCAGGATTGCCGCACCCGCGGCGCCGGCGGCGAGAGAGGCGGTGAGGATGCCCATCTTGGCCTCCGCCAGGCGCGCCTCGCCGCCGAAGGCCAGGTCGGCGATGAACAGCGACACCGTGAAGCCGATGCCCGCGATCAGCCCGAGCCCGGCGACGTCACCCCAGCCCATGCCCGCCGGCAGGCGAACCAGCCCGAAGCGGGCCGCGAGCCAGGTCAGCAGCACGATGCCGAGCGGTTTGCCGAGCGCCAGCCCCGCGACCACCGCCCAGAACGCCTCGCTGGCGAAGGCATCGGCAAACGCCTGGGGCTGGAGCGCCAGGCCCCCGTTGGCCAGCGCGAACAGCGGCAGCACCACGTAGCTCACCCAGGGATTGAGGTTGCGGGTGAGCCGGTCGAGGACCGATTCGGTGCCGATCGTCAGGCCTTCCAGCCGCCCCAGCAGAGCGTCCTCGCGCTCCAGCAGGGTCGTGGTGTCCTCGTCGCGCTGCGCCGCGCGGCGCCGGCGGGTCCTGACGTCGTCGAGCTCCGCGGTCAGCGCTCTGGCCCGTTCCAGGAAGTGCCGGCGGCCGATCAGCGGGTCTGCGGGGACGGTGAGGCCGAGGGCGATGCCGGCCAGTGTCGGATGCAGTCCCGAGGCCATGACGCAGGCGAACGCCGCCAGGCCCGTCAGGATCGACACGACGGCGGGCAGCATGGTCAGCCGTTGCAGCAGATGGACCGCGGCCAGCAGGACCACGGCGCTGCCCAGCAGGGGCCAGGACAGGTCGGACTGATAGGTCGCCGCGATCACCACGACGCCGCCGACGTCGTCGATCGCGGCGAAGGCGAGCAGCGCGATCCGCACCTGATTGGGAATGCGGTCGCCGAGCACGGCCACCAGCGCCAGGGCGAAGGCGATGTCCGTGGCCACCGGCACGCCCCAGCCGCCGGCGGCGGGCGTGCCGGCGGCGACGGCCAGGTAGAGCAGGGCAGGGACGACCATGCCGCCGATGGCCATGACCACCGGCAGCGCCGCGGCGCGCAGGCTGGACAGCTCGCCGCGCACCAGCTCGCGCTTGAGCTCGAGCCCGGCGACGAAGAAGAACAGGGGCAGCAGCACGTCGTTGATCAGGTGGTGCAGGTCGTGGCGCCAGGCGAGCCCCGCCACGTCGAAGGACACCGGCAGGCGCCAGGCGGCTTCGTAGGCGGCGGGCGCGAGATTGGACCAGATCAGCGCAGTGATCGCGGCCAGCAGCAGCGGCCCGCCGGCGATTTCCTCGACGCGGATGACCTGCATGACGGGCAGCAGCAGCTCGCGCTGCGCGCCGTCGGCCTGAACCTCGAGGTGTCCGCGGCGGCGCCAGCTCAAGCGGGCTCCCGGGCCTCGCCGGGCCAGACGCCGGCGCGGGCCAGCGCCGCGCGCGCGTCCGCGTCGTAGCCCAGCTGCTGCAGGATCGATGCGCCGTCGGCGTTGTAGCCGGGCGGCGGGGTCAGGTCCGTTCGGGTGCACACGCCCTCGGCGGCGAAGGAGCGCACGCCGCGCAGCCCGGCGTGGTCCAGCAGCAGCCGGTCACCGCCGCGCTGGGCGAACACCGCCGCCATGTCGTTGACGAAACCGTAGGGCACCCGGGCGGCGCCGAGTCGCCTGGCGGCCTCCGCCGACGACAGCCGGGAGAAGGTGCCGGTGAGCTCCGCGTGCAGCTCGGTCCGGTGGCTCACGCGGCCCCGGTTGTCGGCGAAGCGCGGGTCCCGGTCCAGGTCCTGCCGGTCGAGGGATTTCGTCAGGGCCTGCCACTGCCGCTCGGTGCCCACGGCCAGTACCAGCTCGCGTCCGTCGCCGAGGGTGTACACGGCGCCGTAGGGGACGATGTTCGGGTGCTCGGAGCCCATCCGCTGGGGCACGGCGCCCGCCACCAGGTAGTTGCTCGCCTGGTTGGCGAGGGAGGCGATGGCGGCGTCGAGCAGCGACACGTGGACGTGACGGCCGGCGCCGGTGCGGTGACGCTGGAGCAGGGCCACCAGCAGGCCCTCCTTGAGGTGATGGGCCGCCAGCAGGTCCACCAGCGCCACCGGCATCTTGGTCGGGGGGCCGTCGGGTTCGCCGTTCAGGAAGGTGAACCCGCTCTCCGCCTGGATGATGGCATCGAACCCCGGCCGCGGGTCGTCACGTCCATAGGCGGAAATCTGCCCGTAGATCAGGCGCGGGTTGAGCTCGAGCAGGGTGGCGGGATCGAGGCCCAGCTTGACGTCGTCACCGGGTTTGTAGCTCGCGATCACCACGTCGCTGTCCGCGGCGAGCCGGCGGATCACTTCCAGGCCGGCGGGGTCCGCGACGTCGAGGGCGAGGGAGCGCTTGCCCCAGTTGGCGCAGGAGAAGTAGGCGGACACCGAGCCGCCGTCCGGCTCCCCCGCCAGGCGCCAGCCACGGGTCGGGTCGCCGCCGGTCGCCGGGTTCTCGATCTTCACGACCTCGGCGCCGAGCTCGGCGAGAAACTGTCCGGTGACCGGTCCGGCCAGGATGCTGGCCAGCTCGAGCACGCGGATGCCCTGGAGTGGCGGGGCGTCGGCCGCGGCCGGCGGATCGATGGTCATGGGGGCTCCCTGTGCCGGTGGGGGTGGTGTGACGGTCCGGCGTGCTCGGCCGGGTCGTCAGTTTGCCAAGCCGCCGGCGCGCTGGCCACGCGGCCGCGCGCCGTCGCGGTCTGCCCGGGCGGTGTGCAGGCGCCTGTTCGGCATGTTAAGGTGCGCGCTTCGACCACTAAGCAAAGGGACGGGTCGAATGTACCCGCTCGCCGCCGCCTTCGAGGCGCCGGTCGCCGGACCCGGCGAGGTACGTCCCGCTGAGTCCGGCAGCCCCCGGGTCGCCCAGGCGAGGGCTCTGGTTCGTCAGACGCCCTGAATCCTCACGAGTTCTGGTGGTCGATGCCGGCCTGGAGCCGCGCGGCGCATCGTCATGCCGTTGCCGCGGGCCGGCGGGCGCAGTCTGCGCGCCCGGATCGCGGCATCGACTGGGGACGTTTACAGCCGAAAGCAATACGGCGCACGGCGGCCGGGCAGGTCGCGGTCGGCGCCGGCGGAACACCGCAGGGGTACGCGGGCTCCGGCGAGCGTGATCCGGCCAGAAGAACAGAGAACCGGACGCAGAGATCCGGCGGAGAGACCGGCAGAGAGTTCCGGCAGAGAGTTCCGGGGCGGAGCGCGCCGGAGAACAAGGACAGCAAGGAGAGTCACAGCCCATGTTCAAGCCAAGCAAGCTGCGAAGCGCGATCGTCACCGCCATGGCGGCTTCCGCCGCCACCGGTGGCGCCCATGCCGCCATCGAAGAGGTCGTGGTCACGGCCACCAAACGCACTGCCAGCGCGCAGGACGTGCCGATCACGCTGCAGGCTCTCGACGAGAACAGCATGGAGGACCTGAACGTCGACGCGTTCGTGGACTACGTGCGCTACCTGCCGAGCGTGACCTCGGGCGGCCGCGGTCCCGGCCAGCAGACGGTCTACATCCGCGGCATGGCCGTTCAGCCCATCACCGTGCTGCTGTCGGGCGCCCAGGGCACGACGCCGAACGTCGCGCTCTATCTCGACGAGCAGCCGGTCACGGCGCCCGGGCGCAACCTCGACATCTACGCCACCGACATTCAGCGCATCGAGGTGCTGAAGGGACCCCAGGGCACCCTGTTCGGCGCCAGTTCCCAGGCGGGCACCGTGCGTCTGATCACCAACAAGCCCCAGTTCGACGGCTTCTCCGCCAAGATCGACGGGGAGTTCGGCAGCACCCGTTACGGCGAGACCAGCACTGCCGTGGAGGCGGTGATCAACGTGCCGGTCAACGACCGGCTGGCGGTGCGCGGGGCGTTCTACTCGGTCAACGAAGGCGGCTACATCGACAACGTTCAGGGCTTCTTCACCACGGACCCGGCGATCAACCCGCTGTCCACAGCCACGCCGGACGCGGTGAGCTACCAGGCTGCCAACAACGTCGCTCTGGTCGAGGACGACTTCAACGACGCCTACTACCAGGGCATGCGCCTGTCGGCGAACTACCTGATCAACGAGAACTGGGATCTGCTGGTTCAGCACACCCAGCAGGAGCTCGGGGCGGACGGCGTGTTCGACTACGACCCCGAGGTCGGCGAGCTGGAGGTCAACCGGTACTTCCCCGACGAGCTCGAGGACGAGTTCGGCCTGACGACGTGGACCCTGACCGGCCGCATGGCGCAGCTCGACATGGTCTACACCGGCGGCTATCTGGACCGGGACATCGACCAGTCGGTGGATTACACGGGCTACAACAACTCGGGCGCGTTCATCAGCTACTACACGTGCACCTACACCTCCACCTACAACAGCGACCCCACGGCCGACATCGTCCAGGCCGAGTTCATCACCCCGGGCGGGCGCGAGTGCCTGGACCCGACCAAGGGCGCGATCATCGATCAGAGCCAGACCCGGCAGACCCACGAGTTCCGGATCACCACGCCGGAGGACCGGCGGGTGCGACTCACGGCGGGTGTCTTCTACGACGATTTCGAGATCGAGACGATCGACGACTACGCCTATCTGGCGGTCCAGAATCTCGGCTTCGCCCGCAATGCGCCCATCTCCGATGCGGTCCAGATCGATCCGAGCACGCGGGCGGAGGGCATCGCCTTCTTCAACGACATCCGCCGCACCGAGGAGCAGCTCGCCGTGTTCGGCGAAGTGTCCTTCGACCTGATTCCGAACACCCTGGAGGTCATCGCGGGGGCCCGGTACTACGAGTTCGACCTCGACTTCGAGGGCTCGTCGAACTTCGCCAACGGCATCTTCACGACGCCGCTGGTGGCGCTGGACGATCGGGACAGCGGCCGGGACTACGACGTGTCCGGCGGCCACTCGCCGGATCCCATCGAGCTCGACGACGTGATCACCAAGTTCACGCTCAACTGGACGCCGAACGAGGACATGCTGTTCTTCGCGACCTATTCGGAAGGGTTCCGGCCCGGCGGCTTCAACCGGGGCGGCGGCCTGCCGTCGGTGAATCCCGAGTTCCCGACGGTGCAGACCACCTACGACACCGACGACGTGAAGAACTACGAACTGGGCTGGAAGACGCAGCTCTTCAACGGCCTGCTGCAGTTCAACGGCAACGCCTACTTCATCGAGTGGACCGACATGCAGATCTCGCGGTTCGACCCGCAGAACGTGTCGATCCTGACGTTCATCGAGAACGGCGCGGATTCGGAGATCCGCGGCCTCGAGGGCGACGTGATCTGGGCGCCGACGGACAACCTGTCGCTGTTCGGGGCGTTCTCCTACAACGACACCGAACTGACCGACATCTCCGCCCAGATCGTCGAGCTCGCGCCGGAGGGCAGCCAGCTGCCCCTCGTTCCCGAGTTCCAGGCCACCTTCCGGGCCCGCTACAACTGGTATCTCGACGACGGCTACAACGTCTACGCCCAGGCGGCGGCCCAGTACGCCGACAAGAGCTACAGCTCCCTGGTGGCGTCCGAGCGGCGCAAGCAGGATGCCTACACCACCTACGACGCGGCCCTCGGGGTGGCCAAGGACGCCTGGAAGGCGGAGCTGTTCCTCGAGAACTTCACCGACGAGCGGGCGGATCTGTTCATCAACACCCAGGACGACATCCGCCGGGTGACCACCAATCGGCCCCGCACGGTGAGCCTGCGGTTCAGCATCAACCTGTAGAAGATGCCCGCAGCATCGGTCGATGCGTCGACGACGTCCGGCGAGCCCCCCCTGGAGCGGGGGCTCGAACGGGCCCAGGCGCTGCTCAAGGGCGGGCGGCCGGCCGAGGCCGCCCGGGCCGCCGAGGCGCTGCTCGCCGACCACGGCGAGGACCCGGACGCGCTCTATCTGCTCGCGGTCTGCAACCGTTACCTCGGACGCCTCGACGAGGCCGGTGACGCACTGGATCGTCTGCTGCGGGCGCGTCCGGAGTACGGCCGGGCCTTCCAGGAGCGGGGCCATCTGCTTCTCGCGCGCGGCGACGCCGGTGGCGCGCTGACCGCCTACGCGGAGGCCGTGCGCTGCAATCCCGCGCTGCCGGCGAGCTGGCAGCGGCTCGCGGCGCTGCACCGGCAGCGGGGCGACGATGCCGCCGCCGACCGGGCCATGGCCCAGCACGACCATCTGAAGGCGCTGCCGCCGGAGCTCGTTTCGGTGTCGAGCTTCCTGCACGAGGGACGGCTGTACAAGGCCGAGCGCCTGTGCCGGGCGTTCCTGCAGCGTCAGCCCCATCATCTCGAGGCCATGCGTCTGCTCGCCGCCATCGGCAGCGAGCTCCATGTGCTCGACGACGCCGAATTCCTGCTGGAGAGCGCGCTCGCATTCGATCCCCAGTTCCTGCGCGGGCGGGTGGACTACGTGCGGGTGCTGCAGCGTCGGCAGAAGTTCGACCGGGCGCTCGAGGAGGCCGGCCGGCTGCGCGACGCCGACCCGGACAACCCGGCCGTCGAAGCGCTGTACGCCGATGCGTCCATGGCGGCGGGTGCCTACGACCAGGCGCTGACCACCTACCAGCGGCTGCTGGCGGCGCGACCGGACGACCCGGCGCTGAACCTGGCCCGGGGGCACGCGGAAAAGACCGTCGGCCATCGCGAGGCGGCGGTGGCGTCCTACCGGCGGGCCGCCCGGGCGCGCCCGGACTTCGGCGACGCCTACTGGAGCCTGGCGAATCTCAAGACCTACCGGTTCGACGACGACGAGCTGGCCCGCATGCGGGAACAGGAGGCGGCGCCCGGAACTGGCCGCGTGGACCGCTACCACCTCTGCTTCGCCCTGGGCAAGGCCCTGGAGGATCGCGCCGAGTTCGCGGAGGCGTTCCGCTATTTCCAGCGGGGCAACGCGCTGAAGCGGGAGGAGGTCGGCTACCGGCCGGAGCGGCTGGCCGCCGAGTTCGAGCGTCAGCGGTCGGTGTGCGACCGGGGGTTGTTCGAGCGCCGCGCCGGGGCAGGGCATCCGGCGGCGGACCCGATCTTCATCGTCGGGCTGCCGCGGGCCGGCTCCACGCTGCTCGAGCAGGTGCTCGCCTCACACTCCCAGGTGGACGGCACCTTCGAGCTGCCGAACGTGCTCGCCATGGTGCACCGGCTCCGGGGCCGGCGGCCGCTGGAGGATCCCCGCTACCCGGGCGTGCTGGCCGAGCTGGATGACGCCAGCCTCGCCGAGCTGGGCCGGCGGTACCTCGACGACACCCGCATGCACCGGGGTGACGCGCCGTTTTTCACGGACAAAATGCCTAACAATTTCAGGCATTTGGGGCTGATTCATCTCATTCTGCCTAATGCCCGGATCATCGACGCCCGCCGTCATCCCATGGCCTGCTGCTTCAGCGGTTTCAAGCAGCTCTTCGCCGAGGGTCAGGAGTTCACCTACGACCTCGAGGACATCGGCCACTACTACCGTGAGTACGTGACCCTGATGGACCACTGGGAGCAGGTGCTGCCGGGGCGGATCCTGCGGGTGCGCCACGAGGACGTGGTGGCCGATCTGGAAGGTCAGGTGCGGCGCCTGCTGGATTTCCTCGAGCTGCCCTTCGAGCCGGCCTGCCTGGAGTTTCATCGGACGGAGCGGTCGGTGCGCACGGCCAGCTCCGAGCAGGTGCGCCAGCCGTTGTACGATTCCGGCCTGGACCAATGGCGGAACTACGAGGCCTGGCTGGGGCCGCTGCGCGAGGCGCTCGGACCGGCCATCGACGCATGACGACGACTTCCGAGGCGCCGGCCGACCGGCTGGCGGCGCGACTGTACGACCAGCTCTACGACGAGGACGAGGACTCCCGGGTCTGTCGGGACATCTCCGACGAAGCCTGCCGGGTGGTGCCGGGCAATTTCTTCCGCAACACCCTGGCTCAGGCGGCGAGCAAGCTCGGCGACGCGCTGATCAATCCCAAGACGACGCTGCCCTGGCTGCTGACCTCGCTGCAGGCGCCGGGGTGGATCGCCGGGCTGCTGGTGCCCATCCGCGAATCGGGTTCCATGCTGCCGCAGCTCGGCATCGCCGCCTGGGTGCGCCGCCTGCCGGTGCGCAAGTGGAGCTACGTGGGGGGCGCGGTGGCGCAGGCGCTCGTGGTGATCGGGCTCGCCCTGACGGCGCTGACGCTGACCGGCGCCGCCGCGGGCTACGCGGTGCTCGGGCTGGTGGTGGTGTTCAGCCTGGCCCGGGGATTCTCGTCCGTCGCGTCCAAGGACGTGCTCGGCAAGACGGTGCCCAAGACCCGGCGCGGACGGGTCACCGGCTTTGCGTCGAGCGCGGCCGGCCTCGGCACGCTGGTGTTCGCGGTGGTGCTCTGGTTCAGTCCGGACGGCGACCGGCCCTACGCGGTGCTGCTGGGATTCGCCGGTCTCCTGTGGCTCGTGTCGGCGGCCGTCTACTCGACCATCCGGGAGGCGCCCGGCGCCACCGAGGGCGGCGCCAACGGCCTGCGGGAAGCCTTCGAGCGGCTGTCCGTGCTGCGCGACGATGCCGGCTTCCGCCGATTCCTCGCCGCCCGGGCGCTGCTGGTCGGCAGCGGGCTGGCGGCCCCGTTCCTGGTGGTGCTGGCGAACCAGAAGGCCAGCACGTCCCTCGCTTACTTCTTCGTCGCCCAGGGGCTGTCGTCGCTGATCAGCGGGCCGGCCTGGGGCGCCCTGGCGGACCGGTCGAGCCGGCGTCTGCTGCTGCTCACGGCGTGCGGCGCGGGAACGCTGGGATCGGTGGTGTTCCTGGTGGACCGCTGGGCCCCGGGCATCGCCTCGACCGCGTGGTTTCTGCCCGGCGCCTTCTTTCTGCTGGCGCTGCTCCACGACGGCGTGCGGCTCGCGCGCAAGACCTACGTGGTGGACCTGGCGGGCGGCAACAAGCGCACCGACTACGTCGCGGTGGGCAATACCCTGATCGGGGCGTTTCTGCTGGTGGTGGGCGGGATCACGGCGGTGGTGCAGCAGTTCTCCACCGGGGCGGCCATTCTGCTGCTGTCGCTGGCCGCGTTCGCGGCCGCCTGGGTCGCCAGGCGGCTGCCGGAGGTGCAGTAGGGGCCGGTCAGGCCTTGGCGTCGTGGGCGGTGTCGTCGTGACCGAGAGACAGCAGCGCCTGCTCCACCTCCGCGAGCCGGGCGGCGAGGTCGCCGGCGGCGCCGGGCATGTTCTCCTCCTCGGCCACCTGCAGCAGGCGGATGTCGTTGGCCCAGTTGGTCAGCACCTCGATCTTGCCGTCCTGGGACAGTGTCCCGTCGGCCAGCACCTCCGCCGGCGAGCCGTAGTGGTCGCCCGGGTTCAGTTTGTGGTCTTCGCTCATGTCCGTTTCTCCCGCGTGTCGTTGAACGGAGTATGCCAGCGCGGTGGCGCCAGGCTCAAAGACGCCGGGGGCCGAAGACCCGGAAGGCCGGCTGCGCGCGCCGCCCGGGGCGGTCCTGCTACACGCCGGACCGGCGGGTCTGGCACACTGTGCGGCCGTTTCCCGGCGATGATCCGAATCCGATGACCCAGTCCGCCCTGGCAGTGCTCGAGCGCGTTTACGGCTATCCGGCATTCCGCGGGCGTCAGGCCGAGATCATCGACACGGTGGTGGCGGGGCGGGACTGCCTCGTGCTGATGCCCACCGGCGGCGGCAAGTCGCTGTGCTACCAGATTCCGGCGATGCTGCGCGACGGTGTCGGCATCGTGGTGTCGCCGCTGATCGCGCTCATGGCCGATCAGGTGGCGGCGCTGCGCCAGCTCGGCGTGGCTGCGGCCTATCTCAACTCCACCCAGTCCGCCGCCGAGCGCGCGGAAGTGACGGCCGCCATCGAGGCCGGCACCCTGGACCTGCTGTACGTCGCCCCGGAGCGCCTGCTGCAGCCGGCCACCCTGGACCTGCTGTCCCGCGTCACGGTGTCCGTCATCGCCATCGACGAGGCCCACTGCGTTTCGGCGTGGGGCCACGACTTCCGTCAGGACTACCTGGCCCTGGATCAGCTCCGCAGCCATTTCCCCGGTGTCCCCCGGATGGCGCTGACGGCCACCGCCGACGCGCGGACCCGCGAAGACATCGTCGAGCGTCTGGCGCTGGCGGAACCGGTGCGCTTCGTCGCCGGATTCGACCGGCCGAACATCCGCTATGCCGTCGAAGGCAAGACCGACCCGAAGCGCCAGCTCGCCGGCTTCCTGGAGCGCCATCAGGGCGAGGCCGGCATCGTCTACTGCCTGTCCCGGCGCAGCGTCGAGTCCACGGCGGACTGGCTGCGGGACCAGGGTCTGGATGCGCTGCCCTACCACGCCGGGCTGCCCGCGGACGTGCGGGCGGAGCATCAGCGGCGGTTCCTGCGGGAGGAGGCCGTGGTGATGGTCGCCACCATCGCCTTCGGCATGGGCATCGACAAGCCGGACGTGCGCTTCGTGGCCCATCTGGACCTGCCGAAGAGCGTCGAGGCCTACTACCAGGAGACCGGCCGCGCCGGCCGGGACGGCGCTCCGGCGGAGGCGTGGATGATCTACGGCCTGCAGGACGTCGTGCGGCTGTCGCAGATGCTCGCCCAGTCCGAGGCCGGCGAGGACTTCAAGCGCATCGAGCGGGACAAGCTGAACGCGCTGCTGGGCTGGTGCGAGGTGACGACCTGCCGCCGGGCTGCGCTGCTGGCCTACTTCGGTGAGCGCCACCCGGGCGACTGCGGCAACTGCGACGTCTGCCTCGCGCCCCCGCGTACCTGGGACGGCACCGAGGCGGCCCGCAAGCTGCTGTCCTGCGTGTACCGTACCGGCCAG
>DLCH01000038.1:0-351 GCA_002480525.1 Gammaproteobacteria bacterium UBA7803 | reverse complement strand
CTGCGTGTACCGTACCGGCCAGCGGTTCGGCGTCGGGCAGGTGATCGACGTGCTGCGCGGCGCCGACACGGCCAAGGTGCGCCAGCATGGCCATGACCGTCTGAGCACGTTCGGCATCGGCCAGGATCTGTCGGTCGCCCAGTGGCGTTCGGTCGTGCGTCAGCTCATGGTTCAGGGCTTCCTGATCGCCGACCCGGAACGGTTCGGCGCGCTGCGCCTGACCTCCAGCAGCCGGACGCTGCTGCGCGGTGAACAGACCCTGCGGCTGCGCGAGGAGGACACCGCGCGACGGCGGCGTGGCGCGGCCTCCGCGCGCCCCACCGAGGCGGACGACCGGGCGGCCCAGGACGA
>DLCH01000057.1:65611-123811 GCA_002480525.1 Gammaproteobacteria bacterium UBA7803 | reverse complement strand
CACGCCAACATCGTGCCCTGGCAGATGCTCTGCCAGCGCACCGGCGCCCGGCTGGTGGCCTGCGACGTGACCGACGACGGCGAGGTCGATCTCGACGACTTCCACCGGCGCCTCGGCGAGCGCACCCGGCTGGTCGCCATCGGCCACGTGTCGAACGCACTGGGCACGGTGAACCCGGTGGCCGACATCACCCGGGCGGCCCACGCCGCCGGCGCGCTGGTGCTGATCGACGGCGCCCAGGCGATGCTGCAGTTCGAGGTCGACGTGCAGGCGCTCGACTGCGACTTCTACGCCTTCTCCGGCCACAAGCTGTTCGGCCCCACGGGCATCGGCGTGCTCTACGGCAGGGCCGAACTGCTCGATGAGATGCCGCCCTGGCAGGGCGGCGGCGAGATGATCGAGCGGGTGACCCTGGAGCACTCCACCTACCAGAGCCTGCCCTACAAGTTCGAGGCCGGCACGCCGAACATCGCCGGCGCGGTCGGACTCGGCGCGGCGATCGACTACCTGACCGCCCTGCCCCGGGACCGCCTGCTGGCGCAGGAAGCCGCGCTGGTGGCGCGGGCCGTGAGCGGCCTGAAGCAGATCCCCGGCATACGGCTGGTGGGCGAGCCGCGCGAGCGCGTGTCCATCGTGTCGTTCCTGGTGGAAGGCAGCCATCCCAACGACATCGGCACGCTGCTCGACCAGCAGGGCATCGCGGTGCGCACCGGCCACCACTGCGCCATGCCGCTGATGGACCGGTTCGGCGTGCCGGGTACCGTGCGCGCCGCTTTCAGCCTGTACAATCGGCCATCCGACGTCGACGCCCTGTTGAAAGGCGTCGAAAAAGCCCAGACATTCCTCTAGTGTGCGGCCACCAGTGTGCCGCAACGCACCGGGACGACATCATGACCGTCAGTGAATTCGACCCAAACCAGAGCACGCCGGCCGTCCACGTGACGGCACCGGCGATCGCCCACCTGCGTGCCCAGATCGAGCGCTCCGGGCGCCGTCACCTGCGCCTCGGCGTGAAGGAGAGCGGCTGCAACGGCTACATGTACACCCTCGACTACGTCGACGCCCCCGAGCCGTCGGATCGCGCGTTCGAGGTCGATCCGGCGGTGACCGTGTACGTCAGCGAAGCCGATCTGCCGCTGGTTCGCGGCACCGAGGTGGACTACGTCACCGAGGGGCTGAACGCCAGCCTGCGCTTCAGGAATGCCAACGCCTCCACCTACTGCGGCTGCGGTGAGAGCTTCGCGGTCGCGTCCGCCGACTGATGGAGCGCCGCCTGCTGCCGATTCTGCGTGACTGTCCCGCGCGGCTGGTCCCGACGGGCGATCCCATCACCATCCGCGACGGCACTTTCGTCACCCTGACCCAGAGCCTCGGCGGCACCTACACGGTCGTGGTGAACGGCAACATGGCGCGGATCGACGGCGCCGACGCCGACGCCCTGGGTTTTCAGCCGGAGGTCCTGACCTTCGAGCCCCGCCCGGACGGCAGCGTCGACGAGGGCCAGGTCCGGGAAGCCCTCGCCAGCGTCTACGACCCCGAGATCCCGGTCAACGTCGTCGACCTGGGACTGATCTACGACGTCGCCGTGGACGGCCGGATCGTGCGGGTCACCATGACCCTGACCGCACCGGGCTGCGGCATGGGACCGGTGCTCGTCGACGACGTCAAACGCCGCGTCGGCCAGGTCCCCAACGTCGATCGGGTCGAGGTGACCCTGGTGTTCGACCCGCCGTGGTCCCGGGACATGATGACCGAGGAGGCCCAGCTCGAGCTGGGGCTGTTCTGATGGGCGGCAGCGACGCCGCTCGGCCGCCCATGACGGTCGACGAGATCCGCGAGGCATTCGGCTTCTTCGATTCCTGGGAAGACAAGTACCGCTTCGTCATCGACCTGGGCAAGGAGCTGCCCGACATGGACGATGCCGCCAAGATCGAGGACAACCTGGTGCGCGGCTGCCAGAGCCAGGTCTGGCTGCAGTCCCGGGTCGACGAGGAGACCGGGCGCCTGCATCTGACCCTCGACAGCGACGCCCACATCGTCCGCGGTCTCATCGCCATCGTGCTCGCCGCCTACGACCAGCGCACGCCCGGCGAGATCCTCGACTACGACATCGAAGCCCTGTTCGGCGAGCTGGATCTGCTCGGCCATCTGTCGGTCACCCGGGGCAACGGCCTGCGCGCCATGGTCGAAACCGTGCGGGAGCGCGCCCGGGAAGCCGCCGCCGGAACGGCCTGACGGACCCGGCCGGGTCTCAGGCGACGGAACGCACCGTCCGGCCGGTCGGATCGCCCCGGCCGCGGCTGAGGAACTCCAGCAGACGACGCTCGTCATCGCACAGCGCGAGCTGGCTCGCGACCTGATCCGCCGCCTCGCCACGTTCCAGCCGCTCGCGGGCCTGGTGCAGCAGGTAGCGGCGCGACGACGTCGGCGCCTCGGGCTCCGGCACGTCGCCCCGCAGCAGGTGGTCGAGGGTGTCCGCCACCCGCGTCGAGGCTTCGGCGAACACCTGCAGATCCCTGTACATGACGTCCAGCCGCCGTCGCTCCCGGGCCGCGCGCCGGGCGATTCGCCAGCTCGCGGCCAGCGCCGCCAGGGCCGTCGCCAGCGTGACGGCGCTCAGCCAGCCATCGGTCAGCAGCGTCGCGTCAGGCAAATTCATCGACTCCTCCATCGCGGCCGGGCCGCGGCCGCCGCCTGCTCGGGGACCGGCGCTTGCTGCCGTCCTTTCGCGGGTCGGCGGATTCCGTGCGCTGCTTCCAGCGCTGCTCCGCTACGTTCCGCACCCTGCGGATGCCGGACGTTTCCGGCGTGATTCGGTCTGCCATGCTCCGGTCCTCCGGCGGCGTGGAATCGCACCGGCCCGGCTGCGTGCTTCGCGCCCGGCCCGGCGACTGAAACCCTGGGGTTTCGACCTCATGGAAAGCCTAGTACCGATCCGTCAAATTGCCAGCGGCCGGCGTCCCGGTCCGTGACGGATTTCCGCCGGCCGGATTCCCACAGCGCTGCTATGCTTCTCGGGAGGACAAGGACATCGTCGACGATGGCGCGTACACACGGGATCGCTACCGGTCGCGCCCGGGAAACCCTGCCGGGTCCCTGGGAAGTGCTGGCCGCAGCCGCCCGCATCACCAAACAGCTCGACCGGACGCGTCTGGACGCCGAACTGGTGTCCAACGTCGCCGCGCTGTGGGCCGTCGACGAGGTCCAGCTCTATCAGGTGGTGGACGGCAGGGCCTCCATGGGGCGCCGGGTCATGGCGGTCATCGACGGCCGCCTCGAGCAGCAGGCGAGCCTCGCCGCGGACAACGACGAGCCGCTGGCCGATCTGGTCGGTGCGGAGCGGGCGATCGCACGCCGCGCCAGCATCCTCACCGAGCGCGCCCGGTCCGGCTATACCCTGACCTTCCCGGTGCACAATCAGCACGGCCAGCCGGTGCGTCTGCTGCTGCTGGACAGCGTCTGCCCGGAGCTGCGCGAACACGTGCAGGACGTGGAAGCCCTGCTGGCGCTCTACCAGAACCATCTCAACCTGATCGAAGACTCCGAGCTCGACGCGCTCACCGGGCTGCGCAACCGCCGGACCTTCGACCACCTGCTCACCCATCTGCTGGCGGGCGAGGAAACGCTGGCCCGTTCACCGGCGGGATTCCGCCGCGCGAGCCGGGAAGGCGCCGCCACCGGCAACTGGCTCGCCGTGCTCGACATCGACCGGTTCAAGAGCATCAACGACCGATACGGCCACCTGTTCGGCGACGAAGTGCTGATCCTGGTGGCCAACCTCATGCACAAGTCGTTCAGGGCCCACGACCCGCTGTTCCGCTTCGGCGGCGAGGAGTTCGTGGTGGTGCTGTGCGGGGTCGACCGCAGCGGCGCGGAGTCCGCCGTCGAGCGGTTCCGCGGCAACCTGGAATCCCAGGTCTTTCCCCAGGTGGGACAGATCACCATCAGCGGCGGGTTCACGGAAATCGCCGAGGGCGAGCTGGCCTCGGAGATTCTCAACCGGGCCGACGCCGCCCTCTACTACGCCAAGCAGCACGGCCGCAATCGCACCTGCTGCTACGAGCAGCTCGTGGACGACGGCCAGATCAGCCCGCTCGGGCGGTCGGCGGCGGGCGGCATCGAGCTGTTTTGAGGCACCGTCCCGGCTGGAGCCACGGCCGGCAGGGGCCGGGCACGGTCAGCGGCGTTCGAGACCCGTCGCGATCTGCTCCCCGAAGAATCGGAAGCTGCTGAAGCCTTCCTCGTCGAGGTCGCGGCCGCTGCCGCTGCGGTCCGCGTAGAGCAGCCCGACGGCCCGCTGGCGGACGAAGATCGGCATCGCGTAGAACGGCGCTCCGGCCGCCCAGCGGTCGATGTCGGGCCCGATCAGGGGGCCGAGACGTTCCCGCCGGCCGGCATCCACCCACACCGCCTTGCCGGCCTGGAGCAGCACCGTGAACAGATTGCGCTGGCCCGCCACCGGAATCCGGCAGCCGTCGAGCACGCCGGCCGCGTCGGCGCCGGCCGCGTAGCGGGCCCGCAGCTCGGTGCGGTCCGGCGACAGCATGGCGAAGAAGGCCCGGTCCATGCCGGCACCGCGGTGCAGGCCGTCGAGCACCAGCCGCATGAGCCGATCGATGTCCGGGCGCCCCTGCAGCTCGGCCTGAACGTCCCGCACCGCCTGCAGCTCGCGCTGCGGGTCCGCCTCGGGATATTCGGCCTCCGCGGCGTCCGCGGACGGCGGTCGGCCCGACGCCCCGGCGTCGGTCGCGGCCGCGGCATCGGCTGCGGGGGCAGCGCCGGACGGCGCACCCGTGGATGCGTCGTCCAGCCCTTCCGGTGCGGCGGCCGTTCCGGCGGAAGACAGGAAGCGCTCGACGTCGGGCACGCCGAACCGCCGGGCCATTCTGCCGGCCTCCCGGGTCGAGGCGCGCAGCTTCTCGCCCAGGTCCGCCCTGGGCACGCCGAGCCGCTCCGCCAGATCCTTCAGCGCCGTGCGGCCCTCCGGGGAATCCCAGCCGTGGGCCTCGACGATGGCGGCCATGCGGTCGCCGGAGCGCACGTTGACGCAGCGCGCGTCGCCGTCGTCGGCGCCGGCCAGCGTGGCCTTCAGCAGGCCGCTCATGCGCCACTCGTCGGCGAGCCGCCGGGTCAGCTCGCGCAGCGGAAAGCCCAGCACGCTGCGCTCCGCCGCCTCCCGGGACTCACCCCGTGCCTCCAGCGCCGCGATTGCGTCGCACTCGGAACGGCTGCGGGACCAGAACGCCATCTCGCCCACGTTGAGCAGCAGCGCCGCCACGAACACCTCTTCCGGCGACCGGTCCCGGGCGGCGTGGGACAGCGCCTGAGCCAGGGTCGCGGCATGAAATGCGTGCGCCAGCAGCTCGGTGACGCGATTGCGCCCGTCCTCCCGGTGCAGCTCGCTCACCAGGGACAGCGAGAACGCCAGGTCCCGCACGGCGTCGAAGCCCATCAGCACCACCGCGGCGCGGATGCTGTCGATGGACCGGTTCTGGGGATTGAGCACCGGGCTGTTGGCGATCTTGAGCAGGCGCACCGACATGGAGATGTCCATGGCGATGACCCGGGCGAGATCCGCCGCCGAGCTCTGCCGGGCGGTGGCCACCGACGAGATCTCCGCCAGGTTCTGGGCGAACAGCGGCAGCTCGTTCTCGGTGATGCCGTCGACCCAGGCGCCCACCGTCCGCCGCGGCGGCGCGTCCTGGCCGTCCGGCGCCTCGGTCGCCGCGGCGCCCGCCGTCAGCGGCTGATCACCCGTCGCCATCAGGGCCCCTGCTCCGGCGCCGGCGATTCGTTGGTGAACAGCAGGCCACCTTCCGCCGTGCGATGCTGCTGAACGGACTCGTCGAGCCGCGCCGGCTCGGCGTGGCGGACGTGGGCGAAGGCCGTGGACTGTCCGGCGACGTTGCGGTTGCGGCCCAGGTTGCCGCGCCGGGCGACGATGATGTCCACGCGACGGTTGCGGGCGCGGCCCTCCGGGGTCGCGTTGGTCGCCACCGGATGATTCTCGCCGTAGCCCACCGCCGCTATCCGGTCGCGGTCGACGTCGCGCTGCTCCAGAAACCTCGCCACCACGGAGGCCCTGAAGGCGGACAGCTCCCAGTTGGACGGAAACCGGGAGGACGAGACCGGCACGTTGTCGGTATAGCCTTCCACCGTCACGGGGTTGTCGAACTCCGCGAGGAACGCGGCCACTTCCTCCAGGATCGGCAGCGCGCCGGGATTCAGGCTGGTGGCGCCGGCCTCGAACAGGACCTCGGAGGACAGGCTGATCTCCAGCCAGTCCGTGTCGCTCGCCACCCGCGGCGCCTCGATGCCGTCCAGGCCCGCGAAACGCTCCAGCAGACGGTCCACGCTCGGTTCGATGCGGCTGTCGCCTTCGGCCTGGTCGGCGTAGCCCGGGTCGACGCTGGCGTCCACCACGTGAGGCGAGCTGGCGAGCAGCGGGTCGCCGACCTGGATCGGCTCCATCGAACGGGGCCGCTGCTCGAACGCGGCGGTGAGCGTCTCGGACAGGGCCGCGAGCTCCACGTCGTTGGCCCGGGTGACCGCGTACATGACCACGAAGAACGCGAACAGCAGCGTGATGAAATCCGCGTAAGACACCAGCCAGCGATCATCGCTGGCGTCCGGCAGGCTCCCCCGGCGCATGGTCATCCCATACCCGCCAGGTAGCCGTTCAGTCGCGCCCGGATGCGATTCGGATGCTCGCCCTCGGAGAGGCACACCAGGCCCTCCACCACCATCGCCCGGCGCTGCCACTGGATCTCGGCGATGGCCCGCAGCCGGTCGGCCAGGGGCAGAAACACCAGGTTGGCGGAGCCGACCCCATAGATCGTCGCGACGAACGCGGTGGCGATGCCGACGCCGAGCTCACTCGGGTCGTCGAGGTGGCCCATCACCTGGATGAGTCCGAGCACCGCGCCGACGATGCCGATGGTGGGGGCGTAGCCGCCCATGCTGCGGAACACACCCGCGGCCGCCAGGTCCGCACCGAGGCGGTGTTCGTTCTCGAGCTCCAGGGTGCGCTGCAGGGCGCCGATGTCGCCGCCGTCCGCCACCATCTGCGCGCCGGCGCGGACGAACGGGTCCTTCTCCTGGCTGGCGATTTCCTCGAGGCTCACCAGCCCGCCCCGGCGCACCTGGCGGGACCAGTCCGACATCCGGTCGGCCAGGTATTCGAGATCCGCCGGCGGCGGCGTGACCACCCAGCGCAGCCGCTGCAGCGCGCCGCGCAGCGTCGCGGCCGGCGTCTGCAGGATCACCGCGCCCAGGGTGCCGCCGAGCACGATGACCGCCGCAGGCAGGTTGGCGAGGCCGGCCACGGACAGTCCTTCGAGGGCCGAGCCGCCGAGTATCGCCAGAAATCCGATGGCCGCGCCGGCCAGCGCGAGCAGGTCGACGCCGGAGGTCGGCCGCCGCACCCGGGCCCTGCGGGTGGATGCCATGCGCGCCCGATCAACCGCCATCGACCCAGTCCTCGAGTTGCGCCCGCAGGCGGGCGGTGGCCTGACTCATGAGCTGGCTGACGCGGGATTCGCCCACGCCGATGACCGCGCCCACCTCCTTGAGGTTGAGTTCCTGGTCGTAGTACAGGGAGAGAATCAGCCGCTCCCGCTCGGGCAGCGCGCCGATCGCCTCGGCGAGCCGGTCGCGGAACTCCGCCGACTCGAACAGGGCGCCGAGCTCGGTCCCGCCGGGCTCCCCGTCCTCACGTTCCACCGTCTCCTCGAAGCTGACCAGCTTGTGGCCGACGGCGTCGTTGAGCATGGCGAAGTAGTCCTCCATGGACACGCCGAGCTCCTCGGCGATCTCCCGGTCCTGGGGCGGCCGGCCGAGCCGGCTCTGGGCCGCGCGCAGCGCCTCGTCGAGCTTGCGGCCGTTGCGATGCACGGAGCGCGGGGTCCAGTCGCCGCGCCGCACCTCGTCGATCATGGCGCCCCGGATACGGATGCTGGCGAAGGTCTCGAAGTTGGCGCCCCGGGCGCCATCGTAGTTCTCGTGGGCCTCCAGCAGGCCGATCATGCCCGCCTGAATCAGGTCGTCGAGCTGCACGCTGTCCGGCAGCCGCGCCTTCAGGTGATGGGCGATACGCTTCACCAGATTGGCGTAGCTGGTGACCAGATCGCCACGGGCCGCCTCACAGGCCGTATATGCGGAGACCGCGTTCACCACCTGCTACCCCGCCTCGGCTCCAGCCGGCGCGCCGTCGCCGACGAGACTTTCGAGAAAGAACTCGAGGTTGCCGCGGGGACCGGAGGGCAGCGGCCAGGTCTGGACGCGCCGCGCCAGGGCGTCGAAGGCGCGCGCGCTCTCGCTGGAGGGAAAGGCGTCGACCACGGCCCGCTGGCGGCTCACCGCCTTGCGGAGCTGCGGGTCCATCGGGATCGCGCCGGAGTAGTCCAGACAGACGTCGAGAAAACGCTCGGTCACCCGGTTCAACTTCTCGAACACGGCCTTGCCGCTCTCGCCGGGGCCGACCATGTTGACCACGACGCGGAACCGGTCGATGCCGTGGGTCTGATTGAGCACCTTGATGAGGGCGTAGCCGTCGGTGATGGACGTCGGCTCGTTGCAGACCACCACGAGGATGTCCTGGGTGGCCGCCAGGAAACCCAGCACGTCCGACGAGATGCCCGCCGCGGTGTCCACCAGCAGGGTGTCCATGGAGCCCGCCAGGGCGCTGAAGGCGGAGATGATGGCGGCCTGTCCCTGGGGGCCGAGGGCGGCCATCTCGTGGACGCCGGAGGCGGCGGGAACGATGCGCAGACCACCGGCGGTTTCCACCAGCACGTCGGCCAGGCCGCACTCTCCCTTCAGCACGTGTTCCAGGGTGTGCGTCGGCTTCAGGCCGAGCAGCACGTCGACGTTGGCGAGGCCGAGGTCGGCGTCGAGCAGGGTCACCCGCTGGCCCAGCCGGGACAGCGCAACCCCCAGATTGACGCAGACGTTGGTCTTGCCCGCGCCGCCCTTACCGCTGGATACGCCGACGACTCGAACCGGCCGACTGGCAGACACCGTCATAATTTCTCCTCTTATCCAGCAAAGATAGAAGCCAGCGAGGATCGGTCAAACGGCGTCGTGAGCCCCGTCACAATGGCGCCTGCGGCAGCGGGCTCCAGCTCCACGGCGAGGTCGCCGCTCTGGCCCGTCCACCACAGGGGACTGCCCCATTCAGACAGTAAATTGACACATTCCAGCAGCGTCTCGGCCTGATCGGTATGGGTGAGCACCAGGCCGCGGACCGGATGATCGTGAAACAGCCGGCGCAGCCGACGCAGCGCCGCGGTCTGCCACATGGAAGGCACGACCAGCAGGTCGTCGACGCCGTCCAGCGCCCCCGGCACGATGTCGCCACGCACCCCGGCGGAATCGATCAGCACGAGCTGCATGTGGCGATGCCGGGCGAGCACCTCCGGAACGGCGTGCTCGGGACACTCCACGTACTCCACGCCGAGCAGCTCCGCCGAGGACGCCACCTGCTCGCAGCCGGCCAGGCGGCTTCGGTCCGTCGCGATCAGCAGGGTGCCGAACCGGCCGTAGCGCAGCACCCGGCTGGCCGCCAGCTTGATCAGCGTCGTGGTCTTGCCCGCTCCCGGCGGGCCGACGAGGCGGAAGCGGCCGCACAGCGGCTCCGGCGGCGGCGCGCAGGGCACCGCCTCGGCCAGCACGTCGAGCACGTCCTCGGCACGCCGCAGCCGTGCCGGCAGCCTGGACAGCAGCGCCGAGCCGAGGCCGAGCTCCCGCAGCCGGGCGACCACCCGCTCCCGGGCCGGGCCGCCGTCCTGCTCCGGCGCTTCGAGGGCCGCGAGCACTTCCACCCGGCCGCCCTCGGAGCGCTGCTCGAGAATCAGCGCGTCCGGTCCCAGCGCGGCCCGGACCTTGGCGTAGACCTCGCGCATGCTGGTGCCGACGAAGCGCCGCGGCCGCGCCGGCGCCTGCGCTTCGGAGGCCGGACCGGACTGCAGCCGCTCCAGCAGATCACGGGCATTGACGGACATCAGGCATTCCCCCTACCAATGGTGGACACGACGGTGATCTGTTTGTTGTCCGGGATCTCTTCGTACGCCAGGACGTGGATGAACTGCCGGGACATGCGGAAGAACCGGGCCAGCAGGGAGCGGATGGCGCTGCTCACCACCAGCACCGTCGGCTTGCCCGCGACTTCCTGGCGCTCTGCGGCCTCGCGCATGGAGCGCTGCAGGCTCTCCATCATGCCGGGCTCGATCGACGGCATGCCGTCGGGGCCGCTCTGCTTCTTGGCCTGGGCCAGCAGACGCTCCAGGTCCGGGTCCAGGGTGATGACGTCCAGGTTGGCGTCGTTGCCGTAGATGTTCTGCACGATCATCCGGCCGAGGGCGGCCCGCACCGCCGCCGTGAGCTGGTCGCGGTCCACGTTGGCGCCGCCCAGCTCGGTGATGGTCTCGGCGATGGTCCGCAGGTCGCGGATCGGAATCTTCTCCGACAGCAGGTTCTGCAGCACGCGCAGCAGCCCCGACAGGGAAATGCTCTCCGGCACGAGCTGCTCGGCGAGCTTGGGCGAGTGCTCCGAGAGCAGATCGAGAAGCTGCTGCACCTCGTCGTGGCCGAGCAGCTCCGCGGCATGATCCTGCATGACCTGGTTGAGATGGGTGGCGATGACCGTGCTCGCGTTGACCACGGTGTAGCCCAGCGTCTCGGCTTCCTCGCGCTGGCTCTCCTCGATCCAGTAGGCGTTCAGGCCGAACGCCGGATCGGTGGTGGCGATGCCGTCCAGCTCGCTGAACACCTCGCCGGGATCGATGGCCAGGAACTTGCCGGGGTGCACCTCGCCCTCCCCGACCGTCACGCCCATGAGGGTGATCACGTAGCTGTTCGGCACCAGCTTGATGTTGTCCCGGATGTGCACCGTCGGGACCAGGAAGCCCAGCTCCTGGGACAACCGCTTGCGGACCCCGCGGATGCGCTCCAGCAGGTCGCCCTGCTGCTCCTTGTCCACCAGCGAGATGAGCCGGTAGCCCACCTCCAGACCGAGCACGTCGACCGGCGCGACGTCGTCCCAGCCCACCTCCAGCTTCTCGGGACGCTCCGGCTCCGGCTCGGTCTCCTCGACCTCCGCCGGCGGCCCCGCCTGACGCCGCTGATGGATCGACCAGGCGCCGAACGCCGCCGCCGCGGCGAGGCTCAGGAACACCAGGTGCGGCATGCCCGGAACGAGTCCCAGCACGAACAGGATGCCGGCGCAGACCGCCAGCGCCCGGGGATCGTCGAACAGCTGGCGCATGACCTGGGCGCCCATGTCCTCGGAGCCGTTCACCCGGGTCACCATGATCGCCGCCGCCGTCGACAGCAGCAGCGAGGGAATCTGCGCCACCAGGCCGTCGCCGATGGTCAGCAGCGTGTAGTTGCGCAGCGCCGCCTGGAAGTCCAGATCGTGCTGAGCCATGCCGATGATCAGCCCGCCGACGATGTTGATCAGCAGAATGAGGATGCCGGCGATGGCGTCGCCGCGGACGAACTTGCTGGCGCCGTCCATCGACCCGTAGAAGTCGGCCTCGGAGCTGATCTCCTCGCGGCGCCGCCGGGCCTCGTCCTGGTCGATGATGCCGGCGTTGAGGTCGGCGTCGATGGCCATCTGCTTGCCGGGCATGGCATCCAGGGTGAACCGGGCGCTCACCTCGGAGATCCGGCCCGCGCCCTTGGTCACCACCACGAAGTTGATGATCACCAGGATGATGAACACCACCAGGCCCACCACGTAGTTGCCGCCGACGACCACCTCGCCGAACGCCTGAATCACCTTGCCGGCCGCGTCGCCGCCGGCATGGCCCTCGAGCAGCACGACCCGGGTGGAGGCGACGTTCAGCGCGAGCCGCAGCAGCGTCGCCACCAGCAGCACGGTGGGAAAGGCGCCGAAGTCGAGGGGCCGCAGGGCGTACACCGCCACCAGCAGCACCACGATCGCCAGCGCGATGTTGAAGGTGAAGGACAGATCGAGAATGAACGGCGGCACCGTCAGGGTCATCAGCCCGAGCAGCAGCAGCAGCAGCAGCGGGATACCCAGACCGAACGCGTTGTTACCAGTCTTCATGGCCAGCATGGCTATCTATCCACGGCAAATTCATCGGGAACGTCGACGGTACCGAGCACCGGCGCCTGCTTGACGCGGCCCCGGCGGTAGAGATCGAGCTGGTAGACGTAGGCCAGCACCTTCGCGACCGCCACGTACAGCGGCCCGGGAATCTCCTGGCCGACCTCCGTGCTGTAGTAGATCGCCCGGGTGAGCGGCGGCACGCGGATCTGCGGCACGTCGTGGGCGGCGCCGATCTCGCGAATCCGCATCGCCATGTGGTCTGCGCCCTTGGCCAGCACCAGCGGCGCGCCCATGGCCTCGCCGTCGTACTTCAGCGCCACCGAGAAGTGCTCGGGGTTGGTGATGATCACGTCCGCCTCCGGCACCTGGGTGAGCATCTGGCGCCGGGAGATCTCCTGCTGGAGCTGGCGGATCCGCGAACGCACTTCCGGCTTGCCCTCGGAGTCCTTGAGCTCGTCCTTGACCTCCTGCTTGGTCATCTTGAGCTGCTTCCGGTGCTGGGCGACCTGGAACGGCACGTCCACCACCGCCACCAGCACCAGCGACATGCCGATCAGCAGCAGCGCGATGCCGACGTACTGGACGCTGCCCGCGATGGCCGACTCCACGGTGCGTCCGCCGAGGGCCATCATGCCGTCCAGGAACCAGGACAGGGCCAGGGTCGACATGCCCGCGATCAGCACGAACTTGGCGATCGACTTGGCCAGTTCCATCAGCGACTTGACCGAGAACATGCGCTTGAAGCCGGAGATCGGGCTGATGCGGTTGCCCTTGAACGCCAGGGCCTTGGCCGACAGCACGACGCCGCCGGGCACGATCATCGACAGCGCACCGAGCACGGTCACCGCCACCAGGAACGGCAGCGCCGCCGTGAGCCCGGTCTCCAGCGCCGTCTCGAGGATGGTGAACATGTTCGCGTCGGGACTGGCGGCCATCTCGAACGCCCGGGTCATGAGCTCGCCCATCTGCCGCGTCGAGCCCGGAAACACCATGAGCAGCGTCGCGGCGCCGACGGTCACCAGCGCCATGGACGTGAGCTCCCGGGACCGCGGTAGCTGGCCCTCCTCGCGGGCCTTCTCCAACCGTCTCGGTGTCGGTTCTTCTGTGCGTTCCTGACCCTGCTGCTCTTCCGCCATGTCAGATCATCCAGCCGGAGACGATGGTCACGAACTCGGAGAACAGACGGTCGAACTGGGGCAGCCAGCCCTGCAGCGCGACCCACATGATCACGGCCCCGAACACGATGGAGAACGGGAAGCCGAGCGAGAAGACGTTGAGCTGGGGCGCGCTGCGGCTCATCACGCCGAACGCCAGATTGACGATCAGCAGGGCCGTCACCGCCGGCAGCGCCACCAGCACGCCGCCGACAAACATCCAGCTTCCCAGCCCGACGATGCGTTCCGCCAGCTCGCCGGCGGGAATGCCGATCCCGGTGGGGTACAGCTCGAAGCCGCGGATGACGATCTCCAGCATGAGCAGGTGGCCGTTCACGGCGAGGAACACGAGCGACACCAGCAGCAGGTAGAACTGGCTCCAGGCGGTCACCTGCACGCCGTTGACCGGGTCCGCCATCATCGCGAAGCCCAGGCCCATCTGCATGCCCATGAACTGACCGGCCACCACGAAGAGCTGGAAGAAGATGCTGGTGGCGAAGCCCAGGCCGATGCCGGTGAGGAGCTGCTCGATCACGGTGACGATGGTCATCAGCGAGAAGTCGTCGATCCGCGGCATGTCCGTCAGCAGGGGCGCCACGGCGATGCCCACGGCCAGGGACAGCGCCACCTTGACCTGGGGCGCGACGAGCTGGTTGCCGAGTATCGGCACCACCATGACGAAACCGGCGATCCGCAGGGTCGCCCAGATCGCCGCGCTGGCCCAGTCGATCAGGCTGTCGATGGCGATCTCCACGTCAGCCGATCATCCCGGGCATGTTGAGCAGCAGCTCCCGGAACGCGTCCACCAGCTCCCCCAGAAGCCAGGGGCCGAGCACCATGATGGTCACCAGCGTCGCGATCAGGCGCGGCAGGAAGCTCAGGGTCTGCTCGTTGATCTGGGTGGCCGCCTGGAACACCGACACCACCAGGCCCACCAGCAGGCTCGGCAGAATCAGCGCCGCCACCGCCAGCACCACCAGGTACAGCGCGTCGCCGAACAGGAACAGCACGTCACCCTGGGTCATGAGCCGACTCCGAAGCTGGTCGCCAGGGTGCCCATGATCATCACCCAGCCGTCCACCACAACGAACAGCATGATCTTGAACGGCAGCGATATGATCAGCGGCGACAGCATCATCATGCCCATGGACATGAGCACGCTGGCGACGATCAGATCGATGACCAGGAACGGAATGAAGATCATGAAGCCCATCTGGAAGGCCGTCTTCAGCTCGCTGGTCATGAATGCGGGCACCAGCACGAAGAAGTTCACCTCCTCCGGCGCCTGGGCCTGATCACCGGAAAGCTCGACGAACAGGGCCAGGTCCGCCTCCCGGGTCTGGGCCAGCATGAACTCGCGCACCGGCCGGGACGCCGCCTGCAGGGCTTCCTCGGCGGACAGGGTCTCGGCCATGTAGGGCGCGATCGCCTCGGTGTTGACCCGGTCGAGGACCGGCATCATCACGAAGATCGTGAGGAACATGGCCAGCCCGATGAGAATCTGGTTGGACGGCGTCTGCTGGAGGCCGAGCGCCTGCCGCAGAATGGCGAACACCACGATGATCCGGGTGAAGGCCGTCATCATGATGACCAGCGACGGCAGCAGCGTCAGCATGGTCATCAGCGCGAGAATCTGGATGCTCACGCTGTAGCTCTGGCTCTCGCCGTCGGCGCCCGTGACCGTCGCGAGCGGCAGCTCCGGCGCCGCCAGGGCGGCGGCCGGCGCGAGCAGCAGCGACAGCAGCGTCAGGGCACGGATCACGATCAGGTATTCCTGTGCATCAGACGGTTCAGGGCATCGGCGAACCGGGGGGGCGCCGGCATCCGCTCGACGGCGCCAGCCGGCACCTCGCGCAGGGCCGTGATCTGGTTCTGGGTGACGCCCAGCAGGGTGACCTCGCCGGCCACCTCAACCAGCACCAGCCGCTCGCGGGTGCCCAGCGGCCGGACGGCCAGCACGTTGATCTGGCCACCGCCGCCCTGCACGGCGCCGCCGAGCATGCGGCGCGCGGCGAAGGCGCACACCAGCACCAGGCCGATCACCGCCGCCAACGCCAGCAGCACCTGCAGCACGTTGCCCGTCGCGTCCATGGTCAGCTCAGGGTCTCGATGCGCTTCTTGGCGCTGACCACGTCGTGCAGGCGGATGCCGAACTTGTCGTTGACCACCACCACCTCGCCATGGGCGATCAGCTTGCCGTTGACCAGCACGTCCAGCGGCTCGCCGGCCAGGCGGTCGAGCTCGACCACCGAGCCGCGGTTGAGCTGCAGCAGCCGGCGGATGCTCACGCTGGCGCTGCCTACTTCCATGGACAGCCGCACCGGGATGTCCATGACCACTTCCAGATTGCGCTCCGCGTCCGCGACCTCGTGGAAGGACTGGCCTTCCGGCCCTTCGGCCACCGCAGTGGTCGGCGCGTTGCTGATGTCGTCACTCATGGATGCCTCCGCTCACTGCATGACCAGGTTGTTGAACAGCACGCTGTCGACGGCGACACCCTCGGATTCGTCCTCCAGCACGTCGTTGATGACGCCGGTGAGGCCGTCGAGGATGCCCTGCTTGCCGTCCTTGTCCTGGACCCGCTCCGGATCCAGATCGGTGAGATAGGTGATGACGCGGGCGCGGATCAGCGGCCCGTGGCGGATGACGGCCTCCACGGCCGCCTGCTGGTGGGCCACCACCGCCAGGTCGGCCTGCATCATGAACTGGCGTTCGCCGTAGGGCAGCGTCACCACGAACGGCGGCCGCAGGTTGTGGTAGATCGCCTTCTCGGCCGGGGCCCCCGGGGCGGCACCGTCGGCGTCAGCCACCTCGGGCGCAGGCTCCGAGGCGCTCCAGAAGAACCAGGCCAGGCCGATCTGCACGAGCAGCGCCAGGACGACGCCGCCGATGATCAGGATTCGTTTGTTCATCACCCGTTCCCGTCAATGTTCCGTCGCTTCGGGCGCCGTCCGGCGCCGGAATACCGACATTCACAGGAAGTGTAGAAAAGAATCCCGAGTTGGCGAGGAAGCGCGACGGAAATCCGTCACTGCCCGTCGGAAATCCGTCGGGGTGAGAACCGGTTCGCGTCAGACGAACGCATCGAGCAGCCGGTGACCGTCGCCAGCCGGCCGTCGACCGGCGTCGTCCTCCGCTGCTGTCAGCGCGGCCGACGCGGCACCGGCGGTACGCCCTGGACCGCTGCCGGGACGGGGACCCTCTCCGGACCGGCCGTCGCCGCCCCGGGTCTGGGCCTGGCCCTCGGCGCCGTCCTTCAGGCTGGTGCCCACGTCGCCAAGGTTGAGGCCGCCCTCACCGAGCAGGGCGCGCAGCCTCGGAAGCTGGGCTTCGAGGGCTTCCCGGGCGGCCGCGTCCTGGACCACGAACTGGACGTGGGCCTGGCGTGCCTCCATCCGCACGCTGATCTCGACGTCGCCGAGCTCGGACAGCTTCATGCTGACGTTGGCGAGGCCGCCGCGCCGGTGCATCAGCATTTCGATGCGCTCGGCCACCGCCGCGAGGTCCCGTCCGGCGATCACCGGAAGGACCGGACGGGCGGTCTGCGGCCGGGTGGCCGGGTCTCCGGATTCGGCGATGGCGGCGGTGGTGCGCTCCGGCTCTTCGCCCGCCGGGCTGGCCGGGTCGGCGCCGCGACGCTGACCTGCCGCGTCGGCGATCAGCCGGCGGTCGACCGCGCCGGCGGCCACCACGTCCAGCCGACCGGCGGACCGTGTCTGGTCACCGACGTCGGCGGCGGCAGCCTGCAGGGCGTCGGTGGACGGCGCGCGCAGCGCCTGGGCCACGGCACCCTGCTGGATGGGCCGGCCGGTCTCCGCTGCGCCCGGCTCACGACGCAGAATGGGGTTGTCCGGGCCATCTGCCTGACCGGCCACCGGGGGCTGGCCCTGGAAGCGTTCACCGGCGCCCGTGCCGCCATCGACACCGGTTCCGGGCCGTCCCGGCGGCGTGCCGGCGGCAGGCTCAGCGGCGGCAGCCGACGCCGGATGGCCGCCGGACCCGGTCGATCCGGCGTGAGCCACGACCGACGCGCCGGTCTGAATCGTACCCTTGCCGCCCCCCGGTGCAGCCTGCTGGGGAGCCGGGGCGGACGCAGCGCCGCCCTGCCCCGCCAATCCGGCCCGCGCGGCCGCCATCGTTTCCCGGGCCGTGGCGGCCGCTTCGGCCACGACGGCTCCGGCGTCCACGGCACCGACGCCGGACTTCGCCATCGTGGCCGGCATCACCACCGCGGACGAAGCACCGGCGTTCCGGCCTGAACCCGTCCCGTCCGGCAGGCCCGGCGCCGCCGCGGGCGCGCCGGCGGCAACCGGCGGCAGGGCAGCGGTTCCGGGCTGGCCGGCCAGGTAGGCTGACGCAGCCACCGCGCCCGGCACCGTGCCGGGACCCGCAGGTACGGCTCCGAAACCGGCTGCCGCGGACGCGGCCACTGCGGACGCGGCCGCCGGCGGCAGGCTCGCGGCGCCAGGCTCGAACACAGCGTGGGTCTGTCGGACGGACGGCAGGTCCGGCAGCGTTTTGCCGCCGTCCGACGATGGAAGCGGCAATCCGTTGCCGCCCGGGCGTCCGTGCCCGGTGCCTTCCCTGGAAACCATGGCGATCGCCGCGCCGAGGGGCGATTGCAGGGCGCGGGGCAGCGTGTCGACCAGGGCCGCGCTGCCGATCGGAGACTCGTCGTGAATCGGCGACCCGGTGGCGGGGTCCCCGCCGGCGTCCGCGACCGCCTCGGAAATCAGATCCGGCGTTCCGGACCCGGCCGTAGCGGGCGCCAGCCCGCGATCCGCGGGCCGCGCCGGCAGTCCCGCTTCAGTTCTGGCGGCCGCCAGGCTGGCGGCGAAGCCCGGGCCCGGCAGGGCCGTCCCAGCGTCCGCGCGCTGCGGCGTCGGGCCGTCGATGGCCGCCGCGGGCCCAAACAGCAGATCGGTCAACGTCACCATGGCTGCCTTGCGCGATCCGGTCGCGTACGAGTTGGCGTTGGAGACTGCAAGATCGTTGCCAACTCGCCATGGCGGCGGAAATCAGTCGGACCGGTCCCGGCGCGCCGCCTGGTCCGATGCCTGTACCCGCTCCCGGCGACGCTCCAGGCTCGCCTGCCGGTGACGCTCGGACGCTTCCAGCCGTTCGCCGCCGCGGCGCTTCACCAGCGCCGCCAGACAGGCGGACTGGGCCTGTTCGAGCTCAGCGCGCAGGCGCTCGACCTGAACGCCCTGGACGTCGACCACGTCGCCCAGGGAGCGGTTGAACTGACGCCACATGCGCATCTCGCCGGCGTTCAGCCCGGCGCTGCCGGCCGTCTGCAGCCGGGTCTCGTATTCCCGCGCCAGACCGCTGAGCTGCTCGGCCTGGGCCTCGGCGCCAGCCACCGCCTCGCGATGGGCGGCCAGCCGCCGCTTCGCCTCCGCTTCCCGATGGCTCAACAGCCGCATCAGCGTCTGCAGCTTGGCGTCAGGTCTGGCCATGGACCGTCTCCGGTGATTTCACGTGTCGATTCGATGTCCTGTCCGGTGCCGCCATGAGGGCGCGCAGCGCGGCGGCGCTCTGTTCCCTGGACACCACCTCGCCCATGCCCTGGCTGACGAATGCCCGGAGCTGGGGCTGCATGGCGATGGCCTGGTCGGTCAGCGGGTCCGAGCCGGCCTGGTAGGCGCCCACGTTGATCAGGTCCTCCTGCTCCCGGTAGCGGCTCCAGAGCTGCTTGAACAGCCGGGCGGACGTCTCCTGCTCGGCGTCGACCACCCGGGACATCACCCGGCTGATGGAGCTCGAGACGTCGATGGCCGGATACACGCCGGCCTCGGCGAGGCCCCGATTGAGCACGATGTGGCCGTCGAGGATGGCCCTGGCCGCATCCGCCACCGGCTCCTGGAGGTCGTCCTCCTCGGTCAGCACGGTGTACACCGCCGTGATGGAACCTTCGCCGCGGGACAGGTTCCCCGCCCGCTCCACCAGCCGCGGCAGCAGCCGGAACACCGACGGCGTGTAGCCCTTGGTGGTCGGCGGCTCGCCGGCGGCCAGCCCCACTTCCCGCTGGGCCTGGGCCACCCGGGTCAGGGAGTCCATCATCAGCAGCACCCGCTTGCCTTCGGCGCGGAAGCGCTCGGCGATCCGGGTGGCCGCGAACGCGGCCCGGATGCGCAGCACCGGGGAATCGTCCGCCGGCGACGCCACCACCACCGAGTTCCTGAGCCCGACGCCGAGGTTCTCCTCGATGAACTCACGGACCTCCCTGCCCCGCTCGCCGATCAGCCCCACCACCACCACGTCCGCCTTGGCATAACGGCCGATCATGCCGAGCAACACGCTCTTGCCGACGCCGCTGCCGGCGAACAGGCCGATGCGCTGGCCCACGCCGACGGACATCAGCGCGTTGATCGCCCGGATGCCGAGATCGAACTGCTCCGTGATCGGCGCCCGGATGAGTGGATTGATGCTTTCCGGAATGCCCTGGTCCCGCCGGCTGACGGGGATCTCGGGGCCGCCGTCGACGGGCTCGAGCAGGCCCGTCATGACCCGTCCGAGCACGTGATCCAGGCAGGGCTCCACGGTGTGACGCACCGGCTCGACCAGCGCGCCCACGGACAGCCCGCGGATGTCCGCCAGCGGCTGCACCAGGATCTCGCCGTCGGCGAGGCCGATGACCTCCGCGTCCACATGCTTGGCGCCGATGTCAATGCGACAGCGCTCGCCGAGGCCCAGCGGGCAACCGCTGACCGCGACGGTCTCGCCGATCACCCGGCGCACCCGGCCCTTCAGCTCGAAGCGCGGACCCAGCCCGGCCAGGCCCGCCTCGATGGCCAGGCCGACCCGCTCAGCCGGCGAGGTCACGGCGCGCCGCCTCGAAGAGCTGATCGACGAGATCGCCGGGGTGGAAGTCCGCGGCCTGCACGGGCAGCCGCACCGATACGCCGCAGCGCGGCACCTGGGGATCGGGATGCAGTTTCAGGCTGCCGTGATAGGCGGCGACGATCAGCGCGTGATCCTCCGGGTTCAGATACACCTCGGCTTCTCCGGCCTCGGCCTCCAGCCTCGACATGCCCTCGGCGACGATCTCCTCGAGCAGTTCGTGGCTGGTGGTCAGCTCCCAGCCGATCACTTTGTGACACAGGGCGCGCAGCATTTCTGCGAGCTGATCCGCACGCCGGTCCGACAGGGCGGCGAGCCGGGCGTCGACCTCTTCCAGGGCGCGGGCCAGCTCGCCGCGGAGCGTCTCGACCTCCGCCCTGGCGGCGGCGCGGCCTTCCTCGAGCCCCCGGGCATAGCCCTCGGCGTGCCCGGCCTCCTCGGCCTGACGGCGGACGGCCTCCGGCGCCTCGCCGACGGACGGGCGGGCCCCGAGATCCGGCCAGACGAACGCCTCACCCACGGTACGCGACGCTCCCGGCGGCCACCCTGCCGATCGATGCCGGCCGCATCAGACCATCTCCTCGGAGCTGTTGCCGAGCACGATCTCGCCGCTGTCGGCGAGACGCCGGGCGATCGCGATGATCTCCTTCTGGGCGGCCTCGACGTCGGACAGCCGCACCGGACCCATGACCTCCATGTCTTCGAGCAGCAGCTCCGCCGCCCGCTTGGAGATGTTGCCGATGATGCGATCCTTGACCCGATCCTCCGCGCCCTTCAGCGCCAGCTTCAGGGAGTCCGTGGACACCTCCCGCAGCAGGGTCTGGATGTCCCGATCCTGCACGTCGGCCAGGTCGGCAAACACGAACATCAGTTCCTCGATCTCCTGGCCGAGCACTTCGTTGGCGTTGCGGATGCTGTTCATCACCTCCTCCTCGACCCGGCTGTCCATGCCGTTGAGGATCTCCGCGGCCACCTTCTTGCCGCCGAAGGACATGAACCGGGTCGACGTGAAGCCGACCAGCTCCTCCTCGATGATCTCGTTGACCTCCCGCAGGGCATTGGGCGACAGCGAATCCAGGGTGGCGATCCGCATGATCAGGTCGGCGGTCCGGTCCTCGTCGTCCAGCAGGTCGAGCACCTCCGCCGCCAGTTCCGGCGGCAGATAGGACAGGATGATGGCCTGCACCTGGGGGTGTTCCTTGGAGACGAACTCGGAGATGCTGCGGGCGTCCAGCCAGCGCAGCTTCTCCAGGGCGTTGGTGTTCTCGCCGAAGATCCGCTCGAGCACCTCCATGGCCTTCTCCTCGCCGATGGCGTCCACCAGCAGGCGCTTGAGGTAGGTCTCGGAGTCGAGGGGCACGCTGGACTCGTCGCCGACCTCACCCAGAAAGCTGTCGAGGGCCGCTTCCACGTCGGCCCGCTTGATGTCGCCGAGCTGGGTCATCGCCTTGCCCAGCTTGTGCACGCCGTGGGCATCCAGGCGCTTGAGGATCTGCGCCGCGTCCTTCTCGCCGAGCACCAGCATCAGGATCGCCGCGCGCTCCAGTGAGCTGCGGCTGCTGACGGCTCCGTCGCCCTTGGCGACCATCGAATTCTCACTCATTGCCGAGGGTCCACTGCTTCACCACCCGCGCCACGGTCTCGGGCTGCTCGTGCACCAGCGTGCGCACCGATTCCAGCTTGCGGTCGCTGCCGAGCTGGCCGGCGACGGCGCCGCCGCCGGCGGCCGCCGCCTGGGCCTGGAGCGCCATGTTCTTGTGGTTCCGGATCGACTCCCCGGCATCGCTCAGATTGCGGAACAGCGGCCGCAGCAGCACGATCACGATCAGCAGCACGATGATGGCGCCCAGCACCTGCTTCATGAGCTCCAGGAACCAGGGCTCCATCCAGAACGGCGAGGCTTCCACCGGATCCACCTCACCGAGCACGAACGGGCTGCTCATCACGGTGACGGTGTCGCCCCGGTCCTCACGGAAGCCGACGGCGGTCTTGACCAGCGCCGAGACGCGTTCGAGCTCGGCGTCGGACCAGGCCGGCTGATCCCCTTCGGCGTCCGCCGCCGCACCGCCGGGCCGCACGTCGTCGAGCACCACGGACACGGTCAGGCGCGCCACCTGGCCGGCCTGATGGCGGGTGTGGCTGATGGTCCGGTCCACCTCGAAGTTGCGGGTCGACTGGATCCGGGTCTGCTCCGGCCGGGCCGCCGCGCCCGGGGCGCCCACGGCCTGCTCCGCCGTCTCCGGCGCGACGCCGCCGCCCGGGGGCTGGTTGGCCAGCGCGCCGGGAATGCCGGCCGCGAGGTTGCCGCCGGTGCGCGACTCCTCCAGATTCTGCTCGCTGCGCAGCACGCTCTGCTCGGGGTCGTAGGATTCCTCCGTCTCCTCCACCGTGGTGAAGTCCACGTCGGCATTGACCTCCGCCCGGAACCGGTCCGGACCCGCCACCGTGGTGAGAATGTTGGCGACCTTCTCCTGCAGCTTGGCCTCCAGCCGCTGGATGTAGGCGAGCTGCCGCTCGGTGCGCTCGAGCGCCGGATCCTCGTCCTTGCGCGACAGCAGCGCGCCGCGCTGGTCCACCACGGCGACATCCTCCGGCGACAGTTCCGGCACCGCGCCCGCGACCAGATTCATGACCGCCTGGACCTGATCACCGTCCAGAGTGGCGCCCGGCGCCAGCGCCAGGGTGACGCTGGCCGTGGCCTTGCGCTGATCGCGCACGAACGCCGTTCGCTTGGGAATCGCCAGGTGCACGCGCGCGTTGTGAACCGAGTTCAGCGACGCGATGCTGCGCGCGAGTTCGCCCTCGAGGCTGCGCCGGTAGCGGGCCACCTCCATGAACTGACTCACGCCGAAGCCCTGCTCCTGATCGAGCAGCTCGAAGCCCATCTGGGAGCCGTCGACCACGTTGGCGCCGGCCATCTTCATGCGCGCCTCGTGGATCCGCTCGGCGGGCACCAGCAGCATGCCCGAAGCCGGGTCGAGCCGATGCGGGATGCCGCTGCTGCTGAGCACCTCGGCCACCTCGTTGGTCTGGCGCGCGGACACGACGCCGGTCAGCGGCCGGTATTCCTCGTCCTGGCTCCAGAGCACGACGGCGACGCCCAGGGCGACGCTGGCGGCCAGACCGATCATCAGGCCGATCTGACGAACGATGGGCAGGCTGCCGAAACCGACCAGGAAACTCATGTCGAGTCCGCGCCCGGCGGCCGGCCGGGGCGCTGGCGGATTGGCGGAGACTTCGGCGGGCATGTCAGCCATGATCGGTGCTCACTCAGATCGCCATGTTCATGATTTCCTGGTACGCATTGACCAGCTGATTGCGGGTGTGCACCAGGCCCTGAAACGCCACGCTCGCCTTCTGACTGGCGACCATCACGCTCACCAGATCGCTGGTCTCACCCTTCGCGAAGCGCGTGCTCAGATCTCCCGACGCCTGCTGCAGCTCGTTGACGCTGTCGGTCGCGGACCTGAGCAGGGTCGCGAAGCTGTCCGACGCCGGACCCGGCTTCGTGGTCTCCTCCACCGGAGGCCGCAGCTCCGCCTGGGCCTGAGCCTGCAGCAGCTTCATCTGCGCGAGCACGCTCTGAACGTCGCTGCGCATGCCGATCTCGCTCACGGAACCAACTCCTCTCTCTCACGCAGCCGCGCCAGCTTGTAGCGCAGCGTGCGCTCGCTGATGCCAAGCGCCCGGGCGGCGTCCTTGCGCCGCCCGTTGCAGCTCGCCAGGGTCTGCTGAATCAGGGTTTCCTCGGCGTCGCGGACACGGGTCTCGAGCGCCGCACCGTCCGGCGCCGCCGCCGCGGACGGGCCGTCGATGCCGAGATGCTCCGGCTCGACGGCGGTGCCGTCGACCATCACCAGCGCCCGCTGGATGGCGTTCTCGAGTTCGCGCACGTTGCCCGGCCAGGGATGCGTCACCAGCACCTCCCGCGCCGCCGGCGACAGGGCCGCGTCGGGACGTCCCATGCGGGCGCCGTGCTTGGCCAGGAACCACTCCGCCAGCGGCACGATGTCCTCGACGCGCTGACGCAGCGGCTCGAGCTGCAGCGGGAACACGCTGAGCCGGAAGTACAGGTCCTCACGGAACCTGCCCTCGCGCACCGCCTCCTTGAGATCGCGGTTCGAGGTCGCCAGCACGCGCACGTCCACGGACCGGGGCTTGTGCGCGCCGATCCGTTCGACCTCGCGCTCCTGCAGCACCCGCAGCAGCTTGGCCTGCAGCTCGAGGCTCATCTCGGAGATCTCGTCGAGCAGCAGGGTGCCGCCGTCGCAGACCTCGAACTTGCCCGGCCGGGTCTGATGCGCGCCGGTGAAGGCGCCCTTCTCGTGCCCGAACAGGGTCGCCTCCATCATGTGCTCGGGAATGGCCGCGCAGTTCACCCCGACGAACGGACCGGCGGCCCGGTTCGACTGCTGGTGAATGAAACGCGCCACCACTTCCTTGCCGGTGCCGGACTCGCCGGTGATCAGCACCGACACGTCGGTGCGCGCCACCCGGCTCGCCAGCTCGAAGCTGTTGCGGCTGGCGGCGGACTGGAACACCGGCGCGTCCTGACGGCCCTTGAGGTAGCCGGACAGCACCGCCGCCAGCTTGCCGGCGTCGACGTCCTGGCCGAGAAAGTCGGCCGCGCCCTGTCGCAGTGCGGCGACCACCCGCGCGGGATCCTCGACCCGGCCGATCAGCACCACCGGCACCAGCGGCGCGATCCGCCGCAGCTCGCCCAGCACCACCGAACCCTCGGCGGCCGCGTCCGCGTCCGCGACGACCACCGCCACCGGATGCCGCTCGACGCCGCGCAGCACCGCTTCCAGCGTGGCCTCGACGCGGCACGGCAGGCCGGCGTTTACGACCCGGCGCATCAGCGCGCCGGCCGAACCGGCGGGATCCAGCACCAGCACCTCGGCCGCGGGCGGCGCATCGGCGCCGTGGGTCTGGACAGCCAGCGCCATCAGACCGCTTCCCGCGTGATGCCGTACTTGCGCATCTTCTCGACCAGCGTGGTCCTGCGGATGTGCAGACGATCCGCCGCCCGCGCCACCACCGACTCGGTGTCGTCGAGCGCCTGCTTGATCAGGCTGCGCTCCATGTCCGCCAGATAGGCCCGCAGGTCGATGCCGTTCACCGGCAGCACCACGCCCCGCTCACCGTCGTCGCCGCGCGGCAGGTCGGACTGAAGCGCCGGACCGGCGTCCAGGCTCGCCCCCGCGGACCGCAGCCGCAGCGGCAGGTCCGCCACGTCGACCACGCCGTTGGGGTACTGAACGGTCAGCCGCTCGACCAGATTGGACAGCTCGCGCACGTTGCCCGGCCAGTCGTAGCGGGCCAGCGCGGACCAGGCATCCGCCGACAGCGTCACCGTGACGTCACGCTCCCGCTCGATCTGGGCGAGCCGGTGGCGCACGATCGCTTCGACGTCGCCGGCCCGATCCCGCAGCGGCGGCAGCGCGATCGGGAATACCGCCAGGCGGTAGTAGAGGTCCTCGCGGAAGCGGCCTTCGGCGATGAGCCGCTCGAGATCCTGATTGGTCGCCGCGATGATCCGCACGTCGCAGGGAACGGATCGGGCCGAGCCGATGCGCTCGATGCGCTTGTCCTGGATGGCCCGCAGCAGCTTCACCTGCATCGGCAGCGGCAGGTCGCCGATCTCGTCGAGGAACAGGGTGCCGTGGTTGGCGAGCTCGAAGCGGCCCTTCTTGGTGTCCAGGGCGCCGGTGAAGGCGCCTTTCTCGTGGCCGAACAGCTCGCTCTCGAGCAGCTCGCCCGGAATCGCGCCGCAGTTGACCGGCACGAAGGGCGCGCCGCGGCGCGCCGAGGCCTGATGCAGCCCGCGGGCGACCACGTCCTTGCCGGTGCCGGACTCTCCGGTCAGCAGCACCGTGGCGTCGCTCTCCGCGACCTGTCCCATCAGGCGCTTGATCTGGCGTATCGGGTCGCTGTCGCCGACCAGGCCGGGAAACCGGGCGTCGCTGGCGCCGGCCTCCCGGGCAAGCCCGGAACGTACCGCCGTCAGGGTGGCGACCAGGTCATGCTGCCGGGGCGGCCAGGCGAGCGTGGGACCTTCTCCAGGGGCGGGCTGCGCGGTACAGCCGATGCGGATCACCACCTGGCCGTCGGCCGGCAGGTCGGTGTCGGTGATGATCACCGGCTCGTCGCCCGTCTGATCGTGGGCGCGCAGAACCGGATCGATGCCGATGAACTCCAGGCAGTGCTGGAGACGCTCGGCGACTCGACGATCGTGGCAGGCAATGGCCACCGAAAACTGACTCATACTCTCCTTCCCGGCATCGGCTCGTCAGAACTTTGACGATCACGCCTGGAAGTAAAGTACGGTCCTGGAAAACGTCAAATCTCCGGACGCGTTTCCGGTGGATTCGACGCCATTTCCTTGGCGCGCTGCACACCCCGGGGCACTCGGGGCGTGAACGCCGTCACGCCGTCGAGGCTTCGACCTCCGGCGCGATGGCCGCCCACCCCTCGCGGATGGTGTCCAGCAGCCCGGCCACCTCGGCCAGCGGACCGGCGTCGCCGGCGCTGGCGGCATGGCCGAGCCGGCGCAGCATGTAGTCGTAGAGATCGTTCAGATTGGCCGCGAGCAGACCGCCGCGGGCCATGTCGAGGGAGCCCTGCAGGGCCTCGATGATGGCGACCGCCGCCGCCAGCGACTCGCTGCCGGCCAGCGGCTGCTCGTCCGCCGCGCGGCCGAGCCGGCCGATGGCGCCATCGAGCAGCAGCGTCACCATCCGGTGCGGCGACGCGGCCGGGGCGATGTCGAGTCGGGCCGCGACGGCGGCTGCCTGGGAATGAGTCACTGGTACGTCCTGTTCACCGGTCTCGGAACAAGTATCGGCCGGGGCCGGCGATACTTTACCGGCCGACGGGCATCAACGGCGGGCGCCGTAGCCCCGGCCGGTTCGATGCGCCTCCGCCTGGTAGGCCGCGGAGCCGCGAATCCGCTCGCGTACCCGGCGGACGTCTTCCAACGCCGCCCGCCGGGCCGCGTCGGCGATCTGACGGAGCCGGCCATCCATGGCCGCCACGTCACGCAGACGTCCGATCTGCGTCTCCAGATTGCCTTCCGCCGCCGCCTCCGCCGCCAGCTCCCGCAGGGCCGACCGGCGCTCCTCGTCGAGGCTGAGCACGTCGTTCCAGTCGCCGCCCTCCGCCGCCTCCAGCATCCGCTGGGACAGGCCCACCAGGAGGTCTACGGCGGCTGCCGCGCGTTCCGTGCACGGATCGGAAGCGAGCGCCATGTCAGCTCGCGGCCGCCGCAGCGCTGTCGGCGATGCCGTCCCAGCCCGCCTGGATCTCCCGGAGCAGACGCAGGACTTCCTCGAGCGCGCCGGCGTCGTTCTTCAGATTGGCGTGCAGCAGACGCCGGCCGATGTAGTCGTAGAGGGAGGCAAGGTTCGCCGCCACCTCGCCACCCTTCTCCATGTCGAGAGAAGCCCGCAGGCTGTCGACGATGGAGATGGCCTTGCCGATTCGCTCGCCCTTCCGCGCCGTCATGCCGCGCTCCATCGCGCCGCGAGCCTGGACGACCCGCTCGACGGCGCCGTCGACGAGCATCTTCACGAGCTGATGAGGGCTCGCGAACTGCGCCGCCTGAACCGCCTCGCTCTGATACGCCGTCGCACCGTTTCTGCCGATACTCATGTCACCGTCTTCCTTAACTGCTGATGTGGTGGGGGCGGAGGACCTCGGGGCCGTCAGTCGCCGCCCTTCCTGCCGCCGTTCCTGGCGAGGGACTCCAGCCCGGCGAGCTGGCTCGTCAGGAAGCTGCTGGTCTGGTTGAGCTGGGCCACCATGGCATCCATGGCGCTGAACTGGGCGATCAGCCTGGCCTCCAGCCGGTCCAGCCGATCCGCGAGGTCGATCCGTTCCTCGCCGATGTCCTCGATGTTGTCCTTGATGCTGTTCGTGGCGCTGGAAAACGGCCCGTCGCCGTCGAGGAAGCTGTCGATGGTCTGCTCCAGCAGGCTGCTGACGCCACGCGAGAACGTGACGCTGCCGAGGGCGCCGAGCTGACTGCCGGTGATCTCCACCTTGAGGCCGTCGGGATCGCCGCTCTGGGCGGTCAGATAGCGGCCGAAGCCTTCCGCCGTGATGCCGCCGATGCTGCCGGCCACGTCAAGCCCGTCGTCCCGCTGGCCCACCGTCAGACCGAACAGACCGGCCGTACCGGTGTCGCCGAAGGTCACCTCCACATTGGTTTCGCTGCCGTAGCGATCCGTGCGGATGGAGAACGCCGACGCGCCTGCGTCCCAGGCCACCGTGACCGAGGCGCCCTCCTCGCGCAGCGCTTCCGCACCGTTGATCCGGGCCTGCAGCTCGGCCGCCAGGGCCTCGCCGCTGGTGTAGCTGCCCTGGGTCAGGGTGATCCTGCCGGTAGCGATGCCGTTGACGGTCAGCTCGATCTCGTCGTTGGCCGCGTCGATGACCACCGGTGCACCCTCCGAGGGCGCCGTCACGGCGGCGCCGGTGACCAGCGCCTGCTCGGCGAGCTGGGTCACCTCCACCGCGTAACGGCCCGCCCGGGTCTCGGTCCGCGAGCTCTCGAAGGCGAATCCTCCGCCGTCCACCAGGCCGCCCGTGCCGAACAGGGCGGCGACCTCGTCGAGCGAGTCCGCCAGGCGGGCGTCCAGCCGCTCGCCGTCCACCTCGAGGGTACCTTCCCGGGTGGTGCGGATGCCGATGTCCGCCAGCGCCCGGACGGATTGGCCTTCGAGCACGTCGAGCTGGCCGGTCACCAGGCGCCGGACGCTGGACTCGACGCTGCGCACCAGGGCGTCGCCCTGGAGGATGCCGCCCTGCTGGGTCTCGGCGTTGTAGCCCGAGACGGACTCGATCTGCTTCTGCAGGGCGTTGTAGGCCTTCACGAACCCGTCGATCAGCTCCTTGGCCTTGGCCACGTCCGGCTGCACCTGGACCTCCACGGGGAACGCCGTGGTGGCGCGGAGATTCAGCGTGGCGCCATCGAGCAGGTCGTCGATCTCGTTGCCCGGCCGGGTCACCGCCAGCCCGTCCACCACCAGCGCCGCGTCGCCGGCCGCCTGGTTGAGGGCGAGGTCGTTGCCGGTCTGATTGAACTGCAGCCGGGACAGCCCGGTCCCGTCCACCAGGCTGCCGTCGTCGTCTGCGACGTCCACCACGAAGCCGTTGCGCGCGCCGGTGTCGGTGGCGCTGAACACCAGCCGCTCGCCGGTGCCGTCGTTGACGATGGAAGCCCGGATGCCGATCTCCGCGTCGTTCACCGCGTCACGCACGTCGGCCAGGGTCGCCGCGTCCGCAGGGATCTCGATAGTCGCGGTGGCGCGCTCGGGATTCTGGGCGAAGCCGGTCACCGCCCCGGTCTCGTCGGCGGTCACCGTGCCGAAGCGGAACGTCAGCGACCCGGTGCCCACCTCCTCGGCCGGCCCGGCGAAGGCGCCGGAGGCCACCGACTGGGCCCGCGCCAGCGCATCGACCTGGATGCCGAAGGCCGCGGCCCGCTGCACCTGGTCGTCGCCGATGACCTCGATCGCGTCGGGATTGCCCGACGTGCCTCTAGCCGCCCGGAAGGCGTCGGCGTCGGATAGGTTGGAGACCGCGGTCTTGAACTCGGACAGCGCCGCCTTGAGGACGCCGTAGGAAGACAGCTCCGCCTGGAGCGTGGTCTCGCGGCGGTCGAGCCTGGTCTGAACGGGCTTCTGCTCCGCCGCGACGAGCTGATCTACGATGTTGCGGATGTCGATTCCGGAACCGACGCCGAGAGAGCTGATGCCGGCCATAGCGAGGGGGACCTCGGGTTGGAGCTGTCGATACTTCAGTTAAGCACAATGCCGGCACCTGGCCGGCGGGAGCCGGCGCCGACGGCACGCACCCGGGGGTGCGCTCCGGCGGGCCGTCCCAGGCACGCGCTCACGCGCGTTCGCCGAGCAGCAGACCGTTCATCTGCTCGAGGTGCTCGGCCATGCGGATCATCTGCTCGGGGGGGATCTGCCGGATGATTTCGCCGCTCTCGGCGTCTATCACCGACACGACCAGCCGTCCCGAGGACGGATCCTCACGAAATTCCAGGTTGCGTCGAACGGTTTGAAACAACTCCTCGACCTTGCGCGTGGCGTCGGTGACACGCTTCGGATCCACCGGGGCCTCGGTCTTCTGGACCATCTCCTGCTCCGGCCTGGAAGGCGATTGTTCGTTCGAGTTACGAACCGAGACAACCACCGGTCGGGCGCCGTAAGCGCCGCTTGCACCGTCAATGGAAGTCGTCATGCTCGATTGTCCGTTCTTCTGACAGGAATCGGGCGCCCCCGGAGGAGGCGCCCGTCCCGCGTGCTAGCTCCGCTCGCTTACTGGAGCAGGGACAGCACGTTCTGCGGCGTCTGGTTGGCCTGAGCCAGAACCGAGGTGCCGGCCTGCTGCAGGATCTGGGCCCGGGTCAGGGCTGCCGTCTCCTGAGCGAAGTCCGCGTCCTGAATCCGCGAACGGGCAGCGGACAGGTTCTCTGCCGTCGTGCTGAGGTTCGCGATGGTGGACTCGAACCGGCTCTGCACCGCACCGAGGTCGGCACGCAGACCGTTGACGAACTCCAGGGCGCCGTCGATCACGGAGATCGCGTCGCTGGCGTCGGTCTGGCTGGCAACAGAAACCGAGGACACTGCGGACAGCGAGCTCGACAGCGTGCCGCCGGAGACGACCGTGTTGGTCGCATCGTCGCTGCTCACCGTGAAGCTCTGGGAGGAGTAGAAGCTCACCTGGCCGCCAACCACGATCGAGTCCGTGCCGCCGTCGGCTGCGTCGTCGTCGACCAGGGTCTGACCTTCAACGTTGAACACGTCGGTGCCGTCAGCGCCGCCGCCGACGACCGTGTCGATCACGATGTTGTCACCGGCTTCGCTCACCAGCTCGATGCTGGTGCGGTCGCTGGACAGCTCAGCGGTGATACCCGTGGTCGCCGAGTTGTTGTTGATCGCGTCGGCGATGTTGGTCAGGTCGGAAGCGGAAGCCACGTTGGCGGAGATCGCCACGGCGGTGCCGTCCGCACCGGTCAGGTTGAAGCTGACCTGGCCCACCGAACCCGCTGCGAACGTGTCGATGGTGGCGGTCGTGCGGGCGGTGGCCGACACGTTGGTGGACGCCTGAGCGTCGTTCACGGCGGCGGCGATCGTCGCAGCCGAATCCCCGGCGCCAACGGTCACGTTGGCCGTGCCGGCGCTGCCGGAAAGCGTCAGAGCCTGGGAAGCCACGCCGTTGCCGCCAGAGGCGTCCGCGGCGGCCGCCAGTGCGGTGCCGACGTTGGCGATCGAGCTGCCGGTGTTGGCGCCGATGTTGGTGGACTCGGCGCTGCCGATGGACACGTTGATGGTCTGGTTGGCGTTGGCACCGACCTGGAACTTGGCCGAGGTGAACGAACCGTCGAGGATGTTCTGGCCGTTGAACTGGGTCGTGGTGGCGATCCGCTGGATCTCGGCCACGAGCTGGGTCACCTCACCCTGCAGCGAGGCGCGGTCGGAAGCGGAGTTCGTGTCGTTGGCGGACTGCACGGCCAGCTCACGGATCCGCTGCAGGTTGTTGACCGTCTCAGCCAGGGCGCCTTCACCCGTCTGGGCCAGCGAGATCCCGTCGTTGGCGTTCCGCACGGCCTGGTTCAGGCCACGGATCTGCGCGGTGAAACGCTCGGAGATGGCGAGACCGGCGGCGTCGTCCTTGGCGCTGTTGATGCGCAGGCCGGAGGACAGCCGCTGCAGGGAGGTCTGAAGTGCGCCCTGCGAGGAGTTCAGATTTCGCTGCGCGTTCAGCGAAGCGATATTCGTGTTGATTACCTGGGCCATGATGTCGTTCCTGTTGCTGTCGTTGGTCCGGCCAAGCCGGGCTTAACCGGGCATTCGTTGCCCTTCCAGGAGAGATAACGGCAGCCGACGGGAACTCTTTAGGGAAAACGCAGGAAATTGTGGCGGAAAAGTGCGACCTGGTTCACAGGCGGGGGCGCGGCGCGCGAATCGCGCGCCGAATCGCTCAGATGGCGTCGAACAGGGACAGGCGGGACACCCGGACGAAACTCTGCTGGGCGGCTTCGAGCACCAGGGTCTGGAAGTTGAGATCGCTGATCGCCTTGGCGAAGTCCACGTCCTCGATCTCGGATTTGGCTTCCGTCGACAGCAGCGTCACCTGGTCGTGCAGACTGCGCACCGAGTCCATGACGTTCATGCGGGCGCCGATTTCCGATCGGACCTCGAGAATATTCGACATGGCGTTGTCGAGATTGGTCAGCGAGTCGCCGATGAGCTGCTGATAGGCGTCGTCGTCCTCGCCGGTCCCCGGCAGCGACCGAAGGCCTTCGACCAGGTTGCCGATGGTGTCCAGCACGCCCTGCTCGTCCGAGGTCTCGACCACGAATCGATCCCCCGGCCTGGGGCTGCCCTCGACGGTGAGCGCCATGCCCGCCACGGAGATGGGCTGGCCCGGCTCGAAACGGACGTTCTCCAGTCCTTCGACGACGCGCTGGTCGCCGAGCCGGCGTACCGTGAAGTTCGGCAGGCCGCCCGGGTCCTCCTCGAGGGGCCGGAACTCGATGATCAGCCCGCCAGGGTGCAGCGCTTCCAGCGCATCCTGGTCCTCCACCGCCGGCTGGGCGAGCACGCCGGTGCCGCCCGGCGGGTTGTTCGGGTGGGCGCTGGCCACCACGGTGGTCCTGGCCGCCGGCACGTCGACGAACAGACGCTTGCCGGAATCGTTGACCGGCAGCCGGATCGAACCGTCGATCTGCACCGCCCGCTGGCCCTCGTCGCCCTGGTAGCGGATGGCGCCGCTGGCATCGCGCACGAACGGCTCCCGCCCGCCGACGTTGCCGCCGAACAGATAGTCGCCCGAGGCGAGTTTGGTGTTCATGAGCTGCATCAGCTCGTCGAGGCGGGTCTCCACCTCGGCGGCGATGAAAGCCCGGTCCTCAGGGGTGTTGATGGGGTTGCCGGCCTGTACCGTGAGTTCCCGCACGCGCTGCAGCAGATTGCCCGCCTGCTCCAGCGAACTCTCCTCCAGGCGCAGCTCGCTCTCCGCGAGATCGATGTTCTTCTGGTACTGGGCTCGGCTGGCGAGCTCGCGATTCAGCCGCTCCACCTGCACCGCGCCCACGGGATCGTCCGCCGCCGTCGCGTAGCGCCGGCCGGTGGCGATCTGGTTCTGGGTCTTCGCGGCCTGGCGCTGGGTGTCGAGAATCTGGTTCAGGGCCTGGTTGTGAATCTGGCTCGTGGAGATGCGCATCAGCCCACCGCTCCCAGCAGTACGTCGAAGATCTCCCGGGCGACCTGCATGACCCGGGCCGAAGCGTTGTAGCCCTGCTCGAACCGGATCAGGTTCGCCGCCTCCTCGTCGAGGTTGACCCCGGAAACGGATTCCCGGCGGGCCACGGACTGAGCCAGCAGCGCCTCGGCCGCCTGGGTGTCGGCGCGAAGCTGGGCCGTGCGGATGCCCACCTTCTCGACGATGCTCGTGTAGGTTTCCGAGAAGTTCGCCGGCGGGTCGCCGACCGACGGGTCGATCTGCAGGGCGGCCATCGCCAGGGCATTGTGATTGTCGAGGTTGCCCGCGCCGTTGAAGTCGATCGCAAATACGTCACCGGCCTGCGGACGGCCGGACAGGGTCGCCTGCAGGCCGAGGCCGGCCGGCACGCCCTGGGGCTCGTCGGAGAACAGCCCGCCGCCCGGCGAGACGCTGTCGCTCTCGAGCCGCACGTCGCCGTCCATCAGCAGCCGCACGCTGCCGCCCACGGTGACGGTCTGGTAGCCACCACCCGGCCCGGAGCCGTCGAGGGTGACGGAACGCCCGGTCTGGTCCGTCAGCGTGAGGCCCTCGCTCACGTCGCCGGCCACGTGGATCGACAGGTCGTCGCCACGCAGCGCGGTCAGCGTGAGGGTCTCGCCATCGCTGACCGCCCGGATGCCCGCCTGGCTCAGGGCCCCATTGGCGCTGATCGCATCGGCCAGGTCTCCCAGCGAGGCCCCTGCCGGCAGGCTCAGGGACTCGCCGTTCACGGCGACCGTCAACGGCTGGCCGAGCCCGTTGTCCCGCAGGCCGGAGATTTCCACCTGAGTACGCGCCGCCGCGGAAACGCCGTCGACCTGCTCCAGCGCGGCGGCGATCGCCCGTGCGCTCATGCCGGGCGTGATGGCGACGGTTTCCTGCAGGGAACGTGAGCCGAGCGCCGGATCGGCGCGATACACGCTGATCGTTTCCGCCGCGAAGCCGTTCGCCACGGGATCGAGGGTCGCCGTCTGCGCGACGCTGTCGGACAGCGCGTTGCCATCCAGCCCGTCGGACACCAGGAGCTGCAGATCGCCGTCCGGCAGCAGGGCCTGCTGCCCCCCCGGGACGAAGGGCAATCCCCACAGCGGCGGCTCGAGCGGCCGGGGGCTGGTCGGATCCGAGTTGTCGAGCACCTCGTAACTGTTCGGGCTGGTGAACCGCACCAGCAGCGGCGGCACCAGCTCGCCGTCGGCGCCGTAGAGGGGCGCGTCGACGTCGGTCGCCCCCGCCAGCGAGATCGACCCGGTGCCGGTGTTGCCGTTGCCGGCCTGCACCGCCAGCGGGCTGGCGAGCGCCAGATCCCTGGGGTCGCCAATGGCGAGCGCCAGATCGCCCACGCCGTTGCCCGCGGCGCTGATGCGGAACTCGGCGCCGGGGCCGATCTGCCCGGGGCCGATCTCCAGCGCCAGTCCGTCGAAGCTCACCCGGACCGGCCGGGCGTCGCCCACGGCGCCCCGGGCCAGCACGGCGCCGTCGCTGTCGCGGCGGACCTCGAAGGTCTCGCCGCCGGCGCCCAGGAAGCTCACCCGGTAGTCGCTGGCCACGAGCGCAGCCGGATCGTCGATCCGCACCGCCAGGTCCGCGGTGGTGTCGTTGCCCGCCCGGTTCGCCGGGCTGACCCGGGCGGACATGGCGGCGGCCGAGTTCAGGTCGGCGAACAGGTTGCCGCCGTACTCGCCCCGTAGGTTCACGCCCTGGGCATGGGTCTGATTGATCGTTCCGGCGAACGCCAGCGCCAGCCGGCCGAGCTCGTCGATCACGGGCTGGAGGGTCTGGTCGCGGAAGTCCAGCAGACCTGCCAGCGAGCCGCCGTTGACGCCCACGCCCACCAGCGCCGAGCCGTCCCGGTTGCGGACCTGCAGGTCCCCGTCGGCGGACACGCCGAGCCGCTGCACGTTGTTGCCAACCACCAGCGGATGGCCCTTGCCGACGAACACGTTCATCCCCAGCTCGCCTTCCGGCACCGTACGGATGTCGACGTGCCCGGCGAGTTCCCGCAGCAGCTCGTCGCGCTGGTCGAGCAGCGCGTTGGTGTTGCCGTCGCTGCCGGTCATCGGTCCGAGCCGCGCGTTCAGCTCGGCGATGCTCGCCGCGAGCTGGTTGATGGTCTCCACCTCGGAGCCGATCTGCCGGTTCACCGCAGCCTGCTGCTCGCGCAGGCGTCCGTCCAGGCTCTGGAACCGGGTGACCAGCCCCTGGGACTCGGCCAGCACCAGCTCCCGGGCCGGCAGGGAGCTCGGCGAGTTGGCCGCGCTCTGCATGGCCGCGAAGAACGCCTCGAATCCCCGGTTGAGGCTGCTCGCCTCGTCCGCCAGCAGGCTGTCGATCTGCTCGATCTGCTGGCTCATGGTACCGAGCCGGCCGCTGACCGAGGTGTCGAGGCGAAGCTGCCGCACCGCGGCCTCGTCGTAGATGCGCTCGATGCCTTCGACCCGGACGCCCTGAACACCGATGCCCGTGCCCGCGCTGACCTGGGCTTCCAGGTTCACCCGCTGGCGCGTATAGCCCTCGGTGTTGGCATTGGTGATGTTCTGACCGGTGGTCGACAGCGCCGCCTGGTGGGCGCGGACGCCGGACAGGCCGATGTTGATGAGAGAGGAATCCGCCATGACCGTCCCGTCAGCTGCCCATCAACCGGTCCAGGGAACCGATCACCGCTTTGATCTTGCCCGCATAGGCCGGGTCGGTAGCGTAGCCCGACTGCTGCAGCGCATCCGCGAACCGGTCGCGGTCCGCCGCGTCGAGGACATCGCGGTAGCGGTCGTCGGAACGGAGGAACTGCACGTAGTCTTCGACCGCGGCCCGTACGTCCGGGTAGCTGCGGAACTCCGCCGTCTGTACCTCGGCGACGCCGTCGATCACTTCGACGGTCTTCACCGCCACGCGGTCGCCCTGCCATCCCCGGCCGGCCTTGATGCCGAACAGGTTGTGACTGCTGGCGCCGTCCGGCGCGTGAATCATGCGCTGGCCCCAGCCCGTCTCCAGCGCGCTCTGGGCGAGCACCGCCCGGGCATCGAGGCCGAGCCCGTCGAGCACCCGCTCGATCTCCGGCAGCAGCCGCTCGACGAAGTCCCTGCGGTCGGCGAAAGCCGGGCGCTTGTGGCCCGGGCCGCTGCCCGCCGTGGCGGATGACGCTGGGTCCCGGCCCTCGGCCGGCACGCGCAGCGTCAGGGCGCTGGGGCGACTGTCGGCCCGGGCATCGCGGTCCGGAGACCGCTCCAGCGCGGATGACTGGGCCGGGACGCCGGCATCCGCCGGGCGGCGCTCGCCGCGGAGCTGGGCCTCGATGATCGGCGCCAGGCCCATGCCGCCGCTCTCGGACATGTGAATGGCCCACTGCTGATCGAGCATCTCCTGATGCATGGTCAGCTCCGGGCTCGACAGCGGGTTGCCTTCGGCGAACACCGCGTTGGCTTCGCGCATGCTCTTCAGCATCATGCCGATGAACAGGGACTCGAACTGCTGGGCAGCCGCCCGGATGCCGTCGTCGCCGTCGGTATCGATGCGCTGCAGCGAGCGGATGTCGCTGTAGGCGATGCCCGGCGTCGCCGCCGGGCGTTCGAGGGAGGACAGAGCGGACACTAGATCACCACCAGCTCCGCGCGGAGCGCGCCGGATTGCTTCAATGCTTCCAGTATAGCCATCAGGTCTCCGGGCGCCGCGCCGACCTCGTTGACGGCGTTGACGATGTCCTGCAATGCGACGCCGGGCGCGAAATAGAACATCCGGTTCCCTTCCTGCTCCACCTCGACCTCGGACTGGGGCACCACCACCGTGTCACCGCCGGAGAACGGATTCGGCTGGCTCACGGCGAGGTTCTCGGAGATCGTCACGCTCAGGCTGCCGTGGGTGACGGCGGCCGGCGCCACCTCCACCCGCTCGCCGATGACGATGGTGCCGGTCCGGGAATTGATGATCACCCGGGCGGCGGCCGGGGACGCCTCCACTTCCAGGTTCTCGAGGACCGCCAGGAAGCTGACCTTCTGGTCCGGGTCCGCCGGCGCCCGCACGGCGATGGAGCCGCCGTCGAGGGCCCGCGCCACCTCCGGTCCGAAGGTCTCGTTGATCTGCTCGGTGACCCGGCGAGCGGTCGTGAAGTCGCTGCGGTGCAGGTTGAACACGAGCTGGTTGCCCTCGGCGAAGGCGTTGGGGGACGGCCGCTCGATCAGCGCCCCCGCCGGAATGCGGCCCACGCTCGGCACGTTGACCGTCACCGACGAGCCGTCGGCGCCCTCGACGCCGAAGCCGCCCACCACCAGGTTGCCCTGGGCCACCGCGTAGACCTGACCGTTCAGGCCCTTCATGGGCGTCACCAGCAGGGTACCGCCGCGCAGACTCTTGGCGTTGCCGATGGAGGACACCGTCACGTCCAGGGTCTGCCCGGGCTTGGCGAACGCCGGAAGCTCGGCGTGCACGGACACCGCCGCGACGTTCTTGAGCCGGATGTTCTGCCCGGGCGGGAGCTGGATGCCGAACTGGCGCAGCATGTTGTTGAAGGCCTGAACCGTGAACGGCGTCTGGGTGGTCTGGTCGCCGGTGCCGTCGAGGCCCACCACCAGGCCGTAGCCGACGAGCTGGTTGGCGCGCACGCCGCTCACCGACGCCAGGTCCTTCAGGCGCTGGGCGGCTGCCGAGGGCGCGATGGCCAGCAGGGCGACGGTGGCCACCACCAGCGCGTACCGGGATTGGATTGATCTCATCATGTTCAGAACGGCATCAGTGGGCTGAGGAAGAAGCGGCTGAGCCAGCCGGCCTCGTTGCTGTCGGCGAAGGTGCCGGTGCCGCTGTAGGCGATCCGGGCGTCCGCCAGGCGGAGCGACGACACGGTGTTGAAGCCGTCCACGTCCTCGGGCCGCACCAGCCCGCTGATGCGGATGTACTCCTCGCCCTTGTTGAGGTTGAGCCACTTCTCGCCCTGGACGACCAGCAGGCCGTTCGGCAGCACCTCGGCGATGACCGCGCTGATGGTGCCCTGCAGGCTGTTGCTCTGGTCGCTCTCGGCCTCGCCGTTGAAGTCGTTGTCGCTGCCGAAACCGTTGGTCAGGTCCTCCACCAGGTTGCCGAACAGGTTCGGCTGCTCGATGGACGAGTCGCTCGACTTGCTGTAGCTCGTCTCGGCCGACTTGCGGGACGACGTGGACTCCTCCAGCCGGATCGTGACGATGTCGCCGACCCGGTTGGCCCGGCGGTCGTCGAACAGGTAGCGGGTGTGCCCGGCCTGGAACAGGCTGGCCCCGTCGATCTGCTCCGGACGCGACAGTTCGGGATAGGCCGGCCGGTAGCTCGGCTCCTGGCGCACCGGCGTCTGACTGACGCAGCCGGCAGCCAGCGCGGCGACGAGGCCGGCGATAACGGCTCTGATGGCGACGCTCATCGATGCCCCCTTACAGGTTCTGAGTCACGAACTGCAGCATCTGGTCCGCCGTGGACACGACGCGGCTGTTCATCTCGTAGGCCCGCTGGGTGGAGACCATGTTGACCATCTCCTCCACCACGTTGACGTTGGAGTTCTCGAGGTTGCCCTGCAGCAGGCCCCCGAGACCGTTGCTGTTCGGATTGCCGGTCAGCGGCGCGCCGCTGGCCGGCGTCTCCCGGAACAGGTTTCCGCCGATGGCCTGCAGACCCGCCGGATTGACGAAGTCCGCCACCTGGATGTTGCCGAGCTGGGTCACCGTGGTGCTGCCCGCCAGCATGGCCGACACCGTGCCGTCGGAGGCGATGGTGATCGACTGGGCGTCCTGGGGGATGTTCACCGCCGGCTCCAGACGATAGCCCTCGGCCGTGACGATGTCGCCCTCCTCGGAGAGCTGGAACTGCCCGTCCCGGGTATAGGCCAGGGAGCCGTCCGGCATGGCGATCTGGAAGAAACCGCGGCCGTTGATGGCCAGGTCCAGAGGCTGGTCGGTGGCCTGCAGATCGCCCTTGGTGAACACCTTCTGCGTCGCGCCGATCTCGACGCCGGTGCCGAGCTGCAGCCCGGATGGCAGCGTCGTGTCCTGAGAGGACAGGCCGCCCGGCTGCTCCTGGATCTGGTAGAGCAGATCCCGGAACACCGCCCGTTCGCGCTTGTAGCCGACCGTGCTGACATTGGCCAGGTTGTTGGAGATGGTGCGCAGCGAGGTGTCCTGTGCGGCGAGCCCCGTCTTGCTCACCCAGAGTGCTGACATCATATCGAGAAACCTCTTGTAACCTTATGTTTATAAGCGATTTATTGTAGGAGCGATCTCCAGATCGCGATGCCCCCTGCATCGCTGATCGCGATCTGGAGATCGCTCCTACAAGGGCGGTGCCATGGTGCGGCCACGATCGTCACGAGGACCGCAGCAGCTCCGATGCCGCCTCGTCGTTCTGCTCCGCCGTCTGCATCATGCGCAGCTGAATCTCGAACTCCCGGGCGATGGCCAGGATCTCGGTCATCTCGTTGACGACGTTGACGTTGCTGTTCTCCACCATGCCGGACACGACGCTGACCGTGGCGTCCGGCGGCTCCGCCAGCCCGTCCTTGCGCTCGAACAGGCCGTCCGCGGCCTTGACCAGGGCGTCGGGCTCCGGCGCGACCAGCTTCAGCCGGTCGATCTGCACCAGGTTGTTGGGCGCCTGACCGACGGGCTGTACCGTCACCGTGCCGTCGCCGCCGATCAGCACGGTCTCGAACGGCGGCAGCGCGATCGGCCCGCCGTCACCCATCACCACGTCACCCTTGGACGTGCGCAGCATGCCGCCGGGATCGACCTGCAGGCTGCCGTAGCGGGTGTAGGCCTCGGTGCCGTCGGCGCGCATCACCGCCAGCCAGCCCTTGCCGTCGATGGCGATGTCCAGGTTGCGGCCGGTCTGGTCGAGACTGCCCGGCGACAGATCCGTCGCCGGGTTCTCGGTGGCGGCATACACCCGTCCGGCGTAGCCGTCGCCGTACACCTGCATGGCACGCGCCTGGGCGAAGTCGGCCTTGAAGCCGCCGGTGCTGGCGTTGGCCAGGTTGTTCGAGTGAACCGCCTGGGCCTGCATGAGCTCCCGGGCGGCCGACATCGACAGATAGAGGACGTTGTCCATGACTGCCTATTACAGGTTGATGATGGTCTGGGTGATCTCGTCGCTGGTGGAGATCGTCCGGGCGTTGGCCTGGAAGTTCCGCTGGGCGATGAGAAGCTGAACGAGCTGCTCCGAGAGATCCACGTTCGAGTCCTCGAGGGCGCCGGACGTGATGGCGCCCAGGGAGCCCGAGCTCGCGCCGGCGATCACCGGCTGCCCCGAATCCCGGGTCTCGACCCAGCCCGTGTCGCCCACCGGCTTCAGGCCCTGAACGTTGGAGAAGTCGGCCAGCGCGATCTGGCCGAGCGTCAGGCTCTGGCCGTTGGTGAAGCGCGCGTCCACCAGACCCTCTTCGTTGATCGCGAGCCCGCTCAGCTCACCGGAGGTGTAACCGTTCTGGTCCACCGCGTTCAGCGCGAAGCCGGTGCCGAACTGGGTGGACTCGCCGAGCCGGATCTGGAAGTTGGAGCTGACCGGCGGGTCGGCGACCGGCAGCGAACCGCCGAGCAGCTGAGGCAGCGGACCGTCGGCGCCGTTGGGCACGCCGTTGGCATCCAGCGGCGTCCAGTTGGAGATCAGCACCGGGTCGGTGGCGGCCGAATCCAGCGTGCCGTCCTCGTTGAACCGCACGGCGAAGGAGGCCCGCGTCGGGGCCGTGTCCTGGGGAGGCGGCAGGTTGGGATCCGGATCGCCGACCTCCTGGCCGTCCACCGTCACGTGCATGGTCCAGCTGTTCTGCAGGCTGGCCGGGTCGTTGACGTCGAAGCGGTCCTTGACGAAGTACATGGTCATCACGTGCGGATTGCCCAGGCTGTCGTAGATCGTCGACGAGGTCGCGGCGTTGTAGGTGTCCGGGTTGTCCGGGTCGAAGGTGTTCTGCTCGAACGTGGTGTAGGCCCCCGGCGCCAGCGAGCCGAACAGGTTGCTGCCGGCAGGCGCCGCGTTCGCCAGGCTGATGCCTTCGTCCAGGGTGAACTCGACCCGGCCGCCCACCGCCGCGGCGGGGTTGGTGGTGGTGTCGAGGGTCACGGGCAGCCCCTGGGTGCCGAGCACGTCGACGGAGTCGCCGCCGGCGCCGCCCACCACCTGGACCACGATGTCGTTGCCGATCTGGTCGGTGATCACCAGATTGCCGCCGGCGTCGATCTCGGAGCTGACGGTCCCGAGCCCCGGCGTGTTGTTGATGGCGTCGTTCAGAGCCGCCAGGGTCGCGCCGGTGAGGGACACGCCGTTGACGGACAGGGCCAGCGTGCCGCTGGCATTGTTGTAGCCGCCGGCGCTGATCGTCGCCGTGGTGCTGGCCGTGGCGCTCACGCCCTCGACCGCGGAGGAGCCGAATACCCCGGCAATCTCGGCGGCGCTGGCGTTCGCCGAAGTGCCCACCGAACGGACGGTGCCGTCGGGGTACACGACGTCGACGGTCTGGGCCTGGTAGCCGTTGCCGACGCCGGGCTCACCCGCCACCGTCACGCCGGTCGCCAGGTTCAGCGCGTCGATCACGTCGTCCTCGGCCACGCCCACGTTGGACGCGTCGATGTTGCCGATGGTGATCAGGGACGGCTCACCTTCCTGGGTGGCGTAGAACTCCAGCCGGTCCGGCGATGCCGGATTGCGCCGGACGTCGACGCCGATGCCCGACGGTGCCAGGTCGTCACGGATGTCGGCGATCAGGTCGTCGACGTCCTGCACGTCACTGCCGAGGTTGATCGTCACCGTGCCGTTGCCGGACGACGCCCCGGACAGCGTCAGCTCGAAGCTCGCCGAAGAGCGGTCGCCGACCTGTCCCGTCGCGCCGGTGCCGCCATAGGGGTTGGGCACGGCGCTGGTGGAGCCGCCGCCGCCCGCGCCGAGGGAGATGCCGCCGAGCACGGCTTCCATGTCCGCCAGCGTCACGCCGGTGCCCGGCACCGCGTTGTCGCTGGGGTCGATGCTAACCAGCGAGGCTTCGCCGCCGCTGGTGGCGTAGAACTCAAGGCGCCCGAGCTGGTTCGGGTTCTCGCGCACGTCGATGCCGATGGCACTGCTGGTGAGGTCGTCACGGATGTCGTCGATCAGCCCCTGCAGCGAGGTGATGTTGGAGTCCAGCGTGATGGTCACGGTCTGGTTCTCCGAAGCGTTGCTGGCGCCGCTGAGCTGAACCTCGAAGGTCGACGCCGCGGTTCCGCGGAAGTCGAAGCCGACGATGGCGTTGTTGCCGGTCAGCGAGGACGGCTGGTCGACGCTGAAATCGAACGGCGTCGGCGGACCGGCGGTCTCCAGAATCGACTCCGTCGGCGCGCCGATGCCGGCCTGGGCGACGCCGATCGAGCTGCCTTCGGTGCCGATGGTTGAGCCGACCCGCACCAGCGCCTCTTCGCGCGCGTCGAGGTTCACCGTGGCGTCCACCAGGGTGGTCCGCGACGGAGCGAGGTTGCTGGTCTGCACCCGCAGATCGCTGAGAATCCCGCTCAGATTGCCGTTGGCATTGGCCTGAAAGCCCTGAATCCGGCCGCCGCTGGCCGCCGTGATGTAACCCTGATCGTCCAGTCCGAACATGCCGGCCCGGGTGTAGCTGCGCGCGCCCTGGTCGCTCAGCACGAAGAAACCGCTGCCGTCGATGGCGAGGTCCAGCGCGTTGTCGGTGAACGAGATCGTCCCCTGGTCGAACTGCTGGGCCACGTTGGCCAGCTTGACGCCGCTGCCGATCTGATTGGTGCCCGAGCCGAGCAGCGAGGAGGCGTAGACGTCGGCGAATTCCGCGCGGCTCGACTTGAAACCGACCGTGCTGGCGTTGGCGATGTTGTTGCCGGTGATCCGCAGGTCGGCGGATGCCGCGCTCAGTCCACTCAGTGCCGTGTTGAAGGTCATGAGTACCCTACTCCCTTTCCGAATCCGTTATTGAAGTTCGCGAATTTCCGACAGGCGGACGCTGTCCCCGCCTGCCAGGTTCAAACTGGTCTGGCCGTCCTCGAAGGACACGCTGGCGACCCGCTCGGGAAGCTGCACCGTGAGCTGGGTCGGCTCGTCGCCGGTCAGCGCGAAGGCGCGCACGCCGTAGACGCCGGCCTGGAGCTGCTCACCGGCCTCGTTCTGGCCGTCCCAGCGGAAGCGGACGTCGCCGTCCGGCTGGGGTCCGAGGGGCAGCCTGCGCAGCAGGTTGCCGCCGGCACCGGTGATCTCCACGACGATCTCCGCCTGGGGCTGGTCGTTGACGATGTTGCCCGCCAGACCCGTGCCTTCGGTGAGCGCGCGGTCGGCGGGCGCCAGCACGGAGCGGCCGACCAGCGCGGCCGCCTGCATGGTGCTGGTGGTGCGCATCGCCGCCGCCATGGCCTCCACCGAGGCGTTCAGGTTCTGGATGCCCTCCAGGCTCGAGAACTGCGCGAGCTGCGCGATGAAGTCCTCGTTCTTGGCGGGCTCCAGCGGATCCTGGTTGTTGAACTGGGCGATCATCAGCTCCATGAACTCGTTCTTGCCGAGTTCCTCGCGGCCGGCCGCCGCCGCGGTTCCCGCGGCGAGGCCCAGATCGGTGGTCGATCGGATGCCGTCGACGTTCATGTTCGTCCTCCGCTAGCGGCCGCGACTCACTGACCCATCGTCAGCAGTCGTTCGGCCATGGATTTCACCGTGGAGAGCATCTGCACGTTCATCTGGAACGAGCGGCTGGCGGACATCATGTTCGCCATCTCTTCCACCACGTTGACGTTCGGATACGCGACGTATCCGGCCTCGTCGGCCATGGGGTGATGGGGTTCGTACTTGAGCTGCAGCGGCGCATCGCTCTCGACGATGCCCGCCACCATGACGCCGGCGGCGGCCTGCTCCGTGGCGGCCGCCTGGGGCTCGGCGGAGAAGGTGGCCTCCGCCAGCCGCGCCGCGAACACCGGGTGCCGGGCGCGATAGGTCTCGTCACGGTTGCTCGAGACGCTCTCCGCGTTGGCGAGGTTGCTCGCCGTGGTGTTCAGACGCAGGTTCTGGGCGGCCATGGCGCTGCCCGCCACGTCGAAGATGTCCATCAGCGGCATGCTTATTCTCCTTTGATGGCGGTCATCATTCCCTTGAACTTGCCGTTCAGGAAACGCAGTGACGCCATGTACTGGACCGTGTTGTCGGCGAACGCCGCCTGCTCCACGTGGGTCTCGACCGTGTTGCCGTCGAGGGACGGCAGCGTCGGGTTGCGGTACAGCAGCTCGCCGTCCGGTATCGGCGACGTAGGCTGGATGTGGCGCTGATGGGTGGCACGCAGGGTGCCGGCCTGATCGGCGGCGCCGGTCTGAGCGGCCAGCACCGCCTTGAAGTCGATGTCCCTGGCCTTGAAGTTGGGCGTGTCGGCGTTGGCCATGTTGTTGGCCAGCACTTCGGTGCGCCGGGCCCGCAGGGCCAGCGCGGCCGGGTGAACCCCGAGAGCTGCATCGAATCCGATCTTCGGCACGGTCTGTTCCTCGTCCTCATGTCCGCGGTCGCCCCGGCACCCGCCGGGCGCGAACCGCCGGCGGCGGTGCTCGCGTCATTCGCGCCAGCGCAACCGGCCCGCCAACATCGGGATCGAAATAGCAATCGACGTGCCAACTCCGGCGCCGCCGCGGACTTCCTCTCCGGAACCGCCGGACGACGGGGATTTGGCGCCATCCCGCCCTGCCGGCGACCGGATATCCGTCATCGTCCGCCGGCCGGCGAAGCGGCAACCGCTTGCCGCCCGAACGGCAACCGGCTGCCGCCCATGGGGCGACCGCGGGCGAATCACGCGGCATCTGCTATTAATTGCCGGGTGAAACGCCCGCCGGCTTGACCCTGCCGGCAGCCATCGGACCAGGCATCGCTCATGACACGATCACCAACGTTCAGCCGCCACGCACGAACCCTGGCCCTCGGCCTGTCTGTCTGGCTGGCCATCGGGACGTCCGGAGCCGCGGCGATGGCCACCACCGACCTGCTGGCGCTGGCGGAGGCATTCGCCACCCGCGCCGCCGAGCAGGCGTACCCCGACGGCGAGGTGACCGTGACGATGGTGCCGCTGGACGCCAGGTTGACGCTGGACGCCTGCGACGAGGTGCGGTTCGACCCGACCGGCGACCGGGTGGCCGGACGGATCGCGATCCGCGCCCGCTGCGCCGGACCGGCGAGCTGGGGGATCTTCCTGACGGCGATGGTCGACGTGGTCGTGCCGGTGGTGACGCTGGCGCGGCCGGTGCCCCGCGGCAGCGTGCTGCAGGCGGCGGACCTGACCACGACGCGCCAGAACCTGGGCCAGATCCGGGACGGCTACGTGGTCGACACCGCAGACGTGGCCGGCATGGTGGCGAAGACCACCCTGCGGGCGGACGCGGTCCTCTACCAGCGCCAGCTCGCGGCACCCAGGCTCGTGACCCGCGGCGAACCGGTCACCGTGGCGGCCCGCCACGGCCACGTCCAGGTGACCACACAGGCAATCGCCTTGTCAGATGGCGTCTACGGCGAGCAGGTCCAGGTGCGCAATCCCCGATCCGAGCGCGTGGTCACGGGCTGGGTCACCGGACCGGGACAGGTCTCCACCCGGCCCTGACACGGCGGGCCGCCGAGACCTACCAAAATTCACGATTTGGACTAAAGTTCCGGGAGATGGCGCCGATATCCCGGATATCACACCGGACCGAGCAGCCGCGAGACCACCATGAGCATCGACATTCGCGACCTTCAGAACTCCCGGCAGTTGCCGGGACAGCGAACCGCCCCGGAGGGCGCCGACCAGGCGTCGCCGGCGCGCGGCCGCGCGTCGAATGCCGGCAGCGGTGGCGCGGCCGCCGAGTCCGGTGACAAGGTCGCCCTGAGCGCGACCGCCCAGAGCCTCAAGGCCCTCGCCTCCGCGGTGGAAGCCAGTGACGGTATCGACGCGGCGAAGGTGGACCGCATCCGCCAGCAGATCGCCGAAGGGCGCTATCACGTCGACGCCGGCAAGCTCGCCGACCGCATGATCGACCTGGAGCAGTCGCTGCTTGGCTGACCGGGGCGCCACTGCTGCCGCTCCCGGTGGGCCGGCGGTCGCCGACGCCCACCGCTACCTCGTCGACAGATTCACCGACCTGCAGCAGGTGCTGCTGGAAGAGCGCGACGCCCTGCTGGGGCGCAGCCCGGACCGCCTGGAAACCGTACTCGCCCGCAAGGAGGCGCTCTGCCGGGACATCACCGATCGTCAGCAGACCCTGCTCGGCGCGCTCGGCCCGGATCCGGTGCTGCCGGAATCCATGGGCGACCTGCGCGCTCTGGCCGAGACCTGCCGCAGCGAGAATGCGCTCAACGGCCGCATCGCCAACCGCGCCCGCCGGACCACCCGCCGGCTGCTCGATGCCCTCACCGGCACCTCCGGGGACGACGCCTACGACCGGCCCGGACAGACTCCGCCCCGCAGCCGCGGCACCGGTCACCGCCTCGGCACCGCCTGACGCCCCCGCAGACCGCCGGAACCACCCGTAGGAGCGGCCTCCCGGCCGCGAACAGCCAGATCCAGCCCGCATGGCAACCTCGCGTGGGAGCGGCCTCCGGGCCGCGAACAGCCAACGCAGCCTCGCGTAGGAGCGGCCTCCCGGCCGCGAACAGGTTCATCTCAGACGTCAAAGTCCGCACCACAGCATCGCGGCCGGGAGGCCGCTCCCACGGAAGCGTCCGGCGGATGGCATAGCAGGAAGCGTCTGGCGGATATCCGCAGGAAGCGTCAGCGGATGGCAGCAGGAAGCGTCCGGCGGGTGGCGCCGGTCACACCACCCGGTCGTCCTCGAATTCGAGGGCGACGTTGCCGTTGGTGGCGCCCAGTCGGGCGCGGAAGGCGGGCATGCCGTTGGCGGTGACCGTATGCACCTCCGGCATCGCGAGCGGAATGAAGTCACCGGGCTTCATGGCCAGCACCTCGGACATCAGCATCCGCTTGTCGCCGATGTGGCAGGTCAGGTCGACCTCGACGTCGAGCAGGTGGCGCTGGACCTTGGCGTCCCACAGCGGGTCCTCCTCCTCCTTCTTGTTGACCGCGCTGTCGACCAGCTCCTGATGGGGCTCGAGCATGCCGTAGGGCATGACGATCTGCATGGTCCCGCGGCCGGAGTCGAGGGCGATGTCGAAGCTGCTGACCACCACCACGTCGTTGGCCCGCACCAGGTTCACCAGTGACGGGTTGACCTCGTAGCCGGACTTCTCCGCCCGGACCGGAATGGTCGCGCTCCAGGCCTCGTTCACCGATTCGCGGACGAACTCGAACAGGCGGCCGATGATGCGGCTCTCGCTCACCGAGAACTCGCGGCCTTCGATCTTCACGCGATTGCGGCCGCCGCCGAAGAACTGATCGACGATCTCGTAGATGAACTTGGCGTCGAACACCACCATCGCCTCGCCGGACAGCGGCGGCATGGTCACCAGGTGCACGCTGGTCGGCACGTACAGGGTGTAGATGTAGTCGGAGTAGCGGCTGATCTCGACGCCCGTGGCGGACACGCTCACCTCGGAGAAGATGTACTTCGACAGGTGGGCGCGGAACTCCCGCGACAGCTTCTGGTTGATGACGTTGAGAATCGGGAACTGGCCACGGACGATCCGGTCGCCGGCGACCAGGTCGTAGTCCCGCACCTCGACGTTGCGGCCGTTGACCTCGATCAGTTCGCCGTCCCGGCTCGCCGGGGCGTCGCCATCGTCGACGGTGTTCAGCAGCGCATCGATTTCATCCTGGGTCAGGATGGAATTATCGGCCATGTCCTTCAGCCAACTCTGTCCAGCTTGTCCTTGAGCTGCGCGGGCTGGAAGGGTTTGACCACGTAGCCGTTCACGCCGGCTTCCGCGGCCTCGAGGATCTGCTCTTTCTTGGCCTCCGCCGTCACCATCAGCACCGGCAGACTCTTGAGCTTGTCGTTCGCCCGAACGGCCTTCAGCAGGTCGATCCCCTCCATCCCGGGCATGTTCCAGTCGGTGATGAGCAGCGAGAAATCTCCGGACTCGAGCAGCGACAGCGCGGATGCACCGCCGTCGGCATCGACGACGTTGGTGTATCCCAGATCATTGAGCGCGCTGCGGAGCAGCCGGCGCATGGTCTGCATGTCGTCGACGATCAGGATTTTCGCGTTCTGGTCCATGTGGAACCTTCACCAGTACATCACGGAGTTTAGTTGAAGGGACGCACCCCGCCAGCCGGCGGGGAGACACGGTTCACACCGTCACGCAGGCGATGATCTCGCCGGCGACGGACTGCAGCGGCACCACTTTCTCGACCGCGCCGGCCTCCACCGCCGAGCCGGGCATGCCCCAGACCACGCTGGTGGCCTTGTCCTGGGCGATCGTCCTGGCGCCGGCCTCGCGCATCGCCTTGAGGCCCCGGGCGCCGTCGCTGCCCATGCCGGTCAGCATGACGCCGACGCCCTTGCCTGCCACGGTCTTCGCGACGGATTCGAACAGCACGTCCACCGACGGGCGGTGCCGGTTGACCCGTTCGCCCTGGCTCACCACACAGGCATAGCCGCTGCCGGCCCGGGCGATGGACAGGTGGTAGTTGCCCGGCGCCACGTAGGCGTTGCCCGGCTCCACCGGCTCGCCGTCGACGGCCTCCCGGACCCGCAGAGGCGACAGGCGGTCGACCCGCTCGCTGAACGAGCGGCTGAACATCTCCGGGATGTGCTGAGCCACCAGCACCGGCGGACAGCCCTCCGGCAGCGCCGCCAGCACGGCGGCAATGGCTTCGGTGCCACCGGTCGACGCGCCGATCGCGATCACCCGGCCGGCCGCCGACCCGCCCCGCAGCGGCTTCGGCGGGGCCGCGCCGCCGGCGCGCCGCGACTGCACCTCGTGCCGGGTCAGGGCGGCCAGATTCGCCGCCGCCGCGGTCTTCACCTTGGCGGTGATCTCCTCGGCATACTCTTCGAGGTTGTTGATCACGTCGGTCTGGGGCTTGCTGACGTAGTCGACCGCGCCGATGTGCAGGGCCTCCAGGCTGGTCTTCGCGCCCTTCTGGGTCAGGGTCGAAATCATCACGACCGGGGTCGGCCGCAGGCGCATGAGATTCGACAGGAACGTCAGCCCGTCCATGCGCGGCATCTCGATGTCGAGGGTGACCACGTCCGGATTGAGCGTCTTGATCTTGTCCCGCGCCACGTAGGGGTCGGGCGCCGTCCCCACGACGTCGATGTCGGGGTCGGACGACAGTATCTGGGTCAGCAGCTTTCGGATCAGCGCCGAGTCGTCGACGATGAGTACCTTCACGGCCATCAGAACAGCTCCACGTCTCCAGTAACCTTCTTGGTCTCGATTACGCGCTGATACCCGAGCTCCTCGACGGCGATGGACTCGCGGCTCTGAGCCGGCAGCTTCTTCACGCGAACCCGTCCCGTGAGCACGTCGTAGTAGACCTTCCGGGGATGCGGTCCGGCGACGTCCTCACCGGCGATGAGGAACCCTTCGCGCTGCAGATACTCCCGGACGAAGGCGATGTTGCGGTCGCCGATGTCGGTCATCTGCGCAAGAATCTTGCCACCGCCGACGATCTTGACCTCCAGCCGGGTACGGTCCGCGCCCAGCTTCAGGATGTCGTTGATCATGTGCTCCATGGCGTAGGAGCCGTAGCGGTGCGCGAGGTCGACGTCCGTGTGTCCCCACTTCTCCCGGTTGTTGTCCGGGAGCATGAAATGATTCATTCCGCCCACGCCGGCCTTCGGATCACGAATGCAGGCCGACACGCAGGAGCCGAGCACGGTGACGATCCATTCACCGCCCCGGGTCACGTAGTACTCGCCCGGCAGGATCTTGGCCACGTAGGAATCGAAATCCGGCTTCCAGAACCGGCGCACGTGCTCGAAACCTGGAACGACCCGTGGCGCTGATACTACTGCCATGACTGCTACTTCACTCTGCTGTATATCGTTTGTCCCAGACTCCGGAAACGCGTGCAGACCCGCTGCAGGTTCTCCGAGTGTCCGATCACCAGGTGCCCGCCGGGCACGAGCGCGTCCGCAAACCGGTCGAACAGCGCCCGCTGCACGTCGTCGTCGAAATAGATGACCACGTTGCGGCAGAAGATCAGGTCGAAGGGCTCGTCGAAGGGCCAGTCGCCGAGCAGATTCAGCGAGCCGAACCGGACCATGTCCCTGACGTCCGGCCGAACCCGGACCTTGCCTTCGTTGCTGCCGCGGCCGCGCAGGAAGTGACTCGCCATGCGCGTCTGGCCCAGCGCGCGCACGGCGTCCAGGCCGTACACGCCGCGCTGCGCCACCGCCACGCACTGGGTGTCGATGTCGGTGGCTTCGAGGCCCAGGCTCACCCGCCGGGCCGGCGCCCCGCTCTCGCGGAACACCATGGCGATGCTGTAGGGCTCCTCGCCGGTCGAGCAGCCCGCCGACCAGATCCGCAGCGAACGGCCCGCAGGCGCCGAATCGAAGAACTCCCGGAGGAACTCGAAGTGGTGGTTCTCGCGGAAGAACGACGTCAGATTCGTGGTGATCGCGTTGACGAACTCGCCGAGCTCGGCGTCGAGATTCTCGTTCAGGTAGGTCCAGTAGTCGCCGTAGCTGGCGATTTTGAGCGCCCGCATGCGCTTCTGCAGCCGGCTCGACAGGAGCTGGCGCTTGTTCTCGCCCAGCTTGATGCCGGTGTGCTGACGGACGATGCCGGCAAACCGCAGATGGTCCTGCAGAGAGATCAGGCGTCCGTCGTCGACGGAGGCCTCCTGCGCTGCGGCCATGTTCAGAACAGCTCCACCGACCCGCGGGCGGCGGAGTTCTCTCCCAGGTGCCCGAAGGCATCCTCACCGGACACGCCGCGCTCGATGAGCTCGAGCAGCGCGTGTTCCTCGCTGTCACTCAGGACCGACCCGATCTCGCAGTCCCGGCCGTCGCGCAGCGCACCCAGCAGGGTCGCCACGTGAGCCAGCCGCTGGTCCGTGATGTCGTGGACCTGAACCGCGCGCAGGCCGTCGCGGATCACCGACGCGGCGGACGCGCAGTCCCGGATCACGGACTCGACCTGCTCCGCCTGATCGGCCGGCGCCGCGGCCTTGAGCTGGCGGCAGCGCCGTTCCACGTCGCCGAACAGGCTGGCCATGTCGGAGAACACGTGGGTGATGGTGTTCATGGCGTCGCCGTTCTCACGAACGGTGAGCTCCAGCAGTGCGCGGCAGTAGTCGAGCGTCTTGTCGCCGGCTCCAGGTTGTGTCGTACTGCCCATCAAAACCTCTGAAGGTGCGCGCTATTGAAGGTTCAGCATCGGCGCCAGACCGAGCAGACGCGCGCTGTCCGCCATGGCATCGGGAACCGACTCCAGTTCGAAGGACTTGCCGGCCGCCTCGACGTCCCGCCTGGCGGCGACCAGCAGCTGAAGCCCGGCGCAATCCGCCGTGGCGACCGCGGAGGCATCGACCCGGACCGTCTTGGCCCGTGCCGACCGGGTCCGGATCTCGCCGAGCACGTCGGCCACCGCCTCGACGGTAAACCGTTCCGGCAGCTCGATGTGCGCACCGCTCTTGCGTTTGGTCGCCATGGCCTCAGTACTCGGTGACGATATGATCCAGATCGAGCAGGATGATCATCTTGTCATCCACCGTCGCCAGTCCTTTGACGAACCTGGTCTCGACCGACGCATCCAGCTCCGGCGCAGGCCGCACCTGGTCGTGGTCGATGTTGTAGACGTCGGACACCGCGTCCACCACGAAGCCCATGGTCTTGTTGCCGTCGGGCGTCTCCATGCGCACGACGATCACGACCGTCAGCTTGCCGAACTCGCGCGGCGTCATGCCGAAGCGTCGGCGCAGGTCGATCACCGGGATCACCGCGCCCCGCAGGTTGATGACGCCCATGACGTAGTCGGGCGTGTTGGGGATCTCGGTGCACTTCTCCCAGCCCTTGATCTCCTGCACGCCGAGGATCTCGACGCCGTACTCCTCACCGTCGAGCATGAACGTCAGGTACTGGGACGCTGCGCCGTCGACCCGCACGGCGACGCCGTCGCCGCGGGCGACAAGCTCCTCCGGCACGCTGGTCTGCTGTGATGACTGTGCACTCATCGTCGTTACCTCATGCTGCCCGGGGACCGGAAACCCTGAGGGTCCCCGCGGTATCGAAATCGCCCTGCCGCCGCGCCATGCGCAGCAGGCCGGGAATGTCCAGAATCAGGGCCACGCGACCGTCGCCGAGAATCGTCGCCCCGGAGACGCCGGCGACCGGCCGGTAATTGGATTCGAGGCTCTTGATCACCACCTGCTGCTGGGCGAGCAGGTCGTCCACCAGCAGCCCGATCTTGCCCTGCCCGCTCTCGACGAGGACGAGCAACTGGTCCCGGGTGCGCCCGGTGTCCGGCACCGGGATGTTGAACAGCTCCGTCAGCGCCACCACGGGCACGTATTCGCCGCGAATCCGGTAGAGCTGGCTGCGATCGGCGATGGACCGCAGATTCGCCTCCTGAAGCTGGATCGACTCGAGAATCGACACCAGCGGAATGATGTAGACCTGACCGCCGACCCGGAGAAGCTGACCGTCGACGATGGCGAGGGTCAGCGGCAACCGGATGGTGAACGTCGAACCCCGGCCCGCCTCGGAGGCGATGTCGACGTGTCCGCCGAGCTCCAGGATGTTCTGCTTGACCACGTCCATGCCGACGCCGCGCCCGGACACGTCGCTCACGGCCTCCGCCGTCGAGAAGCCCGGGTGGAAGATGAGCTGATGGATCTCCTGATCGGAGGGCGTGTGCTCCGGCGCCACCAGGCCCTTGGCCCGCGCCTTCTCGAGCACCCGGTCGCGGTTGATGCCGGCGCCGTCGTCGTGAATCTCGATCACCACGTCGCCGTTGGCGTGGTAGGCGCAGAGCTCCAGCGTGCCGCGCTCCGGCTTGCCGGCCGCCAGCCGCACGTCCGGCGTCTCGATGCCGTGGTCCACCGCGTTGCGGACCAGGTGCACCAGCGGGTCGCCGATGCGCTCCATGACGGTCTTGTCCAGCTCGGTGTGCTCGCCGCGCATCACCAGGTCGAGCTTCTTGCCGAGCTTGGCCGTCAGGTCGTGAACCATGCGGGGCATGCGGTTGAACACGTTGGAGATCGGCACCATGCGGATCTTCATGACGTTTTCCTGCAGCTCGCGGGTGTGCCGCTCGAGCTGCAGGAATCCCTCACGGAGCTTCTCGAGGTCGCAGGTCTCGATGTTCTCGCCCATCTCGCCGAGCATCGACTGGGTGATCACCAGCTCGCCGACCAGGTTGATGAGCATGTCGATCTTGTCGATGCCGACCCGGATGGACGTGGGCTCGGTCGGCGGCGCCTTGCGCTCGCTGCGGGCCGGGGCCCGGGCCACGCTCTCCGGCGCGGCGGCTTCCGCGCCCGCGGCGGATTCGGCCGCCGGCGCCACCGGTGCCTGCGCCACGGTCTCGGGCTCCGGGTCGCACGCCGCGTCCCGGTGCTCGATCTCCTGAAGGTCGATGCTGCAGACGTCCTCGACCCAGTCGAAGGCCTCCAGCACCACGTCCGGATCGGACTCGGTCTGCAGCCGCAGCTTCCACGACAGATACAGGTTGTCGGGTTCGAAGGCCTCCAGCGCCGGCAGGCTGTCGGCGTCCACTTCGACCTCGAGCTCGCCGAGGTCACGCAGCGCCCGCAGGATGTGCAGCGGGTCGTTGCCGGTCTTGAACAGCTCCAGGGCCGGGTGGAAGTCGATGACGTATTCGCGCAGCGCGACCGGGAGCGCGCCGGTGTCGGCCGGCTGGGTCACGGGCTCCGCTGCCGCGGGCTGCTCGGGCGCCGCGTCCTGCGGCGCCGGCTCGGGGTCGGCGGCTTCCGCCGTCCCGGTCGAGGCGTCGCCGGCGTCACCGCTGGCGGCCTGCAGGAACGCCTCCAGGCTCGTCTTGGTCTCGCCCGCGCGGTCCGCATCCGCCGGCTGTCCGGCCTTGGCGGAACCGAGCATGTCCTTGACGCAGTCCACCGACGACAGCAGCAGATCGATGAGGTCCCGGGTCACCTTGATCTCGCCGTCGCGGACGCAGTTCATCAGCGTCTCCATGACGTGCGTCGTCTCGGCGATCTCGGAAAATCCGAAGGTCGCGGAGCCCCCCTTGATCGAGTGGGCCGCGCGGAAGACGTTGTTGATCCGGTCCGGATTGTCGGCGTCGAAGACCATCTCCAGGAGCTCGGACTCCATGGCTTCGATCAGCTCGTCCGCCTCCTCGAAGAAAATCTGGTGGAATTCCTCCATGCTCATAGACGATCTCCCGCTTCCAGGCGCCGACTCAGTGCGGAAGCACCTTGCCCACGACTCCCAGAAGCTGATCGGGGTCGAACGGCTTCACGATCCAGCCGGTGGCCCCGGCGGTCTTGCCGGCGGTCTTGGTCTCCGCCGACGACTCCGTCGACAGCACCAGAATGGGCCGGTAGGTGTAGCGCTTGAGGTTTCGCAGCTCCTTGATCAACGTGATCCCGTCCATGACGGGCATGTTGATGTCGGTGATGACGAGGTCGAAGTCCTCGGCGTCGTCACCGGCGATCTTCAGCGCCTCGGCGCCGTCCGGCGCGGATTTGACGCTGTGCCCCGCGCTCTTGAGGGTATAGGTGACCATCTCCCGCATGGAGCTGGAATCATCGACGACGAGTATGTGAGGCATAACGGTCTCGTTCCATCCGTAGAAGCAAATGGAGTATAGACAGCAGGACGCTGCGCGCCGGCAGCCGGACCGACGACTCCCGAACGGGAGCGTCAGACCGAGGCGCAGTTCTCATTCCCAGATGATTTCGCCGTCCCGCAGCACGAAATGTCCGCCGGAACTCTCGGTCCGCAGCGCCAGCACCTCCTCGCCGAGTTCGACGGTGACGCCCGGATAGGCGCGCTGCTTGAAGGTGACGCCGGCGTATTCGGACTCGGCGGCTTCGGCTTCGATGTCGTCGATGCGGACGTCCACCTCCACCGTGCGGCGTTCGAATTCCTCGATGGTGCGCCGGACCTTGTCGATGAGTTCGCTGCGGTCACCTTCGCCGTTGGCCTGGCCGGCCTCCATGTTCGCCAGCATGAGCTTGAGCTGTTCCAGCTTCGCCACCAGTTCCTTGCGCTCCTGCAGGGCCGCTTCCCGCCGCGCCGCGGTCGCCTCGGTGGGGCCGGCGCCGACGAAGGTCTTGACGCTGGCCGGCGAGCCGCCCGACTGGGCGAACACCCCCAGGCAGCCGTGGGTGCGCCCGCCGACGATCAGCCCGTGGCCGCCCTTCTGACCGACGAGAACCCGGCCGAGCGCCAGGGTCTCGCAGTGATTGAGGTACTCCTTGACCACCACGTCGACGCCCGCCCGCACCTTGACCCCGGCGGCGAAGCCGGCATGCACCGAGCCGTCCGCCGTCACGAGGATGTCCCGGGCGCCGCCGTTCATGGCCGCCTCCGAGCCGGTGATGCCGCGGGCGACCGCCAGGTCGCCGCCGGCCTCCAGATAAGCGTTCTCCGAGGTGCCCTTGATGGTGATGTCGCCGGTGGCCTTGACCGTGACGCCGGCGGACACGTCCTGCTTGACCAGCACGGAGCCGTCGAAGTCGACGTTGCCGGTCCTCAGGTCGACGTAATCCATCAGCAGCGTCTTGTCGACGCGGATGCCGCCGGCGATGGGCACCGGATGACCTTTATACTCCGCGACGAACAGCGTGGGATCCTGCTCGTCCGGCAGCACGCCGGGCATCTCCCGGGGCAGTGGAATGTCCTTGCCGTCCCGGGCCGATATGGCCTTGCCGAACACGTCGCGGCCGGCGATTCCCTTGGTCGGCGGATGGCGCCGCATGAGCGGGGTGCCGGGGTCGACGATCACGAAGTCCCGCACCGAGTAGTGATCCACCCGGCCGTCCTCGCTTTCCCTGGGCCGGGACACCTCCTGCTCCAGGTCCACCAGCAGCTCGATCCGGCTGTCGCTGCCGGACTTCGGCGGCAGCCCGTGGGCGACCACCAGGTTGCTGACGACCTCGTCCGCCAGGGCCTGCTGGATCGCGGACGAGGACACCAGGTCCTCGGCGATGCCGGCCTTGGCCAGCGCCGCCCGCAGCCGGCCTTCCGTCACCGGCGCGCCGCCGTAGACCCGCGTGGTGGACAGCAGCACCTGCAGCTTGTCGGCCGTGGGGGACACCGAGATCTCCGCGTCCAGCCGCCGGGCGATCTCGTAGTCGCCGAAGGCCCGGGACTGGAGGTGGCGCACCATCGTGGCGACGGCGTTGGGCTCGAAGCTGAAGGTGGCGAATCCCTCCTGCTCCAGCCGCGCCTGAACCGCCTCCGGGGTCCACATCGCGCCTTCGGCGGACTCGCTCACCCGCGCCGTGAGCACGTTGGACTCGTGATCGAACAGCAGCTCGAGGCACGCACCGACGGGCGCCGCCACGTCCTCAGACGTGACGCCGTTGGTGTTTTCCTCCTCTTTCCGGCGCTCCTGGTCCATCTCGGGGCCACACTCGGCAACCTTCATCTAGACTCCAAGTGTAGTTCACAGCCAGTCCCGACAAGTCGGGGCACGGGCCGGATGTTCCAGCACGTGCTGGCAATCACGACCTGGCGCTGTTTGAGCCGGCGGCCCTAAAGATGTACCGGCCCCGGCCGACAGCCCACAGGATCGGCGTCCGTGCGGCCGGCGCCACGCGCGCCGGCAGGAACTAGGCGGAACGGCACAACACCCTGCGCACGGTACGGCGCCTGGGTCGGGAACCAGACAAGGAGGTACCACGGTGTACAGAAACATGACCATCAAGGGTCGCTTGACCATATTGCTGGGATTCCTGTCCCTCATGCTGGTGGCCATTGGTGGCCTCGGCATCTACGGGATGAACCAGAACAACCACGGGCTGCTCAACGTCTACGAGGAGCGCACCGTACCCACCTCCGAGCTGGCGGACATCCGCACGCTGATCATGCGCAACCGCATGCTGGCGCTGGACGCCATCAACGACCCGGCCACCGAGGTCATCCGTGACAGCGCCGCGGACATCGAAGCGAACCAGGCGCGGATCTCCAGCCTCTGGAACAGCTACCGCAGCGGCGACATCAGCGAGCGTGAAACCGAGCTCGCCACCGAGTTCGAGGCCGCTCAGCGGGTGTTCGTCGAGGACGGCCTGCAGGCCACGATGGCCGCCCTCAAGGCCGGCCAGCTCGAAACCGGCTTCAACACCGCCTTCGAGGTCATGGAGCCCGCCTTCGAGCCGGTGCTCGAGAGTGCCGACGCGCTGATGACCTATCAGATGGAACAGGCCCAGGCCGAGTACGAGGCCGCCACCGCCCTGTTCCAGACCATCCGCGGCATCACCATCGCAGCGGTCATCGTCGCCATCGCCCTGGCGAGCCTGGTCGGCTACCTGATCATCCGGGCCGTCGTCGTGCCGTTGAACGAGGCGGTCCGCGTCGCCAACAACATCGCCCAGGGCGACCTGACGGACGAGATCCAGGTCTTCACCCGGGACGAAACCGGCATGCTGCTCGACGCCATGCAGCGCATGAGCCAGAAGCTGAAGGGGCTGGTCCGGGAAGTCACGGAGTCGAGCCTGACCGTGGCATCCGAGGCCAAGCAGATCGCCGCAGGCAACATCAGCCTGTCCCAGCGGACCGAGGAGCAGGCCTCTTCCCTGGAGGAGACCGCCTCGTCGATGGAGCAGATGACCTCCACCGTCCGGCAGAGCGCCGAGAACGCCGGCCATGCCAACAACCTGGCCACCGAAGCCCGGGAGTCGGCAGAGAAAGGCGGCGCCGTGGTGGCCCGCGCGGTCGACGCCATGAACGAGATCAACCGCTCCTCCAAGCAGGTCGCGGACATCATCGGCGTGATCGACGAGATCGCCTTCCAGACCAACCTGCTGGCCCTGAACGCCGCCGTCGAGGCGGCCCGGGCGGGCGAGCAGGGCCGCGGCTTCGC
>DLCH01000057.1:64670-65303 GCA_002480525.1 Gammaproteobacteria bacterium UBA7803 | reverse complement strand
GGCCGCGGCTTCGCCGTGGTGGCCTCCGAGGTCCGCAACCTCGCCCAGCGTTCCGCCAGCTCCGCCAAGGAGATCAAGGAGCTGATCGAGGACTCGGTGCAGAAGGTCACCCAGGGCGCCGAGCTGGTCGAGAACTCCGGCTCCACCCTGAACGAGATCATCGAACGGGTGAACAAGGTGACGGAGATCGTCGCCGAGATCGCCGCCGCCAGCGAGGAGCAGTCCTCCGGAATCGAGCAGGTCAACAAGGCCGTGATGCAGCTCGACGAGCTGACCCAGCAGAACGCCGCCATGGTCGAGGAAGCGACGGCGTCGAGCCAGGCCCAGGCCGACCTCGCGAACAGTCTGCACGCCCTGGTGAGCCGCTACCGCATCAGCCGCGAGGACGACTTCGAGGCCGCACCGGTCGCCACGCAGACTTCGTCCTCCCACGCGCCGCGTCCGGCACCGGCCCCCGCCCGGGCGGAGCCGGAGCCGTTCGTCGAGCGCCGCGGGCCGAACCGTCCCTGGTCGGGCAAGGCCCAGAGCGCGACGCCGGCCAAGCCGGCCGCCAAGCCGGCGGCGGCCACCGGCACCGACGACTCGGAGTGGGAAGAGTTCTGAGCTGATCCGACCCACGGCGGGCCGGGGCGC
>DLCH01000057.1:0-64361 GCA_002480525.1 Gammaproteobacteria bacterium UBA7803 | reverse complement strand
CGGGCCGGGGCGCCAGCGCGCCCCGGCCCCGCCACGCGGCGGACTCCCGGTCCGTCATACGCCCCCTGCCCGCCCGTTCCGCACCAGCAAAGTGCGTGAAATCGATCCCAAATCGGGCATCGGGCGCTCGCGCGATCCAACCGGTTACCTAGACTTCAATCAGGAGCCTGACGACGTCCGAAGGCCATCGGACCGACGGAAGACACCCAGAAAGCACTCACTACGATCGTACACGGAGGAACTTCGATGAGATCCTTTCCCAAGCTCGCCACCACTGCCGTGGTGACCACGATGCTGACTTTCGCCATGGCACCGTCCAAGGCGGCGGCCGAGGACAAGGTTTACACGCTGAGCGAGCTCGACGTCGTCAACCAGGTCGTGCCGGACTATCCCCGTCAGGCCGCCCGCGCCGGTTTCGCCGGCTGGGTCGAACTGCAGTTCACCGTCAGCCCCGACGGCAAGGTCGAGGAGGCCGAGGTTATCGACTCGAGCTCCAAGATCTTCCACCGCGAGGCCCTCGTGGCGCTGCAGGGCTGGGAGTTCAAGCCGGTGCAGGTCGGCGGCCAGGCGGCCCCGGTGCGCGCCCAGCTCCGCTTCAACTTCCAGGGCAACTGACCCCGAGCGCGCGGCCCGATCCGGGCCGCGCCCCCTCCCCGGCCACCGTCCACCAGGCCCCGGACCGCTCACGCCATCCCAGGACTTCCGCGTGAAGCGCCGCACAGTTCCGGAATCCTGCGCTTACGAGATGCTTACACCTCGTGCAGACTGATGGTCCAGGGAGCGCCGACGGTGCCTATCCGGCCCGCCGCCGAGTCGACGAATGGAAACGAGGTCTGGTTTGAAGGACGCAACCGCTACGGCCCAGGACAACGGCGCAGACGCTGCGGCGCGCCGCGCCGCCTATCTGAACTGCGCCGAGGACATCGCCCCGATGCTCAAGGTCATGCGCGACCATTCGGCGGACATCGAGCTGCGCCTCGCCGGCGTCGCCGAGATCTACCGGGGGCGCATCCTCGACACCGGTGACGACCACTTCCTGCTGGAGGACATCCGGCCCCGCGAGGGCCTGAGCCGGCTGCGCCGCGGCGTGAATTTCACGTTCTCGGCCCGGGCCGACGATCTGTACGTGTGCGGCGAGGACTGCCGCATCCTGAAGGTCGAGTCCGACCGCGGCCTGCCCTACTTCCACGCCTCGCTGCCGACCCGCCTGCTGCGCCAGCGCCGCCGGCGCCACAACCGGATCACCCTGCCGCCCCGGGTGAGCCCGAACGAGGGCGTCGTGCAGGTGACCCGTCAAGGCGACGATCGGCCGCTGCACGGCCAGATCATCGACATCTCGGTCGGCGGCTGCCGGATCGCCTTCAGCGGCGCCGTGGTGCCGGCGCTGACCGTCGAGGAGCCGCTGCCGAAGTGCGCCGTACACGTGACCGCTTCCCTGGCCTTCGACGCCGTGGCCGTGATCCGTCACAGCGCCTGGGATGCGGGCAAGCGCCAGACCATCTGCGGCATCGAGTTCCTGCGGATGGCCATTCCCGACCGGCGCCGGCTGGAACACTACGTTTCGCAGCTCTCCGCCCGGCGCACGCCGGCCAGAGCCTGACGCCCGTCAGGACTGACCTATACTCAAGGCAGGCCGATCAACCGGCAATTCGCCCATGACCTGGCAGCTCTTCACCGTCATTCAGATCTTCGCCGTGGCCCTCGCCGCGGGCGGGGCGCTGTTCCTGCGCAACCGGGCGCTGCGCCAGCGCAACGACGCGCTGCTGGAGCTGTGCCGCCAGGCCCACGACGAACTGGTCAACGTGACCACCAAGCTCACGGCGATCGAGACCACCGCCCCGCCCGAGAAAATGCTCCAGGAGCGCCTCAAGGGCATGCAGGGCACCGACGACCCGGTGGTCACCGTGCGCCGCATGGTGATCGAGAACGAGCTCAAGCCGGCGCCGGACTTCCCGGACCGCCTCGTCGGGCTGCTGGCCAGCCAGCAGCCCGACGAGGAGGAATTCGCCAAACGCTGGCGGGCCACCCGTGAGGAGTGCCACCAGCTCGCCATGTTCCTGGTGGCGGACGATCCGTCCCGGCTACAGCCGATGCGCCAGCTGTTCGAGGTCCTGGAACCCCTCGATCAGGCCTACGGCATCGAGCTGCCGCCGCTGGAGGTCCGCGAAACCGAGCCCGAGCCGGCGGCTCAGGCCGGCGGCGAGGCCGAAGCGGAAGGCGAGGCGCTGGACCAGGACGCGCTGGACGCCCTGCTCAACCAGGCCCAGGGCGGGGCGGACGAAGCCAGAACCGGCACCGGCTGACCGCTCAGAGCGCGCCCCGCTGCGCCACCCAGGCCAGATAGCGGCGCCAGTCCTCGAGATCGTCCACGTCCCAGATCAACGGCAGGCGAGCCACCGCCAGGTCCGCGCGCCGGCAGCGCGCGAGCGTCTCCCCCAGCACCCGGTCCGTGCCCCAGGGCATGTCCGAGAACAGCGGCGCCAGCCGGTCACGGACCCGCCGGCGGGCGCCCACCAGGCCGTAACCGCCATCCTCCGCGGGACCGAGCACCACGTCTGCGTCCTCCAGCGCGTCGAACGCCGCGGCCACGTAGTCCGCGTCGATCTCCGGGCAGTCGATGCCCACCACCAGGGCCCGACCGGCCGAATGCAGCGTCGCGGTCAGCGCGTGATGCATGCGCGCGCCGAGGTCGTGCCCCTGCTGGGCCCGGCGGACGAGGTTCCCGCATTGCGGCCACGCCGCCAGGGCATCCGGCTCGGGGCCCGCGAGCCAGAATTCGGTGCGCCAGGACGCCGACCCGGCCAACCGGTCGATCGCCTCGCCGACCAGGCGAACGTGGGCCGCCAGCGCCTCGCGATCCCCGATGGACGCGGCCAGCCGGCGCTTGACGCCGCCGGCCAGCGGGGCACGGGCGAACACGCACAGGCACGCGGCGTCATGCGACGCCGGCGGGGTCGGGTCCTGCCCCGAGCCCGTCACCGGTAGTAGGCCCTGGCGAGTGCTTCGGGACTCGCGCCGGCCCAGTAGCGCAGGCGGTACCACCACATCCGCAGGATGGTCCTGGACACGCCGTGGGCCAGCCAGCGCCGGGGCGAGGTGACGATACGCTCCGGCCGGCAGATCGGCCGGGCAACGCGTTTCAGGCGCCGCGACAGCTCGACGTCTTCCATGAGCGGCTGATCCGGGACCCCGCCGACGGCGTCGAGCAGCGGCCGGGCCACGAACATGCCCTGGTCGCCGGTGCAGATGCCGGTGAGCCTGGAGCGCCGGTTCATGGACCAGGCCACCAGCGCCATGGCGCGGCTGGCGGGCGTGAACGCGACGTCGAACCGGCCCCACCCGTCCGGACCCTCGGCGGCGCGCCGCCGCAGCCAGGTCAATGCCGCGGCGGGATCCGAGGTATCGGCGTGCAGCAGCCACAGCCACCGGCCGGGCGCGTGCCGGCAGCCGGCCGCGAGCTGACCGCCCCGACCGCCCCGGGCCTCGATGACGGCGACGCCGTGGCGCCGCGCCACGTCCATGGAGTCGTCAGCGCTGCCGCCGTCCACCACGACGACGTCGCCGCCGGCGCCCAGTTCCGCGAGCTGCGCCAGCAGGCGCCCGAGGGCGGCGCCGTCGTTGCGCACCGGAATCACGATGGACACCGCCCGCCCGGCAGCCGGCGGCACCTCGGGACCGGCGCTCACCCGTCGTTCGCTGCCAGGCCGAACTGGGCCAGTATCTCGGCCCGATGCTCGTCGAGCCGGGGCGGCCGCCGGTAGATGTCCGCGGGCGTGCGGCTGAACTTGAGGGGCGGCCCGGCGATCTTCACGGCCGGATTGTCCCCCGGCAGGGCGATCTCCCGGATCATGCCCCGGGCCGCCAGATGGGGGTCGGCGAACAGATCGACGGCGGTGTTCACCGGCCCGCACGGCACCTCACCGCCGAGCGCGTCCACCACCTGCTGGCGGGTCCGACCGCTGGTCCACTCGACCAGCACGGCGTTGACGAACGCCCGGTTGGCGGCGCGCGCCCGCACGTCCCGGCTGCGCGGATCGTCGATCAGATCCTCCCGACCCATGGCGCGGCACAGCGCCGACCAATGGGCCGGCCGCGGCGCCGCGATCGCCACGCCGCCGTCCGCCGCCGGATAGATGTCGAAGGGGCAGAGATTGGGATGGCCGGAACCGCGGGACCCGAGCACCGTGCCGTCGTAGCCGTAGTTGGCGATCACGGTCTCGCAGAGAAACACCATGGCGTCGTACATGCCGACGTCGAAGAACTGCCCCTCGCCGGTGACCCGGGCCCGATGCACCGCGGACACCACCCCGAGCGCGAGCAGGGTGCCGGGATACAGGTCGCCGACGCTGGCGCCCGCCGGATAGCCCTGGCCGCCCTCCGGGCCGGTGATGTGGGCGAGCCCGCCCATGCTCTGGGCGACGATGTCGAAGGCGGGCCAGCCCGCGTACGGGCTCTCTCCGGTCCGCGGGTCGCCGAACCCGCGAATGGCGCCGTAAACGATCCGCGGGTTGCGCGCCGACACCGTCTCGTAGCCGCAGCCGAGGCGGTCCATCACGCCGGCCCGGGCGTTCTCCACCAGCGCGTCCGCCCGCTCGCACAGCTTGAGCAGCGTCTCCCGGTCCGCCGGGTCCTTGAGGTCGAGCCGGATGCTGCGCTTGTTGCGGTTGATGCTGGCGAAGTAGCCGCCGTAGTCGCAGCCGGCCTGGCGCGACGACGACGGCGTCGCGAAGTCGGGCGGATGCGGAGGCGTGCCGCGGCTCATGTCGCCCGTCGGCGGCTCCACCTTGATGACGTCGGCGCCGAGATCCGCGAGGATCGCGGTGCCGAACGGCCCTGCCAGCGCCATCGTGCAGTCGATGACGGTCACGTCCTGCAGCGGTCCGGCGCGCTTTCCTGTCCCGTCAGCCATGCACGCAGCCTCCCCTTCGCCCAGTTGCCCCGTCGACCCCGCCGGCGGCCGGCCCGCCACTGCCTGTGTTACCGGTCCGGATCGAGATCGCACACCCTGGCTGTGATCCGCTGGCCGGTGGCCGGGCTCTGGACGCTGGCGTCCCGGCAGCCGGTGACGCCGTCGACCGGCGCGTCGTAGGTTCGTCGCGGCCCCGCCGCGGCGGACGGCGAACATTGCACGTCCGGCCTGAACCGGCACAGCCCCGGCGTGGACCGGAGGGCCTGCGCGCTGACACACACCGTCTGCGGCTCACCGTCGACACACAGACAGTCACAGTCTGCGGCGGCGCCCGACGGTGCGACGGCCAGCGCCGCCACGACGACAGAGATCGGAGACACCATGCGTTCGCTCCCGGCCATGAGTGTCCCGGAATCATATTCGGCCACCCTCCCCGGCGAAGCAAGCCGACCCCCGCGGCCACCGTAGGACGACGGCCCGCGAAACGCGGGGAATCGGCGGCGGCGGGTGATTGAGTCCTTCGGAACCTAATTGCTGCAACCGGCCGAACCGGCGGTTACAGTCCTGGGACGAGGGTCAGCGTCGAGGCAGCGCAGCGCGAGTCGAAGATGCCCATCAGAATGCGATTCATGCCCCAGCGGGGCCTGCTGGTTTCCGTCGCCCACGGCAGGCTGACGATGGACGACCTGCTGCACCATCGCCAGCGCGTGGCCGAATCGACGCACTACCACCCCGGTCTGCACCTGCTGTTCGACACCCGCCGCACCTCGGCCATCGGCGTCAGCGGCGACGCCGTGCGCACCTTCGCCGGATTCGGCCAGCCGGGCCAGCGCCGCTTCGCGCGCATGGCGCTGCTGGTGGGCAGCGACCTGCACTACGGCATCTCCCGGATCTTCCAGGCCTACGCCGGCCAGCACGACGAGAGCACCCTGCGCATCATCAGAGACCCCGGCGAGGCCTGGCGCTGGATCAACGAGCGCTGACCGGCAGCGGATACGGAAGCGGAATCGGCAGTGGTAGCCCCGCCAGGAATCGAACCTGGATCTGCCGCTTAGGAGGCGGCCGTTCTATCCGTTGAACTACGAGGCCACGGCGCGCCAGTGTATCAGGTGCCCGGCGCGATCGGGCCGGCCATGGCTCAGGAGCCGAGCCGGTAGCGCAGCTTCAGCACGAGCTGGTCGCCGATGGGTTCCTGCCAGGCCGTGGACACCAGGTCGCCGAAGGATCGATCGTCGGCGCCGCCCAGACCGTTGCGGGTATAGACCAGGAACAGATCCGACAGCGGCGCGATCTGCCAGCGGTAGCGCATCTGCACGTTGAGCTGCGACACGGTGAAGTCGTCGGGCACGTCGTCCGGCCGCGCCGTCTCGACCAGGTCGCCGGGGTCGGCCGGCACCTGGTAGAAGCGCTGCTCGGCGGCCTTGATGCCCACCCACTGGAACGCCAGCCGGAACTGCTGCCTGGCCGACAGGAAGAAATCCAGGTTGACCTTGGGCTGCCACTCCTCCGCGCCGAAGGCCGTCATGTTGCGCGCCTCCTGATGGAGCAGCCAGCCGTCGCGGCGCGCGTAGGCGCTCTCGACGTGCAGGTTGAGCCGGTCGACGGGACGCCAGTCCAGGCCGGCGCGGTGGCGCCAGTGGTAGCCGTCGATGCCGTCGCCCTGATAGTCGGTCTCGACGAACAGGCTCAGGGGCCGGGAGGTGTCCGTCCGGTACAGCAGCGACAGCGCCGGCCGCGGCTCGATCCGGTAGGTGCCGTTGCCGAAGCTGTTGAGATCCTCGTAGCGCGCCGGATAGAACGCCACCCGCGATTCGATGCGGTCCAGCCCGTCCAGCGTCAGCTCGAAGCGCGAGCCGATGCCGGCGCGGGTCATCAGACCCTCGCCGTTTCGCTGGTACCGCAGGAACGGCTTGATCTCGAAGTCCCGGACGAGACCGCCCGGCGAGGCGACCCAGTCGAGCCCCAGGCGCACGTCCGTCGCGTCGTTGCGCGCCAGGTAGCCCAGGTCGTTGATCTGCAGCCCGTCGTCGTAGTGGGCCAGGTTGGCGGTGTAGCGCAAGCCGGACCGGGGCGTGTGCTGCACGTCGACAAAGCCGCCGTAGCCCCTACCGACGCCGTCGACGTCGGACGCCATGAGCTGGCCGTCGTACTTCCAGCGGCCGTCGGCGGTGAGCGCGTGGAAGTCCACGCCGTTCACCACCGCGTCGCCGTCCGCATGAGCGGTCACGGTGCCGAGCCAGCCGAAGGCCCGATAGGCGCCGCCGTCGTTGGCCTCGTGAAGCAGGCGCGCCACGCCGAAGTCCCGGCCGTCCTGGACGAAACGCCGGCCGTCGGTGGCGTACAGCTTCACGTCCTCCTCCGCGGCCGCGAGCAGACCGTACCGCAGGGTGCCGGTCTGGCCGGTCGCCTTCACGGCGCCGAACAGCTCCGACGGCTGTCCCAGCTCTTGAACCGGAAAGCTGACGTCGCCCTCGAGCGCCAGCGGCCGGGCCGGGCCGCCGATGCGCCGGGTGTTCACCAGCGTCACCGGGTCGTCCCAGCGCGCCCGCGGCGCGGCGACGAACACCTCCTGCCCCTCGAGGAAGAACAGCCGCTTCTCCGGATAGAACGTCTCCAGCGCCGAGAGGTTGACGATCACGTCGTCGGACTCGACGTTGCCGAAGTCCGGATTCACCGTGGCGGTGACCTGGAAGTTCGACGACGGCCGCCAGAACACGTCGAAGCCGGCCTTGTAGCGGGCATCCTCCGCCACCCGGTCCAGGGTCATCGAGGTGAACGGAAACAGGCTCCACTGCTGCTTAGGGTTGACCGCCTCGAGCACCAGCGGCTGCAGGTCACTCATGAACCGGGCACGGGACCGCGGCAGCGGCGGCCAGGCCCAGCGCTGATCCAGATGCGCCACCTTGCGGGACGCGTACATGCCGATGGTGCGGCGCTCGCCTTCCTGGGGCATCGCCATCTGCGACCACGGCACGAAGAACTCGGCGGACCAGCCGCGCTCGTGCCGGGTGGTGCCGCCGTACCAGGCGCCGTCCCAGTCGCGGCTGTACTGGCGCTCCGGCAGAATCGTGCCGTCGATCTGGTTGTTGCCCAGCGCCAGGTTCATCCAGTAGCCGTAGCGCCCCGTCCCCGAAGTATCGAGGGTGAACGAGACGGAATCCCGGTTGAGCCCGCCGTCGTCCCGCTGGGAGAGCCGCTGGATGATGGTGTCGGACGGCTGCTCGTTGTCGAAGGACACGTACAGGCCGCGGTCGGTGTAGAACATGCGCAGCCGGGTGCGATAGGCCGGTTCCTGGAGAGACTCGGGCTCGATGACCCGGAACGCTTCCACCACCGGCGCCTGCGCCCATTGGGGCTCGTCGAGGCGGCCGTCCACGCTGATGTCCACCTCGCGCTGATCGAAGCGCGGCAGCACCAGCGCGCCGCCGTCGTTCAGACGCAGCTCGAGACCGTCATCGGCCGCCGCGGGCAGGCTCAGCGCGCCGGCGATGGCGCTCCACAGAAAGAGGCGTTTCATTCGAGACCCGAAGGCGCAGCACAAACCCTCGAGTTTAGCAGCCGCCGCCGTTGCGGGCCGGCCCGCCGGACGACCTTCAGCAAATCTCCACGATCAGCCGCCGGCGAACAGGATCATGATGCCCGCCGCCACCGCCGAGCCGATGACGCCGGCGACGTTGGGGCCCATGGCGTGCATCAGCAGGTAGTTGTGGCGGTTCGACTCCAGGCCGACCCGGTTGGCGACCCGCGCCGCCATCGGCACGGCCGAGACACCCGCAGCGCCGATCAGGGGGTTGATCGGCTCCCTGGAGAACCGGTTCATGAGCTTGGCCATGAGCACGCCGCTGGCGGTGCCGATGGCGAACGCCACCATGCCCAGAACGAGAATGCCCAGGGTACTCGGCACGAGGAACTGGCCGGCCGACAGCTTCGAGCCGACGGCGAGACCGAGAAAGATGGTGACGATGTTGATCAGCGAGGTCTGGGTGGTCTCCGACAGACGATCGACCACCCCGCACTCGCGCATCAGGTTGCCGAAGCAGAACATGCCCAGCAGCGGCGCCGCCGAGGGCAGCAGCAGCGCCACCAGCAGCAGCAGCAGCAGCGGGAACAGTACCCGCTCGGTGCGGGACACGCTGCGGAGCTGACGCATCTCCAGGGCGCGCTCGGCCTCGGTGGTGAGCAGGCGCATGATGGGTGGCTGAATCAGCGGCACCAGGGCCATGTAGGAGTAGGCCGCCACGGCGATCGCGCCGAGCAGCTCCGGCGCCAGGATGCCCGCCACGTAGATGGCGGTGGGCCCGTCGGCGCCGCCGATGATGCCGATGGCCGCCGCCTCCCGGACGGAGAAGTCGAACACGCCCAGACTCGACAGCCCGAGCGCGCCGAGCAGCGTCGCGAAGATGCCGAACTGAGCCGCCGCGCCGAGGAACAGGGTCTTCGGGTTGGCGAGCAGCGGGCCGAAATCCGTCAGCGCGCCGACCCCCATGAAGATGATGAGGGGAAAGGCGCCCGACTCGATGCCGACCACGTAGGCCAGATGCAGCAGGCCGTCGCCGGTGGCGATCTCGACCCCGGGGATGTTGCTGAGAATGCCGCCGAAACCGATGGTGACCAGCAGCAGCGGCTCGAAGCGCCGCACGATGGCGAGATACAGCAGCACGCCGCCCACCAGGATCATGGCGAACTGGCCCCAGGTCATCTGATGGAGCCCGGAGGCGGCCCACAGTTCGGCGATCAGCTCCACGGGGCGTCAGCCGATCGTGACCAGCGCGTCACCGGTGGCGACGGCGTCGCCGACGGCCACGTGGATCGCCGTGATCTCGCCGTCCCGGGGCGCGCTGATCTCGGTCTCCATCTTCATGGCCTCCAGCACCAGCACCGCCTGGCCGGCGTCGACCCGGTCACCCACCCCGACCAGCACCTTCAGCACCGTCCCGGCCAGGCCCGCGGGGACGACGTCACCGCCGCCGCTCCGGTCGCCGGACGGCTCCGGCGCCTCGCCGCCGGGCGACGCCGACGCGATCTCGCCGGATTCCGCCACTTCGACCCGGTAGGCCCGGCCGTTGACCTTGACGTCGTAGGTGGCCGGCCCGCGCCCGGCGCCGTCCGGAGCCGCCCGGCCCTCGCGGACGGCGCCGCCCTCCGGGGCCGGGGCGTCCGGCGGCGGCTCGAAGGCCGAGGCGTCGCCACGATGCTCGAGGAACCTGAGCCCCACCTGGGGAAACAGCGCGTAGGTCAGCACGTCGTCGACCACCGACTCGGCCAGCTCGATGCTGCGCTCCCGGGCGAGGCCCTTCAGCTCCGTCGTCAGGGCGTCGAGCTCGGGCTCGAGGCGATCCGCAGGTCGTCCGGTGACCGGCTCGGCGCCGTCGAGCACCCGCGCCTGCAGCGCCGCGTTCAGCGGCGCCGGCGTCGCGCCGTATTCGCCCTTGAGCACCCCTTCGGTCTCCCGGGTGATGCTGCCGTAGCGTTTTCCGGTGAGCACGTTGATCACCGCCTGAGTGCCGACGATCTGGGAGGTCGGCGTCACCAGCGGAATGTAGCCGAGATCCTCACGCACCCGTGGAATCTCCTCGAGCACCTCGTCGAGCCGGTCCGTGGCGTTCTGCTCGCGCAGCTGATTCTCCAAGTTGGTGAGCATGCCGCCGGGCACCTGGGCCACCAGGATTCTCGAGTCGACCCCCCGCAGCGACCCTTCGAACCGCGCGTACTTGCGGCGCACCTGGCGGAAGTAGGCGGCGATCTCCTCGAGCAGCGTGATGTCGAGGCCCGTGTCGCGCTCGGTGCCTTCGAGAATCGCCACCAGCGACTCGGTGGCCGAATGCCCGTAGGTCATGCTCATGGAGGACACCGCGCAGTCGACGTTGTCGATGCCGGCCTCGATGGCCTTGAGGTAGGTCGCCGTGGACAGGCCGGTGGTCGCATGACACTGCATGTGCACAGGGATCGACAGCGTTTCCTTGAGCCTGCTGACCAGCTCGAACGCCACGTAGGGACGCAGCAGGCCGGCCATGTCCTTGATGCAGATCGAGTGGGCGCCCATGTCCTCGATGCGGCGCGCCAGATCGACCCACAGATCGACGGTATGCACCGGGCTGACCGTGTAGGAAATGGTGCCCTGGGCATGACGCTCGACCTCGAGGGTCGCCCGGATGGCGGTCTCGAGATTACGCATGTCGTTCATGGCGTCGAAGATGCGGAACACGTCCACGCCGTTCACCGCGGCCCGCTCCACGAACTTGCGCACCACGTCGTCGGCATAGTGGCGGTAGCCGAGAATGTTCTGCCCGCGGAACAGCATCTGCTGCGGCGTGTTGGGCATCGCCGCCTTCAGTCGGCGGATGCGCTCCCACGGGTCCTCGCCGAGGTAGCGGATGCAGGCGTCGAAGGTGGCGCCGCCCCAGGACTCCATGGACCAGAAACCCACCCGGTCGAGCATCTCCGCGGCGGGCAGCATGTCGTCGATTCGCATCCGGGTGGCGAGCAGGCTCTGATGCGCATCCCGCAGCACGAGTTCGGTGATGCCCAGAGGCTTGCGTTCAGTCATGCCATTGGCTCCTCGATCCGTGGTGGCAACGCCCGGCCGGACGGCGGCTCGCCGGGCCGCCGGCGGCTCAACGGCGCCGGTGCAGGGTCAGGGCGGCGGCAATGGCCGCCACCTCTTCGGATTCGTCGGCGGGTGCGGACGCGACCGCGGACGCGTCCGCGGGATGCCGCCCCTCGAACCGCTGCACCAGCCGTGACATGGCCGCGGTCGCCAGCACCAGCAGCGTGAGAAACACGAACACCGTGCCCATGCCCACGAGCATGAGTTCCAGGCCCTGTACGAACAGTTCGTTCATCATGACCGCAGTATACCGGCCCGGCCCGGCCGGGGCGTGCAACCGGACCCGCCCGGCCCGGCTCCCGGGGGCCTGCACTTCCTTGACGCGCCCCCGGGCCTTCCAGATAATACGCGCCCTTCACGCGCCCGTAGCTCAGTTGGATAGAGCGTGCGGCTACGAACCGCAAGGTCGGGAGTTCGAATCTTCCCGGGCGCGCCAGCTACGAAAAAGGGGCCTCGCGCAAGCGCGGCCCCTTTTTCGTAGCTGACCCGCCCTGGGCTCCACGAGAGCTCCGCAGTTCGACAAAATCGCAGAGCGATTTTGGACGCTGCCGCATAGCGGCAGCGCCCCAAAGGGGTGAGCGCTGCTCCCGCAGCGCGAATCAGTCTTCCCGGGCCAGCGCGTCCGCGGGCCGCGCCGATGGACGCGCCGAACCCGCAGGCGATACCCTCTCTTCAACTGAGTACGCTGTTCAGACCCGATGCCCGACCAACACGACACCCCCACCCCCGAAAAATCCTTCCACGGCTGGCGCCTGCTCGGCATCCTCGCCGGCATCGTCGTCCTGCTCGCCCTGGTGGCGGCGGCCGTCGACTGGATCGTCATCGGCCCCCTGGAAGGCCGCGTCTTCTGAGCAGCCTGCCTACCAGCCGTTCCTCAGCTCCCGCAGACGCAGGAACACCTCCCGCGGCGATGGCTCGTCGGGCAGATCGGGAAACGACTTCCTGAGCTCGGCGATCACGGACGGGCTGCGCAGCCGGAAGAACGTGTTCACCTCCTTCTCGAGCGCGAGGCTGGTCACCAGCGCATGGTCGGGATCGTGGTCCGCCTCGAGGTCGTCGAGCAGTTCCCGGGCTCTGCCGTTGTCCGGCTCCCGATCCAGCGTGAAGGCGAGATTGTTGGTGATGTAGTCGTGCCCGGGATAGATCAGGGTGTCCTCGGGCAGCGTCGCGAGCTGATTGGCGAAGGTCTCGTAGAGCTCCTCCGGATGGCCGCCGTTGTGGCAGTTCCCTGCCCCGGCGTTGAACAGCGTGTCACCGGAGATCAATGCCGGCGTGTCGGTCTTCGACAGCAAGCAGACGTGGCACATGGTGTGGCCGGGCGTGTCCAGCGTGAGCAGTTCGACGCGGCGGCCCACCTGGATGACGTCCCCCGCAGAGAGCCCCCGGTCGACCCCCTGGATTCGCCTGCCCGCATTGGCATGGGCCAGCAGCTTCGCACCGGTCGCCTCGATCATCGGGCCGTTGCCGCCGGTGTGATCGGGATGCTCGTGGGTGTTCAGCACCTGGGTGATGTCCCAGCCCCGTTCCCGGGCCCGGGCGAGGCATTTCTCGTGGTCCAGTGGATCGACGGCCAGCGCCTCGCCGCTCTCGGGGCAGGCGATCAGATAGTTGAAGTTGCGATAGGCGTTTCCCGTCCAGATCTGCTCGACGATCATTGCACTCTCCCGCCGGTGGGTGATGACGCCCGCGGCGACCGCAATCAGTCGTTGCACGGGCCCCGCGCCTACCTACAATGCGCGTTTCGCCTCAAACACGGAGTTCCTCCATGGCACGCGCATCGGGTATCGCTCTGCTTTCGCTCATTATGGCGTTCGCCGCCGGCGGGTTACAGGCCGACGTCCTGAACCTGGCGGACGGCAGCCGCATCGTCGGCACCATCGAGCGCCTCGACGGCGCCGAAGCCACGCTCAGCGGCACCTTCGCCGGCGAGCTCAAGGTGCCGCGGGGCACCATCGTCAGCATCGAGACCGACCAGCCCGTGACCGTGCAGCTCGGTGACGGCGCCTACCTCACCGGCACGCTGAGCCCGGCCGAAGGCGGCGGCGTGGTCGTGGCGGTGGACGAGACCGGCACCCGGCGCCTGGCCCTCGGCCAGGTGGGCGGCGTGTACCGCGAGGACCCGCTGGCGCTGCAGCGCCAGGAGCTGGCGGTGAAGGTCAACGGCAGCGCCAACGTCGGCATCACCCTGGCCAGCGGCAACTCCGAGTCCGAGAACCTGCACCTCGACGGCCGGGTGGTCACCCGTACCAAGCGCAACCGCTACACGCTGTCCGGTGAGTACAACGAGGAGGAAGCCGAGAACGTCCTCGTCAAGCAGAACTGGACCGGTCTGGTGAAGTACGACCACTTCGTCTCCGACAAGTGGTTCTGGTTCAGCAGCGCCACCTTCGAGAGCGACGAGTTCGCCGACCTGGAGCTGCGCTCCGCACTCGCCGCCGGTATGGGCTATCAGTTCTTCGAGACCGACGAGCGCTCGCTGTCGGTGGAATTCGGTCCTTCCTACATCGACGAGAACTACGACGTGGCCGAAGACCAGAGCTTCGTCGGCGCCCGCTGGGCCGTCGACTACGACCAGCACCTGTGGGACGGCCTGTCGTTCTTCCACTACAACGAGGGCCTGCTCGGACTGGAGGACACCGACGACCTGACCGTCCGCTCCCGCACGGGCCTGCGCATGAACGTCACCGACCGTATCATCGCGCGCATTCAGACCGCCATCGACTGGAACAACTCGCCGCCGGAGGGTACCGACAGCACCGACTACGAGCACTCAGTGACCATCGGCTACACCTTCTGACCCGACCCGCCCTGCGCGCCGCCACGCCGCCTGGCCTGGTGGCGGCGCGCCTTCATGCGATTGCCGCACTGGCGCATGTCGCACCAGCGGCGGCTGCGATTCCGGGTGCTGTCGTAGAACAGCCAGACGCAGTCCGGGGCTTCGCACAGCCGCACCCGACGCCGCGCCTGCGCGTCCGTTGCGAGACGTACCGCGGCGACGACCACCGCCCCCAGGAATCCGCCAGCGTCGTCGTCCGACGTCGCCCAGGACAACTCGAGATCGTCTGATATCCGCAGGCCGGCCATTTCCCCGTTGATGGCGGCCAGCGCCGCGTCCGATGGCCGAGCGCCCCGGGCAATGGCTGCAAACAGTTCGAACAGGCCGTCCCGCAACCGCACCGCCCGCGCGAGCGCACGACCGGCGGCCCCCGGATCTCGACTCGCCGCGCGACCCAGAGCGTCGGCGCGAGCGTCGCTGACGAGCCCCATCTGCAGCGCGAACCCGAGCAGCGCCCGGTAGTCCGGCAGACGCTCCACCGGCTGCGCGCTGTCGCGGTCACTGACGGTGTTGGCGAAATCCAGCGCGAGATGATCGCCACAGAGATCGAAAGTCCAATTCATGGGCGCATTCTAGCGTAACCGGCAATGACGGGTTTACAGGTTACCAAATAACCAGCTAATCTACTTTTACCGGTTAGCAGAACCGCAACGTCTTGGAGGCACCCATGTCCGGACGCCGTCTCAGCACGCTCGTGATCGACTGTCAGGCCGAAACCATGGACCGGGCCGTCGCCTTCTGGGCGGCGGCGCTCGACCTGGAGGCCGCCCCGGAACCAGGCTCCCGCGGACGCTACTGGGCGCTCCAGGGCGGCAGCATCGACGTGCTGCTGCAGCAGGTCGAATGGCCGACCAGCTACCACATCGACATCGAAGCGGACGACGTCGACGCCGAAGCGGCCCGGCTCGAGGCCCTCGGCGCCACGAAGAAACGCCGGGTCGAGAGCTGGTGGGTCATGCGCGCGCCCACGGGCCACGACTTCTGCATCGTGCCCCGCGGTCCGGCCCAGCCGGGCTGAGGTCACGCGGGGCCGTCGCCGCCGCCCGCGCGGCACCCCGTCACAGCGGTGTGCCGCTACCGAACAGCATGCGGGTCAGCGCGGCCCGGTCCGCCGGGGTGGTCTCGCGGTCGGTCTCGAAGCCCGCGTGGCCGTCCGGCGTGGCCGGACGCAGCCGGATGCCCCAGAGCGGGTCGACCTGGTTCGGCACCAGCGAGTAGCGCACGTCGACGATCAGCGTCGGATCGTCCTCGGCCAGGGCCAGATAGCCCGCCGAGAACCGCTCGAATCGTTCCAGGTCCCGGTGCTGGCGGCTGCCCGGCGCCGGTGGCGACCAGCGCGGGTCCATCTCCAGCACCCTCACCCGTTCGCCGGGGAACGCGGTCACGTGCATCCCGGCCCGCAGCGCGTCCACGTAGTACCAGCCGCCGCTGCGATAAACGGACTTCCACAGCAGGAGGTTGCCGAACGCGGGCTTGACGAGCATCGAATCCACCTCGTGGCCGCGGCCCGACGCCAACGTCTGCGCCGCCTGCTCGGCCCGCCACTGCTGAATCTGCCCGGCCCCGAGGTAGAGCACCGCCCAGGCCAGACCGATCACGGCCCAGCTCCGCCGGCGTGCCGCCACCGACACGGCCAGAGCCAGCATCAACGGCACGGTGAACAGCGGGTCCACCACGGACACCACGTTCCAGGCCACCCGCACGTCCGAGAACGGCCACAGAAGCTGCGTGCCGTAAGAGGTACAGGCATCGAGCAGCCCGTGACTGCCGTAGCCGAGCAGGCAGTACGTCAGCAGCCGGGGAAAACCCAGGCGACGGCGCATCAGGGGATACAGCACCGCCGCACAGAGCGCGGCCCCCACCGGCACGAACACCAGCGCATGGCTTAACTGGCGGTGGTACTCGAGAAACAGCAGCGGGTCCGTGGATGACCGGATGAGCACGTCGAGGTCCGGGGCCAGTCCGGCGAGCAGACCCGCGAACGCCCCGGCGCGCAGTTCCGCCCGACCTGCCGGCGACGCGGCGACGGCGGCGCCCAGACTGCTCTGACTCAGAGGATCCATGCCGACTCCGCGATCCGACCTGGCTTCAGTCTACCCCGGCCCCGGCCCGGGGGCCGACGGCCGGGCGCGCCACGTCAGCTCGCGGCAGGGTCGGGCTGCATATCCGCGCACTGCGGGCAGATGCCGTGACTCACGGACACGGTGTCCATGAGGTATCGCTCCGGCGACTCCCAGACACCGTCTCCGGCCCGCACGCTGCGGCACCAGGCGCACACCGGCAGCACCTGAGACAGAGACTCGATGTCGAGGCGGGCCCGGCGCAGTTCGAGCTGGGTGACCACCGCCCGGCTGAGCACCTGCAGCCCCCGGATCTGCGAGGCCGTCAGGCTTCTCGGCCGTCGGTCGATGACGCACAGGGTACCGAGCCGGTGCCCGCCGTCCACGATCAGCGGTGTGCCGGCATACAGGCGGATGTGCGGTTCACCCGTCACCAGGGGATTGTCGACGAAACGCGGATCCAGGCGGGCGTCCGGCACCACCAGGACGGCGTCGGTCTCGATCGCGTGGGCGCAGAACGCCATGCAGCGCGGCGTCTCCCGTACCTCCAGGCCGACCCTCGATTTGAACCACTGCCGGTCGCCGTCGACCAGCGAGATCAGGCTGATCGGCGTATCGCAGATGGCCGCGGCCAGCTCGGCCAGTTCGTCGAACGTGCGTTCGCCGGCCGTGTCCAGCACGCGATACAGCCTCAGCGCCTGAAGCCGGGCGGACTCGTGGGACTCGCGCAACTCGTCGACCATGATCGTAGTCTAGTCCGGCTGTCCGCACTGGTGCCCGGCTGCCGGATCGTCCGACGCCAGCCTATGCCTGCCCGGCCTCAGACCGTCCCAGCCGTGACCTTGATCTCCACCCGGGCACCCGGCACCGCCAGTTCGGAGACGCCGATGGCCGTCCAGGCCGGCCAGGGCGCCTGCAGAAACTCGTCCTTCACCGCCAGAAACGCCCGCAGGTGATCCCGCAGGCCGACGTGAAAGGTCGTCAGTTCCAGCACGTCGTCGAATCCCAGCCCGGCCGCTTCGAGTATGCGCCCCACGGCCTGCCAGGCCAGCCGGAACTCCTCCGCCGGCTCCGCGGGAACCGCGCCGTCGGCGTCGAGGCCGAGCTGACCGGAACAGAGCAGCAGCCCGCCGTGACGCACGGCCGGCGCGAAATGGAAAGAGTCGTAGGCGTGCCGGTCCGCCGCCGGCAGGATCACGTCTCGTGCCATGGGATCACCTCCTCGTGTAAGCACCAGGGTACAGCGACCGGACACCGGGCTGGCGCCCGGCGCGTGCGCCGTCCGTTGACTATGACGACGCCATCCTCTAAAAGAAACCAGCACGACGGCTTTTTATGCCGGCGGCCTTGCCGAGGCTGTCGTCGAGCGTCGAAGTGGGACGATCCGGCGTCATCGGGACGCCGGAACCGCTGGTCTCCGGCCACGGGCCCACGGCATTCCAACGGGGAGTATCCGGTAGTCGAAAACTGACTCATCGCCGCAGTCGTCGTATCAGCGGGCGTTCCAATCCACGAGAGGGGTGGCTGCAGCCGCCCGGGGAGATCTCGAATGCGAACCCTGACCCGTTACCGCGCCGCAGGCGCCTTTCCACTCATCGCTGCCACCAGTCTGCTCGTGCCGATCCATGCGTCGGGCGCCACCCAACGCGACACATCCGGCGTCATCGAGGAAATCGTCGTCACCTCGCAACGGCGGGCGGAATCGATCCAGGACGTGCCGGTCGCCGTGACGGCGTTGCAGCGGGAGGACATCGAGCGCATATCGCCGCGCACCCTGCGCGACCTCGACGCCATGGCGCCGAACGTGCGCATCGGCATGGTGACCGCGGCCCCGGGCCAGGGCGCCATCTTCATTCGCGGGCTCGGCTACGCGGATGCAGAGAACAACCAGCCCCCGGCCGTGGGCGTGATCATCGACGGCATCTACCAGGGCACCAACACCGGACAGCTCATCGACACGTTCGACATCGAGCAGATCGAGATCAACCGCGGCCCGCAGGGCGTGCTGTACGGCAAGAACACGACGGGCGGAACGATCGTGGTGAAACGCACCCAGCCGCGGTTCAACGAGTTCGGCATCGATCTGTCCGGCCAGCTTGGCAGCGAGGACGAGCGGATCGCCAAAGCCAAGGTGAACGTGCCACTGGTCGACGACGTCCTGGCCGTGAAGCTCGGCGCCATCCACAAGGAGCGAGATGGTTTCTTCGACAACATCACCCGCGGCGGCGACGCCGGGGCGGACGAGTACGATGCCGTCACGTTCGCGCTCAAGTATCAGCCCAACGACCGGTTCGACGCCCTGTTCACCTACGACTGGATTGATCAGGGTGGTGACATCGCGCCCCAGGATCCGCGCTGGAACGGCGACGATCCCTACGTCAACGAGGCCGACTACGACGAATTCCAGCGGCTCGACGTGGACATGTACGGCCTGACGCTGAACTTCCAGATCGGCGGCGGCGCCAGCCTCGAAAGCATCACCGGCTACATCGACTCCACCGACGTCACCGGCCAGGACTTCGACGGCTCGACCCTCGACAGTCTCGCCACGCCCATCGCCCAGCTCCACACGCTGCGGGACCGCGACTACAAGCAGTTTTCCCAGGAGCTGAAGCTCGCCGGGCAATTCAACGAGGCATGGTCCTACATGGTCGGCGGGTTCTACTGGGACGCGGAGTTCGATTTCGCCCAGGGCACGAACCAGGTCATCGCGATACCTTCGGTCGCACTGGGCGTGCCGTTCGGCACGCCGTGCGCACTGTTCATGCTGCCGAGCCCGTCCCTGGACCCCTCGTTGTGCCAGCTTCCGCCCGGCTTCACCGCGCAAAGGACGCGGGAGGACGTGGAATCCGTCGCCGTTTTCGGGTCTCTGGACTGGCAGGTCACGGATTCCTTCTCGCTGGGCGCCGGCGTACGCTGGCTGGAGGAAGACAAGGACTTCGTCACCGCGTTCCACCAGGGTGTCCCGCCGGATCAGGGCCCCACCAACGTCTACGGTCTGACGATACTGCCGCCCACCGAGGCAGCCGGCCCCCCCATCGTCGGCCCGGCCGAAGCCTCGGATAGCTGGAACGACACGATATTCCGCTTCACGGCCAACTGGAACGTCACGCCGAACAATCTGCTCTACGCCTCTTACGCGGAAGGATACAAGTCCGGCGGCATTCACAACCGCGGCGTGCAGCCGGAGTTCCTGGCCTACGATCCCGAATCGGTGAAGAGCTACGAGGTCGGCAGCAAGAACGTGCTGATGGACGGCCGGGTGACCTTGAACCTGGCAGCCTTCAGAACCGACCGGGAGGGGGTCCAGGCCGCCTCCGTGATCACGCTGCCAAACAACCAGCCACCGGGCACCAACACCATCGTCAACAACATCCCCAAGCAGGAGCTTTGGGGTCTCGAAGTCGAAGCCAATACCTATCTCACGGAATCCTTCTCCATGCGCTTCGCCGCCGGCTACATCGATGCGGAGACCAAGAGCTACACCCTCGATTCCCGGCGCACCGGCTTCAACCCCGACGGTACCGCGTGCAATCCGTTCACCAATCCAGCGCTGTTCCCCAGCGCGCCGGCGACCGAGCCGAACGACTGCCCGCAGGTGCCCTTCGAAGGCGGTGACGTGCTGTTCGTCCCGGAGTGGAACTACTCCGTTACCGCAGCCTACGACCGGGTCTTCCGTGGCGGGCAGTTCCACGCCTCCGCCACCTGGCGAGCTCAGGACGACTTCAACATCGCCGGCTCGCCGCCCAACGATTTCATCGTCGAGGACGGCTACGGCCTGCTCGATGCCCGCCTGAGCTACCAGTGGAACCTTGCCGGCGAGGATACGCTCAGGGTCTCGGTCTACGGCAAGAACCTGCTAGATAAGGAGTACCGGGAACAGATCCTGCTGCTCGGCGTCGACGGCGGCTTCCAGGGCTGGGGGCCGCCACGGCAGGTGGCGCTGGAGGTGGTCTACTCGCGCTGAGCGCATACCCCTGTAGGAGCGCTCTCCAGAGCGCGATTCTGCCGGGCAGGATCGCGCTCCGAAGGCTGCCCCCAGAAGCGCTCCTGCAGGGACGGGTCAGTACTGGGCGGTGCCGCCGTCGACGCTCAGCAGCGCGCCGGTGATGCCGCCGCCGACGTCCGAAGCCAGCAGCAGCGCCAGCGCCGCGACCTCCTCCACCGTTACCGGACGTTCCAGCGCCGAGTCCTTGGCGAAAGCGTCGACCATCTCATCGAAGGTCATACCCATCGCCTGCGCTGTCGCGGGACCGTTGCGGCGGATGATGTCGGTGATCACCAGCCCGGGGCAGATGGCGTTCACCGTCACGCCGGCGGCGCCTACTTCCCGCGCCACCGACTTCGTGAGGCCGTTGATGGCGTGCTTGGCGGCGGTATAGGCGGTGAACACCGGCTTGCCGTGCTTGCCTTCCACCGAGGAGACGTTGATCACCCGGCCCCAGCCCCGCTCCACCATGCCCGGCAGGGCCCGGCGGGTGGCCCAGAACGTCGAGTACAGGTTCCACTTCAGCACGTGGTCCCATTCCTCGTCGGTCACCTGCACCAGCGGCTGCAGGTCGCTGGCACCGCCGGCGTTGTTCACCAGAATGTCCACGGCGCCGAGACCGCCGGCGGCGGCATCGACGAAACCTTCCACGTCGCGCTGGACCGTGGCATCGCCGGCCACGAACAGCACCCGATCCTCGCTGCCGAGTCGGGACGCGACCTCCCTCCCCCGCGCTTCGTTCCGGGCCATCAGCGCCACCCTGGCGCCGGCATCGAGAAACACCTCCGCGATGCCGAGACCGATGCCGGCGGTTCCGCCGGTGATGGCGGCGACCCTGCCTTCGAGTTGCATTACCCCTCCCCGTCTGCGTCGCTAGAGTCCCAGCACCGCCTTGGCGATGATGTTCTTCTGCACTTCCTGAGAGCCGCCGAAAATCGACGCCGCCCGGGCATTGAGATATCGCGCGGTCACCGTCTCGGCATGGTCCGCCCCGACCCAGGCTTCGTTGGCGCCGTTCAGGGAAATGAGATTGGCATGGGGCAGGCCGTAGTAGCCGATGGCTTCGAGCTTGAGGGTCGTCAGATCCTGCTCGATGGCGACCGAGGTGTTCTTGGCCAGGGAAGAGCCGGCCCCCGGCGACTCGCCCCGGGACATCCGGGCCAGTGTCGCCAGCTCCGAGAATGCGAGCGCCTGCAGGCGGATCTCGAGCTCCGCCAGGCGACGCCGGAACGCCGGTTCGTCGAGCAGACTGCCCTGCCCCTGCGGCTCACGCGCGGCCATGGCCTTGAGCTCCCCCAGGGCCACCTCCAGCCGGGGCGCCGAGCCGCCGCCGCCGCGCTCGAACTCGAGCAGGTACTTGGCCACGGTCCAGCCCTCGTTCTCCGGCCCGACTCGGTTCGCCTGAGGCACCCGCACATCGTCGAAGAACACCTGGTTCACCTCGTGATCCCCTGCCAGGGTGACGATCGGCTCTACCGTGATTCCGGGCGCGTTCATCGGAATCAGCAGAAACGTGATGCCGGCCTGGGGCCGGCCGCTCGAATCCGTGCGCACCAGGCAGAAAATGTGATCCGCGAAGTGCGCGTGGGTGGTCCAGATCTTGGTGCCGTTGACGATGTAGTCGTCGCCGTCGCGGTCCGCCCGGGTCTTCAGGCTCGACAGGTCCGACCCCGATCCAGGCTCCGAGTAGCCCTGGCACCAGTAGTGCTCACCGGACAGGATCCGCGGCAGGTAGTACTGCTGCTGCTCCGGCGTGCCGTACCGGAACAGCACCGGCGCGAGCATTCTCAAGCCGAGAGGAATGAGCCCCGGCGCGCCCGCCTTCGCCGACTCCTCGGCGAAGATGTACTTCTGAGTGACGCTCCAGCCGGTACCGCCGAATTCCTCCGGCCAGGCCGGCGCGGCCCAGCCCCGGTCGGCGAGGATCTGCTGCCAGCGCATCGCCAGATCCTTGTCCGCGAACACCGTGGTCACCCTGGCCGCAGCGTCGCGCATCTCCGGGGTCAGATGCCCGTCGAAGAATTCGCGCACCTCCCGGCGGAACGCCTCGTCGGCGTCACTGAACGTGAAATCCATCGAATTTCTCCATCGTACGAAATCAGCCGACGCGCCGGATCGGATCCCTGCCGTCCCAGCTCGCGCCCGCATCGCGGATCATATCGAACAGGCCACGCATGCCGTCGTCCAGGGCGATCAGCTCCGTGATGGTACCGGGATGCGCCGTCGTATCCAGGTAACAGAAGTTCCGGCCGTGCTGCAGGCGCTCGGGCACCGGCGCGAGCCGGCTCAGCACGTCCTCGATGTCGTCGACGAAGAATCCCACGTGATGCAGCCCCAGCCGCCCCTCGTCGAGCCACTCGCGATAGATCGAGGGAGCGTCGTTGTGCTGGACCACGAGCTCGATCTGCAGATCGCCGGAATTCGCCAGAGCGATGCTGATGTCCGCGCCGCAGGGCTCGCCCCGGTAGACCGGCTCCACCATGGCCACGTGCTCGAGCACATGGAACGGCCCCACGCCCAGATGCGTGGCCCAGTGCCGGGCCGCCTCCTCGAGGTCCTCCACCAGGTAGCCGTTCTGGCGTACGGGTCCGAACAATCGGCTCATGCCTCACCTCCCTCGCCCGAACCTGAGAACAGCCCCTCGGCCTGTACGTCTGCCAGAGAATCCTGAAACACCTCGATCAGCAGGTCCACCTCGGCGTCACCGTGGGCGGCCGACAGGAACGCCCGCTGGGTTCCCGGCACCAGCACACCGCGATTCAGGGCGTGCAGGTAGAACGCCTTCTCCGCCGCCGCGTTGTCCGGACGGACGTCGCGCATGCTGTTCACCGGCTCGCGCTGGAAGAACATGTGGAACATGCTGCCCACCTGGTTCATCCGGGCCGGGATCTGCCGATCCTCGCAGAAGCCGTTGACGGCCGCCGCGAGCCGGTCGCCGGCAGCGTCGAGACGGGCGTAGATCTCCGGATGGGCCCGCAGGTGGTCGACCGCGGCGGCACCCGCTTCCATGGTGAGGGGATTGCCGGAGAACGTGCCGCCGGAGAATATGCCCCGCTCGGCGCCGAGCCCGGTGAACACGCTCATGACGTCCGCCCGGCCGGTGACCGCCCCCACCGGCAGACCGCCGCCGAGCACCTTGCCGTAGGTGGCCAGGTCCGGGACCACCCCGAATCGTTCCTGGGCGCCGCCGTAGGCGAGCCGGAAGCCGGTGATCACCTCGTCGATGGCGAACAGCACGCCGGCTTCACGGCACACGGCCGCCAGCTCCGTCAGAAATTCGCCGGTCTCCGGCTGGGGATTCGAGCTCTGCACCCCTTCCACCATCACCAGCGCCAGCTCTCCCGCCTGGCGGCGGATCGTGTCGAACGCCGCCGGATGCCGGTATGGCAGCCAGGTCACCAGATCGTCGAGCGCCCCGGGAATGCCGTGTCCCATGGGCAGCTTGGCCGGCGCATCCACCGGGCTGCCGGGGTCGGTGATCCACATGCCGTAATCGTGGGCGCCGTGATAGCAGCCGTCGAACAGCGCGATGCGCTCGCGACCGCTCCATCCCCTGGCGGCGCGAATGGCGTACATGGTGGCCTCGGAACCGGTGTTGCAGAACACCACCCGCTCGGCGCAGGGGCTCGCCTCGTGGAGCAGTGTCGCCAGCTTCATCTGGGAGACGGTATGGATGCCGAACATCCAGCCGAGCTCGGTTCTCGCCTTGATGGCCGCCTCGATCTCCGGGTGCCGGTGGCCGAGGATGTGCAGGCCGAAGCCCACCGACGTGTCGAGATAGCGGTTGCCGTCGGCATCGAACACCCACGGCCCCTCGCCGCGATCGATGAAGATCGGGTGCGGCATCTCCAGGTTGGCGGCCAGTCCGGAATTGAGGATCTCGGCGCGCTCGGCGGCGATGGACCGGGAGCGCGGCGTGCGGCGGGCGAGCTCCGCTCTGGCCTCGGCGGCCCGCATCAGCGTCCGGACAGCCGGGCGACCACCGGCGCGAACGCCTCCATCGCCGCATCCCCCACCGTCACGTAGGAGATGCCGAACTGCTCCCGGCGCCGTTCGAGCTCCTCGCAGATCGTGTCCACCGAGCCGAACAGCGCGTGGGGATGCTCGCGCATCTCGTCCTCGCTGAAGCCGAAGGCCTGGGCCATGTTGGCCAGCGGGCCGCTGGGGTCGTCCATCACGAACGTGAAATAGGCGCCGATCTCGATCTCGAGGTCGTCGAAGCGGGCGCCGGCCCCCTCGCGGACCCAGCCGAGCTTGCGCCGGGTCTCGTCCGCCGACGAGGAGCGCACCCCGTCCGGTCCGATGACGCCGGCCCGATTGTTGAAATTCAGGCTGACGATGTCCGCCTCCCGGCCCGCCAGGCGCAGGATGCGGGGGCTGCCGCCGCCGATCATGAGCGGCGCCCGGCCGACCGGTTTGGGCTGTCCTTCGAAGCCGTGCCAGCGGATCGTGGCGTTGTCGACGTCGGCGAGCCCGGTCCCCCGGAACGCCTTCAGCCCCTCGATGACGTCGGCCAGCCGGTCGATGCGCACCGCCGGTGGGTCGAAGGTCATGCCCGCGGCCGCATATTCCTCCTGCAGCCAGCCCGCGCCGAGACCGAGCTCGAGTCGTCCTTCCGAGAGCATGTCCAGGGTCATGGCGCTTTTGATCAGCACCAGCGGGTCGTGATAGTCGATGCAGAACACCCGGCAGCCGACCTGGAGGCTGGAGGTCACGGCAGCCGCGTGGGCCATCGCCGGAATCGCCGCCAGATTCTGCACCGGGTGGTTGGTCTTCTCGATGGCCGGCCCGGGGCCGAGGAGGTGGTCGGCGAGATGCAGGGCGGAATAGCCCAGCGCTTCCACGCGCCGGGCGCGTTCGGTCCAATCCAGCGCCGAGTCGGCGTTGAACGACTGCACCGCAAAGCGGAACGGTCGGCCCATGTTGCTCCCCCCTCCCTGAAGCGAACGGCGTCGAACGATTGCCGTCGACGGTGTTTTCCGGGAGCATAGGTACGCTAAAATAGTCAGTCAAGATTGTTTTTTTAGCCGTATCCATCTGAGGGGAGCAGAGGAACCATGGCAGAGGTCAACCGTCAGTTTCTGCTGGCCGCGCGCCCGCAGGGCATGGTCAAGGAGAGCGACTTCCAGTACCACGAGGCGCCGGTACCGGAGCCGGACGACGGCCAGGTCCTGATCCGCACCCGCTACATCTCCCTGGACCCGTCCATGCGCGGGCAGATGGAGAACCGCGCCGACTACGTGGCGCCGCTCGAGATCGGCGACGTGATGCGGGCCGGCGCCGTCGGCGAGGTCGTGCGCTCGCGCCACCCCGGCATTGCCGAAGGCACGCTGGTGACCGGCGCGCTGGGGATGCAGGACTACGCGCTGTCGGACGGCCGCCAGCCGCCGCTGCGCCGTTTCCCGGCCGACGTCGACCCTACCCAGGCACTGGGGGTGCTCGGCAACACCGGCATGACGGCCTACTTCGGCCTGCTCGAGCTCGGTCGCCCACGCTTCGGCGACACCATGGTGGTGAGCGGCGCCGCCGGCGCCACCGGCAGCATCGCCGGACAGATCGCCCGGATCCACGGCTGCCGGGTCATCGGGATCGCCGGCAGCGCCGAAAAGTGCCGCTGGCTCACCGACGAGCTCCGCTTCGATGCCGCCATCGACTACCGCAGCGACGACGTCGGCGCGGCCCTCGACACCCATTGCCCCGACGGGATCGACATCTACTTCGACAACGTCGGCGGCGACATTCTCGACCTCTGCCTCGAGCGCATCGCCACCAGTGCCCGGGTGGTGGTGTGCGGCGGCATCTCTCGCTACAACGCCACCGGCCCCCTGCCCGGCCCGAAGAACTACTTCAACCTGGTGTTTCGCCGGGCCCGCATGGAGGGCTTCATCGTCCTCGACTACGCGCCCCGCTTCGACGAGGCGACCCGGCAGATGCGGGCCTGGATCGAAGCCGGCCGCCTGACCCAGCAGGCGACCGTGGTGGATGGCTTCGCCGAGCTGCCGCGGGCGCTGATCCGCCTGTTCGAAGGATTCAACACCGGCAAACTCATGGTCAGGAACGACTGACCGACCGCGACGGGGAGACAACCATGAGCACCCAGGACGTTCTGACCCAGCCCCTCGATGCCACCACCCCGCTGAGCCCCGAGGTGCTGGCCTGCCCCCACGCCTACAACGCGCGGCTGCGCCGTGAGGCACCGGTTTACCGCTGCCCACACACCGGCATCGTGTTCGTCTCCGACTACGCCACGGTGCGCACCGTGGCGAAGGACCATCGAACATTCTCCAACCGCTTCGGCCAGGCCATGCGCTCGGAAGGCGAGGTGGATCCGCGGATCGTGGAGGCCCAGAAGACCGGCTACCCGCCGGTGGACACCATGCTCACCCAGGACCCGCCCCTGCACCGACGCTACCGCGGCATGGTCAATCAGGCCTTCACCGCGCGCCGGGTGTCGACCCTGGAGCCCTACATCGAGGCACTGTGCCACGAGCTGATCGACGGCATGGCCGACGCCGGCCGCTGCGAGTTCGTCGCCGACTTCGCCGAGCGGGTGCCGATGACGGTGATCGCCGACCAGCTCGGCGTGCCCCTGTCCGACTACGAGCTGTTCAAACGCTGGTCCGACGCCTTCGTCGCCCAGCTTTCCCGGCTGGCGACCCCGGACGAGGAACTCGAGGCGGTGAAGCTCATCGTCGAGTTCCAGCACTACTTCGCCGACAAGCTGGAAGCACGCCGCACGGATCCGAAAGACGACATCATCTCGGACATCGTGCACGCCCGCCTGGACGACGAGCGGCCGCTGGAGGTCGCCGAAATGCTGTCGATCCTGCAGCAGCTCCTGGTGGCCGGCAACGAGACCACGACCCACAGCATCGCCGAGGGGGTGCTGCTGTGGATCCGGCATCCGGATCAACTCGCCCTGCTTCGGGAGGACCCCGACCGGGTAGAGAACTTCACCGAGGAGGTGCTGCGCCTGGCTTCGCCCACGGCCAACATGTGGCGCCTCGCCACTGCCGACACCCGGCTCGGCGACGTGGACGTGCCGGCCGGCACCATGGTTCAGATCCGCTTTTCCTCGGCGAACCGGGACGAAGCCGTGTTCCCGGAACCCGATCGGCTCGACGTCACCCGGGACAACGCCCGCAGTCACCTGGCGTTCGGCCACGGGGTGCACATGTGCATCGGCGCGAGCCTGGCCCGCAAGGAGATGAACGTGGCGTTCCGGGTGCTGCTGGAACGTCTCGACGATCTGGCGCTGGACTGCGACGAGGCGGAGCTGACCTACGCGCCCAACGTGCTGCTGCGCGGCCTGTCGGCCCTGCCGCTGCGCTTCACCGTCCGGCCGCGGGGGCAGTCCGCACCGGCCTGAGCCTGTCAGCGCGACTCTGCAACCCAGCGGATCGCATTGCCCAGCAACTGCCGGAACTGGGGATTGGCATAGGCGACGGGCCCGTCTCCGCACTGCAGATAGACGATGCGGCTGCGCCCCACCTCCCGGGTCCAGCCGATCAGGGCGCTGCCCGGCGGGTGCGCCCAGCCCTCGTTGTCGAACATCCGGTGATCGCGCACGGCGCGGGCAGCGGAGTAGAAATTTTCCGCCACGAAGTCGTGCTCGCTCGCGAGCAGCGGGTTTACGTCCGATTCGAACACCTCGTAGAGATAGAGCTCGTCGGTGATGGAGAAGGTGTCCGGCAACCCCTCGGTCACCGGATGCTGCGCCAGGACCCGCACTCGGTGGCTCACGTCGTGCCGGTAGCCGGAATCCTGACGGGCGCGGCCGCGCACCGTCTGCGGCAGATACAGGAACCGGCCGCCGATCAGCTCGCCGTATTCCGGCCAGGCTGGCCAGCCGGCGATGGCATGGTGCAGGAACACGAAGCCGTGACCGGCTTCCACCAGCGCCATGAAGCGCCGGCGATAATCCCGATCCGGCGCGATGAATTGCGGCCCGGCATCCTGATGGAAGCGGATGCCGGGCATGTCGTAGAGCACCAGCGCGTCGTAGGCGGATGCCCGTTCCACGTCGAACAGGTTCTGAGCGTCCGGCTGCGGCACGTGGGTCCAGCGCAGCGCCGGATAGGCGTCGAACATGGCGAAGAACGGCTCTGCCTCGTAGGGATGGCCGCCCGTGACCACCAGCACCCGGTGATCGGCGCCGCTCACGTGAACTCCGGCACCGGCACGATGATCGGCGGACGGTCGGCGCTCTGGCGCAGCCGCACCTCGCCGTTGGCACCCCGGGCCAGCAGGTCCAGCACGTCCCCGGCCAGCACCTCTGCCGGCATCAACGGCAATCCGGCCGCCCGCAGTGCCTCGGGCACGATGGCGGTGTCGACGCCGCCGGGGCAGATCGCGTTGAGCCGCAGCCGCTCTCCCTCCGGCGCCGCCGCGGCGACACTGCGCACCAGACCGATCAGCGCATGTTTGGTCGCGGCATACATCGGATCCACCGGCAACGGCACCAGGCCCGCCAGGGACGCGGTGACGCAGATCGCGCCGTCCCGCCCGCGCATCTCCCCGAGCAGGGCCTGGAGGCCGAACACCACGCCGCCGAGATTGATGTCGACGATGCGCCGGTAGCGAGCCTCCGGCAGATCTTCCAGCGGCAGGAACCGTGCGTCCGCCGGCATGCTCATGACACCGGCGTTCAGGTGCACGTAATCCGGCACGCCGACCACGTCCCGGCACTGCGCCACGGCCGCGAGCCAGGCATCGCGGCGCGACACGTCGCAATGGACGAAGACGGCGCCCAGCTCCCGGGCGAGCGCCGTGCCCGCCTGCCGGTCGATGTCCAGCAGCACCGGCCGCGCCCCGGCATCCGCCAGCCGCCGCGCCACTGCGGCGCCGATCCCCCGGGCCGCTCCGGTCACCAGGGCGATGCGCCCGGGCTCGATGTTCGTCGTCATGGCCGTCTCCCCTCCCGGCGATCGGTGCCGAGCCATTGACAAGTCAGGCCCGGAACAAAAACAATCAGTCTACCCGGTTTTTTACGCGAGCCAAACGACCGGGCGAGGGGTGGTCTGCCGTGAACGCTGCACCGGAACTGTCGCTGGAGGACCGCCAGGCGCTGCAGGACGTCATGCAGCGCTATGCCGCCGCGGTCGACGATCGCGACCTCACGGCCTACGCAGAGCTGTTCACCGAAGACGTCGGCGTTCATGGCTTCGCGGACGATGTGATCGAGGGGCGGGACGCCTGGGTGGCCTTCGTCACCAGGGCGCTGGAGCGCTTCGGCGCTACCCAGCACCTGCTGGCGCCTCAGCTCGCCCGCGCCACCGCCGCGGGCGCGCACTGTCGGACGGACTTTCAGGCCACCCACGAGCTGGCCGACCGGCCGGAACGGCTGTTCGTCCTCTGGGCCTGCTACGAGACCGATCTGGTACGAACTCCGAACGGTTGGCGGATTCACCGACACGAACTCGTGCGCCGCGCCGAGCGCACCTGGTAGCGACGAGGAACACAGCGATGCAGGCGGGACTGGTCACCGGCAAACACCGGATCGAGCTGCGGGAGTTCCCGGACCCACGACCCGCGCCCGGCACAGCCGTGGTGCAGATCGCCTACTGCGGCATCTGCGGCACGGACGTGCACGCCTATCAGTCGGGGGCCCCTTACAACCCGGCCATCTGCGGCCACGAGTGGTCGGGCACCGTTTCCCATGCGGCCCCGGACGGCGGTCCTCGTGAGGGGGATCGCGTGGCCATGGGCATCGCCGCCGCCTGCGGTCGCTGCACGACCTGCCTGCGCGGCGACCACGATCACTGCGAGCAGGCCTTCGCCGGGCTCATCGGCCAGGGACCGCTGGCCGCGGCCCACGGCGGCTTCGCGCCCGCCATCGCCATCGACGCCAGCCGCCTCTACGCGGTGGCCCGGGGCATCGACGACGCCAGCGCGGCGTTGCTGGAACCCGCGACCATTGCCCTGCACGCGGTGCGGCGCACGCCGATGCGCCTGGGGGACGTGGTGGTGGTGATCGGCGCGGGGCCCATCGGCCTGCTGGTCGCTCAGTGCGCGCGCCTGGCAGGCGCTGGCACGCTGATGGTCGTCGAGCCGAGCGCTGAACGCCGGGCCATCGCCGGGCAACTCGGCGCCGAGGTGCTGATCGACCCGAACCAGGAGGATACGGCGGATCGAATCCGTCAGGTCAGCGGCCGTGATGGCGCCGACGTGGTCTTCGAATGCGCCGGCATCCCGGCCACCGTCGATACCGCCGTGGCCCTGTGCCGGCGCGGTGGCGCCGCGTCGCTGGTGGGCGTGCCAGAGGGTGCCTCCACGATTCAGACCGCCGCCTGGCTGGTGAAGGAGATCCGCCTCAACGCGTCGCTGGGCTATCAGCGCGAGGAATTCGATCTGACCCAGGCGCTGGTGCTGGACGGCCGCCTGAAGCTGCCGCCGCTGCACACGTCCACCGTCGACCTCGAGGGGCTGCCCAAGGCGTTCGAAACCCTCGCCCGGGACCCGGACGAGATCAAGATTCTCGTGAAACCCACTGCCTGACAGCCTTCGCCGCGCGCGGAGCGGGAGCTTGCCGATGAATACCAGCAGCATCGACCGCAGCCGGGCCAGCCTGGTGGCCATGGCACGACACAACATGGCGTCGACGCGTTCCGGCACCATCGATCAGACCGCATCGGTGCTGGAGGTGCCCGCACGGCGCTACTATGATCCGGAGCGTTGGCGTCTGGAGGTGGACCGGGTGTTCCGCCGACTGCCGCTGATGCTGGCGATGAGCTGCGAGCTGCCCCGGCCCGGTGACTTCAAGACCCTGGAGGCGGCCGGGGTTCCAGTGCTGCTGGTGCGCGACGAAGGCGGCGCGGTGCGCGCCTACGTCAATTCATGCAGTCATCGCGGCGCGGTGGTGGTCACGGAGCAGAGCGGCAACCGGCGGCGCTTCACCTGTCCGTACCACGCCTGGACCTACGACCATGGCGGTCACCTGGTGGCGGTGTATGCCGAGCAGGACTTCGGCCACATCGAAAAATCCTGCCATGGCCTCACGGCGCTGCCGGTGGGCGAGCGGGCCGGCATGATCTGGGTGACCCTCGATCCGCACTCGACCCTGGACATCGACACTTTCCTGTGCGGCTACGACAGCCTGCTCGAGCACTTCGGCTTTGCCGACTGGACCCTCTACGACCAGCGCACCGTCGCAGGCCCCAACTGGAAGATCGCCTACGACGGCTACATGGACCTCTATCACCTGCCGATTCTGCATCGCAACACCTTCGGCAGCGACATGCCCAACCAGGCCCTCTACTACGCCTGGGGTCCCCACCAGCGGGTCGCCTCGCCCGATCCGGGCCTGCTGGAGCTCGAGGACCTGCCCGAGGCGCAGTGGCCGGTGGAGCCCCTGCTGGCGAGCGTGTGGACCATCTTCCCCCACGTCTCCATCGCCTCCTTCGACGGCGGCGGCGGCCGGGCCGTGATGGTGTCGCAGCTCTTCCCCGGCGACTCGCCGCTGGAATCCCGCACCGTGCAGAACTACGTGATGGCGACGCCGCCCGCGGACGACACGGTGCGCCAGGCGGCGGACGAGCAGTTCAGGCTGCTCGAGCACGTGGTGCGCGACGAGGACTACGCCACCGGCCTGCGCCAGCAGCGGGCGCTCATGGCCCGCCCCGGCGCGACGGTGCTGTTCGGCCGCAACGAAGGCGGCGGCCAGCGTTTCCACGCGTTTCTCGACCGGCTGCTGGAAACGGAGGATGCGGACCTGCCCGACCTGTTCCGGGCGTGGAACTGAACTGAGCCGCCGTCAGGCCCGCTCGATGCAGTACCTGAGCCCACGCCGCAGCAGCTCGTAGTACTCGGGCCTCTCCCAGCTACCGCGCTCGATCCGGGGGTAGTAGTCCATCAGCGGGCGCATGTCGTAGTGACCGCGGCAGTGTCCGAGGTTCAGATACAGCACCTCGCCGTCACCCACCCTATGGATGTAGTAAACCGGCCGCGGCGCGTCGTCGTGCCAGTCCGACTCGATGAAACCGGGGGCCTCGCCGCGGTACTCGGTGTCGAGCAGCACGTGCAGGTCACCGTGGATGCGCGACAGGTACAGCTCGTCGTCGGTCTCGAATTCGCCGATTCCGGCCACCAGCTCGTGATCCGGGTCGGCAACCCGCACCCGGAAAGGCTGAATCGGCGGGTGGGCGATGAACTGCGTGCCCAGGGTCTGCATCAGGACCGGCGCCGTCTCCGGTGCGTTCACGCCGTCGTCGAGAAACTCGAGGATCGAGTTGGTGCCGTGCAGCGCGAACCAGCGGCCGCCGCCGGCCACGTAGTCCCGCAGCGCCTGCTGCTCGGCCTCCGTCGGCACCAGGTTGCAGGTGTAGGTCACCAGAAAGTCGCTGGCAGTGATGGCCGCCAGGTCGTGGTAGTCCGCGGCCACCCGGCAGCGCACGCGCTCGTGCTTGGCCAGCAGCTTCAGCAGCTCCAGGCGGGCGAAATCGATGTCGTGAAACTGACCGGCGGCGACCAGGTAGACGTCGATCATGGAGTCGGCGGCCGCCACGTCAGTACTGGATGCGTTTGGTGAAGCCACCGTCGATCACCAGGTTGGCGCCGGTGGTGAAAGACCCCAGGGGGCTCGCCAGCAGCGCCACCTGGGCGGCCACCTCCTCCGCCCTGCCGAGCCGGCCGAGGGGAATGTCGGCTTCGGTCTGGTCGAAGAACGCCCGCATGTGCTGCTTGATGTTGTCCCAGGCCCCACCCTCGATGAAGATCGGCCCCGGACAGATCGAATTGACCCGGATGCCCTTCGGGCCGAGGTCCTGGGCCAGCGCCCCGGAATACTGAATCATCGCCCCTTTCATCGCGTTGTAGGCGTTGGCGCCGATGAACTTCTCCAGCGCGGCGGTGGAGGAAATCATGGCGATGGAGGCGTTCTCCGAGCTCTCGAGAAGCGGCAGGGCCGCCTCCACCAGCCGCACCGTGCCCAGCACGTCGTGCTCGAAATTGGCCCGCCAGCCCTCCTCGCCCGGGGCGTTGCCGCCGCTGACGTTGGACACCAGACAGTCCACGCCGCCGAGCGCATCGGCCGCGGCGGCCACCCAGGCTTTCAGGGCCTCGCCGTCGCCCACGTCCACGGCCTGGCCGAAGGCATTCACGCCTTTCGCCTGCAGGGCCTCCACGGCCGTCTGCACGTCGGCGTCGGTGCGTGAGCAGATCGCGACGTCGCACCCCTCGTCTGCGAGCGCATCCGCAATGGCGCGGCCGATACCTTTGGTCCCGCCCGTCACCAGCGCCCTGTTTCCCTTCAGCTTCAGATCCATCGTGCTCTCCCGGTGTTGGTCTTTGGTCTGATCGTTGCCGCGTCTGCCGTGCTGGCGCCGGGGTCAGCGTGGCGGCAGGCCGCGCCGCTCCCGCTCGCGATTCATCCGCACCGCGTCCGCCTCCAGCCGCGGCGACTTCTCCGACTCCGGCAGCTCACCGCGCATGTCCCGGGCCGCCTTCTCGGCATCGTAGGTGATCCACTTCACCGGCTCGATCTCGAGGATCACCCGCAGCGGCGAATCGAGCAGGCGGTAGAACGCATCCTCCCCCTGCTGATCCCCGGGATTGAGCTTGGCGGCCAGCGCCCGGTAGAACCAGGCCTTGGTCGAATCGTCCTCGTGGAAGGTCGCGAGTCCCTTCATGGTTGCCGCGCCAGCCACCCGGGAGCCGGCGGTGCCGCTCACCGACACGGAGACACGGTTGTCACGCCGGATCGCTGCAGCGCGATGTCGGTGGGCCGCAAAGGTCAGCCACACCCTGCCCTCGTGCCAGACGTAGGCGTGGATCACCCCGACGGGCCAGCCTTCCCGGGTCGCCCACATCAGCACGCACTCGCCCGCCTCGTGCATGAGCCGGTCTATCCGGTCCTCGCTCATGGCGTAGATGGAGACGATCTCGTGGTCGTGAGACGTATCGGACACGCTTCCTCCCCCGGCCCGCCGACCTCCCCGGCCGGCAAAACAGTCATGACTGTTGGTTTTGATGCTAGCCGACGACGGCGCCTCAGGCAACGGCCACCAGACAGACGGCGACCGGCCACGCGGGACCGGTCAGCTGCGCCCTTCGAGCTCCGCCCGCCGGGCATAGCGCGGCGGGCGGCGTCCGTGCTCGTCGAGCACGTCGAACTCTTCGGCCAGATCCTCGACCCACTGGATGGTGCCGCTGCGGGCCATGAGGTCGCCGGCACCCAGCAGCGCCGCCGCCGCCCGGCCGACGAACAGCGGGGTCTGGGCCGCGGACACGTCCATACCCCGCGCCTCGGCAACGCTGCGCACGAACTCGGTGGCCACCGAGCCGGGATAAAGCACCACCGCCGCCACTCCTTGCGGTTCGAGTTCCAAGGCCATGTCCGCCGTGAGCCGGTCCAGGCCCGCCTTGCCGGCACCGTAGGAGCAGGAGAAGTGATAACCGAGACCGCCCGGCGAAGAGACGTTGAGGATCGCCGCGCCCGGCCCCCCCGCGAACAGCAACGGCGCCGCGTACCAGCTGGCTACGTAATGGGCACGCAGCCCGATCCCGACCTGATCGTCCCAGATTCCGAGAGGATGTTCCCAGAAGCCGCCGCCCCAGGCCGGCGGATCCGGAACCTTGTAGACATTGTTCACGAGGAAGTCGATGTGGCCGGAGGCGTCACCGATGGTCCGGAACAGCGCCTCGATGGCGGCATCGTCACCGTGATCGCACTCGATGGCATGACCACGGCCACCCGCGTCCGTGACTTCGCGGGCGGTGGTGTCGATGGTGGTCGCGCCGTCACCGCGGGTGCGGCCAGTCACGTAAACTTCACAGCCCTGCTCGCCCAGAGCGATGGCGATGCCCTTGCCGATACCCCGGCTCGCGCCGGTCACCACGGCGATCCTTCCCGATAACGCGCTCATGCATGTCTCCCCGTCAGCACCGATCCGGCAGAGCATAGCAAAATACCAGCACACTTGACTGTTTTGGCGGATTTGGCACACTCGCCCGCAGTGGTGTCCACCACAGGGGGAGAGCGTCGATGACCACAGCGACCAGCGAAGCCGCAGCCGACATGCTGCGGCGCCATTCCCTCGGCGATCCGGACGTGCTCGAGAACCCCACGGCGTACCACCACGCGCTGCACGCCCGGCCTATCCACTACGATGCCCGGCTCGGCTTCTACGTCTGCTCCACCTACCACCTGATGCGCCGTATCCTGCGGGATACCGAAACGTTTTCCAGCGTCGACAGCCAGACCGTGGACAGCCTGCGTGAGCCGCCACCGGAAGTCGTGGCATTGCGGCGTCGTTCCTGGGCTCCGGTGAACACACTGGTCACCAACGACCCGCCGTCACACACCCGGTTCCGCAGGATGGTGGACGCGCCCTTCCGGCCACGCAGCATCGACCGCCTGAGGGCAGCCATCCGCGGGATCGTCGAGAACACCGTCGACGGATTCGTCGCGTGCGGCCGGTGCGAGGTCGTTCGTGAACTGGCCATCCCCATACCCATCAACGTGATCGCCGACATGCTCGGGCTCGAGCGCAGCCTCGCGCCGCGCATCAAGGCCTGGTCGGATGCCTCCGTGGAACCGCTGGGCATGAAGGTCAGCGACGAACGGCTGATCGAATGCGCCCGTCTAATCAAGGAGTTCCAGGACTTCATCGGCGCCGAACTCGATGCCCGACGCAAGGCACCCCGCGACGATCTGCTGACCAGCCTGGTGACCGCGCGCGACGACGCCGGCGAAGGCTTCTCGATGCCGGAGATGCTGTCCCTGACCCAGCAGTTCCTGGTCGCCGGCAACGAGACCACGACCAACGCCATCGCGGCCGGTGTCCAGCTTCTGGTGGAGAATCCGGACCAGGCCGCCCACCTGGCCGGCCACCTCGACGACAGGACGTTGCGCCGCTTTGCCAACGAGGTGCTGAGACTCGAGTCGCCGACCCAGGGCCTGTTCCGGGTCGTGCGCCAGGACGTCAGCATCGGCGGCGTCGACATTCCCGCAGGCGCGCGGATAATGCTCCGCTTCGCCGCCGCCAACCGCGATCCCGAACAGTACCCGGACCCCGACCGTCTGGATCTGGCGCGTGACAACGCCGGCACTCACCTCGCCTTCGGCGCCGGCATTCACCACTGCATCGGCGCCAACCTCGCCCGCGAAGAACTGGTGCAGACCTTCGACGTGCTGCTGCGGCGGGCCCGGCGTTTCGAGTTCGTTCCGGAGCGCAACGATTTCAGCCACCACCCATCCATGATTCTGCGCGGTCTCAAGGCGCTGCACGTGCGCTTCGAGCCGCTCGACCACGCTACCGAGGAGCTGCCGTGACCCGAGCCATCGCCGACGACATACTGCTGGACCTGCACCGCCGCATGGTGCGCATCCGCCTGTTCGAGGAGACCGCCGGCCGCCTGATGGAGGACGGCAAGATCCCCGGCGCCCTGCACCTGTACGTGGGCCAGGAGGCGGTGGCCGCCGGGGTCATGGTGCATCTGTCCAACGACGACTGGATCACCAGCACCCATCGCGGCCACGGCCACCTGATCGCCAAAGGCGGAGCGTTCGACCGCATGTTCGCCGAGCTCTACGGCAAGGCCACCGGGTACTGCAAGGGCAAGGGCGGCTCCATGCACATCTGCAACATGGAGCTCGGCATGCTCGGCGCCAACGGCATCGTCGGTGGCGGCCCGCCGATCGCCGTCGGCGCCGCCTTCTCGAACCGCTTCCGCAAGACCGACCGCGTGGCCTGCACGTTCTTCGGCGACGGCGCCAGCAACGAGGGCGCCTTCCACGAGGCGGCCAACATGGCCGGGCTGTACAAGCTGCCCGTGGTGTTCGTCTGCGAGAACAACGGTTACGGCGAGTTCACCGCGCAGTCGAACCACCAGGCCATCGTCGACGTCGCGGACCGGGCGGCCGGCTACGGCATGCCCGGAGTCGTGGTGGACGGCATGGACGCGATCGCGGTCTACGAGGCCGCCGGCGAAGCGATCGAGCGCGCACGCCGCGGCGAGGGGCCGACGTTGCTCGAGTGCAAGACCTACCGCTTCTTCGATCACGTGGGGGTCCGTGGCATGGGGCTCGCCTACCGGAGCGACGACGAGGTGGCCTACTGGCGGACGCGGGATCCCATTCCGCGGCTCGAGCAGCAGCTCGCCGAGCAGGACATCCTGTCCACCGAGGCCGCCATGGCCGTGCACGCCGAGGTCACCCGCGAGGTGGAGGCCGGCGTCAGGTTCGCCGAGGAGAGCCCGCTGCCGGATCCGTCAGCGCTGCTCGAAGACGTCTACGCCTGAGAGGTACACCATGGCAGAAGCACAGCAGCAACCCCGCAAGCTCCCCTACGTCGCCGCCATCACCGACGGCGTCCGCGAGGTGCTCAAGGAACAGGACAACGCCTTCGTGATCGGCGAGGACGTGGCCGGCGCCGGCAGCGTCTACGGCTACTACAAAGGGCTGCTCGAAGAGTTCGGGCCCGACCGCATCTACGACACGCCCATCTCCGAGGAAGGCATCATGGGCGTGGGCGTCGGGGCCGCCGCCACCGGCTGCAGACCCATCGTCGATCTCATGTTCATGGACTTCATCGGCGAGTGCATGGACGAGATCGCCAATCAACTCGCCAAGATGCGCTACATGTTCGGCGGCCACGCCAGGCTGCCGGTGACCGTGCTGACCATGGCCGGCGCGGGTGCCAGCCTCGCCGCCCAGCACTCCCAGAGCCTGGAGGCCTGGCTGTGCCATCTGCCCGGGCTCAAGGTCGTCATGCCGTCCACGCCCTACGACGCCAAGGGACTGATCATCGCCGCGGCCAGAGACGACAACCCGGTGTTCGTGGTACTGAACAAGGTCTCCCTGGCCATGACCGGCGAGGTCCCGGAGGGTGCCTACGAGGTTCCCATCGGCCAGGCAGCCGTGCTGCGCGAGGGCCGCGACTATACGATCGTCGCCACCGGGCGCATGGTCCACGAGGCGCTCAAGGCCGCCGAGCAGCTCGCCGAGCTGGGCCTCGATACCGAGGTGATCGATCCCCGCACCCTGCAGCCCTTCGACACCGCCACCGTGGTGGATTCCGTGCGCCGGACGCACCGGGTGATGATCGTGCACGAGGCGGTGCGCCACGGCGGTATCGGCGCCGAGATCGCCGCGACCATTCAGGAAGAGGCGTTCGACTATCTGGACGCGCCTGTGGCCCGGGTCGGCGCACCGTTTTCGCCGGTGCCCTTCAGCCCTGCCCTGGAAGCCCACTACGTGCCCGACGCCGAGCGCATCGTCGCCGAGGCGAAGCGCCAGCTCGGACTCTGAGGTCATGCCAACTCCCATATACCTGGTCAAGGTCGGCATGAACATGACCGAGGGCGTGGTCGAGGAATGGTACGTTCCTGACGGCGGCTCGGTGGAAAAGGACGAGCTGCTGTACCGCCTCGAGACCGAGAAGGTGAATCTGGACGTCGACGCCGACGCCGCCGGGATCGTGAAGCACCTGGTCGCCGAAGGCGTGACTCTGAAACCCGGCGACGTGGTCGGCTACATCTACGCCGCCGGCGAAGACATCCCCGAGGACGCGGGCGCCGCGCCCACTGCCGCCGGGGCAACCGATGTTGCGGACCCGGAGCCGAGCCCTGCCGCAGCCGTCTCCCGAAGCCCGGCCGATGACACGCCGTCCGCCGGCAGCACCGGAATCGGCGGACGCCTGCTGACATCCCCGGCAGCGCGGCGCCTGGCCGGCGAGCTGGACGTCGACATCCGTGGCATCGCCGGATCGGGTCCGGGCGGGCGCATCGTCGAAGCCGACGTACGGGCCGCGGCCCAGCGCCAGGAGCAGCCCAGGACCGCGCCCAGCTCGCCCATCGCGCGCAAGCTGGCCCGGGAGCTCGAGGTGGATCTCCAGGTCGTCCGCGGCACCGGACCGGGAGGCCGCATCACCAGGGAGGACGTCGAAGCGGCCGCCGCAGCCGGGCGGGCCGCCGAAGCCGGGCGGGACGCCGGGTCCGGCCGCAGGGAAACGGCCGGCGCCGACCGCACGATTCCGCTCAGCGGCATGCGCCGGACCATCGCCCGGCGCATGCACGACAGCCTTCAGACCATGGCTCAGCTCACCATGGACATGGACGTGCTCATGGACGAGGCCGTGAAGCTGCGCAGCCAGCTCAACGAAGCCTGGGCGTCGGACGGCGTGCGCCTGGGCTACACAGACCTGGTGATCGCCGCCACAGCACGGGCGCTGCGTGAACACCCGCACATGAACGCCGCCTTAGGTGATGCCGGGATCACCCTGCGCGGCGACGTCCACCTCGGCATGGCGGTGGCACTGGAGGATGGCCTCATCGTCCCGGTGATCCGCCATGCCGACACTTTGAGTCTCGGCGAGCTGGCCCGGGAGACGGCCCGGCTCGCCACTGCCGCCCGCGACGGCGACATCGGGGTAGACGACCTGGCCGACGGCACGTTCACGGTGACGGCGCTCGGCATGTTCGGCGTCGATGCCTTCACGCCGATCGTCAACGCACCCCAGGTGGGCATTCTCGGGGTGAACCGGCTGCGCGAGGCCGTGGGCTGGGACGGCGACGTTCCCGTTAAGCAGCAGCGCATGAATCTGTCGCTGACCTGGGACCATCGGGCCCTGGACGGCGCGCCGGCTGCGCGGTTCCTGGCCAGCGTGCGGCAGCTCCTGGAAGCGCCGCTGCGGCTGCTGCTGTAGCGGCCGCCGGCGCCGGTGGCCCAGCAGCGGATATCGGCCTGGCGCCTCGCTGCATTCGCGTCCATCGCGTTCCCCAGCGCCGGCCTGATCCTGCCGCTGGCGATCTTCCTACCGCCCTACTACACGAAGACCCTGGGTCTCGGCCTGGCGGAGGTGGGGCTGGTGTTCATGCTGGTGCGCACCTTCGACATCGTCACCGATCCCCTCATGGGCCTGGTGGGCGATCGCCTGCCGAGCCCGTGGGGACGACGCCGCCACTGGCTGGTGCTGGCCCTGCCGTTTCTGCTGGTGGGCGTCCACATGGCCTTCATGCCGAGCGGCTCACCCAGCGTGTTCTATCTCGGGGGCTGGCTGGCGGTGCTCTACGTCGGCGCCACCATGAAGACCATTTCCCATCAGGCCTGGGCCGCGGAGCTGTCGCCGGACTACGACGAACGCTCGCGCATCGCCGGCTTCAACTCCTTCGCCGGCTTTGCGGGGTCACTGCTGATCCTGGTGCCGCTGGCGATTCTCGAGTACCGGGGCACGCCGCCCGCCGGCCACGAGGCGCTGACGTTCTTCGGGATCACGGTGATGGTGTTCGCGCCGCTGTGCGTGCTGGCGGCAGTGACCCTGGTCGGCGAGCGGCCCACCGCCCCGGCACCGCGCCTGCGGCTGCTGGAAGGCCTCGCGGCCGTGCTCCGCAACCCCCACATGCGCCGCCTGCTGCTGGCCGACGCCATGGCCTCCATGCCGGGTGCCGTGATGGCCGGCCTGTTCATCTTCTACCAGGCCGAGCTGATCGGCACCGCCCGCTTCAACTCCCTGGCGCTGATCGCCTTCTTCGTGGGACACATCGTCGGCGTTCCCGCCTGGGTCCGGCTGTCCTACCGCCTCGGCAAGCACCGCGCCTTCGCCGTGGACTCGCTGTGCTTCTGCCTCACCACCGCCGCGTTCTTCTTTCCCGGGGAGGGTGACGTGGCCCTGTTCATCGCCACCATGTTCGCCACCGGCTTCGCCCACTCCGGGCTGCAGTTCCTGATCCGCGCCATGGCCGCCGACGTGGTGGACTACGACAACCTGGAAACCGGCGGGCTGCGTACGGGACTGTACTTCGCCCTGCTGTCCATCACCGCCAAGATCGGCGGCGCGCTGGCCATCGGCGTGACCTATCCGCTGCTCGACGCGGTCGGTTTCGATGCCCGGGGCGGCAACGGCGAGGACACGCTGCTCGCCTTCCGCATGATCTACCTGACGGTACCGGTGCTGGCCATGGTGCTCGCCTACTTCGCCATCCGCGGCTTCGGCCTCGGCCAGCGGGAGCAGGCCGAGCTACGGGCGCGGATCGCAGCCCGGGACGCGGCCCTCTGACCCCCGCCGGGCGGGCCGTCACTTGTCCAGCGGCGGCTTCTTCGCCAGGGCCCGCACCAGCTCCATGCCGGCGGGATCCACGGCCCGCTGATGGACGATGTAGTTGTGGGCGTGGGCGAGCTGCTGCATGCCCATGGCGCTGCGCAGGGCCGCATACAACCCCTGCTCGTTCTGCATCTGATTGACCGACTCCTTGGCGGTCTTCAGCCCCATCATCGGCTGCACCGCTATCTCCCGGGCAAGCGCCAGCGTCTCGGCCGCCAGGGCGTCACGCGGGACCACCCGGTTCACCATGCCCAGCTCCCGCGCCACCTCGGCGGTGATGGCCCGCCCGGTGAACAGCAGCTCCTTGGCCTTGCGCACGCCGAACTCCCACGGGTGGCCGAAGTACTCGACCCCGTTCGCACCGAAAGCCACCACCGGGTCCTGAAAGGTCGCGTCGTCGCTGGCGACGACGATGTCGAACGGCCACACCAGCATCAGGCCGCCAGCGATGACCTTGCCCTGAACCTCGGCGATGGTCGGCTTCGGGATGTTGCGCCAGCGCCAGCAGAGCCCGAAATAGGCCTCCTCCTCGCCGGCCCAGTGCCCTTCCATGCCGGGCTGATCGAAGCCGCCCCACGTTCCCACACCCACGTCCTCGAGCGACCAGTCGTCGGCGCCGGAGAGATCGTGGCCGGAGGAGAAGTGCTTGCCTTCGGCGGCGACGATGATCACCCGCACGTCGTCGTCCGCGGCCGCATGATCGAGCGCCGCATTGAGCTCGTAGAGCAGTTGCCGGTTCTGGGCATTGGCCCGGTCCGCGCGATCTAGCACGATCCGCGCGATGCGGGCTTCGGGCGCCTCGTAGCGTACGGTCTCGAGCGCGTCGATGGCTGGTCTGTGCATGCTTCCCTCCTGAGCTGGTGGATCCGGACACGCCTGGGGAAAAACCGGATGACATGATGGTTTCAGTAAGCCCGAGCGGCCTTTGCAGGTCAACCGGCCGCCACCGGCGCAGACTCGTATCCCGCCGCACGATTATGTTCGACCCGGTCAGGTGATAAACTGGCGTTTTCGCACATCGGACCTTCCGCGTATGCCGCGATCCGCAGTTTCCCCGGAGAAGACCTGGCAGCAGACCAAGAGCGAGCGTACCCGTACGGCCATTCTCGACGCCGCGGTCTCGTGTTTCTACAAGCTCGGCTACTTCAATACCACCACCGAGAACATCGCCCGCGAGGCCGGGGTGTCACGCGGCGCCATGCTGCACCACTTCCCTACCCGGGCGGACCTCATCGAAGCCGCGGTCCGACATCTGACTCAGGCACGGCTCGACCGATTCGCCGAGGAAGAGACGCAGATCAACGAAGGCGCCGAGCACACCCGGGTGTCCGAGGGCATCGACGCCTACTGGCGCATGCTCAACACCGTGGAGTTCGTAGTGTTTCACGAGCTGCAGGTCGCGGCACGCACAGACAAGGAACTCGCCCGGGTGCTGAAGCCCGCCCTCGAGACATACTTCAAGCGCCAGGCCGGTATCACCGCACAGATCTTCCCGGATCTCGCTCAGTCGAAAGCCTTCGAGCGCACCGTATTCATGACCCGCTTTCTGCTCGAAGGCATGGCCGTCTCCAAGCTGCTCGACGACCCCACCGTTCCGGAGAACCTGATCCTCGGCTGGTTGAAGGAAGAGCTGCGCGAGAGCTACCAGGACGTCCGGAACGTCAAACGCCGCAAGTAGCCATGGCGCCGCCCGGGCCCATCGGCATCATCGCCAACCCGGCCTCCGGGAAGGACGTGCGACGCCTGATTGCCCGGGCCTCCGTTATCGACAACGCCGAGAAGCGGGCCATCGTCCGCCGGGCCCTCGCCGGCGTCGCGGCCACGTCGGCGGCGGCTGCCCTGGCTTACTACGACGATCCTCACGGCATCGTCCGCGGCGGCATCGCCGACAGCGGGCACTTCGCCGATGCCGTACCGGTCCCCGTCTCCACCACCGGCAGTGCCCTCGACACCGAGGCAGCGGCCGGCGAATTGCGCCGCCTCGGCTGCGTGGCGCTCGTCACCCTGGGCGGCGACGGCACCAACCGCGTCGTGACCCGGGCCTGGCCGGATGCGCCGCTGATTCCCATTTCCACCGGCACCAACAACGTCTTCCCGCATTTCCTGGAAGCCACAGTGGCCGGCGCCGCGGCCGGCCTCATCAGCAGCGGCCTGGTCGGGCTGGCCGAGACGGCGCGGCGCCACAAGCGCATTCACGTGGACCTCGACGCCGACAGCGACCTGGCCCTGGTCGACGCGGTGCTCAGCGAGGAGCGCTTCGTCGGCAGCAGAGCGTTGCTCGAGCCGGATCTGCTGCGGAGGATTCTGTTGACCCGGGCAGAGCCCGCGGCGGTGGGCATGACCGCCGTCGGCGGCCTGCTCATGCCGCTGGGGTCGGACGAGGGTGCCGGAGCGCTGCTCGAGCTCGGTTCCGGACAGGGGTCGGTGACGCTGACCGTCCCGATCGCGCCGGGCCACTACCGCCCGGTGCAGGTGCGCGCCTGGCGACGGGTGTCATTCGGGGAAATCATCGAGTTCCGTGGGCCCGGCGTGCTCGCCTTCGATGGCGAACGCGAGCGCGTGCTGCCGCCGTCCGCCGGGGCACGACTGACCGTGTCTCGGGACGGTCCCTGGGTCGTGGACGTGCACCGCGCGCTGGCCCTGGGGGCCGAGCGCAGCGGGTTCCGTCGCGATCAGCTCACCCACTCGGTGAGCAGCTGATGAAAGTGACGCAGCTTGGTTTCCTGATAGCGCGCGAACACCACCTCGTCGAACTGCGCCGCCTCGACGCCGCGCTGCACGTTCGGCAGATTGAAGGTGTCCTGGGTGAATACCTTGGCCAGCAGCCCCAACTCCGGCGCGTTGGTCCAGGGCTCGTCCTCGTCGAGCAGGTGAAATTCCGCCGGCGGCGGGCGCTCACCCTTGAACGGGCTGAGGAAGTAGCACTCCATCAGTGACCGGTCGCAGCGGTTGCCCCACGGCCGGAACCGGTAGACGATCCGGTTGTATCCGCCCCAGGGGTGAAAGTTGGGAAACAGCGTGTAGTAGATGCTGTCCGACACCTCGGCGTCGGAAATGACCACGTCGTCGCCGACGACCTCCCGTAGCCCCTGGCGCGCGCCCTCGGCCATCATCGCCCGTGCGGTCATGCCCTCCGGCACCTCCGGGTTGGGAGGACCATCCAGCTCGCGCATGGTGACCGAGTCGAACTTCTCCTGCTCGTTGGGCGACCACCGGATGTGCGGGCTCGGCGTGCCGTTCGGGGTGATCGCCCGGGAGAAGTTGCCCCAGGCGTCGTACTGCGAGTTCTCGTCGCCGATCGCCGCCAGAAGCTGCGGGTGGGTGGTGATGACGTGGAAGGCTTCCATGAAGGCTTCCTGGCAGAGCTTCCAGTTGCACTTCATGATCTTGCCGACGTGAGCCTGGACGTATCGGTCCTCCGGCGACCAGATGGCGAAGTGCTCCGGAAGGTCGCCGAGGAAGTCGGCCAGCGGCTCCGCGCCGGTATCCATATTGACGAACACCCAGCCGCCCCAGGTGTCGCAGAGCACCGGCGTCAGGCCGAAGTCGCCCGGGTCTATCTGGGGGAAGTCCCAGTCCGAGGTGACGCCGCGGACCGAGCCGTCGATATTCCAGCTGAAGCCGTGAAACGGACAGATGAAGCTGGCGGCGTGGCCGGCGAAATCACACAGCCGCCGGCCGCGGTGACGGCACACGTTGTGATGGGCCCTGATGCCGTCCCGTGTCCGCACGACGATGATGCTGTAGTGGCCGATCTCGTAGAGCGTGTAGTCGCCCACCTCGGGAATCTCTTCCTCCCGGCAGGCCATCTGCCACACCCTGGGCCACAGCTTCTGCATCTCCAGCTCGTGAAACGCCTGGGTACGGTAGCGGTCCACCGACACCGACGACAGGGCGCCCTGATACGGGCTCTCGAGCTGCAGCACGGCAGGGGCCGGCACGACGTCGCCGGCGATCAGCTCCTGATAACTGATGCCCGCCGAGCGGTCTCGGGATCTGGCAGTGCTGGTCGCCATACAAGCCTCCTTGGAATCTATCGGTTGCGGCGCACGTTGGCCTCGGGGGGAAGCTGCGGACCCGCGATCCACAGCAGCAGGTGCGGGTCCGCCTGACGGAGCTCGCCTTCGCAGTGGCGGCCATCGAAGGTGAAGACCCCGATCTTGCCGTTGTTCTCCACCTCCACGAGACCGTCCTCGCGGAGTGAGTAGGTCGCACCGGAAAGTGGATGGCGCAGCACCGTCATGACCGTCTCCCTGCTTCTCATGTCACCCTGCGGGCCGCCCCAAAACAGTCACCGCAGACGGTTTATTGTAACGCCTGCGAACCGGCAGCCAAAGGGGTCGCTCACGCCCGGGTGAAAAAATCCGCTCTCGGCACGCCCTGCTGGTCGTACACGGGCTCGGTCGCGTCGACCCGGTACTTCGCCGTGTCGGCCGCCAGAATGCCGAAGCCGCCCAGGGCCTCCCGCATGCGCCGATACCACTCCCCGCGGAAGTGGGCCGCCAGGCTGTCCTCGTCCCGCCACCGCTCGAACACCCGGATCCGCCCCGGGTGCCGCGGCTCCGGACACCAGTCGTAATCCAGACAGCCGGGCTGGGAAAGCGCACCCTCGATGAGCGGCCGGGCCGCATCCAGGGCCTCGGCCAGCCGTTCCGGCGGCAGGTCGACGGTGCCGGAGATGATGATGCGGGTATCGGTCATGGGGCCTGCTCCAGGTTCAGGGGCTCTGCATGGCACCACCGTCCACGACCAGACCGTGTCCGGTGACGAAGTCGGCGTCCGGCGACGCCAGGAACGCAATGGCGGCGGCAACGTCCTCGGGCCGGCCGAGGCGACCCAGCGCCGCCTTGCCGATCCAGAAGTCACGAAACGTGTGGTCGGCTTCGAACACGTGACGGGTGATGCCGGTCACGATCGCGCCGGGCTGCACGTAGTTGACCGTCACGCCACAGCCGCCCAGTTCCAGGGCCAGCACCTTGGAAAGACCCGCCACCGCGTGCTTGGAGGCCGTGTAGGCGGCCATTCCGGTTGCTGCCCGTTCGCTCATCACCGAGCCGACGTTGACGATACGGCCGCGGCCGCGCTCCTGCGCCGCCGTCACGAGTAGCGGCGCACAAGCACGCGACAGGCGCAGGACCGAATCCAGATTCACGGCCATCACGCGCCGCCACAGCGCATCGGTCAGATCCGCAAGCGGCGCGCCGTCGGCGATGCCGGCATTGTTCACCAGCACGTCGAGGCCGCCAAGGTGACGCGCTATCGCTTCCGCCGCCACCGCGCCGGCATCGCTCGCGGCCACGTCCAGGACCAGGGTGGCGGCTTCCGGCAGATCGCGAAGCCCCGTCTCGTCGATGTCGCAGGCGAGCACCCTCGCACCCTCGTCGACCAGCCGTCGCGCAGTGGCCCGGCCGATGCCGTCTGCCGCGCCAGTCACCAGACATCGCACGCCCTCGAACCGCCGCACCTGCCCTCCCGCGGAGACCAACCGAGCTTTCGAGCTTGGCGCCACGAAAACCAACAGTCAAGACTGCTTTTATTTATGCCGGTCCTTCCGCAAACTGGCAGGTCGATGGACGGACGCGAGGAGGAGACATGGGGACCGTCGAAGACCGCCTGGCCGTGCGCGAGCTGATCGAGGCCTACAACGATGCGGTAATGCGTTTCGACGCCGAGGCCTGGATCGCCAACTGGAACGAGGACGCCACCTGGCGGCTCCCGGGACTCGGCGAGCTGACGGGCCGGGAGGCCATACTGGCCGCCTGGCAGGCGGCCATGAGCGAGTTCGAGTTCGTCGGCTTCTTCGCCAGCGCCGGCCCCCTGAGCATCGACACCGACACCGGCGCCGGTCGCTGGTTCCAGCAGGAATTTCTCCACTACCGCGACGGCCGGCGGCGGGACATCACCGGCCGCTACGAGGACCTCTACGTCAAGGAAAACGGCGCCTGGCAGTTCGCGCGCCGCGACTACGAGATTCTCACCGCCCGGGAATGGCAGGCCTGACGGAGCCGCCGCTGACTACCCACGCCCTGTCGCTGGCCGCCGGCACGGTGCCCGAGTGCGAGCCGGAGGCAGTGGCCGACGCAGCCGCCCGCGCGGAATTCCGCCACGCCGGGTTCACCATCGACCCGGCAGCATGGAACGATCGCCGCAGCGAGGCGCTGCGCCGCCGGCTCGACGCCGAGGGCATCGCTGCGCTGGACGTCGAGGTGGTGTGGATCCCGCCCGGAGCCGGGCTCGATGACGACCACCGGCGTCTGGTCGATGCCGCCGGCGCGCTCGGTGCCCGCCACCTGCTCACCGTCAGCCTGGAGCCGGACCCAGACCGCGCCGGCGCGGCCGTGCGTCAGCTCTGCGACTGGGCCGAGCCGTACGGCGTGCGGATCGCGCTCGAGTTTCTGATGATCACCGCGGTCCGGACGCTGCCCGAGGCCCGGGCCGTGCTGGCGGGGAGTCGTCATCCGGGTGCCGGGCTGCTGGTGGACGCCCTGCATCTGCAGCGCGCGGGCCATTCGCCCAGCGACCTCGACGACACGGACCCGGCGTTGCTCGGCTACGCCCAGATCTGCGACGGCAGCGCCGGCTGCGACCCGACCCCGGCCGGCTATCTGGAAGATGCGGTCGACCGGCGCATGCTGCCGGGGGACGGCGAACTGCCGCTGGCGGACCTGCTCGCGCACCTGCCGCCCGCGTGCCCCCTGAGCCTCGAAATCCGCTCACGATCGCTTCGCCGGCGCCACCCCGACCCCGTCGATCGCGCTCGCGTGGTGCGCAGCGCGACCTTGACCTGGCTGAAAGGCATCAACCGGGCTGGAGACTGAACACCCGGTACTCGACCGCGCCGGGCCGCAACCGACCCTCGGCGACGCCGAGGGTATGGTTCAGCCAGCGATAGCGCGCCGCGCCCGTTTCGAAGCGAAGGTGGGTCAGGAACACCGCGTCACCGAACTCGGTGCCGCCACCGCCGGCGAACGCCCGTTGGATGGCGTCGTTGTACTCGAGCAGACCCTGATAGCTCACGTAGACGTTGGCGTCGTCGTCCGTGCTGAGCACGATGCGCACGTCGATCCGGCCGAAGCCGTCAGCGTCGATCAGCACCCAGTCCGCGCCGTTGGCCCGGACCGTGCCCTGCAGCCGTTCGCCTTCGAAGTGGCCGCCGGTGACGTTGGCCACCACCCGGTTGCCGGTGCCGCCGTCGCCGACGGGCATCGCCTCGCCGATCGTGGCGTACAACGTCATCAGCGGCTCGAGCTTCATGACGTCACCGCGGCCAGGCAGCCGTGTCGATGACGATCTCGACGCCGTAGGTACGTGGCGCCGACACGCCGCTGAAGGTGAACAGCGCCGGCAGCAGCGTCGGCCCCTGGCTGATGCCGCCACCGACGTCGAGCGCCGAGGTCAGGAACTGCTCGTCGTTGAGATTGCGCCCGAAAGCGCGCACCTGGAACCAGCGGAAATCGACCGCCACCGAGGCGTCGACGATCCAGTGCGAATCGACCAGCCCCTCCTCGATGTTGCGGGCATTGGTATGGAAGTCGTCCTTCCAGCGCCCGTCGACGGTGAACTGCAGGCCCACGTTGCCGAGCATGACGTCGTAACGGGCGCCGATACCGAGCGTATTCTCCGGCGCGCGCCGCAGTTCCAGGTAGGACAGATCCACGGTGCGCGACGGGTCGATCGGATCGGCACTCTCGAAGTCCTCGTACTCGGCATCGGTGTAGCCATAGTTGGCACGCAGCTGAAGCCCGGCGAACGGACGGGCAATGGCTTCCAGTTCGATTCCGGATATCTCCACCTCAGCCGCGTTGGCCACCACCGTCTCCTGGTTGATGGGTGGGGGCGCGGCCCGGGTTATGTCCTCCTGCTTGTCGTCGTAGATCGCATGGAACACCGTGGCATTGAAGATCAGCGACCCGTCGAGCCAATTGGAGCGCCAACCGGCCTCGAAGCTGTCCACGGTCTCCGGCTCGTAGGGGCCAACGGTGGTCACCGAGGCCGCCCGGCCATTGAAGCCGCCGGAACGGAACCCGCGGGAATAGCTGCCGTAGACCATGTGATCGTCGTCGATCTGGTAACGCAGGCGGGCGTTCGGCGTGAATTCGCCCCAATCGTCGTCGAGCTGCACGTTGGTGCCCGGCACGATGGTCGTGCCCATGGCCCGGATGGTGCCGAAGGTCGTGTCGATCTCCTTGTCGTCCTTGGTATAGCGGCCACCGAGGGTCAGCGTCAGCGCGTCGGTCAGCGCGTAGTCGCCTTCGAAGTAGACCGCGTAGGAGTCGGTCTCGTGGTTGGTGTCCTGGTAGAGGTTGGTACTGGCGTCCGGAAAGGTCCCGAACAGGAAGTACGTGTCCTGGCGCAGGGTGTACTCCGAGTTCCACAGAAACAGACCGGCCGTCGTCGTCAGCCGCTCACTCCACAGCGAGGTGAGCTGCAGGTCGAAGCTCGTCTGCTCGTAGTCCTGGTCGCGCCGGGTCGAGAAGATGTCGACGGGCACGGCGTCGAAGTCCTGGTACACCACCTCCGGCTGATCACGGTGGCCGAACAGTGCCGTGACCCGGTGATTCTCGTTAACGTCCCAATCCGCGCGCAGGGTGTGATAGTCGCCGTCCAGCTTGGCGTCGTTGGAGAAGTTCTGGTTGTAGCGATCCAGACGCCCGGTGTCCGGCGTGTCCGGGTCGGCCTGACAGAATCCGAACGCCAGACACATCAGTTCGACCGGCGGGCTGGCGCCCGGCGGGCCCACCAGCGGCCGCGATACGTTGTATACGGGCGGCGTGTCGCTGTAGGCCTTCTCCCGCTGATAGGTGTAGGTGACGTCGACGCTGTCCAAAGGCTGCCAGCGCAGGCTCGCCAGGTAGGTGGTGTAGTCCTGACCCTCCGGCTCGTCACCATCGAACAGGTTCTCGCGCCAGTCGCCGCCGCCGCTGCGCTTGACACCCGACAACTTGAGCCCCAGGCGGTCCTCGATCAGCGGCAGCTGAATGACGGCTGCGTGGTCGCGCCGGTCGTACTCGGCGAACGTCGATTTCAGGCGCGCCGAGGGCCCGCCGGAGAGTGCCACCGGCGTACGGTGGACGCTGATGGTGCCGCCGATGGTGTTACGCCCGAACAGCGTGCCCTGAGGACCACGCGCGATCTCGATGCGATCGGTATCGAACACGTTGAACAACTGGCTCGTGTTGGTGCCGATGTATATGCCGTCGAGCAGCACACCCACGGCGGGATCGAAAGACTTCTCGATGTCGGAGAAAGAAATCCCGCGAATCGAGATCGCCGCGCCCTGAGGACCGGCGCCGACTGGATCGATGACGAGGTTCGGCGCCATCCCCTCGAGATCCTCGGCATCGCGGAAGAACGAGCTTTGTATTTCCTGTGACGTGATCGCGGACACGGCCAGAGGCACGCTCTGCAGCCCTTCTTCCCGTTTCCGGGCGGTGACGACGATCTCCTCGATAGCGGTCGACTGCTCAGCCAGCACCGGTCCCGCCGTGCTGAATACGCCTGCCATGCCGATGGCAGCAAGCGCCGATACGGCTCGCACCATAGCTCTCTCTCCCCTCTCTGGATTTGGTTCGGACCCGTCACCTCGACGGCGGCGGCGGCCCCGCTGGTGTCCGCGGATCTCTCCCTACCCCGAAAACAAACCGGCGTGCTTGCTTTCTAATCGCTCCGGGTCTTAGAGTCAATGAGATGGGGTCGAACTACCGGTGCATTCGAGCATGGCGACGTTTCCCAGAGGACCCGAGGAGCTGACCACGGACTGGCTGTCGTCCGTGACCGGCACCGACGTCGGCGGATTTCGTCTATCGCCCCTCGGCGAGGGCGTGGGCGTCATCGGCTGGGTGAACCGCGTGCTGCTCGACACCGCCGATGGACCGGACAGCCTCATCGTCAAATTCGCCGCCCGGGCAGCGGAGAACCGGGCCGTGGCGACGACCTACGACATGTACGGGCGCGAGGTGCGTTTCTACCGCGACGTCGCCGACAGAATCCCGGTCAGAACCCCGGCCTGCCTGGCGGCGGAACACGATCCGGATTCCGACGATTTCGTACTTGCGCTCGAGGACCTGCGGGACTGCCGGATGGGCGATCAGCTCGCTGGCGCCAGCCTGGCCGATGCGGAACGCGTCGTGAAGATGCTGGCCGAGCTGCACGCCGCAACCTGGAGGCGCTCACTGCCCGGGGTCACAAGCCACGACTTCCCCGCCCAGAGCCAGGGCATGCGCGACGGATTCCACGTTGGCTGGCCAGCCGTGCTCGAGCGCTTTCCGGACCTGATGACCGAGGAGGCCCGGACGCTGGCCCCGCGCCTCGGCGACCGGATTCCGTCATTGATCCGCCGGCTGACCGACGGCGACCAGTGCCTGGTGCACGCCGACGTGCGCCTCGACAACGTGCTGTTCGACGGCGACCAGCCGGTGCTCGTCGACTGGCAGTCCGTGTGTCTGTCCAGCGGCGAGCAGGATCTGGCCTACTTCCTGACCCAGAGCCTCGCTGACGACGTGTGGGCCGCGCACGCCGATGCGCTGGTGCGCCTCTATCATCAGGCGCTGCTGGAGAACGGCGTGGACGACTACGGCCTGGAGTGCTGCCGTGAGCGGTTCCGGATCGCGAGCCTGTATCTGCTGTCCTGGGCGGTGGTCATCGCCGGTACGCTGGACATGGGCAACGAGCGCGGCCGCGCCGTGGCGCAGGCACTGCTCGCCCGCTCGCTCCGGGCCGCCTCGGATCTGGACGCCTTGTCGCTGCTCGCCTGATCGCCCGGACGCTCTGCCCCTTCGTGGTATCGTTCACACCGTGAACGACCCGAACCCTCCTGCCAGCCGCATCTTCGACTACGTGATCGTCGGCGCCGGCACCGCCGGCTGCGTGCTGGCGAACCGGCTGTCCGCCGGCGGCCGCCATCATGTGCTGCTGCTGGAAGCCGGTGGCCGCGACGACTACTTCTGGATCGACATTCCCGTCGGCTACCTCTACACCATCGGCAATCCGCGCACCGACTGGTGCTACCAGACGGAGCCGGAGCCGGGGCTCAACGGCCGGCGCATCGGCTACGCCCGGGGCAAGGTGCTGGGCGGCTGCTCCTCCATCAACGCCATGATCTACATGCGCGGCCAGGCCAGCGACTACGACCACTGGGCCCAGCTCGGCAACCGGGGCTGGGGCTGGGACGACGTGCTGCCGGTGTTCAAGCGTTCGGAGGACTACCAGCACGGCGCCGACGCATTTCACGGCGCCGGTGGCGAGCTCCGGGTCGAGGAACGGCGGGTGAACTGGGAGATCCTCGACGCCTGGCGCGACGCCGCCGAAGCCTGCGGCATTGCGAAGATCGAGGAGTTCAACCGCGGCGACAACGCCGGCAACGCCTACTTCCAGATGAACCAGCGGCGTGGCCGGCGCTGGAGCGCGACCCGGGCATTCCTGCGCCCTGTCCTGGGCCGGCCCAACCTGACGGTCTGGACCGAGGCCCACGTCCAGCGGCTGGCCGTCGAGCGCCGGGAGGACGGCCTGCGCGCCACCGGCGTGCAGGTGCGCCGCGGCCGCGATGCCCCGGTGACCGTCCGGGCGCGGCGGGAGGTGGTCATGGCGGCGGGCGCCATCGGCTCGCCGCAGATCCTGCAGCTCTCCGGCATCGGCCCGGGGGACACGCTGCGCGGCCTCGGCATCGACGTCGCCATGGACGCGCCGGGGGTGGGCGCCAACCTGCAGGATCATCTGCAGATCCGCACCATTTATCAGGTCGCGAACACGACGACACTGAACGCGCGCGCCCGCACCCTGTTCGGCAAAGCGACCATGGCCCTGGAATACGCCCTGCGCCGCACCGGCCCCCTGACCATGCCGCCGTCCCAGCTCGGCGCCTTCGCCCGCAGCGATCCGGACCAGCCCAGCGCCAATCTGGAGTGGCACGTGCAGCCGCTGTCCCTCGACCGGTTCGGCGAGCCCCTGCACCCGTTCAACGCCATCACGCCGTCGGTCTGCAACCTGCGGCCGTCCAGCCGCGGCCACGTGCGCATCGTCAGCCCGGATCCGGACGACGCGCCCGCCATCGCCCCGAACTACCTCGACACCGAGGAAGACCGCCGCATCGCCGTGACCGGGCTGGCGTTCACCCGGCGGATCATGGCCGCCGAGCCGCTGGCCGCGTTCGAGCCCCGGGAGCTGAAACCGGGCCCGGAGATCGTCGGCGAGGCCGCCCTCCTTCGCGCCGCCGGCGACCTCGGCACCACCATCTTCCACCCGGTCGGCACCTGCCGCATGGGCCGGGATGCCGACGCCGTGGTGGACGACCGGCTCGCCTTCAACGGCGTGGCCGGTCTGCGGGTGGTGGACGCCTCCATCATGCCCACCATCACTTCGGGCAACACCAACGCGCCGACGGTGATGATCGCGGAGAAGGGGGCCGAGTTCATCCTGCAGGATACCGACCACCGCCCGTAGGAGCGGCCTCCCGGCCGCGATCGGGAGGCGCGGCGATCGCGGCCGGGAGGCCGCTCCTGCAGGGGGGATTCAGGCGTCAGGATTCGGCCAGCGGAGCCAGCAGTTCGATCGCCTCCTCGCACCAGGCGAGCGCGGTCTCCTCGCCGCGGATGCCGGCCAGCAGCGCCAGGTAGATGCCCTGGCGCCGCGGCGGCAGCGACCGGGGGTCGCGGTAGTGGCGGTCGCGGATGCGGCGGTACAGCGCCAGGTTGCGCCGATGGGTCTCCAGGCGCTCGCGCAGCTCCGCCACCACCGGCGCCGGATCGCTCGCCCCGACGTTGTACAGCTTGACCAGCAGATCGTCCTTGGCGGGCTTGTGCCGGCTCGGCCCGGCTACCCACTGATCCAGGGCCGCCCGGCCCGCCGGCGTCAGGGCGTAGACGATCTTGTCCGGCCGCCCCGCCTGGGCGACGCCTTCGGCCTCGAGCCAGCCGCGCTCCGCGAGCGTGCGCAGCTCCCGGTAGATCTGCTGGTGGGAGGCGTGCCAGAAGAACCCCAGCGAAGTCTCGAACTCCCGGGCCAGATCGTAGCCCGACAGCGGTTCCTCCAGCAGAGCCGTCATGATGGCGTGGGAGAGGGCCATGGCACCCCGGTGTGGCGACGTCGCGGCAGATGCTAACGTCGCCGTCGATCATATGCAAAAAGTTGCATATCTCTCCGGCCTTATGCAACTATTTGCATATCTCAGCCACCCAACCTGCCCGACAAGGAGTGCCCCATGGCTCTACCGGCCCTGATCGCGAACCGTCTCAGCGTCCCCGTCGTGGCGGCGCCGTTGTTCATCATCTCCAACCCGGACCTGGTGATCGCCCAGTGCAAGGCCGGCGTCGTCGGCTCGTTTCCGTCCCTGAACGCCCGGCCGCTCGAGGTGCTGGACGCCTGGCTCGAGCGCATCACCGGCGAGCTGGCGGCCCATGACGCCGCGCACCCGGACCGCCCGTCCGCGCCGTTCGCCGTCAATCTGATCGTGCACAAGTCCAACGACCGCCTCGAACAGGACCTGGCGCTGTGCGTGAAGCACCGCGTGCCCGTCGTCATCACGTCGCTGGGCGCCCGGGAGGACGTGAACGACGCCGTTCACGGCTATGGCGGCATCGTCTTCCACGACGTGATCAACGACCGCTTCGCCCGCAAGGCCGTGGAGAAGGGCGCCGACGGGCTGATCGCCGTGGCTGCGGGCGCGGGCGGGCACGCCGGCGCCATCTCGCCCTTCGCGCTGGTGCAGGAGATCCGCGAGTGGTTCGACGGGCCGCTGCTGCTGTCCGGGGCCATCGCCAACGGCAGCGCGGTGCTCGGCGCCCAGGCCATGGGCGCGGACCTGGCCTACGTCGGCTCCGCGTTCATCGCCACCCGGGAGGCCAACGCCGAGCCGGGCTACAAGCAGGCCCTGGTGGACTACGCCGCATCCGACATCGTCTACACGAACCTGTTCACCAGCGTGCACGGCAACTATCTGGCGCCGTCCATCCGGGCCGCCGGCCTGGATCCCGACCACCTGCCGGAGAGCGACCCCTCGAAGATGAATTTCGGCTCCGGCGGCAACACCGGCAGCAAGGCCTGGAAGGACATCTGGGGCTGCGGCCAGGGCATCGGCGCCGTGAAGGCGGTGGTGCCGGCGGCGGAGCTGATCGACCGCCTGCGCCGGGAGTACCAGGCCGCCCGGCAACGGCTCGCCGTCGCCTGACCGGCTGCTGCCCCACCCGGCTGCCGGCCCCGCGCCGCCGTGCGGGCACCGCCCGGCGGCCGGAGCTCCCGCAGTACTGCGCCCGACCGCCCGGGCTCACGCCTTGAGTGACCGACGGCCAGGCGCAGTACACTAGCGATTCCGTCCGAACCGGCCGACGCCATTGAACCGAGCCACGCCCACCGGCGAGCTGTCCCTCGCCGGCACCCCCGCCGCAACGCCGCTCGGCTATCTGAGCTGGACCTTCGGCCAGGCCGCCCGCGACCCCTACTACATCATGGTCGTGATCTACATCTTCTTCCCCTACTTCTCCAACGCCGTGGTCGGCGATCCGGTGCGGGGGCAGAGCCTGATCGGCTACCTCAACGCCACCGCCGGGGTGATCCTGGCCGTCACTGCGCCGGTGCTGGGCGCCATCGCCGACAAGAACGGTCGGCGCAAACCCTGGGTGGCGGTCACGGTGATGATCATGGCCGCCGGCGCCGGCCTGCTGTGGTTCGTCCTGCCCGGCGGCAGCGGGCTGGGCATTCCGCTGACGTTTCTGCTGCTGCTGGCGATCAGCGTGGCGTTCGCCATCTCCGAGGTGTTTCACAACGCCATGCTGCCGAGCGTGGCGCCGGTGTCCCGTATCGGCACGGTCTCTGGCCTGGCATTCGCCCTCGGCAACGTCGGCGGCCTGACGCTGATGCTGCTGGTGTTGTTCGCCTTTGCCCTGCCGGGCACCGTCGACTGGCCGTTTCTGCCGGAGGCGCCGCTGCTCGGCATCGATCAGGCCAGCCACGAGCACGACCGCATCGTGGGACCGGTCGCCGGCCTGTGGATGCTGGTGTTCACCCTGCCGGTGCTGCTGTTCACCCCGGACGGAGTGAGCGCCGGGACGCCGATGCTGCAGGCGGCCCGCCAGGGGCTCGCCGACGTGGTGGCGACCCTGCGCCGCCTGCGCCACTTCTCCAACATCGCCATTTACCTGCTGTCGCGCATGCTGTTCATCGACGGCATGGTCGGCGTCATGACCTTCGGCGGGGTCTACGCCTCGGGCACCTTCGGCTGGGGCTCGACGGCGCTGCTGATCTTCGGGCTGTGCACCAGCGCGTCCGCCATGCTGGGCGCGTGGATCGGCGGTCTGCTCGACGACCGGCTGGGCTCGCTGGCCGCCCTGCGCATCGCCATCGGCATGAGTTCCCTGGTGCTGATTCTGCTGGTGTCGATCCAGCCGGGCACGATCCTGTTCGTGGTGCCCGTCGGCAGCGAGCCGGTGTGGTCGTTCCCCTACTTCCAGACCACGGCGGAGATCGTCTACTTCTGCACCAATCAGGTGTTCGCCATGTTCTTCGTGACCGGCCTGTCGTCGTCGCGGACGTTGATGGCGCGCATCTCGCCGCCGGAAATGGCGACCCAGTTCTTCGGTCTGTTCGCCCTGTCGGGCACCGTGACCGCCTTCCTGGCGCCCATGATGGTCGCCGCCACCACCACCTGGTTCCAGTCCCAGCGGGCCGGGTTCGCCTCCCTGGTCATCCTGATGATCCTGGGCTTTCTGCTGCTGGGCCGGGTCACCCAGGAGCAGGCCTCCGCCCGCTGACCCCTGCGTTTCACATTTTGTATACATCCGGCGCACAGATCCGACACTAATTCCGTGACGTTCGTCATGCGGACCCGGAATCCCGTTCTATAGTCAATGGGATTGTCCGGGACGTCATCTCAATGCATGGGACGGCCACCAGACCGATCTGGCGATGGGCAGGACGACAGTCGCCAACAAGAACACCAAAAAACGGAAACTAGGCTGCCCGAATCATGACGAAAACGATCCGTGCCAAGCTGACGTGGCTGCTCGCCAGCGTCTGCGTGATGATGCTCTGCGTAGCCGGCGCCGGCCTGTATGGCCTCCAGGAGACCCACGCCGGCCTGTCCGAAGTATACAAAGACCGCACCCTGGTCATCCGCGACATCACCACCATCCGCGACCTGCTGATGGACGAGTACGCGGCGACCCTGAATGCCATCCGCGATCCCGGACACGAGCGGCTGGAGGCGCTGGAGCGCACGCTGACCGACGACCACGGCCGCATCGATGAACTGTGGCGCGCCTACGCCGGCCGGGATCTCCACGGCGAGGAACGGGAACTGGCGGACGCCTTCGACGGCGCCCGCCGCCGGTTCGTCGACGACGGCCTGGACGCCACCGTGACGGCGCTGCGGGACGGCCGGCTGCGCGAGGCCGAAGCCGCCGCCGGCGCCCGCCTGACCCCCCAGTTCGACGAGGCGCTGAATCGCGTCGACGCCATCGTCGGCTACGAGCTGCGCGCGGGTCAGGAGAAGCACGAGCAGGAGCAGACGCTGTTCGCCGGGCTGCGGACCATGATGGTGGTCGCAATCGGCACCGCCGTGGCCGTCGCGGTGGCCGGCGGCGGCCTGCTGATCCGCCGCATCGTCCGGCCCCTCGGCCGGGCGGTCACCCTGGCCGACGCCATCGCCAAAGGCGATCTGACCCAGGACATCGAGCCGGGCGGCGACGACGAAACCGGCCGGCTGCTCGCAGCCATGCGTGACATGACGGCCAACCTGCGCGCGCTGATCGGCCGCATCCAGGAAATGTCGGACACCGTCGCCGTGGAAACGGCCCACGTCGCCGAGGGCAACACCAGCCTGTCCCAGCGCACCGAGGAACAGGCCGCCTCGCTGGAGGAGACCGCCTCCTCCATGGAGCAGATGGCCGCCACGGTGCGGCAGAGCGCCGAGAGCACGAGCCGGGCCAACGAGTTCGCCGGCCAGGCCCGGGACGCCGCGGAAAAAGGCGGCGAGGTCATCGCCGAGGCCACCGGCGCCATGTCCGAGCTCAACGACGCGGCCGACAAGGTGGCCAACATCGTCGGCGTCATCGACGAGCTGGCCTTCCAGACCAATCTGCTGGCCCTGAACGCCGCCGTGGAAGCGGCCCGGGCCGGTGAACGCGGCCGCGGCTTCGCCGTGGTCGCCTCCGAGGTCCGCAGCCTGGCCGAGCGATCCGCCAGCTCCGCCCGGGAGATCAAGACGCTGATCGAGACCTCGGTGCGGGAAATCCAGAACGGCACCCAGCTCGTCGAGGTGTCCGGCGCCACGCTGACCGACATCGTCAGCCGGGTGAAGGCGGTGAGCGACATCGTCCGGGAGCTGGCGGCCGCCGCCGAGGAACAGTCGGCGGGCATCGACCAGGTCAGCCGGGCCGTCGCCCAGCTCGACGAGGTGACTCAGCAGAACGCCGCTATGGTCGAGGAATCCGCGGCGTCGAGCCGGACCCAGGCCGATCTGGCCCACCACCTGCGAGGCCTCGTCGCCGGCTACCGGACCCGCGCCGACGGCGACCGCGACGAATCCACGGCGGGCGCCGCCTGAGCCGGTCTGCGCCGCCGCCAACCCCGAACGTGAACCCATGCCGGATCGCCGGGCCCGCCCGCCGGCTGCCAGGAGAATGACGATGAAGACCATGACCGCCCTGCTGACGACCACGCTGTTCTGGGCTGCCGCGGCGACCGCCGGCGACGACCTCCACGGCGCCCCGCACATGATCGGCGCCTTCGCCGGCGCGACGGACCCGAGCGGCGAAAAAGCGGATCTGACCTACGGCCTGGAGTACGAATACCGCGCCAGCCGCCGACTCGGCTTCGGTCTGATCGGCGAGCGTACGCCGGACGGTCACCACGGTGACGGCGTCGACGTCGTGGTCGCGGCAGCCCATCTGCACGTCGGCGCGCTCCGGCTGACGGCAGGCCTCGGCCGGGAATGGGTGGACGGCTACGGCAGCGAGCCGCTGCAGCGGCTCGGCGTCGCCTACGACATCGAGGTCGGGCCCGTCGCGCTGGCGCCGACCGTCAGCGTCGACTTCGTGGACGGTCACGAGATTCCGGTCTACGGCCTGGTGGTGCTCAGGCACTTCTGACTTCCGGCCGCCGAATCCGTACGAACGTCTGCCTCAACCGTCCAGGGGTATCCATGCGCGTCAACACACCGGTCACCGGCCACGAGGTCAAGCTCGCCGACGACGACGTCATTCTGTCGAAGACGAACCTCACCGGTCACATCACCTACGTCAACGATACGCTGATCCGCATCACCGGCTTCGACGAGCAGGAGCTGATCGGCGCGCCCCACAACATCTTCCGGCATCCGGACATGCCGCCGGAGGCGTTCCAGGATCTGTGGGACACGATCCGCGCCGGCCGAAACTGGCGGGGGTTCGTCAAGAACCGCTGCAAGAACGGCGACTACTACTGGGTGGACGCGAGCGTCACCCCCAATTACGAGGACGGCCGGCTGATCGGCTACACCTCCTATCGGGTGCGCCCGGAACACGGCGTGGTCGCCCAGGTCGAGCGTCTGTACAAGGATCTCCGGGACGGGCGCGCCGGAAATGTCCGGCTGAGCGAAGGCCGGGCAGTGCGACGCGGCCTGTTCGGGTTGGCCCGCGGTCTGCGGCCGGAGTCGCTGACGGCCCGGCTGACGGCCTCGATGCTGCTGATCGGCCTCATCGGCGTCGCAGGCACCATCGCCGGCATGATGGACCTGGTCGACCACGCCGTGCTGGTCGCCACCGTGGTGCTCACCGGCGGCGCCGCGGGACTCTACGCCTGGCAGCTCCTGCGGGACATGCGGCGCGGGCTCGGCAACGCCATCCGGATCATGCAGGGCGTCTCCTCCGGCAACTTCAACCAGCGCGTCGACAACGACCGGCGCGACGAGATCGGCCAGCTCATGGGCTCATTGCGCAACATGGTAGGCAACCTGCGCGAGACCATCACCAAGGTGAACGCCGCCACCGACTCGGTGACGGTGGCGTCGAGCGAGATCGCGGCCGGCAACGACGACCTGTCCCAGCGCACGTCCGAGCAGGCCGCTTCCCTGGAGGAAACGGCGTCGTCGATGGAGCAGATGACCGCGACCGTCAAGCGCAACGCCGAGAACGCGCGCGGCGCCAACGAGCTGGCCGCGGGTGCCAGCAGCCGGGCCCGGGAGGGCGGCGAGGTGCTCGGCGAAACCGTCGCGGCCATGCAGGCGATCAACGACTCGTCGAGCCAGATCGCCGACATCATCGGCGTGATCGACGAGATCGCCTTCCAGACCAATCTGCTGGCGCTGAACGCCGCCGTGGAGTCCGCCCGGGCGGGCGAGCATGGCCGCGGCTTCGCCGTGGTGGCCGCCGAGGTGCGCAATCTCGCCCAGCGCTCGTCGACGGCGGCCAACGAGATCAAGTCGCTGATCGCGCAGTCCGTCGACAAGGCCAGGGCCGGCTCCGAGGTGGTGGAGAAGTCGAGCGGCACGCTCGGCGCCATCATCGAGAGCGTGGCCAAGGTCTCCGAGATGGTCTCCGAGATCGCCGCCGCGTCGGAGGAACAGGCCGCGGGGATCGATCAGGTCAACAAGGCCGTCGGGCAGATGGATCAGATGACCCAGCAGAACGCCGCGCTGGTCGAGGAAGCCGCCGCCAACGCCAAGTCCATGGAAGACCTGGCGGTGGACCTGAAGATGGTGACCGGCTACTTCACCCTCGCCGGCTCCGAGACCGAGTCCGCCCGGACCCGCGTCAGAGCCGCCCGGGCAGCGCGCCAGGAGCCGCCCCGGGCCGCTGGCCCGCGACCCAGACTGACCGCGGTCGGCTGATCGAGCGACCGGGCCGCCGACGGCGGCGCCGCTGCCGGCGCCGCTGTGTCAGAATCCTGCCCGATGAAGCAGCCACCGATCGAGCGGCGAATCTACACCCCGGCCGACTGGGCCCAGCCGCTCGCCGCCGGAATCCACCGTCCTGCCGGACCGGGTCCCCACCCCGCGGTGCTGGTGGTTCACGGCGGAAGCTGGTCCGGCCGATCGCCCGCGGACATGTCGCGCATCGCCCGCCACCTGGCGGCCCGCGGCATGGTGGCCGTGAACACGGCCTACCGCCTCGCGCCGGACCATCCCTTCCCTGCGCCGCTGAACGACCTGCGTCAGGCGCTGACGTGGATGGCGGACCAGGCCGACGACCTGGGCATCGACGCCGATCGGGTCGGCGCGTTCGGCTACTCCGCCGGCGCCCATCTGGTGAGCCTGCTGGCGCTGACCCAGCCGTCCAGAGGCCCGGGTCCGGCCGCGCGGCTGCGCGCCGTGGTGGCCGGCGGCATACCCGCCGACCTCACCCGCTGGCCCCAGAGCCCCGTGGTCAAACGCTTCCTGGGCGTGTCGTTCCGGGCCGACCCGCAGCTCTGGGTCGAGGCTTCGCCCCAGGCCCATGTCCACGCCGGCAGCCCGCCGTTCTTTCTCTACCACGGCGGCCTCGACCGGCTCGTCGAGCCCGGACAGTCGCGGCGCTTTCACCAGCGCCTCGGGGCGGCCGGCGCCCGCAGCGAGCTGCACGAGGTGCCCTGGCACGGCCATCTGTCGATGTTTCTGCTCAACCGCTCCGGACTGCGGCGCGGCGCGGCCTTCCTGGCCGGCGCCCTGGCCGCCGGACCGCCGGCCGCGGATGTGGTAGCGTCCGGGCATCCGATCCGACGACACAGGAGATCCCCGTCATGACGACGACCGGCGGCTGCCTCTGCGGCGCGATCCGCTACCACCTGGACGATGCACCATCGCTGATGGGCGTCTGCCACTGCCGGAACTGCCAGCGCCAGGCCGGCTCGGCGTTCTCCACCCTGGCCGGGGTGCCCGCCTCCGGCTTTCACGTCGACGAAGGCGAGCCGCGCTGCTACGAAGATCGCGACACGGACAGCGGCAATCTGGTGCGCCGCTACTTCTGCGGCGCCTGCGGCTCGCCGATCTACTCGGCGCTGGACGGCCAGCCCGACACGGTGTTCCTGAAGGCGGGCACCCTGGACGACACCAGCGGCTTCCGCCCCCAGTTCCACGTCTGGTGCGACAGCAAGCAGAACTGGGTGGAACTCGCCGAAGGCGTGCCCGCGATCGCCCGGCAGGCCTGATCCGGCGGCCGGTCAGTCGACCTCGACCAGCCGGCCCGTCTCCACCTGGTAGACGAAGCCCCGCACCGCGTCACGGTGCGGGATGTAGGGGCTCGCCTTGATGCGGGCGATGGACTGGCGCACGTCGGCTTCGAGGTCGGAGAACGCCTCGAAGGAGAACGGCGGCCGGAAACCCGCGTCCGCCAGCACCTGGTTCTTCAGCTCCGCATCCGTGAAGGTGAGCATGCCGCAGTCGGTGTGGTGAATGAGCATGATCTCCCGGGTGCCGAGCAGGCGCTGCGAGATGGTCAGCGAGCGGATGACGTCGTCGGTCACCACCCCGCCGGCATCGCGGATGACGTGGGCATCGCCCTCGGCGAGCCCCAGCAGCCCGCCGGTCTCCAGGCGCGCGTCCATGCAGGCCACCACGGCGATCTGCTTCATCGGCGGCATTGCCAGATCGCCCTTGTCGAACCCCGCCACGTAGCGCTCGTTGTTCGCAAGAAACTCGTCGATCGCGGTCATGTCGTTCTCCCTCTCGGTTCGGAGCCAGTATCCTGCGGCACGGTCGGGCGATCAAAGGCCCCGCCCGTCCGGTGCGCGCTGAGCCCCCGTGTTCGCCCAGCGGATCGACGTGCGCTCCACCGGCAGGTGCGCGAACTCGCCGTACTGGGGCCGGGAAAGCGTGACGACGTAGCTGCCGTCCAGCAGGGAGCCCGACGCCCGGACGCCGATCACGCCGGTCTCGTCCTGCTCGACGGCCGCGAAGGCCGCCCCTCCGTCCGGGCGGGTCCAGCCCTGGCCGTTGAGGTGCTCGACCCAGTACTCCGGCCGGTTCCACGCCGTCTCGAGCTCGACCAGCGAGCGCCGGTCGAGCTGCAGGTCGGCGTCGGCAGCCGCCATGCTGGAGCGGACGATGCGCACGGCTTCCTCGTAGTGGGATTGGACCCGCACGGACTCGGCATTGCGCACGTAGCTCTGATAGGCGGGCAGGGATACCGCGCCGAGAATCCCGATCATCGGTACGACCAGCAGCACCAGCCACGCCCAGCTCGTGCCGCCGTGCCGGGCGAGCCATCGTGTCCGGGAGGCCGGATCACCGTGGCTCCGGCGGGCCTTGCGCAGCAGACGCCGCAGCTTCGCTGCATACAGCGCGTTGGCATACAGCGGAAACAGCACGAACGTCACGGCCAGGCTGACGCCCAGCAGCACGTTGTCGGCCACGGGCTCGGCGACGCCGAGCAGAATCAGCGGCACGCCCACCAGCACGCCGATGGCCACCGGCACCCCCAGGAGGTAGCCGAGCGCTTCGAGCCAGAGCTTGCGGTACAGCAGCCAGAACCCGGTCACGAAGAACGCCGGCCAGTTCCACGACGGCCGGAACCGCTCGCCGGCCGCGGCCAGATACCGTTCGTAGAACTCGCGGTTGCGCGGCCCGATCGCCACGCTCACGAGCGCCGCCTCGTCGGCTGCGCCAGGGTCCTCCGGTGCGTCGGTCACCCGCCCTCCCCGTTCCCCAGGAATCTCGAAGATGCCCTAGGGTACAACCGAATGGTCTGCGCGCGCCGAACGACTAACATCCGCCGCGATTCCTCGACGCCGCATCGCGGCGTCGATGTCCACCCGGAGCCGACGAGGAGTACACGGCATGAAGACGACCATCGACCAGAGACCGGCGCCCGGCGCAGCCGACACCACCAGTCAGAATGCGCCGCGGGCCGTGTCCTGGTGGCTCGAGGATCCGTTCGGCTCCGTGGTCACGGGGATTCTCGCGCCCACGGCGGCGGTGGCCGTGCTGGCCGCCGTCACGTTCGGCCTGGCGTCCACCTACTAGGGAACCTCTGCACAGGCAGC
>DLCH01000004.1 GCA_002480525.1 Gammaproteobacteria bacterium UBA7803 | reverse complement strand
ATCTACGATGAACCAAAAAAAAGCGGCCCGGGGCTGCCGGGCCGCCATGCTCCAAGAGGGGGAGCGGAGGGGTACGGTCTACAGCGAGATCTTGATCCGCCCGTACAGCACCTGGCCGCGCGGGTCGTGAATCTTCGAGTCGTAGCCCGGGCCGTCGTCGAGCCGCGGCGGATCCTCGTCGAACAGGTTGATCGCGCCGAGGGTCAGCGTCGGACCCGAGAAGCCCCACAGTTCCTGGAACTGGTAGGAGTACTGGACGTCGACGGTGGTGAAGTCGTCGATGTCACCGTCCGGCGTGCGGCCGTTGAAGCCCGCGATCAGCGCCGACGGCGCCCGGGACATCTCATAGGCATCCGTGTAGCGGATCGTGACGGTGGCGCTGTGGTTGCCGCGGAACCAGTCGACGCCGCCGTTGGCCCGCCATTCCGGCGCGGGCGCACCGACCGTCTGGAAGTTCCGCTTGCCGATACCGTCGACCTTCGGCGAGGTGGGCGACTCCTGGAACTCGTACTCGGTCAGGTAAGACATGTTGTAGAAGAAGTCGAACCGTCCGAAGTCCGAGTCGAGGGCATAGCCGATCCGGGCATCGATACCTGCGGTATCGACCGACGCGGCATTGATGAACTCGGAACGGATCACCGCGATGTTGCCGAGGCCGTCGAGCGTGATCTTGTCCTGGGCCGCCGGATCGCCGGCGACGAAGGCGTCGATCACCGCCGTGTTGGACTCCTTCTTGATGGCGTCCTCGTAGGCGAACGACCAGTAGTCCATCTCGAGCGACAGACCCTCGAGAGCACCGCTGCTCGGCTCCCAGCTGAAGCCGACGTTGTAGACGTCCGCCTGCTCCGGCGCGAGGTCCGGGTTGCCGACGGCGATACCGGGCACGAACACCCGCGCAGAGCCGGGATCGAAGGGATCCTGCTGGACGTTGTTGAGCGACGTGCTGGAACCGCCGAGCTGGGCCAGACCAGGCGCCTTGAAGGAGGTCTGGAACGAGCCGCGCACGGACAGATCGCTCGACGGCATCCACAGGAACGCGATCTTCGGGTCGGTGGTGTCGCCGGTGCCGCCGCCGTAGTCCTCGTAGCGGATCGCCAGGGACAGCTCCAGGGCGCCGATGCCGGAATCCGCAGAGGTCACGGGCACCAGCGCCTCACCGAACACCGCGTAGACGTCCCGCTCCACGGCGAAGGGCTCCTGACCCACCACGAAGGAGAAGTCGAAGTTCGAACCGGTGCCGGAGGGCTCGGAGCGGAAGCTCTGATCCCGGTACTGGGCACCGAAGGCGAGACCGAGGTCGCCGGCTGGCAGCTCGAAGGCCGAGCCCTGGATCACGCCTTCGACCACCCAAACTTCCTGTTCGGTGGTGGCGATGATCGGGTCGACCATGTCCCGGTACAGCTCGGTCGCGTTGTACAGACCGTTGGGGCCCACGTTCGATTCGTCCGTCAGGTAGGCGCTGCCGAAGGGGTTGAAGTAGTAGCAGCCGCCACTGGCGTCACCGGGCGCGGTGGTGGCGGGGTTGCAGTCCCGGCCGCCGAAACCGGCCAGAGCTGCCAGCATGTTCGGATTGTTGGTGTCGTAGGCGGTGAAACCGGAGAACTGGTGCTCACTCCAGGTGCCGGCGACCTCGAAGGTCCAGTCGTCCGACAGGTTGCCGCGCAGGCCGGTGACCAGATGGGTCTTGTCCCGCTCGATCTTGCCGGCGTTGTCCACTCGACCGACGTCGAAGTAGGTTTCTTCGGGCAGGCCGCTGAAGGGCCGGATATTGGTGATCATCGGTCCGACCAGCGGGTTGTCCTCGGCCGCTTCCACGGCGTCGGCATAGCCCAGTGCCTGGGCCGCCGCGTCGTCGATCAGCTCCTGGCCGCCGAGGCCGCGCTGGAACGCGTCGTAACGCAGACCCGGGTTGTTGACCGGCACCGTCGGCGCGCTCACGAAGCCGTAGCTCGGCGAGTTGCCGCGCTTGATGTCGTTGGTGGCGGCGTGGAACTCGCCGAAGATTTCGATCTCCTTCGACTCGACCAGCAGGTAATTGAACTGACCGAAGATCTTCACCCGCTGCTCCGCGTCGATGATCGACTGGGTCGGCAGGAAGTCCACCAGACAGCGGTCGCCGGAGGCGAGCAGCAGGCTCGTCGGACGCGTCCCGTTGTCGCCCGGAGAACCCTGGGCATGCGGGACGTTCTGACAGTCCACGTCCGCGCCGCCGGGAATCGCCGGGTCCAGCGTCGTGGCCTCGAAGGCCGCGGTCCGCGCCGCGAAGGCCGCGTCGGACTCGCCGGCACCCTGGGCCGTGAACACCGAGCCCGGCGCGCCGAACCCGGACAGACCGCCCGCGAAGGTGAAGTCCCGCGCGAACATGGGCAGCTCCGTGCGGTCGAGCCAGCTCGCCGCCAGCATCACGTTGCCGCGGTCACCGGACATGCCGACGATGCCCTGCACGCTCCAGTCCTTGGACCGGTCCCAGTCGGTGCTGTCGGAGATGGACTGATGGTCCACCTGCAGCTCGAAGCCCTCGAAATCGCTGCGGGTGATGAAGTTCACCACGCCGGAGATGGCATCGGAACCGTACAGCGCCGCCGCGCCGTCCTTCAGCACTTCCATCCGCTCGATGGCGATGGTGGGCATCATGGACGCCGTGTCGACGAAGGCGATGCCGTCGTTGGTCAGGTTGGGCGCTTCCGCCTGGCGCCGTCCGTTCAGCAGCACCAGCGTGGAGTTGAGCCCCAGGCCGCGCAGGTTGATGTTCTCGGTACCGGTGGTCGCGCCGGAGCGCAGCGTGTCCGGATAGTTCTCGGAGCCGAGGTTGTAGGTCAGGTTCTGGGCCAGATCCTTCACCGAGATCGCCCCGCTCTTGGCAAAGTCCTCCTGGGTGACCAGGTCGAGCGGCGACGACGAATCGAAGCTCGAACGCTGAATGTAGGAACCGGTGACGACGATCTCTTCGATCGGCCCCTGGTCCTGTGACTGGGCCCATGCGGCACCCCCGGACAGCAGACCCAGGCTGCCGGACACGGTGATGCCCATGCGTAGCAGGTGTTTCATCGACTTCTCTCCCCTGGTGATTCGAAGGACCACACCTGACCCTGACGTCGAGCCCCGGGGACGGTGCTCGACAGGCGGAGGCGGTCTCGTGATGATGTCGAAAACCCGCGACTGCGGTGCGATGCAGGAAAAGGATATTCCGACAGGAAGTCCCGGGCGTGCTGCCCAAGCGCCGTTGCCGTCATGGCGTCTCTCCCCTCCATGGCCCCACGGGCTAGGAAGATTGAAACCTATTCTAAGTTTTCTGTAAATATTGAAATCAATTCTACGTTCGCTGTTAGCTTGACCGGTTGGACGTCTGCCGCCCAACGCGAGCCGGCAGACTGATCCCGGACGGCCAATCGAGGGGGAGGACACGATGCGCGGGGCATTGAGGATCGGCATCTCGGCCGCCGCACTGCTGTCGGCTGCGGCGGCGTGGCCCGCTACCGGGGCAGAAGACTGCACGGCCATTGAATCCGCCGAGGCACGTCTCGCCTGCTACGACCGGCAGCACGGACGAAGCGAACCGGCGGCACCCGCACAGCCCGCCCCTGCCCCCCGGGCAGCGACGGCGCCGGCCGCGCCCGCTGCCGACATGCCAGCCCCGCCGCCACCGGCCCCAGCCGCCGGCACCGCGAACGAACCGCCCGCCGCCGCGCCATCCGGGCAACCCGCGGATCCCGGGGCCTTCGGCCGGGAGCACCTGCCGGAACCGGCGCGCCCGCCGGAAGCGCCGGAGGCGCTCACGGTGGACGTGACCGCGGTCGGCCAGGGCATGACCGGCCGACGCTGGTTCCGCCTGGACAACGGACAGCTCTGGGAGCAGGTGACGGTGCGCCGCACGGGCATCGAAGCCGGCGACCGGGTGACGCTCACCCGCAGCCCCATCGGGACCTATCACCTGCGCCGGGCGGACGGCAGCAGCCGCAGCACCCAGGTGCGCCGGCGGGAGTGAGCGGGACGGGCGGTCAGTCCGGGGCTGCTTCCCAGCGCCGGGCCGCAGCCTCGTCGAACAACGCCATCTCGTCCGGCAGCAGATCCTCGGCTGCCTCGATGTCGCCGCCGAAGATCAGATAGGGCTCGCGATCACGCCGGTAGCGGGGCCAGTCCGGGGCGCCATCGGCCGCCGGAGCGCCCGTGGCCGCGAAGCTCACCCAGAAGTCCGACATGGCGTCGGCGAGGGCTTCGTCCGTCGCCGAGGCCGTCATCCCGGTATCGACGTTGTCGAACACGTAGCGGATCTCCGCCGCGTGATAGGCACCCAGCAGGTCCTGCCGGTCCCCGGGCGGCTCGTGGGTGAAGTAATACAGCCACACTTCCTGGCCGGCCGCCGCCGCCTGGCGCGCCCAGAACCGCATCGGCCAGGTGAAGGTCTCGTCCCGGAAGCTCGCCAGGAACGCCCCGACGTGATCGGTCGACGGGTCGTACACCTGCAGAAACCCCTCGGCCAGCGCGCCGAAGCGCTGGCGCACCGACCGTTCGAAAGCGGCGGCGGACTCCGGCGCGCGCCCGAGCGCCAGGGTCGTGCCCTCGTCGGCGTTGGAGCCCAGGATCAGCGGCACCCGATGCTGGCGACCCTCCCGGTAGGCGGTGGCGATCTGCTCCGGAAACACCCAGCCGTCGACGTTAGGCCGGGCCAGCGTCGGGTAGTCCATGCGCTCGAACGCGCCGAGCACGCGGTCCGCCGACAGGCCGCGCAGCGCCGCCAGTGAATCCACACCGGCCGCGTCCTCGAGCGCGAGGCCGCTGTTCTCGTGGGCTTCGAGGCCGAAGCGGGACTGCCGCAGCTCCGGGATCGGATAGGCGTGGGCGCCGCTCTGGCCGATGGCCTTGTGGAACAGCCCCGCCGCCAGCGGAGAGGCCGTGAGCTGATGCACGCTCCAGGCGCCCGCCGACTCACCGAAGATGGTGACGTTGCCGGGATCGCCGCCGAACCGGGCGATGTTGTCGCGCACCCACTCGAGCACGGCGATCTGATCCAGCGTGCCGTAGTTGCCCGACGCACCGTGCTCGGACTCCTCGCTGAGACCGGGATGCGCCAGGTAGCCGAACGCGCCGAGCCGGTAGTTGAACGTCACCAGCACCACGCCCTTCTTCGCCAGCCCCGCGCCGTCGTACCAGGGTGACGCGCCGCTGCCCCGGGTCAGGCCGCCGCCGTGAATCCACACCATCACCGGCCGTCGGGCCTTCTCGTCCAGGGACGTGGTCCAGACGTTGAGATACAGGCAGTCCTCGCTGCTCGGCGAGATGCCCCGCTCGAAGAACGAGCCCTCGGGATAGGGAAGCTGCGGACACTCGGGCGCGAAGCTCATGGCGAAACGCCGCCCGTGCCAGTCCTCGTGGGGCTCCGGCGGCCGCCAGCGCCGCACGCCCGTCGGCGGCGTGGCGTAAGGCACGCCCTTGAACACGTGCACCCCGTCGGACGTCAGGCCGACCAGGGTTCCGTTGTCGACGGTGACCGAGGGGTTCGCCGACGCCGGCGCGGACGCCAGCAGACCGACCGCGGCCGCGAAGATCAGGGCAGCGACGTGCCGGCAGAAGAACATGATGTGCACCGATGGGCTCCCGTTGGTCGTGATGCCGGCAGGCTAACACGCGCACCCCGGCCGGCAAGCCGGCAGCCAACCGATGCCCGGACCGGTATTATGATGACGTCATGAGCGCATCGGACATTCCAGAGGACGCCATCAGTCTGCAGTTCGTCCGCGCCAGCGGCCCGGGCGGACAGAACGTCAACAAGGTAGCCACCGCCGTGCAGCTCCGCGTCGACCTCGACCGCGCAGGCCTGCCGGAACCGGTCCGGCGCCGGCTCGAGGCGCTGGTGCCGGGCCAGATCACCCAGCGCGGCGAGCTGATCATCTCCGCCGAGCGCTTCCGCTCCCAGCACCGCAACCGGGAGGATGCGTTCGAACGCCTCGAGGCCCTGCTGGCCCGCGCCAGGCACGTGCCCAAACGGCGGGTACCGACCCGGCCGTCGCTGGCGGAGAAGCGACGGCGCGAGGAACGCAAAAAGCAACGCGGCGCACTGAAAAAGCTCAGGGACAAGCCGAGACTGGACTGACTCGACGGGCCGACCCCGGACACGGATGCCATGACAGAACCATCAACACGTCGCGGCCGCGCGCTGCCGATCCTGCTCCTGCTGCTGGGTGGTCTCGCTCCGGCCGGCGCCAGCGCCTGGACACCGGCCGACGGACTGACGACGGCGCGCCTGCCCTTCGCCGCAGCATCGCCGGACGGTGAGCGCGTCGCCTACGTGGTCGAGCGCGCGGACCTGGATACCGAATCCGGGGTCTGGCGGTCCACCCTGCACGTGGCAGCGGCGGACGGAGCCTGGCGCCGCCGCTACACCATGCCCGCCCACGGGCTGCGGGATCCGAGCTGGTCCCCCGACGGCGCCTGGATCGCCTGGCTGGAGACGTCCAGCGACGGCCTGACCCGGCTGATGGCGGTGCCGGTCGACGGCGGCGCCCCCCGCCCGCTCGCCCCGACCACGCAGGACGAACCGGCCGCCGGCCCCATCACCGCGTTCCGCTGGTCGCCCCGGGGCGACGCCATCGCACTGCTGCGTGAAGCCCCGGCCGCCGATCTCCCCGGCGACGCGGCGGACCGGCATCGAACGCCGCCCGCCCGGCACCTGTGGCTGCTGCCGCTGGCCGACGGGGCACCGGCGGGCCGGCCCACCCGTCTCACCGACGGCGACTTCAGCGTCGGCAGTGACATGCTGGCGAACGCGTTCGACTGGTCGCCGGACGGCAGACACATCGCTTTCACCCGCGTGCGGGGGACCGCACCCGAAGACTGGACCAGCGCCGACGTCGCGCTGGTCGAGGTGGCCAGCGGCAGCGTCCGGGCGTTTCAGCAGTCCAACGCGGCAGAGTTCTCGCCGCGGTTCTCCCCGGACGGCGAGCGGATCGCTTTTGCGATCACGGCCTATCCGCCGAGCTGGATCCGCCAGGTGCGCGTCGGCGTGGCCCGCGTCGACGGCAGCGGCCTCAGGCTGCTGGCGGCCACACCGGATCAGCAGCCCTCGCTGCTCGGCTGGATCTCCGATCGAACGCTGCTGGTCCGGGAAATCGACCGCACCACCACCGCGCTGCTGACGCTGCCCCTCGACGGCGGTGCGCCGCGCCGCTTCGACGACGGGGCCCGCGTGCTCGACGGGGTGACGCTGAATGCCCCGGGCACCCGGCTGGCGATGGTGATCAGCGGTCCGCAGGCGCCACCCGAGGCGGCCGTGACCGCCACCCGCCGCTTCCGACCGCAGACCGTGAGCCGGGCCAACGCCCGTGCCACCCCGCTGCCGGACACCGACACCCGCGTCGTCTCCTGGCAGAGCGCCGACGACACGGCCGTGGAAGGCCTGCTCACCCTGCCCGCGGACCACCGCGACGGCACGCGCCACCCGCTGGTGCTGATGATTCACGGCGGCCCCGCCGGAACGTTCGTCGACGACTACCCGAGCGGGTTCGACGGGCTGCCGCCGGTCGCCGCTCTGGCCGATGCCGGCTACGCCGTGCTGCGTCCCAACCCGCGGGGCTCGAGCGGTTACGGCTACCCGTTCCGGGCCGCGCTGCGCGGCGACTGGGGCGGCATCGATTCCGCCGATCTGCTGGCCGGCGTGGATTCGATGATCGACAGCGGCATCGCCGACCCGCAGCGGCTGGGCATCGTCGGCTGGAGCTACGGCGGCTACCAGAGCGCCTGGATCGTCGCCAATCACCACCGCTTCCGGGCCGCCGCCGCCATCGCGCCGATCACGGACCTGGCGACGCTGGCCAACACCACCGACCTGCCCGGCGCCGTCGAAGACTGGCTCGACGGCTCGCTGTGGGAACGCCCGGACCTCTACCGGCAACGGTCGCCCCTGTGGCGGGCCGACGCCATCACCACGCCGCTGCTGATCCTGCACGGCGCCGACGATGCCCGGGTGCCGCCCGCCCAGGGCCTCGCCCTGCATCGCGCCCTGGCCCGACGCGGTCTCGATACCCGACTGGTGCAATTTCCCGGGGCGGGTCACCGGATCGACGATCCGGTTCAGATGCTGAGCCTGACGCGCGAGGTCCTGGCGTGGTTCGACCGCCATCTGTGACGGCGTCGGGCGTGAAGGAACGCGCCCGTCTTCATGGACGGGCTCAATCCAGTCGCAGCGGCTGAGGCGTCCTGCCCCCGGCGCCGACCAGCCGGGCGAGGTCCCCGCGGCTGATCTCCCCGGACCGGGAAAACGGAACCGAGCGTGGCCAGCCGTCCAGATACACCCGGCCGGTCAGCTCGTAGGAGAAAGTCTCCCGATCCTGCAAGGTGAGCAGTTGGCGCGCCACGTCGAACAGCGAGGTGCTGACCACGGCGCTGACCCGGGTTTCGCCGAGGCGGTCGACCTGGAACGCGCCGTTGTCCACGCCCCGGGCCAGGCGCTGGCCGTTGACGTTGAGGGTGACTTCCACACCGGTGGCCCGGACCACCTGCTCGCTGAAGTTCTGCAGCCGGAAGTCGACCCGCAGACGCTGTTCCAGCAGGGTCGATTCCACCGGCGCGAGGCCGACGAGGGCCACGTCCATGCGTGGCTGTGTGGCGCAGCCCGTCAGCAGCAGGACCAGCGCCGCGATGCCGAGGGCGGCGCGCCGGGCGGGTGCCGCCAACGGCCGAATGGCGTATGATCCGCGCCTCGCGCGCTGCGTGATTCCGATTGAATTCAGCCCCATTCGATTGTCGCTCCAGCTTCGAAGACCGCCCGATGACCCATGCGCATGCGGGCACCCGAACAACCCGCTCGATCCGCCAAGAGTAAAGCGCTGACCGTGGCCCAGGCAAAAGCAACACAGGACGACACGCCCGCCGGCGGCGCCCGCCCGCTGTCCGGCTACCGGCGCCATTGGGCCCACAAGCTGACGCCCGCGCCGGTGCTGCCCATGAGCCGCGCGGAGATGGATCTGCTGGGCTGGGATGCCTGCGACGTGATTCTGGTGACCGGCGACGCCTACGTCGACCATCCCAGTTTCGGCATGGCCATCGTCGGCCGCTTTCTCGAATCCCACGGCTTCCGCGTCGGCATCATCGCCCAGCCGGACTGGCAGGACACCGCCGATTTCGAGGTGCTGGGCCGCCCCACGCTGTTCTTCGGGGTAACCGCCGGCAACATGGATTCCATGGTCAACCGCTACACGTCGGACCGGAAGGTCCGCCGGGACGACGCCTACACCCCCCACGGCGAAGGCGGTCGGCGCCCCGACCGCAGCGTGATCGTCTACGCCCAGCGGCTGCGGGAAGCCTTCAAGGACGTGCCGCTGGTGCTCGGCGGCATCGAGGCCAGCCTGCGCCGCGTGGCGCACTTCGACTACTGGCAGGAAAAGGTGCGCCGCTCCGTGCTGCTGGACGCCCGCGGCGATCTGCTGCTGTACGGCAACGCCGAACGCGCCCTGGCGGAGGTCGCCCACCGCCTGGCCGCCGGCGAGCCGATCACGCAGATCTCCGACGTCCGCGGCACCGCCTTCCTGCGGGACCGGGTGCCCGACGGCTGGATCGAGGTGGATTCCACCCACCTGGACATGCCCGGCCGGGTCGACCCGCACCCCGATCCGTACGCGATGGAGCCGGGAGCCACCCTGCCATCGGAGAATTCCCTGTGGGAGCGATCTCCAGATCGCGATGGCCCGACCCAGTCCTCATCGCGGGAGCAATCCCTGCCCGGCCAGGTCCAGAATCGCGATCTGGAGATCGCTCCTACAGTGGGGGATTCAGGCGACGAACCCCCCGTCCAGGTCGTGCGCTTCGTCGGCGACGTCAAGGCCGCGGACCGGGCGCGCAGCGTGATCCGGATGCCGTCCTACGAGCAGGTCCGGCACGACCCGGTGCTCTACGCCCACGCCTCGCGCATCCTCCACACCGAATCCAACCCCGGCAACGCCCGGGCCCTGGTGCAGCGCCACGGCGACAAGGAGCTGTGGCTGAATGCGCCGCCCATTCCGCTCACCACCCGGGAGATGGACGGGCTCTACGAGTTGCCGTACACGCGCCGGCCGCATCCGCGCTACGGCGACGCGCGCATTCCCGCCTACGAGATGATCCGGTTTTCCATCGCGATCCAGCGGGGCTGCTTCGGCGGCTGCACGTTCTGCTCCATCACCGAGCACGAAGGCCGCATCATCCAGAACCGCTCCGAGGAGTCCGTGCTGCGGGAGATCGAGACCATCCGCGACACGGTGCCCGGCTTCACCGGCGTGATCTCCGACCTCGGCGGCCCCACCGCCAACATGTACCGCCTGGCCTGCAAGAGCCGGGAGATCGAGGCCGCCTGCCGCCGGCCCTCCTGCGTCTACCCGGGCGTGTGCCCGAACCTGAACACCGACCACACGCCGCTGATCCGTCTGTATCGGAAGGCCCGGGAGCTGCCGGGCATCAAGAAGGTGCTGATCGCCTCGGGCGTGCGCTACGACCTGGCCATCGAGTCGCCGGAGTACGTCCGGGAGCTGGCCGCGCACCACACCGGCGGTTATCTGAAGATCGCGCCCGAGGCGCTGTCCGAAGGGCCGCTCTCGAAGATGATGAAGCCGGGCATGGGGACCTACTACCGGTTCAAGGAGCTGTTCGACCGGTACTCGAAGGAGGCTGGCAAGGAGCAGTACCTGATCCCCTACTTCATCGCCGCCCACCCCGGCACCACCGACGAGGACATGCTCGAGCTCGCCCTGTGGCTGAAGGACAACGGCTTCCGGGCGGATCAGGTGCAGGCGTTCCTGCCCTCCCCCATGGCCACCGCGACGGCCATGTACCACAGCGGCACCAACCCGCTGCGCAAGGTGCGCCGGGACGGCGAGCAGGTGGTGGTGCCCAAGGGGCTGAAGCAGCGCCGCCTGCACAAGGCCTTTCTGCGCTACCACGACGCCGACAACTGGCCGCTGCTCCGTGACGCCCTGCGCCGCATGGGCCGCGCCGATCTCATCGGCAACGGCAAACGCCACCTGGTGCCGAGCTATCAGCCGAAGGGCACCGGCGGCCGGCCCGAGGGCCAGCGCCGCCCGTTCCGCACCCAGCACGCCCGGGCGGAGGCGGAGGACACGGGCGCACGACCTGTAGGAGCGATCTCCAGATCGCGAAAAAACACGGCAACCGGACGACACATCGCAGGCGACGCATCGCGATCTGGAGATCGCTCCCACAGAACAGGCAAGGCGTCGCGATCTGGAGATCGCTCCTACGGGGGTAAGCGCAAGCCCCGGCGTCAGCGCTGACGCATCAGGCCTTCCTGCATGGTGCTGGCCACCAGCAGGCCATCCTCGGTGAAGATCAGACCGCGGTTGTAGCCCCGGGAGGCGGAGGAGGACGGGCTGTCCAGCGCGTAGAGCAGCCACTCGTCCGCGCGCCAGCGCTCGACGGCGGGATGGTGGAACCACATGGCGTGATCGAGGCTCGCCATCTGCAGGCGCGCGCGATCGAAGGACCCCCGGTGCGGCAGCCGCCCGGTGGACAGCAGCGCGTTGTCCGATTCGTAGACCAGCAGGCAGGTGTGCAGCACCGGGTCGTCCGCCACCGGGCCGCTGGTGCGGAACCAGATGTGCTGACGCGGCGGATGCGGATCGTTCCCCTGCAACGCCTTGTGCTCCTGCCGCCAGGCGATGAACGGCGGCTCCTTGAGCGCCTCGGGAATCTTGCGTTCGGGCGGCGGCGTCAGCGCCGGCATGTCGAGCTGATGCTCGAGTCCAGGCTCCGCCACCTGGAACGAGACGTCCATGTTGAAGATGGCGTGGCCGTGCTGGACCACCACCACCCGCCGGGTCGTGAACGAGCGGCCGTCACGGATGCGCTCCACGTCGATCAGCGCCGGCACGGCGGGATCGCCCGGGCGCAGGAAATAGCCGTGCAGTGAGTGCGGGCGGCGGTCCTCGTCGACGGTCTCGATGGCGGCCTTCATCGCCTGGGCCATGATCTGCCCGCCGTACAGGCGGCCGGTCCGTCCCTCCGGATGGCGGGCCCGGAACAGATTGCGCTCGATGCGCTCGAGATCCAGCAGTGCGACCAGCTCCTCGAGCCGGGCGGACATGGACGATGACGACATGGGTTCGGAATCGGACGGTACTGCGACCGGCGAATGCTACAGGAAGGCCCCCGCCGACGCGAAAGGGATGCGACCGGAGAGCCGCGCATGCCGGGTTCCAGCTCTGTACAGCGTTTGTATAATACAAATTTGCCCCGGAGCCACGATGGCCGAGGAATCCCCAGCCCGCTACAACATCGGCGCCGCCGCCAGGCTGTCCGGCGTGTCCCGCGAGAAGATCCGCATCTGGGAGCGCCGCTACGGCGCCGTCAGCCCCGGCCGGGACGCCGGCAATCACCGCCTCTACAGCCAGGACGACGTGGACCGGTTGGCATTGATCCGCGCGCTGGTGGACCGCGGCCACGCCGTGTCCAAGGTGGCGACCCTGTCCCGCAGCGAGCTGGAGGATCGGCTCGCCCGGAGCAGCGAACCGGCCCGACCCGCCGTGACGCCCGACCGGGCGCTGGTGGTCTCTCCCCAGGGCGAGAGCATCATCGAGCTGCTACGGCATCACGGCATCGCATCCGCCGAGCTGGTCGAGGACGTCGCGGCCGCGACCACCTTCCTGGCAGATCGCCCGGTCGAACTCCTGATCGTCGATCTGCCGACGCTGCGAATGGCCGATCTCCCCCCGCTCACCCGCCTGTACCGGCAAGCGGCCGGCGCGGGCGTGATCGTCGTGTTCCGCTTTGCCCCCCTGACCGTCGTGGAGCAGCTTCGCGCCCTGGGCATCCAGGCCGTGAAAGCGCCGCTGCAACCTAACGACCTGCAGCTCCCGCCGCCGGCCGCCGCAGACCACCTCCCGGCCACGGCCCACGACCGGCGCTTCACCCCGGAGGCGCTGCGCCGGGCCGCCGCCCTCGGCGACCGGATGCTGTGCGAGTGCCCCCGCCACCTGGTGGACCTGATCACCGACCTGAACGCCTTCGAAGACTACTCGCTGGAATGCCAGGTGGAATCCGCGGCGGATGCCGCCGTGCACCGGGAGATCTACGACATCGTCAGCCGGGCGCGCGCCCTGGTGGAAGACGCCCTCGCCATCGTGGCGGACGAGCACAAAGCGCCCTGAGCCCGCCGCAGCCTGGCCATTCCGACCTCCGCTCCCGACGCGGGGAGCGCGCGGCCGCCCGGCATGGCAGGAAAAAAGGTCGGCGGGACAGGGGGAGGGGGAGAGGAGGGGAGACTGTCCCGCCGACCGAAGCCGGGGATCGCCCCGACACCTGAACTCTACCTCGGTTCGGACATTTTGTCCATTGTTTGTCCACTACAGATAGTGTACAAATTCGACATGGAGCCGGAAAACGATCCCAACAGCACCGCCGCGCCACCGCCCATCAACGCCGTGATCGTCGGCGCCTCCGGCGGCATCGGACGCGCGCTCACCGACGCGCTGCTGGCCCGTGACGAGGCACGGCGCGTGTTCGCCCTGTCGCGCCGATTCGAGCCCCCTGCCCACCCGCGGCTGACCGCCCTGGAAGCCGACCCCACTGAGCCACGGTCCCTCGCCCGGGTCGCCGGCGCGGTGGCCGACCAGGTCGACGCGGTGCATCTACTGATCATCTGCACCGGCGTGCTCCACGGCGGCGACGACGATCCGGGACTCGCGCCCGAGAAGAGTCTGGCCGACCTGGACGGCGAACGTTTCCGCCGGGTCATGACCGTCAACGCCCTGGCGCCGCTGCAGACGATTCACGCCTTCTCGCCGCTGCTGCGCCACGACCACCGCGCGGTGGCCGCGGCCCTGTCCGCCATGGTCGGCAGCATCGGCGACAACCGGATCGGCGGCTGGTACAGCTACCGGATGAGCAAAGCGGCGCTGAACATGGGGCTGCGCAACGCCGCCATCGAACTCGGCCGCGGCCGCCCCAGCGGTCGACCGAAACCCATCGTCGCCGCCATCCACCCCGGCACCACGGTCACGCCCCTGAGCGAGCCGTTTCTGCGCCGGCACCGCGCCCGGCCGCCGGAAGAGAGCGCCGCGCACATCCTTGCGGTGCTGGACCGGCTGACGGAATCGGACTCGGGCCGTTTCTTCAACTGGGACGGCAGCGAGCTGCCATGGTGAGCCGGCCCCGCACAGGTCTCCAAGACAGGATCGGAGAGAAGACATGACTGCCACCAACGCCTGCCTCGTGTTCGGCAACCAGCTGTTCGCGCCGGAGTATCACACCGGCGATCGCTGGCACCGGGTGATCATGGTGGAGGACGAAGGCTTCTGCCGGCGCTACACGTATCACCGCCAGAAGCTGACCTTCATGCTGTCGGCCATGCGCAGCCATGCCGACGCGCTGCGCCGGGCCGGCTTCGACGTCAGCTACTACCGGCTGGAAGACGGCGTCGACTGGCGCAGCGCCATCGCCCGGGAGGCGGCAGGCGGCCTGCGCCGGCTCCATCACTTCGAGCTCGAGAACCCGGGACTCACCCGGGCCGTGGCGGACCAGGCGGCAGCCCATGGCGTCGACGTCGAGGTGCTGCGCACACCCATGTTCATCAACACCCTGGCCGACTTCGAGACGCACCTCGAGGAGCAGGGCTCGCCGAAGCTGCTGCCCTTCTACCGCGCCCAGCGCCTGAAGCACGACATCCTGCTCACCGCCGCCCGGGAACCGGTCGGTGGGCGCTGGACCTTCGACATGGACAACCGGCAGAAACTGCCGAAGGACGTCACCCCCCGGGATCCGGAGCTGCCCGGCGAGACCCGCCACACGCGCGACGTCAAAGCGCTGGTGGCCGAGCGCTTCCCGGAGCACCCGGGCCGCCTGAACCGGCTGTGGGTCCCGACCACGCACCTCCAGGCCGAGCGCTGGCTCGACGCCTTCCTCGAGGAGCGGTTCCGGGACTTCGGCAGCTACGAGGATGCCCTCACCCGCCGCTCGTCCTTCGTATTCCACAGCGGGCTGTCGCCGCTGCTGAACGTCGGGCTGCTGACCCCAGGTCAGGTGCTGGACCGGGCGCTGCGCCACGCCGCCGATCGCGCGGTGCCGATCAACAGCGTCGAGGGTTTCGTCCGCCAGATCATCGGCTGGCGGGAATTCGTCCGCGGCGTCTACCACCACTTCAACGGCCCGCTGACCAGCCGCAACATCTGGAACGGCGACCGCCGACTCACCGAGGACTGGTATCAGGGCAACACCGGCATCGAGCCCCTCGACCACGTCATCCACAAGACCCTGGACCTGGGCTGGGCCCACCACATCGAGCGGCTGATGCTGGCGGCCAATCTGATGAACCTGTCCGGCATCGAGCCCCAGGAGGTCTACCGCTGGTTCATGGAGATGTTCGTCGACGCCTACGACTGGGTGATGGTGCCCAACGTGTTCGGCATGGGCCTGACCAGCGACGGCGGCATCTTCACCACCAAGCCCTACATCTGCGGCTCCAACTACGTGCTGAAGATGGGCGACTTCAAACGCGGCCAGTGGTGCGACGTGATGGACGGGCTGCTGTGGCGCTTCGTCGCCTCCCACGAGGACAAGCTCAGGGCGAACCAGCGTCTGGCGCCGATGGTGGCCAACCTGCCGCGGGTGAGCCGGCGCCGGCCGGAGATCTTCTCCCTGGCCGACGAGTTCATTGAAAGCAAGACCCGCGCGGCCTAACGTAGACGCCTCATCCTCGAACGTCCGGGGCCATGACGGAAGACAGCGGCGCCAATACCGCAGCCACACCGCGCCCCGCGCCCGACGAGCCGGGCCGGGTGGTGGTGGCCGGCGGTTCCGGATTCATCGGCCGTCACCTGGTGCCCGCGCTGAGCGCCCTCGGTCACGAGGTGGTGATCCTCAGCCGCAGCGAGCATCGCGATACGGACCAGGCACGCTACCTGCGCTGGAATCCTGCCGAACCCGGCACCGGCGACTGGCAGCAGTCGCTGGCCGGCGCCCACGCCGTCATCAATCTGTGCGGCGCCAGCATCGGCGAAGGCCGCTGGACGGAGAGGCGCAAGCGCACCCTGATAGAAAGCCGCACCGTGCCGAGCCGGGCTCTGGTGACGGCCTGCAGCGGTCTCGAGCGTCCGCCGGCGGCCATCCTCCAGGCCTCGGGCGTCAACTACTACGGCACTGGTGACGAGGAGCGCGCCGAGCAGGACCCGCCCGGCCACGACTTCCTCGCCCGGCTCGCCACCGACTGGGAAGCGCCTCTGTCCGACACGGAGATCCGCACCGTCAGCATGCGCTTCGGCGCGGTGCTGGATGCCGATGAGGGCGCACTCCCGCAGATGCTGCTGCCGTTCCGGATGTTCGTCGGCGGCCCCGTGGCCGGGGGCCACCAGTGGCTGTCGTGGGTTCACATCCAGGACGTGGTGAATGCCATCGTGTTGCTGATGGACTCGCCGCTGGTGGATGCGGTGAACGTCACCGCGCCGAACCCGGTGCGCAACCGCGACTTCGCCAGAGCTGCCGGCCATGCCCTGAACCGGCCCGCCCTGGTCCCGCTGCCCGGCTTCGCGCTGCGGGCGGCCCTCGGCGAACAGGCCACCCTGGTGTGCGACGGCGTGCGCGCGCTGCCCGCCAAGCTGCTGCGCGCCGGTTTCGAGTTCCGCTTCCCGGACATCGAGTCGGCGCTGACCGACCTGGTCGGCCGGTGAGCCCCGGAGCGCCGACGTGACCGTCCGAACCCGTCTGGTGCTGCTGCTCGGCACGGTGCTGTGGGCGACTCCGTTGGCCGCCGCAACGGCACCGCTGGGCGAGGTGCTCGACGAGCTGAGGACCGCCGGCTATCCGGTGCTCTACTCCCTGGACCTGGTGACGCCCGAAACCCCGATCGAGACACCGGTGGCCAGTCCGGACGCGCTGCGGCGCGCCATCCGGCCGCTGGGGCTGTCGCTGGAACGCGTCGGCGAGCAGTGGGTGATCACCCGTCTGACGCCGCCGGAAGAGAGCGTCCTGCTGGTCCGTTCGGCCCGCGGCCAGCCCCTGCCCCGCGCCCGGGTCAGCTTGCGCCGGGCATCGGCGGAATTCGCGACGGATGCGGAGGGCCGTGTCGTCGTCCCGGCGCCGCCCGGCGCCCTGGTCACGGTCAGCGCGGCCAACCATCGCCCCCGGACCGTGCGCCTGGCGGCCTCCGGCACCGTCGTGCTCGAGCCGTCGCCGTTGATCGAAAAGGTGATCGTCACCGGCAGCCGCCATAGACTGGACGAGCGCAACGTCACCGGATCGCTGACCACCCTCGAATCCGAAGACCTGGCCAGCGCACCCACCCTCGGTGGCGATGCACTGCGCACCGTGGTGCGGCTGCCGGGAATGTCTTCCGTAGGCGTCTCCGCGAAGCCCCGCATCCGTGGCGGCGTGGCGGACGAGCTGCTCGTGCGCCTCGACGGCGTGGAACTGCTCGACGCCTACCACCTGGCGGACTTTCAGAACGTGTTCAGCGCCGTGGACGATCGCGCGGTGTCGTCGGTGGACGTGTACACTGGTGGATTTCCGGCGCGCTACGGGAATCGTCTAAGCGGCGTCATCGACATCAATACCGGCGACATCGCCGGCCCGCCCCGCTCCGAGCTCGGCCTGTCGGTCTTCTCCGTGTTCGCCAACACCCGCGGCACGCTCGGGGACGGCGGCACGCGCTTCCTCGCCTCCGCGCGGCGCGGCAACCTGGACCAGATCACCCGGGCGGTGAATCCCGATCTCGGCACGCCCCGCTATTACGACGCGCTCCTGAGGCTGGACCGCGACCTGGGTCGGGACACCACGCTCAACGCGGGCAGCTTCGTCACCCGGGACGACGTCACGCTGGAAGAAGACGAGACCCGGGCCCGCTCACACATCGACAGCCGCTATCTGTGGCTGCGCCTGCAGCGGCGTCACAGTGACGCTCTGCACAGCGCGAGCACCCTGACCTACACCTATTCCGACCGCAGCAAGCGCCTGCGGGACGTCGACGACGACAGCGACCGGACCGGGTTTCTCGACCATGAGCAATCGTTGCGCAAGATCGCCCTGCGCAGCGACTGGAGCTGGCAGGGCGACGGCATGCTGATGGAATTCGGCGCCGAGCTCGAGCACGGCAGCAGCCGCTACCGCTCCCGCGCCGAGATAGACCGCGGCCTGATCGGCGCACTGCTCAGCGGGGAGCGCTCATCCGCCTACGACATCGCGCTGGACCCGGACGGGCTCGCGGGCGGGGCGTACTGGGCAGCCGAAATCGACTTCGGCGAGCGCCTGACGCTGCAGCCCGGCATCCGCTGGGACTTTCAGGACTTCGACCCGGACGGGACGACGTACCACGTCTCGCCCCGTCTCGGGCTGCGCTGGCGGCCGTCGGACACGCTGTCGTTCCACCTCGATGCAGGGCGCTTCCACCAGCCCGAGGCGTTGCACGAACTGCAGGCGGCGGACGGCGAAACCGCTTTCTTCCGGCCGCAGAGCGCCGACCACTTCATCGCCGGCGTCGAGTGGCTGCATGGCGCCTGGGAGTGGCGGGGCGAGGCCTACACCAAGCGCTACCGTCGCACCAAGCGGCGCTACGAGAACGTGTTCAACCCGTTCGTGCTGGTACCGGAGCTGGAGCCGGATCGCGTCGCCATCGACCCCGAGCGCGCCCGGGCCCGCGGCTTCGATCTGACCGCGCGACGCCACCTGACCGAGCAGGCATCCGTGCGCTTTCACTACGGCTACATGGACGCAGAGGACCGGCTCGCCGGCGAATGGGTTCCACGGCGCTGGTCCCAGCAGCACAGCGCCGGATTTCTGCTGTCCTGGGCCGGTCGGTCGACGTCTGCTTCACTGGGCCTGAACTGGCACTCCGGCTGGCGCGGCGCCGTGCTTCCGGCCGAAGTACCAGCGGATACGGTACTGCAGCTCGAGGACGTGCTGAACGACAGCACCCTGCGCGACTACGTGTCGCTGGATGCCAGCGTGCGGCGAACCTGGCAACTGGGGAGGTCGACCGTGACGGCATTCGCCAGCGTCACCAACCTGACCGGCCGCGACAATCTGGCAGGCCTGGAGTACGACGCGGAACTCGAAGACGGCGTCATCGCGCTGGAGACCGAGCGGGAGACCCTCATGCCGCTGGTGCCGTCGATCGGCGTGTTAGTCAGCTTTTGAGCCGAGGGATACGGAAAGCACGGCGCCATCCTGTTCCGAGACGGCCCGCAGCTCCGTGGCCGCGGCGATCACCGCCACCACCTCGTCCGCGGGCAGGGGTCGATCATCACTGCCGCCCAGACGGGCGCTGCGCGCTGCCCAGCGGGCGGCCGGGGATGCGTACTCGAGCCGCTGACCCCGTTCCCGGGCAACCCAGCGAAAGGCGTCGTCGGCGTTGCGGCCCACCAGAACGAAGCCGGGCGACAGGTCCGCCACCCAGTGCCACAGCTCGGCCGTCGACGACACGGCCCGGGTGGTGAGCTCCCCACCGCTCGACACCACGACCATGCTCGCGGCCGGATCCGAGGCCGCCAGCGTCACGTCACCCGTGGGCCCGTGCAGCACGATCCGACCCTCCCGGACCGCGCCGACCACCTCTCCGGCCTCTACGCTCACCAGATACTGCGTGCCCAGGTGCTCGAACGTCCCTGCACGGGTGACGATGCGCAGCTCACCGAGACGCGATCCGCGGGTATCCACGTACAGCCGACCGTCCAGGAGCTCGACGGCATCCGCCGCGAACACGACGGTGCTGTCCGCTCCCAACCGCAGGTCGGCGTCCAGCATGATCACGCCGAGGCCGCTGCGCTGCCCGACCTCCACGCGCTGCCCCTGGCGGATCCGGTCACCGGCGGACAACGACCGGAGCCCGCCCGAGGGCTCACGCACCACGACGCCGCCGAAAGACGTTTCGACCCGGGCGACGGCCTCCGCCAGCGGCACCTCGGCGGCCGGCCACAGACCGACGGCCACGGCCAGCACGGCGAGGCACGCCGCAATGGCGACGCCGGCGCGGACGAGGCGCCGCCGGCGTCGAACGCGTGCCAGATCGGCAGCCATCTGCTCGCGCCAGCGTTGAAACTGGTCCGGGGAGGGCTCTGCACGGCGTCCTGCACGTGCCAGCGTCCGGGCTATGGCATCATCGCTACTCGCGCTCACGTCTCACTCCTCGGCGCCGGCCCCGTTGGCCGACCCCATCGCCTCGACGATCCTGTCATCACACACCTCGCGGAATCCCCGGCGAGCACGCGCCAGCAGCGACTGCACGGCCTCGTCGCTGACGTCGAGCCGACGGGCGATCTCCTTGGAGCTGTAGCCGTCCACGTACATCAACTCCAGGGCCGCGGCCTGACGCTCCGGCAGGCGATCGAGCGCCTCGTGCACCAGCCGGGACAGCTCACCGTTCGCCGTCAGCTCGTCCGGCCGATCGGTGACGGGACCCGGCAGATCCGCGACCTCGTCGGCTGCCGAGCCCTGGAACATGCTGACCACCGGCTGCCTTCCCAGGCTGGCGAGATGCTTTGAAATCTCGCGCCGGCAGATACCCGTCAGCCAGGCCTGCAGCGTCGACTGGCCGCGATAGGTCTCGATCCTCCGCGCCGCGTTGCTCAACACGATCTGCACCACGTCGTCGGCATCTTCCGGCGTCGCCACGCGATACAGGGCGAATCGGTACAGCCTCGGCAGATAACGCTTGCAGAATTCGTTCACGGCAGCCTCGTCGCCGCGCAGCATGCGCTCGGCCAGCGCCAGATCCTGTTGCGGCCCCGATTCGTTCGACGGCACGCCGGACGGTCCTCATCTACGTCTTCGCGCCAGTATAGAGGCGCGCTTCCGGCGATTTCTGTTGCCGGGGGCGACAGCGACAGAAATTCCGGGCGCCACCCCTCCACTTCGCAGACCACTCAACCGAGGACTGCGAGATGATGGGACAAGCCCTTTGTCGAATCGCGCCCGCGTGGCTCCGGCTTGCCGCCGCAGGTCTCACTGCAGCGGCCTTCCCGGCCGCCGCCGACGAACCCTGCCCGGGAACGGAGGACGGACTCGATGCGTGCCGTGCCTACATCGAGATCAACGCCACCGACGGCGATATCGGCTTCCACGCCAAACTGGATGCGGAGGGCTGGAGATGGGCCAAGATATACAGCCCCCGCGGCCGGCCGCTGATGCTGACCGGCGGACTCGGGCCGCTGCGCCGCCAGACCGTCACCGAATTCTTCTTCGAGAGCGAGGAGCCGCCGTGCTGGTTCGAAGCCGGCAACGACGACGTCGACTGGGACGAAGATGAGGTGGTATCCCTCCGACACTTCCTAGAGCGCTTTCCTGAAGGCGAGTATCACTTCCGGGTGAAGCAACCCCGTGGCGGCATGCTGGCGGGCTCGACAATCATGAGCCACGCTCTCCCCGGGGCACCCCGGGACCTGGCGTTCGAGGACAACGTGATCAGCTGGGCCCCCGGCGACGACCTGGGCCGCTGCGAGCCCGAGGGAGGTTCCGGCGCCGGCATGGTGCCAGTCGTGGCCTACCAGGTGGTGCTCGAGCCCGACGTCGATGCCGAAGAGCCCGCCGACGAGCTGGCGGCGGCTCAGATCTTCGACGTGCTCGTGCCCGGCAACGTCACCTCGGTCAGCGTCCCGGAGGACTACGTCGCGACCTTTCCCGAGAACACGCCCGCGAAGGTCGAGATCATCGCCATCGAACAGCGCGACAACGGCAGCTTCGGCAACCAGGTGGCCGCCGAGGAAGACGGTTTCTGCCTGAACGAGACGGGCGACGGCTGCGAGGAGGACTGAGCTACTTGCGCCTCGCCCTGGTACTGCCCCGCTATGCGCGCTTCGGCGCGCACAGCGGCACTTCCATCGACCTGTGCGTGCGCGACTTCGTATGGCACAGCCGGTTCCAGGCGGACACCGGCGTGATCGCCCCGCCCGTCGCGGAACCTCCGCAGGACCTGTCCTGCCTGCCGGTGGGCCGGCCCAACGAGCGTCATCGCCCACGCATCCGGGCCATCATCGACTGCCTGCGCGAGCAGGATCCGGAGCTCGTGGTGGTGCATCAGCACCTGCGCACGGCAGCCGCCGTCGCTGCCGCGCTGCCAGCGACGCCGGTGCTGCTGCACACCCACAATTTCGAGCGGCCGCCGCGCGGCCGGGTCGATCGACTGCTGCGCGCTCGCCGCTACCGGTCCCTCGCCGGTCTCATCTTCGTGTCGCACGCTTGCCGGGTGGCGTTTCGCCGGCATTGGCCCGAGGTCCGCGTGCCGGCGTTCGTCGCCTACAACGGACTGCGCTTCGACGCCTGGCGGCCACAGGCTGAACGCGAACGGCAAATTCTCTACGTGGGCCGTCTGGCCCGCGAAAAAGGCGTCGCCGAGCTGGTAGAGGCACTTCCCCAGGTCCTCCGGGACGACTGGCAGGCCACCCTGATCGTCTCCGAGGCTGGCCACGAGCCGGAGTTCGCCGCATCCACCGAGCGCAGCGTAGCGGCGCTGGATGGACGCGCCGAAATGCTGCACGACCTGCCCCACGAGCAGGTGCAGCGCCACTTCGAGAGCAGCGCCATCGCGGTGGTGCCATCCCGCTATGACGAGCCGTTCGGCCGCACGGCTCTGGAGGCCTTCGCCGGCGGTGCGGCGCTGGTGACCTCCGGCAGCGGCGGGCTACCCGAGGTGGTCGGTGACAGCGCCGTCACGGCCGAGTGTCACCCCACCGCCCTGGCGGAGGCACTCGAGGGGCTGATCGATGATCCAGCCCGGAGGCAGAGCTTCGCGCAGAAGGGTCGCGAGCGCGGACGCCGGCTGTTCGCGATCGAACGCTGCGCATCTGTACTCGATGACGTCTACGCCCGATGGCTCGAACCTGCCTCGATCGCGTCACGACCCGTGCCGGCCAACGTGCCCACCGCCGGCGTCGTCGTCCCCTAGAGTCCGCGTCCCCTCCAGGAGGTATGTCTGCGTCCACGACTGCTCGACCGCATCTACAAACCGCTGCTGGACCCGCAGCGGGTGCCGCGCGTGTTCCGGGAATTCGACGAGCAACGCGGCTTCGGCCCCTATGGCACCGTCTGCCGCACCCGCTTTCGGCGCCACGCTGAGACCCGGCAGGACGCGGCCCTCCGCGCCCGGGGATTCGAGTACCTGTCGGTGCTGAGCCCGCGGCGGGCCAGGGAACTGCTGTGCCGGGTCAGCGCTGACGATCAGACGACCGTCAAAAAGGGCAACGCGAATCTGCGCGGCTACCATCTCGACGACAGAGCGCGGCGTGTGCTGCTCGACGCCGTGCTCACGCCGGAAGTGGATGCTATGCTCACCGGCTTTTTCGCAAGCGAATACCTCGTGTACTGGATAAGCGTCACGGTTACCCCACCGGACCCCGAGCGGCAGACGGTGTCGTTCCGCTGGCACTGCGACAAGGGGCCTGCCGCGCATCTGAAGCTGCTCGTCTATCTGAACGGCACGCCGGAGCACGGCGGCAACACCGAGTTCATCGACCTGGCGGACACCGAGGGCGTCGCCCGGCGGGGCTACGTGTTCGGTAGAACCCGCCACCGCACTGCCGACGTCGAGCGGCTGGCGCGCATAGCCGGGCGGCCGATCACCCCGCGCCGGCAACCGCTGCATGCCGGCGACGGCGTGGTGTTCCAGCCCGCCCGGGTGCTGCACCGGGGCATCCTGCCGACCCACGCACCGCGCTACGCCCTGACCCTGTGTCTGCTGCCGAGCCCGGTGCACTGGTGCGAGGCGCTGGATCGTGGGGTGATGGCGGACCTGAACGTGAACGACAAATGGCCGGCCCACGCCTCGGAGCTGCTGACCGCCCTCGAGATCGAGTCCTGACGCCCGCGTGTACGACTACCTCATACTCACCGCCGCGATTACCCGTCCGGATCTCCACGCCGAGCTGTTCCGCCGCCATCTGATGCTGATCGGAGACGCTTCCGTCAAATGGCTCGTCAACATCGACGACGTGGGAAACGGCTACACGGCGGCGGAAACCGCCGCGCAGCTCCAGCGCCTCCTCGACGTACCCAACGTCGACCTGGAAGTGCTGCACGAGCCCGGCCCCGGCTGCTTCTTCCGGGCGAGCAGAAGGCTGGCGCGGCGGGCCGGTGAACTGCTCGACCAATGTCATACAGGTGTGATCTGGCTCGAGGACGATTGGGCGCTGCAGGATCGCGGGCCGGGCGCCGAGTTGCTGACGGCACTGCGCCTGCGATTGTCGAAGAACCGACTGGGCGGGCGACTGCAGCGGTGTCCGGGCGACCTCCTGACCAAGCAGCGGGCTCTCTCGGCGCACGAACGCCGCTACGGACCCCGCTGGTACGTGTCGCTGGTACCGCGCAGCCGTGTTTCGTTCAACCCCGGCATCTGGTCCAGAGCGCTGTTCCAGGAATCCATCGAGGGTCCGCTCGAGGCCGCCGGAGAGCGCGTCGACGACCCGGAAACGCTGTGTGCCGACCCATTGAACGACCCTGACCGCTACGAGCAGCTCGAGGTGCTGGTGGACCCGCGCTACCAGGATGCCGGACGACTGTGGAGCGCCCGGTCCGGGTTGCGCAAATGGCACAAGAACGCTGCGGGTCTGCAGGCGCGCGGCGCCGTCCGCTACCAGGCACCGGAGCAGACCCCGGCTGCGCCAGCATTCGACCTGGAGGGCGACGTATTGTGTCCCGACCTGCTGCTCAATACGCCGCTGCGCATCCTGTGCCGGGCCCGGCGCCGGGGCGGGGAACTGCAGATCGGCATCGCCGGGGTGCCGGGCATGTCCTTCACCGTGGTTCCGGAGTCCGACGAGCGGGCGGAGCTGTTCATGCACCGCCTGGACGCCTGGTCCCGCACCTATCCGGTCAAACGTGTGCCGGTGACCCTGCGCCGCGAGGCGCGCCGGGTGTGGCTGGAGAGCGGCGCCGGCGACACCCGGCCGCTGGCGTCCGCGAGGCCGCTGGATCTCGCCTGGCGGCCGGGCCTGCAGGTGCTGCTGGGCCTCCTGGCCAGCGCCGTCGGTCTGCCCAGGGTTCTGGCGCGGCTGGACGCCGAATGAGAATCCTGCGACAGATTTCCCGTTCCGTGACCCTCTCGTTCGAACGGGCAAGCGTCGCTCGATCCCTGAGGATCCGGCGACGCCGATTCTCGTCTGGTTTCTAGCAAGAGCCTCTGCATGAGTTCACGCAATCCGACCCTCATTCTGCCGGTCGAAAACCAGGTCCGGGAGCTCGATGCCAAGCTGCTGATGGCCTGCGTGGCTGCCGAGCGCGGCTTCGACGTGACGCTGGGCTCGCGCACCTACGTTCACTTCGCCCTGCCTTTCATCCCCCGCGGCGTGTTCGTGGCAAAGAGCCTGCGCTCCATCAGCACCCTGATGTTCCGGCTTCTCAGCAATCTGGGCCACGACATCGTGGCCTGGGACGAGGAGAGTCTGGTGCGCTTCTCGTCCTCGGAGTACTACGGCTTTCGCTACTCGCCCGAAACCTTCGCCGCGGTCGACCGGCTGTTCGCCTGGGGCGAGGACGACGCCGAGCTCTTCCGCGGCTACGAGGGCTACACCGGCGTTCCGATTCACGTCACCGGCAACCCGCGAATGGACATGCTGCGCCCCGAGCTCACCGGCTTCTTCGACGACGACGTGCGAACGCTGCGCGCCCGCTTCGGGCGGTTCATTCTGGTCAACACCAACTTCCCCTTCGTCAATCCGTTCGTTCCGGAACTGGCTCTGCTGCAGCCTGCTGCCGACAGGGACGGGGTCCGCGTCGGCCGTACCGGACGCGGCATGAGCCTCGAGTTCGCGCGCGGCTACGCGGCCCACATCGAAACCATCTGCCGGCATTTCCAGCTCCTGATCCCCAAGCTCGCAGACTGGTTTCCCGAGCACACCATCATCGTCCGGCCACACCCGTCCGAGGATCACGACACCTGGCGCAGGCTGGTGAGTCACCAGCCGAACGTCGAGGTACTGCACGAGGGCAACGTCGTGCCCTGGCTGCTCGCCGCGGAGGCGCTGCTGCACAACGGCTGCACTACCGCCGTGGAAGCGGCCGTGCTGCGCAAGCCGGCCCTGAGCTACATGCCGGTGACGTCGGAGAGCTTCGACTACCCGCTGCCCAACAGCCTCAGCCACCAGGCCGCCACCGAAGATGAGGTGCGCGCGAAGCTCTCCGCCATGGTCGAGGGCCGGCTGGGCGAAATCGACGCCAGGATCCGCGAGCGTGTGTTCGCGCACCATCTGGCGTCCACCGACGGGCCGCTGGCAGTGGAGCACGTGGTCGACACGCTGCTGGACGCCGGCTACGCGGACCGCACGCCTCCGCGACCGCCGCTGCACAAGCTGGCGCTGGGCTGGTTCGGGACCAACCTGCGCACCGCCGTGAAGCTCTTCAACATGCGCAGGCCCAACCACCGCAACAGCGCGGCTTATCACGCCCACCGCTTTCCAGAGATCTCGGCCGCGGACCTCGAGGCGCGCATCGAGCGTTTCCGCCGCCTGCTCGGCCGGTTTCAGGAGGTGCGCGTGGAGCGACGCTCCCGCTTCGTCTTCCGGGTGACGCGGCCCCAGCCCCAGGCACTGGCGAGCCGCGCCGCCAGCATCGACGGCACCGGACTGGAAGCGAAGCCGTAGCCCCATGACCACCGTGACCACGCTGGCCCTCATCCCGGCGCGCAGCGGCTCCAAGTCACTGCCGCACAAGAACATCCGCGAGTTCGCCGGCAAGCCCCTGCTCGCCCACTCCATCGAGCAGGCGCTGGCGGCCAGGTCCGTCGACCGGGTGATCGTCAGCACCGACAGCGAGGAGTACGCGGCCATTGCCCGGCAGTACGGCGCGGAGACGCCATTTCTACGCCCGGCGGAGCTGGCCACGGACGACGCCACAGACCTGGTGGTGTTCCGCCACGCCCTGGACTGGCTGCGCGACCACGAGGGCTGGGAGCCGGATATCGTGGTGCATCTGCGGCCGACCTACCCGCGGCGGGATCCCGCCGACATCGACCGGGTGATCGAGCTGCTGGCCGCCGACCCCGAGCTCGATTCGGTGCGCAGCGTCGCGCCGGCAGCCGAGACGCCGTTCAAGATGTGGACGCGGGACGGCGACGGACGCCTCACGCCGGTGGCCGACCTCGGCAACGAAGCGTACAACCAGCCGCGCCAGCGACTGCCCGCCGCCTACCTGCAGAACGCCTGTATCGACGCGGTGCGTGCGCACGTGGTGATCGACCAGGGGTCCATGACCGGGCGGCGCATTCACGGCTACCTGATGAACGAAAACTTCGACATCGACACCGAGGCGGACTTCCGACGCGCCCGCGAAGCCTGCACGCAACCCGACAATTCCCAGGAGTTCGACGACCCATGAGTAGTTTCGCCGACGATCTGTTCATCTTCGAGATCGCCAACAACCACCAGGGCTCGGTGGCGCACGGCAAACGCATCATCGACGCCGTGGGCGACATCGCCGCGCGCCACGGCATCCGCGCCGCGGTGAAGTTTCAGTACCGGGATCTCGACACCTTCATCCATCCCGACTTCCGCGACCGGGACGACGTGCCGCACATCCCGCGCTTTCTCGGCACGCGGCTGTCGGACGAGCAGTTCCGGACGCTCATCGAGCATGCCCGCAGCCGGGGGCTGGTGACCGTGGTGACGCCGTTCGACGAGATCTCCGTGCGCAAATGCGTGGAGCAGAACGTGGAGATACTCAAGATCGCGAGCTGCAGCGCCACCGACTGGCCGCTGCTCGAGGCGGTAGCGGCGGCCGGCAGGCCGGTGATCGCTTCCACCGGCGGGGTGACGCTGCCGGAGATCGACAAGGTCGTGAGTTTCTTCGGCCACCGGGCCGTGGACTTCGCGCTCATGCACTGCGTCTCGATCTATCCGACGCCGAACGAACGCCTGCACATGAACTTCCTCGGCAAGATGAAGAACCGTTACCCGCACATCCGCGTCGGCTACTCCGGCCACGAGGCACCGGACAACACCGAGGTGGTGGTCGCCGCGGTGGCCAAAGGCGCCGATCTGCTGGAACGCCACGTCGGCGTCCCTGCCCCGGACCAGGGCATCGAGCTGAACAAGTACTCGGTGAACCCGGAGCAGGCGGACGCCTGGGTGGCCGCCGCGCTGCGAGCCCGGGAGATATGCGGACCAGGGGAGGAGAAGACGGTCACCGAGGCGGAGCGCCAGGCGATCCGCGATCTGGCTCGCGGCGTCTACGCCGCCGGCAGCATCGACTCCGGCGAGGAGATCGGCGGCAGAGCCGTGTACTTCGCCATGCCGCGCCAGGAAGGTCAGCTCAGCTCCGGCGATTTCGGCCGCTACCGGGCCAGCTACCGGGCGAGCCGCGCCTACGGCGAGCACCAGCCCATCCGCGAGGAACCGGCAGCGGACCCCGTCTCCGACATCCGCGAGCTCCTGCACGACGCCAAAGGCATGCTGTACGAGGCCCGCATCGCACCCGGCGACGGCAATCAGGTGGAGCTGTCTCACCACTACGGCATGGAACGTTTCCGCGAGACGGGCGCCATCTTCATCCACGTGCTCAACCGCGAGTACTGCAAGAAGCTCGGCATCATGCTGCCGGGGCAGAGCCACCCGACTCACCGCCACACCCGCAAGGAGGAGACCTTTCAGCTCCTGTGGGGCGATCTCTCGGTCGAGCGCGACGGTGAGACGGTGGAACTCACACCGGGCGACACCCTGCTCATCGAACGCGGCACGCCCCACGCCTTCGCCAGCCGGAGCGGCGGGATCTTCGAGGAGATCTCCACCACCGACGTGCGCGGCGACTCGCTCTACGACGATCCGGCGATCAATCGCCTCGACCCGATGCAGCGCAAGACCATCCTGGAGGCGTGGTAACCGCGCGCCGCCCGGCTGTCGGACACCCTGCCGATTCGTCCGCCCGGCGCGGTACCATGGTCCGAAACGCACACTGGGAGGGGGCACCATGAGCACGCGCGACGACTTCGACCCGGACGGCCTGCGGCTGCCCATCAAGATCGACACCACGTCCAACGGCGAGTTTCTGCCCATTCCGCTGTCGAAGGCCAACCGCCTGGGCAACCGCACGGCGCTGATCCGGGCCACGACCAACGCCCGCCGCCTGGCGCGCAGCCGCCGCGACTTCCTCACCTCGGCCTGCGGCGCGGCCACCACCCTGCTCGCCATGAATCAGGCCAATGCCGCCGCCGGCAAGCTCGGCGGCTACTTCACCGTGCCGGCCGACGCCGAGTTCGACACCGCCCTGGCCGAGGCGAGCCTGGGCGGCGAGGAGTTCATCTTCGACGTCCAGGGCCACTACGTGGACCCGAACGGCAAGTGGCTGGAGCAGATTCCCGACTTCGCCAGGCCGTTTTCCGGCATGCCGAAAGCCGACTGCGAGGTGGGCGCCGACGGCGGCACCCGCGCCTACCTCGAGTGCCTGGGCCCGGAGGAGTTCGTCAAGGACGTGTTCATGGACTCCGACACCGACATGATGGTGCTGTCCTTCGTGCCGTCCGCGCCGGACGCGGAGCCGGTGACCATCGAGGCCGCCGACGCGGTCCGGCAGATCGTCGACGAGATGGACGGCACCCACCGGCTGATGCTGCACGGCCGGGTCAATCCGAACCAGGCCGGCGACGTCGAGCGCATGGAGTCCCTGGCCAACGACTGGGGCGTGTCGGCCTGGAAGACCTACACCCAGTTCGGCCCGGGCGGCGGCTACTGGCTCACCGACGACGAAGGGCTGGCGATGATCGAGCGCGCCCGGGATCTCGGCGTGAAGGTCATCTGCATCCACAAGGGCCTGCCGCTCTCGGAGCAGGGCTACCAGTACAGCACCTGCCGCGACATCGGCGCGGCCGCGAAGCAGTTTCCCGACGTCACCTTCATCGTGTACCACTCGGGCTACGTGGCGGGCCATCCCGAAGCGCCGTTCGCCCCGGGCGCCGGCCGCGACGGCATCGACACGCTGATCCAGTCGCTGGCGGACCACGACCTGGGCCCGGGCAGCAACGTCTACGCGGAGCTCGGCAGCACCTGGCGCTTCCTCATGCGGGAACCCGATCACGCGGCCCATGCGCTCGGCAAGCTGCTCAAGTACGTCGGCGAGGACAACGTGCTGTGGGGCACCGATTCCATCTGGTACGGCTCGCCCCAGGATCAGATTCAGGCGTTTCGCGCCTTCCAGATCGCCGAGCCCCTGCGCGAGGCCCACGGCTACCCGGAGATCACGCCGGAGATCCGCGCCAAGGTGTTCGGGTTGAACGCCACCGGGCCCTACGGCATCAGCGCGGAAGAGGTGAAGCTGCGCGCCGGCGCCGACAAGGTGTCCCACGCCCGGGCGGAATACCGCGAGCGGCCCAATCCCAGCTATGCCACCCACGGCCCGAAGACGCGGCGGGAGTTCTTCAATCTGCTGAGGTCGGGGGCGGCGTAGCGGCCAGGGATTCTGTGGGAGCGATCTCCAGATCGCGATACGTGTTGATGTCGAGTCAGCCCGACGTCTCCCCCCGGGAAACCGACCGGCCGTCGCAAATCGCCGGCTGATCGCGATCTGGAGATCGCTCCCACATAAGGGGCGGCACCGTCGATCTGGCTCAGGACCCCAGCCGCCAGCGCACCTTGAACACCAGCACGTCCTGCAGGGGCCGGTCCCAGGCGTCCTGGAACACGTCGGCGAAGCTGTCGTCGCCGAGCGCCGCGCCGATGTCGGACTGGCGGGTGTAGACCAGGAACACGTCGGACAGCGGCGCGAACTCCCAGCGGTAGCGGGCCTGAAAACTGTACTGGGAGACCGAGAAGTCGTAGCTCGGGCGGAAGCCGGGGCCCGTGGGCTTGGCCGTCGGGATCAGGTCGCCGGGCTCGGCCGGAATGTTGAAGAACTCGTGCTCGCGGGCCTTGATGCCGACCCACTGGAAGCCGAGGCGGAGCTGCTGGCGGGCGCTGATGAAATAATCGACGGTGAGCTTCGGCGCCCACTGCTCCGCCTCGAAGGTGGCGAACAGATCGTCCTGCTGATGCAGCAGCCAGCCGCCGCGATCGCGGTAGGTGACCCGCAGGTTCAATCCGAACCGGTCGTTCGGCCGCCAGTTGACGCCGGCTTCGCCCATCCAGGACACATCGCCCATGCGGTCCTCGTAGGCACCGCTGCCGACGTTGAAGCTGACGGCCTTCGTGGTGTCCGAATCCCAGAACAGGAACAGCTCGCCCCGCTCCTCGATGCGATAGGTGCCGTTGCCGAAGCTGTTCAGGTCGTCGTACTGCTCCGGCCAGAAGTGCAGCCGGGCGGTGAGCGCGGAGAGGTTGTTGAACGTCATCCGGTTGGTCAGAAACAGACCGCCGCCGACGAACAGGTCCTCGGAGACGTTGCGCTCGGCGAAGCCGCGGAAGTCGAACTCGTTGTTGCGCGCCCAGCTCATGCCCGACTCGGTCCAGACGAACGCGCTGCGCAGACGGATGCGGTCGTTGCGGTCGAGAAAGCCGAGGTCGTTGATCTCGAAGGTCTCGTCGAAGTACTCGAAGCCGACCCGGTGCTGCATGCCCCGGCGCAGGGTCCGTTCCATGTCGATGAAGCCGCCGTAGCCGCGGCCGAGACCGTCCACGTCCGAGGTCATGATCTGACCGTCGAACTTCCACTCGCCGTCGGCGGTGAGGTAGTGCCCGTCGATGCCCTGGGCCAGCGCGTCACCGTCGGGGTGCAGAACCGCCGTGGACAGGAAGCCCAGGGCGCGGTAGGCGCCGCTCGCGTTGTCCTCGTAGAGCAGCCGGCCCACCCCGAACTCCCGACCGTCCTGATAGAGATTGCGCGGTGTGCCGCCGGCATCCACCACGTCGAACTTGGCATCGTCCTCGAAGGCGGCCAGCACGCCGTAGCGCAGCCCGCCGGCCTGCCCCGTGGCCTTGGCGGCGCCGAGCAGTTCGGTGGGCTGGAACAGCTCGCGCTTCGGCACCTCGGTGCCCGGCGCGAAGTCCAGCGGCCGGGGCGGACCGCCGATGCGGCGGGTGTAGACCATGGTGTACGGCGAGCCGGAGTTGCCGACCCCGCCGCCCCGGGTATCCGCCCGCGGCGTCGCGACGAAGATGTCCTGCCCCTCGAGAAAGAACAGCCGCTGCTCGGGAAAGAACACCTCGGTAGCCGTGAGGTTGATCACCACGTCGTCGGACTCGACGTTGCCGAAGTCCGGGTTCACCGTGGCGTTGAGCTGGAAGTTCGAGCTCGGACGCCAGAACACGTCGGCGCCGACGCGATACAGAATGTCGTCGTCGATGCGCTCGTCGGTCACGGCCAGGAACGGATAGAAGTTGTACTGCTGGCGCGGCGCGACTTCGGCCATCTCGAGCTGCTGCAGCGCCGACATGAACTTCGGCACCGTGCTCGGCAGGGCCGGCCAGCCCCAGCGTTCGTCCAGGTAGGCCACCTTGCGGGACATGTACAGGCCCATGTGGCGGATCTCACCCGCCGTGGGCATCGACACCGTGCTCCAGGGAATGTACATCTCGGCGGTCCAGCCGAACTCGGTCTGCTGGCTGCGCCCACGCCAGGGACCGTCCCAGTCGTTGCTGAACTGACGTTCCGGCAGCACTGTGCCGTCCATCAGCGAGTCGCCGAGGTTCACGCCGAACCAGAAGCCGTAGCGGCCCTGCCCGGAGGTGTCCAGCGTCAGATTGATGCTGTCACGGTTCAGCCCGCGGTCGTCCCGGCTGGACAGCCGGGCAATGCGGGTCTCCGCCGGCTGGTGCATCTCCGCGCCGACGTACAGCCCGCGCTCGTCGTAGGCCAGCCGGATCAGCGTCGCGTGGCGGGTGGGGCCGAGCGTGTCCGGCTCGATCACCACGAACTCGTCGTAGGCGGGCAGCCGCTGCCACACGGGCTCGTCGAGATGTCCGTCGATGCGGATCCCGTCCGAGGCGGTCAGGCGTTCGAGTACGATGGTTTCGCCGGGCGCCAGTTCGACTGCGATATCGGCTCTGACGGCCGCCCCAGCAAGCAGCAGCCAGAGCAGCCATGCTCCCCTCTCCATGATGACGTTTTATCACTCGCGCGGGCCGCAAGGAAGAGTAGACACCTAAGTGATCGTCCGGTCCGGTCTCAACCCGCGGGCTCGACGCCGAGCAGGGTTTCGACCTGCTCGGCCAACCGACGCCGGGCCTGGCCGTCCTCCGGATCCTTCTGCAGCGCCTTGAAGGTGCCCGCCAGATCCTTGCGCAGACGATCCGGCACGCCGTCCATCAGGTGGCTCTCCTCGCCCATGGACAGCGACATGGCCTCCCGGCGCGCGTGGTTGCGCTCGGCCACCAGCCGATGATGCACCCAGGCCCGGCCCAGCATGACCCAGGGGAAGTTCGGCGCCCGCACCGGACCGACCTGCAGCTTGCGGCCGCCGAGACTCTGGCCCAGCACCTTCACCCGGGCCAGCTCGTTGCCGCCGAACCAGGCCCCCGCGCCCCCGACCAGGGCGCCGATGCCGGAGCCGAGCAGCAGCGAGGCGCCGCCCAGCAGCACGTCGATACCGCCGCCGGCGACAGCGCCGGACAGGGCGCCGGACACCACCAGCTCGGTCCGGGAGAGTCCGAACAGCTCCCAGCCCTCGTCGGTGAAGATGTCCGTGGCCAGCAGCTCGGCCGCCACGTCGTGGCGCTGCAGATTCTGATGCCGGTAGATGCTCTGGACCCGGTCCCTGGCTTCCCGCTCCCGATCGCGGATGCCGTCGCGCAGGCGCTCCAGCAGCCGCCCTTCCAACTCGCGCCGCCGGTCCGTCGACGACGCATCGGCATCGCTGAGCGGCGCCCGTTCCACCATGCCCAGACAGGCCACCAGGCAATCGGCGATCTCGGCGGCGGCACGGCGGGCGCGCCGTTCCCGTTCCGCCGTCAGTGCGTCCACGGCCCGCTCGATGGGCGCCCGCCAGCCCTCGTCCAGCTCGGCGAAGGCACGCAGCAGGGCGAGGCGCGTGCCGAAGTCCGCGCCCACGGCATCGAACACCCGGACGATGGAGAAGTACTGGTCGAGCGCCCGCCGCCACTCGTCGACGAAGTCACCGTCGCCGATCAGATTGATCAGCGCCATGCGGGGACGCCCGGTCCACTGCAGGACCTGCATTTCCAGCTCGTACTCCGGTCCGTAGGGCTTGGTGCCGTCCACCACGTAGAGAATGCCGGCGCCGTCGATGATGGGGCCGAGCAGCTCGCACTCGTCGTGGAATCGCGGATCGTCCCGGTGTTCCTCGACGAACCGGGCGACCACGGCCGGCCGCTCCTGGGCGGTGGTCGCCCGCGCTTCCAGCCAGTCGAGCACGGCCCGCGCCCGCTGGAACCCGGGCGTGTCCACCAGCGCGTACTGGGGCTGACCATCGATGGACAGCGTGTAGTGATGGGCCGTGCGGGTCGTACCCGGCGTCGGTGCGATGGCGATGCGTTCGTCCTCTGCCAGCGTGGCGACGATGCTGCTCTTGCCCTTGTTGGGCTGGCCGACCACGGCGAAGGTGGGAATCACGCCGGCGCCTCCCCGGTGGCATCGATGACGTAGAGCTTCGGATCCCGCGCCCGTGACAGCGCCCGGGCCCAGACGTCGCGCTCCGCGGCCCGCACCGAACGGCCGGCAACGTCCAGGGGCACTACCGTGACGGTCGCCTCGGCACCCAGGGTCTCGCGCACCTGGCCGAGAAAGTCCATGAACTCGAGCAGCGGCGGCTCCCAGCCCTTGGTCACCACCACCACCCGGCGGACGCCGCCGGCGACCGATTGCCGAAGCTCGACCAGCGCATCCCGGCGTTCGGCCTCACCCTGCAGAATGCCGACCTCACCACTGGCCTCCGGCTCCACGCCGAGGGTCGTCGCGAGCCAGGCGCGGGCCGCGGCGGGCGTAGCGGCGGCGTTCCAGACCAGCATCACCAGCCCCTCCGCCTCCAGGGCCTCGGAAGGTGCCGGCAGCCCCGACGACTCCGGGTACCCCGAGCCCTCGTCGACGCCGCCGCCGAGGGCCACCAGCGGTGCGTCGAGCCGGTCCAGCAACGCCGTCACCTCCGGGTCGTCGAGCAGCAGGGAACGGGTCGCCCGGCGCAGCCGCCACAGCCCGACGAGCAGCAGCAGCGCACGCGGCAGGGCGCCGTAGACCAGTACGGTCATCAGCACGAAAGGCCACCACTCGCCGAGCCGGGCCACCCGTTCCTGGGGAATCGCCGCCTCGTCCAGACGGAAAAACCGTGAAGCCTCCACCAGCGCCGGATCCGGCGCCGCCGACGGCAGCCATGACGCCCAGGGCGCCGCCAGCGTCGACACCAGGGCCTGGACGAGACCGGCGTCGACGTTCAGCGTGGTGCTCCAGCCGAACGCGAGATCCGTGAAGGTCACCAGCAGCAGCGCGATGGCCAGCGCGCCCGCGAAGAAGCCGAGCGCCAGCCACTGGGAGAACACCACGAGCTGCCAGCGCGAAAACGCGTTGGCGGCGCCGCCCAGCAGCCCCGGCGCGAACAGCTCCGCGCCAAGCAGGCGATCCAGCCATGCCCCCGCCCAGCGTCCGGGACTCACGCCGGCCGCCACGGTCTGCAGCGACTTCAATCCCGGCAGCCGGCCCGGCAGCACCAGCAGGGTGAACAGCAGCATCAGCGTCGGCAGCCCGACCAGGACGCCCAGCAGGGTGAACAGGTTCACCGGGTAGCGTCCTTCGTAGCCGAAGGCGACCCCCGCCACGGCGGCACCGACCAGCAGCCCCAGCACGCCGAGCCCGACGCCGGCGACTCTGCGGCCGGTCTCCACCCGGTGCCCGAGGGTCCTGCCCGTGGGGCGCTCCGGACCCGGGGCCGCATCCGCCAGCGCGGACCACCAGGCGAGCACCCGGCCCAGATCGCCGGCCGGTCGCAGCTCACGGCCGATGGCGCGGTCCCGGGCCACCCGATCCGCGTACGGCGTGCGCCGGTCCTCCCGCAGCCAGCGGCGGATGTCGACGATTCGGGCCAGCATCCGTGTGTGGATCAGCCCTGCATCGCTTTCATGAACGTGCCGAGATCGAAGTAGTCACGCCACTCGGCGATCCTGCCGTCACGCATCTCGAACACGCCCAGGCACGGCAGATCCACGTTGCCGGCGGTGGTCCTGGTGCGGTCCAGCCGTTCCGCGTAGACCCTGTCACCGACCGCGCCGATGCTGACGATGTCCCACTCGGTCTCCGTCCAGTTCGCGGTGAACCCCTTGATGAAGGCCTCGACGTTGTCCCGGCCCCGCACCGGATCGGTCGGGATGTTGTAGTAGCAGCCGTCCTCGGTGAAGTAGGACGCCAGCTCGGACGCATCGAGACGCGACCAGGCGGCAATGAAGTCACGGATGATCCGTTCGTTGTCGTTCATGACGATCTCCCCGGTTCTCTCTGCAAGGCCGGCCCGTCCGGTCGACGGGCCCATGAAGGGTGCGACTATACCGCCCGCGCGCAGCTCGCGCCGAGCGCGTCGTCTGCTGCAGCGCCCGCCGGTCGGCGGCGAGAACCCGGCGCACCGTCACGTGGCTGTGTACGCGTCACGATTTCACCGTTCCGTAACACCCCGGTCACCGGCCTGTCATGCCGCGGCACTAGGGTCGCCCCCGACAACATCCCATAACACCAAGGGGGACCACACGCCATGAAACGACTGCTGCTGCTCGCCGGCGTGACCCTGTCCACCGGCGCCCTGGCGGACGGGCGCCTCGAAGGACAGGTCGGCAGCGCCGACGGCAAGGCTCTGCTGAAGGGCGCCGTCGTGCGCATCCCGGAACTGGGCCTGACCGCCACCACCGGCTCCGACGGCCGCTACGTGTTCGGCCAGGTGCCCGCCGGCACCCATCGCATCACCATCACGTATCTCGGCTTCGCGCCCTACGATGCGACCGTGAGCGTCACCGACGGCGGCACCACCACCCAGGACGTCGACTTCGAGACCGGCATCGAGGAGATGGTGGTTTACGGCCGCATGACCTCCAGCGCCGCGTCCGCCCTGAACCAGCAGCTCGCCGCCGACGCCATCACCTCGGTGGTGTCCGCCGAGGACATCGGCGCCCTGCCCGATCAGAACGCCGCGGAGGCGCTGTCCCGGGTGCCGGGCACGTTCCTCGAACGGGACCAGGGCGAGGGCCGCTATGTCGGCATCCGCGGCATCGACCCGGACCTGAACACCACCAGCATCAACGGTCTGCGCATTCCCGCGCCGGAGGACGACAAGCGCGCCATTCAGCTCGACGTGCTGCCCTCGGAGCTGCTCGCCACCCTGACCGTCGCCAAGTCGGTGACGCCGGACATGGACGGCGACGCCGTCGGCGGCAGCATCGACATCGACAGCGTCTCCGCCTTCGACCGCCGCGGTCGGACCATGAGCTTCACGGCGGAAGGCACTTACTCGGACCTCACCGACGACACCAGCCCGCGCATCAGCGGCAACTTCACCAACGTCTACGACTTCGCCGGCATCGAGGACGGCCTGGGTGTCGCCGTGGCGGTCAGCTACTACGACCGCGACTTCGGCAGCGACAACGTGGAGAACGGCGACGGCTGGCGGCGGACCGGGAGCGGCTGGACGGATCGGAATTCCGCGCCGCCGAGGAGATCGAGCAGCGCGACTACCGGATCACCCGGGAGCGGTTCGGCGCGGCGCTCAACTTCGACTTCCGGCCTTCCGACTTCTCCGAATACTACCTGCGGACCGTGTACTCCGAGGCGTCCGACCAGGAGTACCGCATGGCCAACGTTTTCGGTCTGGAGGACGATGAGGCCGACAACGGCGGCGCCCGGAACGACAGCACCGTCGACAGCGCCACCTGGGACAACGCGGTGCTCGAGAAAGAGCTGAAGGACCGCTACGAGGAAGCGAGCATTCTGTCCATCGCGCTGGGCGGCAATCACTACCTCGACGCCTGGACCCTCGGCTACCAGCTCGGCTATTCCGCCGCCGAGCAGGACACGCCCTCGGATCAATCCGTGCTGTTCGTCGGCGAGGGCGTGACGCTGGGCTATGACGGCATCGGCAGGGAGATCGACGTGTTCGGCGGCCCCGGAACCGCGGACGCCGGCATCTACGAGCTCGACGAGATCTCCCTGGCGTCGAGCCTCACCGAGGACGAGGAGTGGAGCTACCGCTTCGACGTCACCCGCGACCTGAACGACCTCGGCTATCCCGGCACCGTCGAGTTCGGTGCCAAGGCGCGGGTGCGGGAGAAGACGGCCGACGCCGACGAGACCCTCTACGACGGCTTCGGCGACGACGTCACCCTGGCCGACGGCTTCGCCTCGGCCATCGACGACTACGACCTGCGGGCCCCCTTCGTCGGCCCGGCCATCTCGCCCGGCGCCGCGGACCGGTTCATCGCCGCCAATCTCGGCAGCTTCGAGATCGACGCCGAGGAGACGCTGATCGCCTCGGTCGGCGACGACTACACGGTGAACGAGGACGTCTACGCCGCCTACGCCATGACCCGCGCCGAGCTCGGCCGGCTGCGGGTGATCGGCGGGCTGCGCTACGAGCGCACCCGGTTCGACGCCGAGGGCACAGCCATCGTCGAGGGCGAAGACGGACCCTCCCTGGTGACCTTCGAGCGCGGCAGGAACTACGGCCACCTGCTGCCGAGCCTGACCCTGCGCTACGAGCTGGCGGACGACAAGCTGCTGCGCTTCGCCGCGTCCAGGACCATCGCCCGGCCCGAGATCGGCGACGTGGCGCCCATCGCCGGCATCGAGATCGAGGACAGCGACGGCGCGGTGGCGCTCGAAGCCGAGATCGGCAACCCGGAGCTCGAGCCCTACGACGTGATCAACCTCGACGCCGCCTTCGAGTGGTACTTCGGCGACGTGGGGCTGTTCTCCATCGGCGTGTTCTACAAGGACATCGAGGACTTCATCGTCCGCGCCGACGTCGCCGACCGGATCGACCTGACGCCGTTCATCGGCAGCACCGCCGTCGACGATGCCGAGGTGATCCAGCCCATCAACGGCGACCAGGCCAGCGTGCTCGGCGCCGAGATTTCGTTCACCCGCCGCTTCAGCGGGCTGCCGGCGCCGTTCGACGGCCTGCTGGTGACCGCCAACGCCACCTTCTCCGACTCCGAAGCGGAGATCGCCCTGCGGGACGAGGACATCGACCTGCCCGGCCAGTCGGACACGGTCGCCAACCTGATCCTCGGTTACGAGAAAGGCCCGCTGTCCATGCGGCTGTCCAGCACCTTCACCGGCGAGCGGCTGGAGGAGCTGGTGGAACCGGACGACCCGGCCTTCGACCGCTACCAGAGCGATCACTTCCAGATCGACTTCGCCGCCTTCTACGACGTGACCGAGGCCGTGCAGGTCCAGTTCGAGGTGGTGAACATCAACGACGAGCCCTTCTACGCCAACTTCGGCCGCAACGACCGCTTCAACAGCCAGTTCGAGCAGTACGGCCGCACCTTCGCCCTGGGAGTCCGCTATGAGCCGCGCTGAAGTCACCGCCGCCCTGCTGGCCGCCGTCCTGCTGGGCGGCTGCGCCGCCAGCGAGCCGCCCACCGAACCCTTCGAGCCGGTCACCCGCCACTGGGTGCGACCGGCGCTGGAGACGCCGCCCGTCGGCAGCCGGGAGGATGCCGCCGACGACCCCGCCATCTGGGTCGACCCGGAGAACCCCGGGCGCAGCCTCGTGCTCGGCACGGACAAGTCCGCCGGTCTGCACGTCTACGACCTGAACGGCCGCCAGCTCCAGTTCGTGCCGGCGGGCCGGGTCAACAACGTCGACGTGCGGGTCCGGCCCTGGGGACTGGCGGACGTAAGCGTCGCCGTGGCCAGCCACCGGGAGCCTTCGGAGCTGGTGGTGTTCACCCTGGATCACGCCAGCCGGACGGTCAGCGAGGCCCGCCGGATCGCCGTGGACCTGGAGGAGCCCTACGGCGTATGCCTGTACCAGGACGCCGACGCGCAGCCCTGGGTGTTCCTGAACGCCAAGGACGGCAGCTACGTGCAGTACCGTCTCGGCCGGGACTACGGCATCACCGAGGTCCGCCGCTTCGCCACCGAGACCCAGCCGGAAGGCTGCGTGGCCGACGACGCCACCGGCACCCTGTACGTCGGCGAGGAAATGCGGGGCATCTGGCGAATCTCCGCGGCGCCGGACGGCGGCACGCGGCTCGAACCGTTCGCTGACGTGGCCGACGGCCATCTGACGGCGGACGTCGAAGGGCTCGCGCTGTACGTCCGCAACGGCGCCCGCTATCTGATCGCGTCGAGCCAGGGGGACCACAGCTTCTCGGTCTACGACGCGGACTCCGGTGAATGGATCACCTCGTTCCACATCGGCCGGTCGCCGGACGTCGACGAGGTCTCCGAGACGGACGGACTCGAGGTGACCGCCGTCCGCCTGCCCGGGTACCCCCAGGGACTGCTGGTGGTCCAGGACGGCTACAACGCGAAGCCCCGGGCCAACCAGAACTTCAAGCTGGTGTCCTGGCGCGACGTGGCGCCGCTGCTCAAGCGCTGAGCCCGCCGGCTCAGCGCTTGAGCCTGCCGCCCAGCCACCACCACAGCGGCGCCAGCACGGCGGCCGCCAGGCTGGCCGGGGTCCACGCCAGGGCGTCGCGCAGGGGCATGGCCCAGTCGTTGACGAGAAACCTGTAGGGCCGGACCAGCCCGGCGTCGTACACCAGCCGCAGCAGCGACCGGTCCGGCCAGCGGCCGCCGCCGAGGTAGTCGATGAAGCCGTTCAGCGCCAGCAGCACCGCGGCGCAGCCGCACAGCAGGGCCAGCGTCCGGCAGAGCACGGCGAGCGGTCGGTCCATGGCGTGATCCTCGGGGATCGTGAGCCGTCAGCGTGGACCAGCCCGCCGGCGCCGTCCGGGCACTCCGTCACAGGCTCGCCGCGACGGCGGCCAGGGCCGTCAGATCGGCGGCGGACCGCGGCGGCCGCCGAGCACCCAGCGCACCATCGGCAGATGGGCCCGGCCGACGAACACTTCGCCCTCGACGACCAGGCTCGGCACGCTGAACACGCCGGCGGACACCAGCCGCGCGCGCAGCTCGGCGAGCGCCGCTGCGCCGTCACCGCGGGCGAAGGCCAGGAAGGCGTCGCGTTCCCCGTCGAGCCCAACGAGCCGATCCGCCACCGCCTCGACGTCGCCGGCGTCGAGGCTGCCGCGCCAGTAGTCGGCGAACATCCGTTCGAGAAACCCCGGCACGGCTTCCGGCGCCCGGGACCGCAGCCACAGATGGGCCAGGCTGGCCGCCGTGGACTCTCCCTGGCGGAACGGGTCGTCGATGACGATGCCCTGGGCCTCGGCGTAGCGGGCGATCTCGCTGCGCCAGTACTCGGCCCGCAGGCGCCGGTGACGGGTGCCCCGGTCGTCCGCTGGCGCCTGCGGCGAAGTGAGAGCCGGCGGCGGTTTGAGCGGCTGGGTGGGAAACGGCAACCAGTCGACGTCGATGCCGAGCTCGTCGGCCAGCGCGCGCACCGGCGCCAGCGCCAGGTACGCCTGGGGGTGCTTCACGTCGACGCACACCGACAGGGGCGCGGTGAACGGGAACGGGTCCGGGAGCGCCGATTCAGTCATGGGCCCGCCCGGCCAGCGGCAGGTACGCCACGTCCGGCGCCGGGCCGCGCCGGCCTTCCAGCAGCCAGCGCACGCGGGGCAGATGCTCCCGGCCGAACAGCAGCTCGCCATCCACCAGGTAGCTCGGCACGCCGAAGATGCCGGCCTCGAAGACGGCCGCCTGCTCCCGGTCGTGGCGTTCGCGGCCCTCGCCGAGCCGGTAGTCGTCGAAGCCGGACATGTCGGCGCCGGCGTCCGCCAGCAGGCCGGCGATCACCGCCGGGTCCTCGACGTCCAGCTCGCGCCGCCAGAACGGCGGGTAGACGCGGTCCAGATAGGCCTGCAGCACCGCGTCGCCCTGAGCCTTCGCCCAGGCGAAGCCGATGTGGGCCAGCGTGGTGTCCCAGATCTTCACCGTGCCGCGCAGGGTGTGGCCGAGCAGGGCCGCGTAGCGGCGGGCATCGCGATAGGCGTACTTGACCGCCGTCCACTGCTCCGGCGTGCGCTCGCTCTTTTCCACCTTGCCGCGGTCGTCGAGCTTCGCCGAGCCCAGATAGCTGGGGATGTCCAGGGTCAGCGGACGCCAGTCGACCGTGACGCCGAGTTCGCGCGCCAGCACCAGGGTGGGCTCACGGGCGATGAAGGCGTAGGGGCTCTTGATGTCCAGGTAGACGACGAGGTCCGCGCCCGGCGCGGGGGCCCGCGGGTCGAACCCGGCCTCGCTCAAACCCGCACCCGGTTCGGCCGGGAATGGCGCCATTCGGCGAGCAGGGTGCGCAGCGCGCTGACGAAGGCCAGCGGCTGGTCGAGGAACAGGTGGTGCTGGGCTTCCGGAATGGCGACGAAGGGCACCGATTCGTCCAGGGTCCGGAACATGAAGTCGGCGATGTCCTGGGTGAACAGGTAGCTGTCGTCGCCGTAGATCACCCCGACCCGGCAGGCCAGCGCCGCCAGGTCCTCGTGCATGTTCTCGCCGAACTCGAACTTGCGGAACAGGCCGTCGTCGAACTTCCAGGTCCAGCCGTTCTCGATCTGGGTGAGCGAGTGGCGGCCGATGTAGTCCAGCAGGTAGTCGTTCTTGCAGTCCTGGGGCGGCATGAGGCGGAACCGCCCCAGCGCCTCCTCGAAGGTCTCGTAGATGCGCTTGGGCTTGATGGGCGAGCGCCGCGGGTCCCGCTCCCACTTGAAGTCCGGCGGCCGCACCGCGGAATCCACCAGCACCACGCCGGCCAGCCGCTCCCGGTACAGCAGCCCGGTCTTGAGCGTGATGTAGCCGCCGAAGCTGTGGCCCACCACCACCGTATCGTTGCCGAAGCCGGCGTCCTCGGCCACCGCCATCACCTCGGCGGCGAACTGCTCGGGGGTGTAGCGCTCGCGCCGGCCGCTGTCGCCGGCACCGGACAGATCCAGCGCGGCCACCCGATAGTGCTCCAGGAAGAACGGCGCCAGGAACGTCCACCAGTGGGCGTGGGCGCCGTTGCCGTGGACGAACACCAGTCCCGGCCGGTCGGACTCGGGCGCCGCTTCCCAGTAGAGGTAGTGAATGGGCACCTCCGCCACGGTGACCGTGCGGTCCTCCCAGGGCGTCTCCAGCGCGCGTATGAACCAGCCCGGTTTTTCCATCGGCGTCCGCCGTCCCGCAAAACCGTCATTCTCTTCGATTTGCCGGGTTCTGATAACCCGGCTGCCGGCCAGCGCGTTCCGGGGGCGACCGCCATTTGCATACCCACCCCGCCGGTGCGAAAGTTTTCCATTCGAATCGACGACTGGGAAACGGGGACATGCGCACCACCATCCTCGGCCGCAGCGCGGCCGGACTGTTCACACTCATGCTCGTGCTCGGCGGCTGCGGCGGCAGCGACCCGGAGACCGCCGCCTCCGCGCCGGCCGCCACGGTGCCGCCGGCGGATCTGGTGCTGCGCGGCGGCAAGATCGCCACCGTCGACCCGGAGCTCGGCGAGGTGGAGGCCCTGGCGGTCACCGGCCACACCATCACCGCCGTGGGCAGCAACGACGACATCGCCGCCTACGTGGGTCCGGACACCGAGGTCATGGAGCTGGACGGCCGGCTGGTGATCCCCGGCTTCATCGAGGGCCACGGCCACTACCTGAGCCTCGGCCGGGCCAAGCAGATTCTCGATCTCAACACCGTGGCGAACTGGGACGAGGTGGTGAACATGGTCGCCGTGGCCGCGGACCAGGCGGAGCCCGGCGAGTGGATCTTCGGCCGCGGCTGGCACCAGGACAAATGGGACAGCGTGCCCGAGGACGCCGTGGACGGCGTGCCGCGCAACGACTCCCTGAGCGCCGTGTCGCCGGACAACCCGGTGCTGCTCGGCCACGCCAGCGGCCACGCGGCGTTCGCCAACGACGCCGCCCTGGCGGCCGCCGGCATCGACGCCGACACCGACGATCCGCCCGGCGGCACCATCGTCCGCACGCCCGAGGGCGAGGCCACCGGCCTGCTGCGCGAGACCGCCCAGCGCCTGGTGGACGACGCGGTCGACCAGTACAACGAGCGCCTCACCGACGAGCAGCAGGAAGCGCTGCTGCGCCAGCGCGTCCAGCTCGCCGCAGAAGAAGCGCTGCGCCACGGCGTTACCTCGTTCCACGATGCCGGCGCCGACTTCGCCACCATCGACTTCTTCAAGCAGCTCGAGGACGAGGGCAACCTCCCCGTGCGCCTGTATGTCATGGTGCGGCGCCAGAGCAACGAGGAGATGGCCGAGATGCTGCCCCGCTACAAGATGGTGGCCGAGGGCAACGACTTCCTGACGGTACGCTCCATCAAGCGCCAGATCGACGGCGCCCTGGGCGCCCACGGCGCCTGGCTGCTGGAGCCCTACGAGGACCTGCCCGACTCCACGGGTCTGGTGCTGGAGCCGGTGGAGGAGATCGAGCGCACCGCCGAGATCGCGGTGGAGCACGGCTTTCAGGTGAACACCCACGCCATCGGCACCCGCGCCAACCGGGAGACGCTGGACATCTACCAGCGGGTCTGGGAGCGCACCGGCGTGGACGGCTCCGAGCTGCGCTGGCGGGTCGAGCACGCCCAGCACATCCATCCCGACGACGTGCCCCGGTTCGGCGAGCTGGGCGTGATCGCCGCCATGCAGGGCATCCACTGCACCTCGGACGGGCCGTGGATTCCCACCCGGCTCGGCGAGGAGCGCACGAAGGAAACCTCCTACCCCTGGCGCGACCTGATCGAGACCGGCGCGTTGATCGGCAACGGCACCGACGTGCCGGTGGAGCCGATCAACGCCATCGCCTCCTACTACGCCTCGGTGTCGCGGATGATGCGCACCGGCGAGAAGTTCCATCCGGAGCAGGCCATGACCCGGGGCGAAGCGCTGCGCAGCTACACCATCAACAACGCCTACATGGCCTTCGAGGAGGACATCAAGGGCACCCTGACGCCGGGCAAGCTGGCCGACATCGTGGTGCTGTCCCAGGACATCCTGACGATTCCGGAGGCGCAGATCCCCGACACCGAGGTGGACATGACCTTCGTCGGCGGCAAGCTCGCCTACGCGCGCTGATCCATGGTCCGCCGCTGGCTGCTGAAGGCGTTCGTCGTCACGCTGGCGGCGGTGGCCGTGGCCGCCTGGTTCGCGCCGGCGGCCCTGTGGTCGCTGGCGGTGATCCTGCCGGTGGCCGCCGTCGGCTTCCACGACGCCCTGCAGAAGCAGCACACCGTGCTGCGCAATTTCCCCATCGTCGGCCACATCCGCTACGTCATGGAGCGGTTCCGGCCGGAGATCCAGCAGTACTTCATCGAGAGCAACATCGACGCCTATCCGGTGGAGCGGGAGATGCGCGCCATCGTCTACCAGCGCGCCAAGGGCGAGCTCGAGACCCGCCCGTTCGGCACCCAGCGTGACGTCTTCCAGGTGGGCTACGAGTGGGCGAGCCACTCGATGGCGGCCCACCACGGCCCCGCGGAACCGCCGCGGGTGACCATCGGCGGGGAGCGCTGCAGCCAGCCCTACAGCGCCTCGCTGCTGAACATCTCGGCGATGAGCTTCGGCGCCCTGTCCCACCGCGCCATCGAGGCCCTCAACCGCGGCGCCGCCATGGGCGGCTTCGCCCACAACACCGGCGAGGGCGGCATCGCCGATCAGCACCTGCTCGGCGGCGACGTGATCTGGCAGATCGGCACCGGCTATTTCGGCTGCCGGACCGAGGACGGACGCTTCGACTCCGACGCCTTCGCGCAGCAGTCCCGTCAGGACGCGGTGAAGATGGTGGAGCTGAAGCTCTCCCAGGGCGCGAAGCCCGGCCACGGCGGCGTGCTGCCGGGGGTCAAGGTCACCGATGAGATCGCCCGCATCCGCATGCTCGAGCCCGGCAAGACGGTGATCTCGCCGCCGTCCCATGCCGAGTTCGACACGCCCGAGGGGCTGCTCGAGTTCGTCGACCGGCTGCGCACCCTGTCCGGCGGCAAGCCGGTGGGCTTCAAGCTGTGCGTCGGCCGGCGCACGGACTTCTTCGCCATCTGCAAGGCGATGCTGGAGACCGGCATCACGCCGGACTTCATCACCGTCGACGGCGGCGAGGGCGGCACCGGCGCGGCGCCGCTGGAGTTCTCGAACTCGGTGGGCATGCCGGCCCGGGACGCCTGGGTGTTCGTGCACAACGCGCTCACGGGGATCGACAAGCGCCGGGACGTGAAGATCGTCGCCAGCGGCAAGATCATCACCGGCTTCCACATGATCCGGGCGCTGGCCATCGGCGCGGACCTGTGCGCCAGCGCCCGGGGCATGATGTTCGCGCTCGGCTGCATCCAGTCGCTGCGCTGCAACGCCAACACCTGCCCCACCGGCATCACCACCCAGGATCCGGCGCTGACCTACGGGCTGGACCCGAACGACAAGTCGGTGCGGGTGGCGAACTTCCACAAGCACACGATCAAGGGCTTCGGCGAGCTGCTCGGGGCCATGGGTCTCGACGATCCGTCCGAGCTGCGGCCAGAGCACATCTACCGCCGGGTCGACGGTCTGCTGGTGCGCAACATGAGCGAGCTGTACGAGTACCTGGCGCCGGGGCAGCTCCTCGACGAGGACCGGCTGCCGGAGGGCCTGCGCGCCGAGTGGCGCCAGGCGCGGCCGGACCGCTGGACGCTGGCGCCGGAAGGCGGGCAGTACGGCGGCGCGAAGCTGCGGGAGGATTCCGAGGTCGCGTAGCCCGCGAGCTGAATCAACACGATGTAGGAGCGGTCTCCAGACCGCGAGCTGAATCACCAGGATGTGGGAGCGGTCTCCAGACCGCGATCGGCCAGCCCGGACATCGCGGTCTGGAGACCGCTCCCACGATGGACTGTCCCTGCGGGATCGCGGCCGGGAGGCCGCTCCCACCCAGCAAAGGAGAATCGCGGCCGGGAGGCCGCTCCCACCCGGCAAAGGGGAATCGCGGCCGGGAGGCCGCTCCCACCCGGCAAAGGAGAATCGCGGCCGGGAGGCCGCTTCCACCCGGCAAAGGGGAATCGCGTCCTGGAGGCCGCTTCCACCCGGCAAAGGGGTATCGCGGCCGGGAGGCCGCTCCTACGCGGCGAACCTCCGTGGGAGCGGCCTCCCGGCCGCGATCCGGTTCCGCCCGACCGACCCGGCGGCTCAGACGTTCAGCAGCAGATGCTCCCGCTCCCAGGGGCTGATCACCTGGAAATAGGTCTCGTGCTCCACCCGCTTGATCGCGCAGTAGAGCTGCACGAACTCGCGGCCGAAGATCTCGTGCAGCGGGTCGGAGGCTTCCATCAGGTCCAGCGCCGCGAACATGTCCCGGGCCAGCCCCTGCTCGAGCTTATAGGCGCTGCCGGACAGCGGCTCGCTGGGCTCGAGCCCCTCGATCATGCCCATGTAGCCGCAGGCCAGCGACGCGGCGATGGCCAGATAGGGGTTCACGTCGGCGCCGGGGATGCGGTTCTCGACCCGGCGGTTGGCCGCGTCGGAATGGGGCACCCGCAGCCCCACGGTGCGGTTGTCGTAACCCCACTGCACGTTGATGGGCGCCGCCAGGTAGCGGGTGAAGCGCCGGTAGGAATTGACGTACGGCCCGAACAGGATCAGCGCGTCCGGCACGTACTTCTGCAGCCCGGCGATGAACGCCCGGAACAGCGGGCTGATCGCCCCGTCGGGCTGGGAGAACAGGTTTTCCCCGGACTTCACGTCCACCACGCTCTGGTGCAGGTGCAGCGCGCTGCCGGGCTGACCCTCCATCGGCTTGGCCATGAAGGTGGCGTAGATGCCGTGCTTGAACGCCGCTTCCCGGGCGACCCGCTTGAACAGGAACACCTGGTCGGCGATGTCCAGCGGATCGCCGTGGAGGAAGTTGACCTCGAGCTGACCGGCGCCGTCCTCGTGGGACAGCGAGTCGGCGTCGATCTCCATGGCGTCGCAGTAGTCGTAGATGTCCTCGATGATCGGGTCGAACTCGTTCACCGACTCGATGCTGTACATCCGCCCCGCGGTCTCCTTGCGGCCGGCCCGGCCGACGGGCGCCTCCAGCGGATAGTCCGGGTCGGTGTTCTGCTTCACCAGGTAGAACTCGACCTCCGGCGCGATCACCGGCTTCCAGCCCTTGTCCTCGTAGAGCTTGAGGATGCGCTTGAGCACCTGGCGCGGCGCGTGGTTGAGCGGCACCCGGTCGCGCCGGTAGCAGTCGACGATCACACTGGCCGTCGGCTCGTTGGTCCAGGGCACGATCCGCAGGGTGTTGTAGTCGGGTTCGAGGTGCAGGTCCGGGTCGATGTCGTAGAGGTCGCCGGGGACCTCGCCGTAGTCACCGGTGATGCCCTGGAGGAACACCGATTCCGGCAGGCGCAGGTTGTGACGAAGGAATTTCCGGGCGGGAAAGAATTTTCCCCGGGGCACGCCGGCCATGTCGGGGATCACCGCCTCGACCTCGTCGATGCGGTGCTCGGCCAGCCAGGACTCCGTCTGAATCTGCAGCTCGGTCCTGGCGCCGGACGAAGAGTCCGTACTCATGTGAGCTTTCTTCTGCGGAACACCGTCCCAGTGTAACCGAAGGCATGCGGACCCGCCTCAGCCGGCGCGCACGGTCCGCCCCAGGGTCCGGTTGTCGTGCTCGATCGCCTGCAGCAGCGCCAGGAATCGCGGCTCGCCACGCAGGCCGGCGAAGCTCGGATACCGGTCCAGGCGCAGGAAGTTGTCGAAGTCGTACAGGGTGCGGTAGCCCTGCCGCCGGGCGTCCTCCAGCTCCGCCAGGGCCTGATCGTTGCGTCCGAGCAGGGCCAGCGCCTGGGACCGGGCGAGCTTGCCGGCGATCGGGTCGTAGCCGCCCGGCGTCGGCGCGAGCACCTGCAGGAGCTGCTCGAGCAGCGCGGCGGCCCGGTCGCCTTCCCCCTCGGCCTGAAGCAGGGTCGCCGCCATCAGCACCGTCCCGGCCGGCACCCGGTCGACCGGCGGCGCCGGGCCGAGCAGCTCGGGATCGAGCGACCGGAGCTGCTGCCGGGCGGTGTCCAGCGCGCCGGTGGCCAGCGCTTCCAGCGCGACCAGAGGCCGCCAGATCCGATCGCCCGTCAGCGCGAGCTGGGTCTCGGCATGGGCCAGCGCCGCCGCCCCGTCGCCAGCCGCATGCAGGCGGATCATCTGCGCCAGCGGCGCCGACCGGGGCGCGTAGTCGAGCTCCGCCAGCGTGCGCTCGAGCTCCTCGGTCAGGCCGAGATTCAGATAGACGTTCGCCAGGGCGAAGCTGGCGCGGGGCGACGTCCGCGCCTCATGAGCCCGCTGCAGCGGCACGATCGCCGCATCCAGCGCGCCGCTCTCCATGAACAGCTCGCCGAGCTCGAGATGGGCCGCGGTGTAGTCGGCGTGGGCCCGCAGCAGGTCCTCGAGCTCGCCGCGGGCGTCGGCCAGCCGGCCGCTGCCGCGCAGCACCTCGGCGAGCTGCAGGCGGCCGGCGCGGTCCAGCGGGTCGCGCGCCACGGCCCGCTCGCACAGGGTCACCGCCACCGGCCAGCGCCCCTGCCGGGCCAGCAGCGCCGCATAGCTGCGCAGTACTTCCGGATTCTCCGGGGCCAGATCCGCGGCCCGCGCCAGGTGCCGCATCGCCAGGGCCAGGTAGCCGGACTCGTCGGTACGCAGCGCCAGAGTGTCGTAGACAATGCCGGCGGAGAGATTGGCGGCCACGTCGTCCGGGGCGAGCCGGACGGCGCGCTCGACGGCTTCGACGGCGCTCCGGGCCGCCGGCTCGAAGTCCAGGGTCAGGTAGGCGCCGGCCAGCAGCATGGTGGCCCGGGCCAGGCCGGCCAGGGCGGCCACGTGGTCGGGCTCCGCTTCCACCATTCGGGCGAACAGCGTGCGCGCCTCCGTCACCGACGGCAGGGTGCGTTCGTTCAGCAGCGCCCGGGCCACCAGCAGGTCCGGATACAGCGCCGGCGCCTGCCGGTCCGGCCCGGCGGGCTCGATCAGCAGCGTAGTCCGCAGCGTGCGCGCCACCTGCTCGGCGATGTCCCGCTGAATGGCGAACGAGTCGTCCAGATCGCGCTCGTAGGTCTGGGACCAGAGATGGAAGCCGTCCTCGGCCGAGACGAGCTGCACCGTCACCCGCAGGCGCGCGCCGGCGCGGCGGACGCTGCCTTCCACGAGGTGGCCGACGCCGAGCTGGCGGCCGATCGCCCGCAGGTCCTCGTCCCGGCCCTTGAAGTGGAACGACGACGTGCGCCCGGTGACCAGCAGACCTGGAACCCGGGCCAGGGAGTTGATCAGCTCCTCGGTGAGGCCATCCGAGAAATAGCCGTCATCCGGGGCCCCGCTGAAGCTGACGAAGGGCAGCACGGCGACGGACGCGGGGGCGGCCGCCGGGGCCGGGACGGGCGACGACGCGGGTCGGAGCAGAAGCTGGAGCCCGGCCAGCACCACCACGACGCCGGCCGCGGCCAGCAGGGCCAGGTCGACGGCGCCGGCCCTGGTCGCCTCCTCGGGACGGGGCGCGGCCGGCTGCAGCGCCCACACCGCCGCCACCGTCACCGGCAACCCGGCGAGCATCAGCAGCGCGGCCATCGGCAGCGTCCAGGACGGCAGCGCCAGCAGCGGCGCCAGCGCCTCCACCCCCTGCAGAACACCCCACGCCGCCACCACGTAGGCGCTGGCGACCCGAAGCACCTTGCGACGCCTCAATCCGGCCAGCCAGCGGTGGATCATGCGGGCACGTCCGCACAGACGGGAGCCGTAATATGCCGCATTCCTGCGCCGGCCGGGAAGCCACCCCCGGGCCGGCCCGGACGGTACACTGGGCGGACACAGGACGGCGGGGAGACAACGGCATGTGGCTGAGACTGCGGCAGATCGCGCTGGTGGCGGAACGGCTCGGTGACGCCGAGCGGGCGCTCGGCGAGGTGTTCGACCTGAAGGTCTGCTACCGGGACCCGGGCGTCGCCCACTTCGGTCTGGAAAACGCGCTGCTGCCCATCGGCGACCAGCTTCTCGAAGTGGTCGCGCCCACCCGGGCGGAGACCGCCGCCGGCCGGTACCTGGAGCGGCGCCGCGGCGACGGCGGGTACATGGTGATCACCCAGTGCGACGACCACGCGCCCCGGCGCGCCAGGATCGAGGAACTGGGCATCCGCGTGGTCAATCAGTTCGAGACCCACGAGTTCCGCAACATGCAGCTCCACCCCAAGGACACGGGCGGCTCCTTCTTCGAGATCGACGAGCAGGTGGGCCCCGACGCCCACGCGCCGAACGGGCCCTGGGAGCCCGCCGGGCCGGACTGGCAGGCGCACCGCAGCCTGTCCCGGGTGAGCGCCATTGCCGCCGCCGAGATCCAGTGCGACGACCCGAATGCCGTTGCCGCCCGCTGGTCGCAGATCGCCGAGATTCCGCTCGACGACGACGCCGGCGCGCCGACGCTGCCTCTCGCCAACGCCCGACTCCGGTTCGTGCCCTGCCGCGACGGGCGGCCGGAAGGGCTCGCCGGGCTCGATCTGGTCGCCACCGACCCGGATGCGGTGCGCGCCGCCGCGCGGGCCCGGGGCGCCCTCGGCGACGACGGGCTGGTGCACCTGTGCGGCATGCGGTTCCGGCTGGTGTGAACGCCCGACCTCTTGATCCCCGATCAGATCGACCCATATAGGAGTTCCGTCCGACGACGCTCGATCGAGCGGCCCGGACGGACATCGAACACCAGGGCTCCCCGAGCCCCGCGGCCGTCCGCGCCACGCGCCAGCCATTCGACCGACGACACCACACCTGCAAGAGGAGGTAGCGACCTATGCCCGAAGCATTCGATCACTATCCCACTCGCCTGCCGGAAAGACACGGCCCGGTGCCCCGCCGGGAACCGGTCATTCACGCGGACCCCGCGGATCGTCGCCGGGGCCCGCTGGACGCCGATCAGCTCGCGCGCTTCGAGCGCGACGGCTTCCTGGTGCTCGAAGGGTTCTTCCAGCCCCGGGAGATCGAGCGCTTCCGCGACGACCTGGCGGCCTACGAGCACGACCCGGAGATGCTCGCCCGGCCGGGAACCATCACCGAGCCGGACTCCGACGCGATCCGCTCGATCTTCGGCATCCACGCGCTGTCCGCCCGTTTCGACACCCTGACCCGGGACTCCAGGCTGCTGGATCTGAGCCGACAGATTCTCGGCAGCGACGTCTACGTGCATCAGTCGCGGCTGAACCGCAAACCGGCGTTCCGGGGGCGCGGCTTCGACTGGCACAGCGACTTCGAGACCTGGCATGCCGAGGACGGCATGCCGGCCATGCGCTGCGTGAGCATCTCGGTCAGCCTGTCGGAGAACCGCGACGACAACGGCCCGCTGATGCTGGTGCCCGGTTCCCACGAGACCTTCTACCCCACCGTCGGGGAGACGCCCAAGCGCAACTGGGAGACCTCCCTGAAGCGCCAGAAGGTCGGCGTGCCGGCGCTGGCCGACATCGCCGCCGCGACCCGGAACCGCGGCGTGGTCGCCGCCCGCGGCGGCCCCGGCACGGTCACCGTGTTCGACGGCAACACGCTGCACGCCTCCAGCGACAACCTGTCGCCGGCCCCGCGCACCAACCTGTTCTTCGTCTACAACAGCATCGACAACCGCCTGCGCGCGCCCTATGCAGCAAGCGGGCCGCGGCCGGAGTGGCTGGCCAGCCGCGAACGGGTTGCCGTCCTCGAACCGGGCCCGGCCCAGCGCTCGGCGGTTGCCTGACGGCGCGCACGGCGCTGGGGCGGCGGGCGCCCCGGTGACGGGCAGCCCGGGGCGCCGTGCCTCATTCCCGGGCAGCCGCCGACCCGGGCCGGCGCGGGCCCGCGGCCCCGGGCAGAGCTGCGGGAACCGCGGCGCGCCGCCGATGTCCCATTCACACGGGGATCACGGGGGTCCGGCGAGACTGGCGGACACTCGGGCGTCGCGCCTCGGCGCCGGCGTCGCCGTCCGGACGCAACCGGCGAATCCGGAACGGAACGTGCATTGTCTGGCGACTCCAGACTATCGGCCGAATCGGTCCCGCCACTAGAATGTGGCCGCCCCGCCGCCGACGCCCACAGCCACCGGACAGAACATGAACAACGCAGTCTCCACCGCACTGGCCGCCATCGCCGTCACGGCACTGCTGTGGCCGGCGCCGGCCGCGGCCGCCGCGCCCGGCCGGGGCCCCACCGGCGTCATCGTGGAGCGGGTCGGCCTGCAGCGCATCGCCGACAGCCTCGAGGCCCTGGGCACCCTGCGCGCCAACGAGACCGTCGACATCACGGCCAACGTGTCGGACACGATCTCCCGGGTCAACTTCGAAGACGGCCAGGCCGTCGAGGCCGGGGACGTGCTGGTGGAGCTGACGGACCGGGAGGAGTCGGCCCTGCTCGCCGAGGCCGAATCCCTGGCCGAGGAGGCCCAGCGCCAGTACGAGCGCATCGAGCGCCTGGTGGCCCAGGGCAACGCCTCGGAATCCCTGCTCGACGAGCGGCGGCGCGAATGGCGCACCGCGGACGCCCGGCTCGACGCCGTCCGCTCCCGGCTCGCCGACCGGCTCATCACGGCGCCGTTCAGCGGCCACGTCGGCCTGCGGATGGTCAGCCCCGGCGCCCTGGTGTCCCCCGGCGACGTCATCACCACCCTGGTGGACGATTCCCGGATGAAGCTCGACTTCACCATTCCGGCGCTCTACCTGAACACCGTCAGCCGCGGCACCGTCATCGAAGCCGCCACGCCGGTGTTTCCCAACCGCAGCTTCGCCGGCGAAGTGGCCTCGGTGGACAGCACCATCGACCCGGTGACGCGCTCGATCACGGTGCGGGCCATCATCCCCAACGACCGCCGGGACCTGGTGCCCGGCATGCTCATGACCCTCAACCTGCTGCGCAACGAGCGCGACGCCATCGTCATCTCCGAGGAGGCGGTGATTCCCCGCGGCGCCTCGACCTTCGTGCTGGTGGTCGACACGAGCACCGAGCCCTACACGGCCCAGGAGCGCCAGGTGGATCTGGGCACCCGGCTGCCGGGCCAGGTCGAAGTCGTCTCGGGGCTGGAGATCGGCGAGACCGTCATCTCCCACGGCACCCTGAAGGTCCGGCCCGGCGCGCCGGTACGCATCCACGCCGTCGACGACGGCACGCGGCCCATCGCCGAGCTGATCAAGCCGGACCCGGATGCCGTGCCGGCCCAGGCCGCCCGCGCCAGCACGGCCGGCGACGCCTGAGCCACCGGGTAGCCACGCCAGCATGATCATCTCCGACACCGCCGTCCGCCGACCGGTCTTCGCCGCCGTCATATCACTGCTGCTCATCGCCTTCGGCCTGATCTCCTTCGACCGGCTGCCGCTGCGGGAATACCCGGACATCGACCCGCCCATCGTCGGCATCGAAACCATCTATCGGGGCGCTGCGGCCAGCGTGGTCGAGACGCGCATCACCGAGGTGATCGAGGAGCGCATCGCCGGCGTCGAGGGCATCGAATTCATCGAGTCCTCGAGTCAGGACGGGCGCAGCGACATCACCGTGGAGTTCAGCGTCGGGCGGGACGTGGACGCCGCCGCCAACGACATCCGCGACCGGGTGTCGAGCGTGCTGTCGACCCTGCCGGACGAGGCCGAGCCGCCGGAGGTGCGCAAGGTCGACTCCAACGAGTCGGTGATCATGTGGATCAACCTGACCAGCGACCGCATGACGGTCCCGGAGCTGACCGACTACGCCGAGCGCTATCTGGTGGACCGCTTCTCGGTGCTGGACGGCGTGGCCCGGGTATTCGTCGGCGGCGCCCAGCGCTACGCCATGCGGATCTGGCTCGACCGGCAGGAGCTGGCGGCCCGCAGTCTCACCGTCAGCGATGTGGAGAACGCCCTGCGCGCCGGCAACGTCGAGCTGCCCGCCGGCGAGGTGGAATCCATCGAGCGCCAGTTCACCGTGCGGGTGCAGCGCGAGTTCGAGAACGCCGACGACTTCCGCCGGCTGGTCATCGCCGAGGGCGCCGACGGCTACCTGGTGCGCCTCGGCGACGTGGCCCGGGTGGAGAAGGGCACCGAGGAAGACCGCACGTTCTTCCGCGGCAACGGCATTCCCCAGGTAGGGCTCGGCGTGGTGCGCCAGTCCACGGCCAACCTGCTGGACGTGGCCCGCGCCGCCAAGCGGCAGATGGAGGTGCTGACGCCATCCCTGCCCGAGGGCATGAGCTTCGAGCAGAGCTACGACTCGTCGATCTTCGTCGAGGGTGCGGTCAACGAGGTGTACAAGACCCTGTTCATCGCCGTCGGCCTGGTGGTGCTCACCATCTTCCTGTTCCTCGGCAGCGTGCGCGCCATGCTGGTCCCGGCGGTGACCGTGCCGGTGTGCATCATCGCCACCTTCATCGCCCTGTACGCGCTCGGTTTCTCGGTCAATCTGCTGACCCTGCTGGCGCTGGTGCTGGCCATCGGCCTGGTGGTGGACGACGCCATCGTCATGCTCGAGAACATCCACCGGCGCATCGACCACTACGGTGAGACGCCGCTGGTCGCCGCCTACCGCGGCGCGCGCCAGGTCGGTTTCGCCATCGTCGCCACCACCGCCGTGCTGGTGGCCGTGTTCGTGCCCATCGCGTTCCTGGAAGGCGACATCGGCCGGCTGTTTTCGGAGTTCGCCCTGTCGATGGCCGCAGCGGTGGTGTTCTCCTCCATCGTCGCGCTGACCCTGGCGCCCGCACTGGCGTCCAAAGTGCTGCGCTCCAGCGAGGGCGAGAACCGACTCACCCGGATGATCGACCACAACTTCACCGTGGTGAACGGCATCTACCGGCGCATGCTGACTTTCGTGCTGCGCCACTGGATCATCGCCGTGGTGACGTTCCTGGCGATCCTCGCCTCGAGCGTGCTGCTGATCCGGGTGATTCCCTCGGAGTACACGCCGGACGAGGACCGGGGCAGCTTCTTCACCTTCGTGCGGGGCCCGGAAGGGGCGACCTACGAGTACATGAAGCCCTACATGGACGAGATCGAGCGCCGGCTCATGCCCTACGTCGAGTCCGGCGAGGTGCAGCGGCTGCTGGTGCGCACCCCCGGCGGCTTCGGCGGCGTGCCGCGTTTCAACTCCGGTGCGGTGATCATCGTGCTGTCCCCCTTCGATCAGCGCCGCAGCGGCTTCGTGATCGTCGACGAGGTCCGCCAGTTGCTGTCGGACCTGCCCGGCGTGATGGCTTTCCCGGTGATGCGCCAGGGCTTCGGCTCGAATGCCGACAAACCTCTCCAGTTCGTGATCGGCGGCGGCACCTACGAGGAGCTGGCCGAGTGGCGGGACATCCTGCTGGCGCAGATCGACCAGGACAATCCAGGGCTGCTGGGCCTCGACTGGGACTACAAGGAGACCCAGCCCCAGCTCAAGGTGCACATCGACTACAACCGCTCCGCCGATCTCGGCGTGTCCATTGCCGACATCGGCCGGACGCTGGAGACCCTGCTCGGCTCCCGCCGGGTCACCACCTACATCGACAACGGCGAGGAATACGAAGTGATCCTCGAAGGCGAGCGCGACACCCAGCGCACGCCGTCGTCGATGGAGAACATCTACGTGCGCTCGTCGACCACCGGCGAGCTGATACCTCTGTCCAATCTGGTCCGCCTGGAAGAGTTCGCGGACTCCAACAGTCTGAACCGCTACAACCGGGTGCGCGCCATCACTCTCGAAGCGAACCTGGCGCCGGAGCTGACCCTCGGCGAGGCCGTGACCTATCTGGAGGGCCTGGTCCGGGATCACCTGCCGGAGGGCGTCGTCGTCGACTACAAGGGCCAGACCCGGGATCTGCAGCAATCCAGCGCCTCGGTGATGTTCGTGATGCTGCTCGGCATCGCCGTGGTGTTCCTGGCGCTGGCGGCTCAGTTCGAGAGCTTCCGCCATCCGCTCACGATCATGCTGACGGTGCCCATCGCCATCGCCGGCGGGCTGCTGGGCCTGTGGGCGACCGGCAACACGGTCAACATCTACAGCCAGATCGGTCTGGTGATGCTGGTGGGCCTGGCGGCCAAGAACGGCATTCTGATCGTCGAATTCGCCAATCAGCTCCGGGACGAGGGCGTCGAGTTCATGGAGGCGCTGGTCACCGCCTGCGAGGTGCGCCTGCGGCCCATCGTCATGACCACCATCACCACCGCCGCCGGCACCCTGCCGCTGATCCTCGGCTCCGGCCCCGGCGCCGAGACCCGTCAGGTCATCGGCATCGTGGTCTTCAGCGGCGTCACGGTGGCGACCTTCTTCACCCTGTTCATCGTGCCCGTGGCCTACCGCCTCATCTCCGGCGGCGGCACCTCACCGCTGGAGAACAGCCGCCGGCTGGAGCGGGAGCTGGAGGTCCACCCCGCGCCCCGCAGCGGCAGCGCCGAGCCGACGCCCACCTCGGCCGGCTGACCTCGCCCCGTTGCCCGTGGGAACATCCCCGGCCCGGCACGATGACGGGACCTGTAGGAGCGATCTCCAGATCGCGATTCTTCTTGGCGCCTGTTCGATTCGGAAATCGCGATCTGGAGCGGCCGCCGCGGATCGCTCCTACAAAGAGATCGCCGTCCTCAGGGCTTGAACGTCTCCCGCAGCGCCGAAACCTGCTCCTTCGTCACCGGCTGGAACTTGCCCAGCGTGCAAGGAATGCCGTTCATCCAGAGCCACGGCGGCCGTCGATAGCGCTCCCACACGAACAGATCCGAGATGCGGAACTGATCGAGCTCGCAGAGCTGGAAGCTGCGACTCCGGAACACCAGCGAGTTGGCGTGATCCAGGCCGGGACAGCGGCCGCGCAGCTCGTTCAGCCACAGTTTGCCCCCGGGACCGTCGAACACCAGATAGCGTTCACCGAGGGCTTCGAAATCCCGGTCGACCAGGTTGGATACGCAGCGCCGCGGCGCGCCGTACTCCTCCGCATCGAGGGGCTGGCTCAGGATGTCCGCCACCGCCTGCTGCCGGCGGGCTTCGGCCTCGGGGTCCGGCGGCGTGGAGGCGCAGCCGGCCACGAGCACCGCCGCCAGGCCCAGCGCCGCCAGCCGAATCCGCCGTCGCGATCTGCTCTGCATGTTCCGTACTCCTCGTGCGGCCCGGCGTTCCGGGCGTTGGATCACCAGCTCCAGGACAGCCCGATCACCGGCAGCCGCGGCAGCAGCCTGCGCGCTTCCCGGTCGAGCCGGCCGTCATCGGACTCGTAGCGGTAGCCACCGACGTTGTCGGCACCCGTGACATTGCCGACATCCAGATATACCTGGAGTTCACTCCGCGGGAACTCGAACCGACGGGCGACGTGCAGATCGAGAGAGGCATAATCCGGCAGCCGTTCGCCGTAGAAGGCATCGTCCGGCCCGGCCACCAGAGCCGTCGTCGGCCACCCCGAGTGATACGTGAGAGCGACCCCGAAATCCCACGGCCCCGGTTGCCAGGCCGCCGTGATCCTACCGGTGCTGGACTGTTCCCACGGCCGGCTCCGCCAGCGGCCGTCCACGCGCTCCCGTGATCGGGCGGCCGCGTAGGACAGCGACCAGCGCAGCCCACCGTCCGGCTCGTAGCCCAGCGATACCTCGACGCCGTAGGCACGTGCACGCTCGGGCGTGGCCCGGACCCGGTCGGCATGCAGCTCCGGCAGCAGCACCCAGGGGTTGTAAAGATTGTCGAACCGCTGCCATGGATCCCGTACGAGCCGACCGTACGCTTCGACCCCGAAGTGCCAGGTATCGTGCCATGGCACGTCGAGGCCGACACTAAGTTGATTCCCGTACTGCGGCGGATTCAGTTCCAGCAGGCCATCGTCGAGCTGCAGCTCGTAGAGGTTCTGATACTGGGTGTAGCGGCCGGCGTCCAGGAAGGCGGTCCAGCCGGCCGTGCTCCGGTAGCGCAGGCGCAGACGCGGGCTCCACTCGGCATCGTGCACCGGGTCGATGTCCTGCATGTCGTAGCGGAGGCCGGCTTCGACCTGCAGACGGTCCGCCGGCGCGAACCCGACCGAGGCGAACACCCCGTACAGGGTGCCGTCCCGTTCGGCCTCCACCGTCCGGCGCAGGGGGCCGGTCTGAAGGCCGTCGCCCAGCACGCCGAAGTCGGCGGCCATGTCCACGTCAAACACGCCCCGCTGCCAGGACGCCTGGGTGCCGAACTGCAGCACCCAGCTCGTGCCCGGCTGCCAGCGCATCGCCGCCTCGCCGGCCACCACCTGGAACGCACGGGTCTCCGACAGCGTGCCCACCGCGTCCACGTCGTCGTCCAGGGTGCCGTCGCGCGCGTTGTCCACGTCGGTGTAGGACATCGTCACTTCGGTCGACAGACCATCGCTCAGCCAGTGCTCGCCGCGCAGCCAGGTCATGGTGTTGTGGTAGTCGGCCTGCGCCGACTCTCCTGCGTCCGGATCGTCGAGGGTGAGCTCGTCGCTGCCATTGAACAGGCCCCAGGTCCACGCGCTCCGCCCGTCCTCCCAGCGCACCCGGATCAGCCCGTCGAGAAACGCCGGCTCGCCGTAGTCCTCGTCGAGGAGATGGAACACCTCGTCGATCAGGCTGCGTCGGACGGATGCCAGCCACGACACGTTCCCGGCGTAGCCCGCCGCCTGGGCGGAAGCGCTGACCAGATCGACGTCGAGCCGGCCCTGCAGCGGCCGCTCGGCTTCCACCAGGCCGACGTCGACGATGCCGCTCAGACGGGAGCCGTAGGGCACCGGGAAGCCCGCGTGGTAGACGTCCACGGTGTCGACCAGGGTCGGGTTGATCGCGCTGAAGATCCCCTGGAAATCGCTCAGGTGGAACGGTTCGATCCACTCGACGCCGTCGAGCAGGTAGAGCACTTCGTTGGTGTCGCCGCCGCGCATGTGGTGGCGCGCGCTGACGCCCACGGACGCCTGCCCCGGCAGCAGGCTGACGGCGCGCATGGCGTCCCGGCCGAGCGCCGGCAGCGTGTGCAGCGTCTCGTGGTCGAGCCCCCGGCGTTCCCGCGGGCCGCGCACGAGACGGTAGCGGGGCGCGGACACGACCAGGGTTTCCAGCACCGGCAGGGCGTCCGGGGACGGTTCGGCCGGGGCCAGCGCCGCCGGAGGACCTGCGGGGTCACGGACCACGTACCACAGGCCGGTGGAAGCCCGGGACAACCCGAGACCGAACGGCCGGAGCAGCCGGACCGCCTGCTCATGCAGGTCGCCCTCCGGGTCCACCGGTAGTGCGGTCCGGAAGTCCGCGATCACCAGCGCATCGGAGAACACCAGCTCCAGGCCGGCCTCGCGCAGCGCGTTGAGCGCGTCCCGCAGGCTCCGCTCCGGCGCCGCATCGGGCGGCGACTGGGCCGCGGACGATGCCGCGGCGGCCAGCAGCGCGCTGAAGACGAGGGCACGGAAACCCGGACTGAACGGCATGACATGGCGGAGCGACCGACTTCGCCGTCAGTCTACTTGGGTTCCGCCGCGGACGGCAGCGCGATCACCAGCCGGCCCGGCTCGCCGTCACGACGCTCGAGACCCGTGGTCGCCAGCACCACGTCCAGGGCTTCGCGCGGGGTCAGCCCGGCGAGCTCACCCTCCAGCCGGCGCTCGCGGGCCCGGGCGCCCGCCGCCGGGGTCGCGAACTCCAGCGACAGACCGAGGTCCGCAGCGATGGCGCCGAGCAACGCGTCGATGCTCGCCTGCCGGTAGCCGGGATGGACCTCGTAGATCCACGACCAGCGATCCGAGCTGGCCGGCACCCGCTCGGCCACGATGCGGTGCGCGTCCACCTTCACGACGTCACCCTCCGTGCCGCTGGCGCCGGCACGGTAGTCGCCGCGATCGGTCTCGATGGCTACCAAGCCGTCGCGGATCGCCACTTCCATGGCCGTCTCGTCCAGGGTGACCATGAACACAGTGCCGATGTCGCGGACGATGCCCATGCGCGTGTGCACCCGCATGCCGGACAGACCGCCGGTGTCCACGTAGACGGCGCCATGACCGAGCTCGAACTCCCGCGGCGCCAGCCAGGTGAGCCGGGTGCCCTGCCGCAGACGGACCTCGACGCCGTCCGGGGACATCAGTCGCGTGCCGCCTCTGGCCTCGACCCGGGCGCCGGGATCCAGGATGACCATGCTGCCCGCGGGCTCGAACAGGCCGTCGACCCACACGCCGCCGCCCTGGGCGACCTCCAGCGTCACGCCGGGGCCGGGCGCCGTCACCAGCAGCGCCACGACCGCCGCCAGCAGCGTGCTCGCCGCGAGCGCGGCGGGCAGCCGCCAGCGCCGCCGCCGGCGCTGACGCCATACCTGATCAACCTCGGCGAACACGCGCTGCCGGACGTCGTCCGGCGGCTCCCGCCGGGGCGCGATCCCGCCGAGCAGCGCCTCGAGATCCTGGTCCTGCCTGTCGTTCATTCCGTGCTCCCGGTGCCCGGACCGGACACCATGTCGGCAATCTCGTCAGCCACGGCGGCGTACTGCCTGCGGAACGCGCTCCGCGCCCGCGCCAGCATGGACTGAATCGCGATGGGCGTGGTCGAGAGCTGAGCGGCGATCTCGTCCACCGAATAGCCTTCCATGTACTTGAGCTCCAGCACCCGGCCGTAGTCGCCGGGCAGATGGTCGAGAATGAGCTGCACCACCTCCTGCACCTGACCCCGGTGGGCCAGCCGCTCCGGTGTGAGCTCGGGCTCCGCCGCCAGGGACTCCAGCTCGGACCGGACCCCGTCGTCCTCGTCGATGGGCACGACGTCGCGGTGCCGCGCGGCCCGCCGGTAGTGGGCGGCGATCTCGTGGCGGGCGATCTGACACAGCCAGGTGAACAGGCTCGCCTCGCCGCGATAGGTCTCGATGCGGCGGATGGCGATCACCAGCACCGCCTGGGTCACCTCCTCGGCGGCCGCGTCGTCGAGCCGTCGGATACAGAACCGGTAGACCCGTGGAAAAAACTGATCGAAGAACGTCCGGAACGCCCGGTCCCGGCCGGCAACCATGCTCTTGACCAGTTCCTTGTCGGGATCGTGCATCGTTCGCTGGTATGCTTGCGTTCGGACCGTTGGACGTTCGCCGGGCCCGGAATCAATCGCCGCCCGTCGCGACGGATTTCCGCGCCCGGGCGCGTCCAACCCTGTCACCACCGACCACCGGCGGGGAGCCGAGGTGTCCAACATCGACCACTATAGCCGCGACCGTGCCCGGCACTATCAGGTGCATCACGACAAGAGCCTGCGGACCCGCCTGACCACCTGGCGCGAGCGTGCCTGCCTGCGGCACGCATTGCGGGACGCGGGATCGCCGACCACCGCCCTGGACCTGCCTTGCGGCACCGGCCGTTTCTGGCCCGTGTTCGCCGAGGCCGGCGTCGAATCGCTGATCGCCGGCGACGGCAGCGCCGGCATGCTGGAAGTCGCTGCCGGCAACCGGCTCGGGCCGAAGCTGCCGGAACGGCTCGTCGAGACCTCGGCCTTCGACATGGACCTGCCCGACCAGTGCGTGGACTTTGCCGCCTGCATGCGCTTCTACCATCATCTCGCGATGCCGGGGGACCGGCAGGCTCTGCTCGGCGAGCTGAAACGCGTCTCCAGACGGCACGCTGCCGTCTCTCTGTGGGTGGACGGCAATCTGGCCGGCAACCGGCGGCTGCGCAAGCCGCCGCCGCCGGACGAGCCCGGCTACGGGAAGCGCCGGTGCCGACGCCGGGAGGAGGTGGAAGCGGAGTTCGAGCAGGCCGGCTTCCGGATCGTGCGGGCCTACGACGTCTGGCCCCTGATCTACATGTGGCGGCTCTACCTGCTCGAGCATGACTGAGCCGGACCCGAGCCGCCTCGTCAAACCGCCCCAGAGCCGGGACGGGATCGGCGTCAGCGCCGTCTACCTCGAGCCCGGCGAAGCCTGGGGGCGGCCGGCGGGCCAGGTCTACGCCAAGCGTCAGCGCGCCTACTACTGCCGCCCGGTCTGGCGGCTGTTCCGCAGAACCCCCACTCTGCGCCGGGAGCTGCGGGCGCTGCAGGCGTGCCGGGCGCGCGGCATACCGGTCCCCGACATCGTCGCCTACCACGAGTCGGGCCCGGAGGCGGAACTGGTCGTCGAGGCAGTCCGGGACGGCCGTTCGCTGATCGAGGCCCTGGCCGAGCCCGGAGCCGATCGCGGCAGGATCCTCGACCGGTCCGGCGCGCTCGTCGGCCGGCTCCATCGCGCCGGCTGGGTCCACGGCGCGCTCTATCCCCAGCACCTGCTGGTCGGACCGGGCCCCGACTACCCGGTGACCCTGATCGATCTGGAAAAGGCCCGCCGCAACCCGCTCAAGCGCCGCACCGACCTGGCCCGGCTGCAGCGCTATCTGGCGCCTCACCTGCGCGACGACGAAGCCGACCGTCTGGAAGCCGCCTATGGCGCCGCCCTTCACGGCACCGGCAGCGACGATCGTGAACCAGGACACAGTCCGTAACACATTGATGCAATTCCCGCCGATGGATTCCTGCGGCCGCCGCTCTCCAACGGCAGGCAACAAGGCAGCGGGAGCGCATCGATGTCGCCACTCGGTTCGGAGATCCTGGCCGGAAACGCCCGTCTGACCCTGACGTGCGCCGGAGATGCCGGCAGCCGCGGGCAGGTGCTCGCGTTCATCCGGCAGTGCTTTCTCGACCACTTCGGCGCGGAGGTCGACGACGACTCACCGACCCTGGTCGGCGCCTTCGACGCCGACCTCGGGCTGGTCGCCGCGTTCGGGCTGCGAGACGCCGCCAGTGGATTCTTCTGCGAGCAGTACCTGGACCG
>DLCH01000044.1 GCA_002480525.1 Gammaproteobacteria bacterium UBA7803 | reverse complement strand
CAGGTGCTCGCCGGCGCGGACGCCCCGGAACCCGAGGAGATCGGCGTCCGCGAGGTGCGCGCCGCGGCGGACTATCACCGGGACGCGTTCAGCGGGGACTGACCGCCGCCCGCCGCGCGGTGCTCACCAGCGTGCCAGGGACCCCCGCACGTCGACGTGAATGAACGGCCCGTGCGCGGCGTTGCTGCCGTACACGCCGATGCCGCCGATGCGCGGGCCGAAGTCGCCGCGGCGCGACATCTCGTTGACGAAGTCCGCCAGCCAGCGGGCGTCGTTCCGGTCCACCTTGCCGTCGCCGTTCAGGTCGTCCATGCGACCGTCCGCCGGCGCCTCGTCGATGTAGATGTCGGCGGCGCCGCCCCAGACGTGGCGGCTGTAGGGCACGTTGCCGATGGCCTGGTTGTAGAACGGGGTGCGGAAGCCGCTCATGATCACCAGCCCGCTGGTGGGACGGCCCGCCAGGTTCAGGGTGGTGAGGATGTTCTCCAGCTTCAGCAGCAGGTTGGCGCGCAGCACCACGTAGCGCGGCCCGTCGCCGTGGGACTGCTTCGACACGAACTGGCCGAGCCGGAAGTTCGGCGACAGCCGGGTGTCCGCGTTGTCGGCGGTGAGCTCGACGAAGCCCGGCGGCGGCCGGTAGATCTCCAGACCCCGCAGCGGCTGGCTGGGGTAGCTGCCGACCCGGTAGCCGTTGAGGTAGCCGCGCTGGTCGATGCGCGCCGCCGGCGTCATCACGAACACGTTGACCAGCGCCCGCTCGCCGCTCGCCGCGTTGGTGATCTCCATGGGGTAGAGACCCGGCGCGGCGGGGGCGCTGACGGCGGCATTGCCCATCGGCTGTTCCGCCTCGAGAAACCGCACCGTGCCGCCGCCCTGCGCGTCGCGGAAGCTGACCCTGAATGTCTGCTCCGGCAGCACGTAGATCGCGAACACGGGGTAGGGGATGGTGCGCTCGTCGATCACCACCGGCACGGACAGACGGGCGTCGTCCCAGGCCCGGACCGGCGCAGCGAGCAGCAGCAGGGCGACACAGCAGACCAGTCGGCTCATGGCAGGGCTCCCGTGCTGCCGGCGGGGTAGCTGGCGAGGCCGCCGGCAGGGCCGCCGGCAGAGCCGCCGGCACGGCCGCCGGCGCGCAGCGCGGCGACGATGGCGCCGTCGCGCTCGTACAGATCCCGCCGGAAGATGACCTCGCCGGCTTCGTCGGTGAAGGCCGTGAAGTAGACCAGATAGGTCGGCAACGGCTGGCGCAGGTAGATGGTGGTGGTCTCCCCGCCGTCGAGCAGCTCGCGGATGCGCGCCGCCTGGCTGGTCTGACCGTCGTTGCGCAGCAGCCAGTCGGCCAGCTCCAGGGGGCGCGACAGGCGCACGCACCCGGAGCTGAAGCCGCGCTCCTGTTTGGCGAACAGGTCCCGGTTCGGCGTGTCGTGGAGATACACCGCGTGGGGGTTGGGCAGCATGAACTTCACCTGGCCGAGGGCGTTCATCGGCCCGGGCCGCTGCCGCAGCAGATGGCGGAAATTGCCGCGGGTCACCGGGGTCCAGTCCACCTGGTCGACCGGCACGAACGTGTCGCTGCCCTCAAGCCTGACCTCGTAGCCCTGGGCGGCGAGCTTCGAGGCGTCCGCCTTCAGATCCGGCAGCTTGTCCTGCACCGCGATCTTCCAGGGCACGTTCCAGTCCGGGTTGAGCACCAGATACTTGATCGTCTCGGTGAACACCGGCGTACGGCGGTAGGGCCGGCCGACGATCACGTCCATGCGCAGGGCGTCTTCGTTCGCCTGGATCACCCGCAGCGAGAAGGCGGCGATGTTGACGCGCAGATAGGTGTCCGGCTGGTGGGCGGGCAGCCAGCGCCAGCGTTCCAGATTGGCGTCGATCCGGTCGATCCAGGAGAACCTGGAGGCGTTCATCACCTCCAGGCTCGCCGGGCCGACGATGCCGTCGGGCTCGAGGCCGGCGCCGCGCTGAAACGCGCGCACGGCTTCGCCGAGCTCGGTGTCGTAGATCGGGGTGTGCTCACCCGGCCCGAGCAGACGTTCCTTCAGGGCGAGCACCCGTTCGCCGCTGTCGCCGGGGCGGATCAGCGGTCCCGCGGGGACCCGCGCGGTGGAGGTCTCGCCCAGGGCCAGAATGCGGGCGCGTTCCTCCAGCAGCCGGCGGTACTCGTCGTTGTCCGGCCACAGGTCTTCCAGCAGCGCGCCCACGTCGGCCTCGCCCCGGGCGGCGAGGTCGAGCAGCGCGCGGGCGTCCACCTCGGGCGCGATCAGAAACCATTCCGGGTCGAGGGCGCGGGGCGACACGGCGCCGGTGGCCCGGTGCCTGGCCTGGGTCAGGAATGCGTCCGTCGCCAGCAGTTCGATGGCAAGGGGATCTTTCACAGTCGCCAGGGCGTCGGCGTGATAGGCCGCGGGGTTCAGGCCGTGCAGCGCGGATGCCTCGACGGCGGCAGCCAGCGCGGCACGTTGTCCGGCGAGCGGACCGTCGCCGGTCCACAGGGGGCGGTGGTCGCGGTCCCGGTAGACGCCGGCGACCAGGTCGGGGTGATGCAGCGGCTCGCCGTGGACCTCGGCGCCGCCGCCGGCGTCCAGTCCCTCGAGCCAGACCCTCAGGGCCTCGGCGGTGTCGCCGTGGACGGCCCCGGCCCCGGTCAGTGCGACCGACAGGCACAGCAGAAGGCGGATCAAGATCGGCGGACCCTCGAATGAAGTCCTCTGATCATAGCACCGGCGGGCCGCTGCCGCCGGGCCGCCGGTCACTCATCGGTGAGCTGAGGTACGTCGCACGGGTCGCAGGTCACGTCGTCCACCGGGCGGAACGCCGCCAGGTCGGCCACCCAGTCGCGAATCCGCCGGCCGCCGGCGGTGAAGGTGTAGAACTCCGGGCGCGCCAGCACGGTGTGGGAATCGCCGCCGGCGATGAAGGCGCGGAAGTTGTCGACCTCGGCCCGGATGTCCGCGTGATTGGCCTGCAGCGCGGTCAGCAGGGACGGCGTTTCCGTGCCGCCCATGGCCAGGAAACGCTTCTGCACCGCGTCCTCGGCGGCATCGTACTCGGCGAACAGGATGTCGGGGTGCCGCTTCGCCGCGGCGATGTAGAGATCCTCGTAGGTCAGCTCGCCGGCCGGCACGTCGGCGAACTCCGGATACTGGCGCAGGTGGTCGATGGTGCCCCAGCGCTCCAGCCGGTCGTCGCTGCCGCCGGCGGTGCCGGCCCGGCGGTAGCCGCCGGCGGCGTCGCCGAGCTGGGCCACCCGGGCATCCGGGTAGTGGTCGGCGATCCGCCACGCGTAGTAGGGCGACGGAATGGCGCCCGCGCTGGAACCGGTGACGAAGATCTCGGCCGGCGACGGCACGTGCCGGTAGGTCCAGTCGAGCACCGCCTCGGCGTTCACGACCCCGCGGTGGTGGATCGTCACCGGATGTGCCTCGTGGGCGGGCCGCAGCTCGCCGTCCACTTCCCAGGGTTCGCGGGCCGGCGCCTGATACTCGGCGACGGCGTTGCCGAGGTGGACGTCGGCGCTGCAGTACGGGGCCATCACCACGGTGTAGGCGGTGAACGGGTTGTCCGGATGCTCGAAGTCGAAGATGCCGCGGTAGCGCTCCGGCTCGTCGCGGGCGACCCGGGGCTTGTAGCTCGGGTCCAGGTGCAGGTCGCAGTTGGCGCCGAACCAGCAGGCGCCGCCGCCCTGGAAGTACACGAGCAGCTTCCCCGGGTCTCCGGGGCGCACGAAGAACCGGTAGGCCGACCCGTCCGAGCACACCGTGTCGCCGCCGGGCTCGAGGACGTTCCAGCCCGGCGCCAGCCCGGACAGGCCAGGAGCCGGATCACCGTCGGCGATGCTGCCGTCGGGCACGGACGAATTGCCGGCGCCGCCGCAGCCCGCGGCCGCAAGAACGAAGGCTGCCAGCAGCCAGGAATGAAGTCGTCCCATGGGTCCTCCCGGTCGGTCGAATCGGCGAGCCTACCCGAATGCCCGGGCGTCGGCATCTCCCCGGGACGGGGTGTGGCGGCGCCGGGGTGGGGTTTATAGTGCAGGCTCCCACGTCTTCAGGAGTCGTCGCCATGTCCGATCACGTGCTCTACGAGGTGGAGGACGGCATCGCCACCATCACCATCGACCGTCCCGACAAGAAGAACGCGATGACCTACGCCATGCTGGGCCACTTCATCGAGGTGGTGCGGCGCGCCGGCGGTGATCCGGCCGCCCGCGCCATCGTCCTGACCGGGGTGCCGGGCGCGTTCTGCGCGGGCACCGACCTGGCGGATCTGGCCACCATTCCGGGGGAGGAGCGCGGCCTGCGGGGCGACGCGGAGGAGCGGGAGCGCTGGTGGCCGCTGGTCGAGTGCCCGAAGCCGGTGATCGCCGCCATCGACGGCCCGGCCGTGGGCATGGGCGCCGAGTTCACGTCCCAGTGCGACATCCGTCTGGCCACGCCGAACGCGCGCTTCGCCTGGAATTTCGCGCACCGCGGGCTGGTGCCGGACACCGGCGCCGGGAGCTGGCTGCTGCCCCGCCTGATCGGCCCTTCCCAGGCGCTGCGGCTGCTCTATACCGGCGAGTTCGTCAGCGCCGAGCAGGCCCTTGCCATGGGCTACGTCGATGCCGTGGTCGCGCCGGACGAGCTGCTGGGCGAAGCGCGGGCGCTGGCGGCGGCCATCGCCAAGGGCTCGCCGTTCTCCCACGCGCGCATCAAGCGGCTGGTCTACGAAGGGCTCGGCGGCGACGTCGGCGGGCACATGCAGCGGCACACTCAGGCGCTGGCGGAGTGTTTCAAGAGCTACGACCACCGGGAAGGCGTGGCGGCGTTCCTCGAGCGGCGCGAGGCCAACTTCACCGGAACCTGATTCTCCCCACGTAGGAGCGGCCTCCCGGCCGCGATCGGCCGCCGCTTCGCGGCGGCTTGGCGGTTTGCCTGCGGCAAACCGCGAGTTTGCCCCGGTGTTGTCGACATCGCGGCCGGGAGGCCGCTCCTACGGGTTGTTGACCAAGCGAGAGGGGCGAGCCGAGAAGGGGGAGGCGAGAGGTGAGAGGAGAGGAGGGAAAAAGACCGGGCGGCAGGGGGGCTGCCGCCCGGGGAGAGTACCCGGCTCAGAAGTCGAGATTCAGGCGCAGGTAGTAGTAGCCGCCCTGCCACGGCACGATCGAGCTGGATGCGTAGACCCGGCCGCAGCAGTAGTCACCGATGCTCTGGTCCACCTTGTCGGGATATTCGTCGAAGATGTTCCGCCCGCCGATGGCCGCGCGCACGCTCTCGCTGAACTGGTAGCTCGCTTCCAGGTCGACGAAGAACGTCGAGTCGAAGGTCTGGCTGACGGTGCCGCCCTGGGAGTCCTCGGACTCGCCGAAGTAGCGCAGCCGGCCGGTCAGCGAGAACTCGCCGATGGTGTGCACCCCGGTCAGCACCGCACGCCAGTTCGGATCCTGATTCTCGAAGTCGAACTGGTCCTCGGCATTCAGGAACGCGCTGGCGTCGGAGCGAAGTTCCTTCTCGTTGTAGTTCAGCGAGGCCGTGATGTTGGTGTACGAGCCGTTGCTCCACTCCAGCGGATAGGTGGCCACCAGGTCCACGCCCTGCACCCGGGTGTCGAGGGCGTTGGTGAAGTAGAACACGCCGCCGATGGATTCGGCGCCCACGACACCGGCGTCCACCAGCGCCAGGTAGTTGTCGTACGCGCTGCCGGCGGTGGTGTCGGTGGACACGTCCAGCGTCGAGATGGCGTAGAGCTGATCGTCGATGTCGATGCGGTAGAAGTCGATGGTCAGATCCATCTCGCCCAGGGTGGCGGTGGCGCCGAACGTGTAGTTGGTCGACGTCTCCGGGCCGAGCTCCTCGGCGCCGAGGGCCTGGGCCACGCTGCTGCTCGCGGGGAACAGCCCCGTCGCCACCGGGAAGCCGTTCGGCAGCCGGGTGGACACGTTGGTCGTGCCCTGCTGCCCGGGCGTCGGCGCCCGGAAGCCGGTGCCGATCGAGGCCCGCAGCGCCAGGCTCGGGTTGATCCGGTAGATGCCGGCGAGCTTGCCCACCACCTCGCTGCCGAAGTCCGAGTAGTCCTCGTAGCGGCCGGCGGCCTGCAGGAAGAGCTGCTCGCTGACGTCGGCGCTGACGTCGACGTAGGCGGCGTAGGAATCCCGGGAGTAGGTCTCGGAGAAGTCCGGCGAGTAACCCGGGAAGCCGTTGGAGCCGACGCCGACCACGGTGTACACCGGATCGTCCGGGTCCGCGCAGTCCAGGGTCGATCCGCCGGCGATGACCGCGGCGCCCGCCGCGGTGGGCGACGTGCCGTCACAGAAGCCGAACGGGTCGGAGGAGGCGAACGGGCCGGCCTCGTAGCTGACCGCTTCGCCTTCCTGCACCTCGTACTGCTCGTCGAGGTAGCTCACGCCGAACGCCAGCACCATCGGCGAGTACAGGCCGACGTCGAACTCCTGGGACAGATCGAGCTGGATCTGGGTCTCTTCGTTGGCCAGGTCGCCCGGTTTGAACGACGTCGGGGTGTCCGGCCCGAGCGACGGGTTCACCGTGTTCCACAGGGTGTAGTCGATCTCGTCGTAGCCGTAGCGCACGCTCAGGTCGTAGGCCAGGCCCGATTCGAAGTTGCCGCGCACGCCGCCGACGAAGGAGTAGTCGGTGATGTCACCCTTGAAGCGCGGCGTGAATCCGCCGGGGAAGATTTCCAGGAAGTTGTACACCGAGCCGTCCTGCAGACGCAGGTCCTCGATGGTGCCGTTGCCCGGATACCGGTAGAAGAATCCGCCGTCACCCTCGTAGGTGGAGTAGTTGCCGAAGGAGTACAGCTCGGCGTCGTCGGACAGCGGGATTCCGGCGTTGTAGAAGAACCGCGCGGTCTCGGTGTTGGGCTGGCCCCAGGGCTGCACCACGCTGCCTTCGACCGAGGCATCGGCGACGCCGGCCTGGAAGGCCGGATCGAGCGCGGCGGCGGCGTAGCCCGCGCTGGGGTCGAATTCCGGCAGGCTGGGATCCACGCAGAACCAGGACTGGCAGTACTGCTCGGCCCGCTCCGTGAAGTCCGACTTGGCGTACTCGCCGGACAGGCTGAGGAAACCGCCGTTGCCGAGCGGCAGACCGACGTTGCCCTGAATGGTGGTCTGGAAGCCGTCGCCTTCGTAGTACTCGCCGGTGTCGACGCTGAAGCTGACGCCGTCCGAGTTCTCCTTCAGGATGAAGTTGATCACGCCGGCGATGGCGTCGGAGCCGTACTGGGCGGCGGCGCCGTCCCTGAGCACCTCCACGCTGGACAGCGCGGCGGACGGGATGGTCGCCACGTCCGGTCCCTGGGTGCCGGATCCGCCGATCGACACGAGGGCGGCCCGGTGGCGCCGCTTCGAGTTCACCAGCACCAGGGTCTTGTCCGAGGACAGGCCGCGCAGCGTGGCCGGACGGATGAACGTCGCGCCGTCGCTGATGGGCTGCCGGGCGACGTTGTAGGACGGCACCAGCGTCTGCAGGATGTCGTGGGTGTCGCTGTGGGCGACGGACTCGAGGGCGTCGCTGTTGAACACGTCCACCGGTACGGCCGAGTCCATGGCCGACCGGGGCTGTCCCCGGGTTCCGGTGACGACCACCTCCTCGATCTCTTCGGCGGCCTGGGCCGTGCTGACGACGGTCGCGGGCGCGACTGCGGCTGCGACCCAGGCGCTCAGGGCCATGACGGTTCTGCGCCGCCTCGGCTGTGTGACTTTTCTCATGGCAAGACTCCTCCGTGGCGTCCGGCGTGTCGTGCCGGACCCCTGGCTTTATCCCCGTTACTTCCCCCGGTTCTTGCGGACGGCTGGGCGCCGCCGGCTCGAACGGTCAGGCGTTCAAGTTCTCATGGCACGCTGGCGTGCCGGAACGGGCTCAGCAATATCCGTGCCCGATCTGCGGCGTCTGCATCGGATCGCGGATGAGATTAGCCGTCGGACGGTTTGTCAGAAGCGCCGAGGTCGCGGGATCGGAACGGGTGATGCCGGTTCCGACCCGGAAAAACCGCAGGTTTGGAGTGATTCGTGGGTTCCGGCCGGGGCGTGGAGCAGTGACGCATGCCTGACGCCCTCGAATGGGGTCGTGCCGGTCGATGCCCGCGGAGCCAACGGCGCGGCGCACCAGCGCCGGTCACGGCGCGCACCGAATCGGGCACCGGCCGGCACTGCGATGGACCATCGGGCCCCAGGCGGGTGCGGACGACCCGCCGGAGTCGGGCTCAGATCAGCTCGGTCAGCCCGTAGGCTTCCATCTGGGCCTGGAACCGCGCGACGTCGTGGGACAGCACCACCAGGTCGTGCTTGCCGCCGCTGGGGTCGCGCACGTGCTCCTTGAGCAGGGCCTCGGCGCTGAAGCCCATCTCCTCGAACACGGTGATGGCGCCTTTCTGGTCCACGGTCATCTGGGCGATGAGCTTCTCCAGCCCGAGGGTGAGGGCCACCAGGAAGCTCTCCTGGATCAGCACCCGGCCGAGGCCCCGGTCGCGTCCCCGGGGCGAGACCAGCACGCGCAGCTCGCCGACGTGGGGCGAGAACGACAGCTCGTCCCGCACCACGGCGCTGCAGCCGATGATGGCGCCGGCTTCCCGGGCAATGAGGCTGGTGATGGAGCCGCCCTCGATGCCGTCGGACCAGGCCGACAGCACCTTCGGGTGGGTGATGTCCCGGCGCAGGAACAGCAGGTCGTGGACCGGCAGACCCTGGGCGAAGGCCAGCAGGTCGGCCTCGTCCGCACGGGTCATCAGCGACACGGAGACCTCGCCGTCGGCGATCTGGACGGTGCGGGGGTAACGGTTGGCCGGCGCGGTCACGTGGAGCGCTCCGACAGCCACCGGGCGAGCGCCGGCCACATCCGCCGGACCGCATTCGGCCCCGCAATCAGACTCACGTGTCCCCCTTTGAGCACCAGTTCCTCCTTGTCTTCCGAGCTCACCAGCTCGAGCAGCGGCTTGCTGGCGTCGTAGCTGACGATGTGATCGTGCTGGGCCATGATGGCCATGATCGGCACCCTGATGTTGGCCAGGTTCGCCTGGCGGCCGCCCACCATCAGGTCGCCGTTGTAGAGCCGGTTGGCCCACATCAGCTCCTTGGTGGTCTGGCGGAAGTATTCGCCCGCCAGCGGCAGGGTCTCGTTGCCCCAGCGCTCGAACGCGCGGTAGCTCTTCACGAACTCGTCGTTCCAGATCTGCTCCCACACGCGGATGCGTCCCGCCGTCTTCTGGGCCGGGCGCAGCATGTCGAAGGAGGCGGCGACCACGTCCCTGGGGACGATGCCCAGGGTGTCCACCAGCCGGTCGACGTCGAAGTGGCGCTCGTCGGACCAGATCCGGGTGAGGCCCATGTGCGACCAGTCCACCGGCGTGGTGATGCACGCCAGGTTCTTCAGCGGCCCTTCGGGATGGGTGGCGGCGTAGATCAGCGACAGCACGCCGCCCATGCAGTAGCCGACGATGGACACGTCGGTCTCGCCGCTGTCGAGCTGGACCTCGCGCACGCAGGCCGGCAGGAAGTCCTGGGTGTAGTCGGCCAGGTCGAGGCGTTTCTCCTCCGGCGTCGGCGGCGCCCAGTCCACGACGTACACGTCGAAGCCCTGCTTGACCAGGAACTCCACCATGCTCTGGCCCGGCGCCAGATCGAACACGAACGCCTTCTGGGTGGTGGCCATCACCAGCAGCACCGGCACCCGGTAGACCTCGTCGGTCTGGGGCAGGTAGTGGTACAGGCGCAGGGTGCCGCGCTCGTAGAGGATCTCCTTGGGCGTTACGCCCACCTCGGGCGCCGGCGAAGTGACGAACTCGAGGCCTTTGACGCTGCGCAGGATGGCCTGGTCGACGATGTCCCGGACCCGGTCGACCGCAGTGTCCACCAGGCCCGGGGCTTCCGATTCCGTCTTGTCGCTCACGTGTCTCTCTCCCTCGTGGCGCACGCCGTCGCGGCGGCGGTCAGGCGCTGCCGGGCGGCATCTGGCTCGGCGGCTTGCGGGTTCGGGGCGGGCCCTTGCGGGGCCGGGTGGGCGCGACGCCGGTGGCGCGCGCCAGTTCGTCGAGGCGCTGCTCCATTCTGGCCAGACGCATGTCCATCTCGTGGACCGCCTCGCCGATGCGCAGCACGTCGTCCCGGCTGGGCACGTTGACGTTCGCCAGGTGCTTGGCCATGTTCTCGGCGAACGCCTTCTGCATCGACAGCTGCAGGTTCTGGAACTGGTTCATCGCCCGGCTGAACTCGTCCGTGCCCATGAACCGGTTGGCCAGGGCGTCGAAGCCCCGCTCCCACTCGGTCACCAGCTCCCGGAACCGGTCCATCGGGTCGGTGGAACTCTGTCGTTCGCTCATGTCTACCTCCCGGACAGGGTTCCAACATTACCCCCGCGGCGGCCGGGCATCAAAGGATTCCCGCCGCAGCCCCGGCCGCGGGCCGCCGGCGGCCCGGCGCGGGCGTATACTCGGTCCCGCGGCCCGGTCCGCCGGGACGCGGGTGCGACCACATGCGGATCGGGAAGGAGGCAGAACCATGGTGATCCTGCGACGGGCTGTGACGGTGCTGGTCCTGGCGCTGGCGGGCTGTGCCAGCGCGCCGCCCACGGAGGTGGCGCGGGCGCCGGGCCTCGATTTCACCGGCTACGAGACCTTCACCTTCCACCGCCCACTGGGCACCGACCGGGACGGCACCAGCACGATTCTCAGCCAGACCCTGCGCCAGGCGGCGCGGACCGAGCTGGAATCGCTCGGCTACCGCTACGTCGACGACGGCGCCGACCTGCGGATCAACTTCTTCGTCGAGACCCGGGAGGTGGTGGAGCGGCAGTCGAACCCGGAGGTGTCCTTCGGCTACGGCGTGTTTCACCGCCACTACGGCGTGTGGACCGGCTACGATCCGCCCCCCCCGGCAATACACCCAGGGCACCCTGCACGTCGACGTGGTGGACGCGGGCCTCGACCAGATGATCTGGGAAGGCATCGCCGAGTCGCGCCGGCGCGACGGCCAGTTCACCTTCGAGCCGGAGAACGCCCGCAAGGCGGTGGCCCGGGTGTTCGCCGACTTTCCGCGCCGGACGCCCTGAGCGGCGTTCCGCCGTCCCGCTGCTGCCCTGTCGCGGCCCCCGCCGCGGTCAGGGCGCGTACTCCAGGGTCAGCGTGTCGGTGGCGTTGGCTTCCACGTCGTCCCGCTGAAACCAGGCGTCCTTGTAGCGCCGGTCGGCGAACAGCCGGGCCTGGTCGAAGTAATGGGGCGAGTCCGGATCGGCGTCGGCGCCGAACACCAGGATCGATTTCGCCCGCGGCGTTTCGCCGAATTCCACCAGCCCGACGTAGGAGTGGCCGGCGACGCCGTAGATCCGCGTGCTGCCGTCCTGGGGCCGGGCGTAGAAGTTGAAGATCGTGCCGAAGGGATTGCCGGGACCGCCGGCCACCGGCAGGCTGAAGGCGTCGTCGTCGAAGGGCTGCTGGCCGCTGGTATGGCGGCGCTGCAGCCGGTTCACCTCGCCCCAGGCCACGCGCCAGGTCCCGTAGGTCTCGCGCATCTGCCCGAGGGCGTGCTCGAGCGCGGCCACGGGGTCGTCGATGCCGAGCTGGCGCATGGCGAAGCGCCAGAAGAAGTACAGCGTGGTGGCCTCGGAATCGACCGTGGCGCGCCGGTTCCAGCGTTCCAGCAGTTTCAGGGCCGCCTCCGCGTCTTCACGGCGGTCACCCGGCAGGTCCCGGGCGGCCACCTCGATGCGCAGCTCCGGGATCATCGTGTCGGCCTCCAGCACCCGCGTGTCCCAGGTGAGCCGTTCCAGCTCGCGGTAGCTGAACCGGTCGTCGCCGCCGAGCAGGATCCGCGACATGCGCGAGCGGTTGTTGTCCGCCTCGGGCGCCATGTAGGCCGGGTAGGCGGCGGCGTCGAGGTTGCCCCCCGCGCCCGTGGCGAGGAACGGCGTGGCGTTGCAGTTCTGCAAGTAGCCGGCCGCCGGGTTGGTCAGGGTCGGCAGCTCGCTCAAGGGGTGGTAACCCTGCCAGTCGGTGCCGGGGTCGCTGCCGTCGACGGGCTTCGACCAGTCGTAGGCGGGATCGCGCCGGGGCACGGCGCCGTAGTAGGCATAAAAGATGTTGCCGTCCACGTCCGCGTACATGGTGTTGAACATGGGGGAGGCGAGCCGGCCGAGGGCGGCCTTGAACTCGTCGAGGTTGCGGGACCTGAGCATGGCGTAGCGCTGCTCGAGCTGGCCGCCGTCCTCGAACCGGGCCATCCGCACGGCCAGCGCCCGGCCGTCCCGCTCCGCGACGATCGGTCCGTGATGGCTGCGCTGAAACTCGAAGGTGCGGGCCTCCAGGCCCGCGTCGGTGCGCACGTTCACGGTGTCGGTCCAGGTGGTGACCGGCCGGTGCCCGTCGCCGTGGCGGTAGCGGACTTCGCCATCCACCTCGTCGAGCTCGAGCCGGTACACGTCGATGATGTCCGGGTCGTTCACCGTATGGCTCCAGCCGAGGCGGCCGTTGTGGCCGATGGTGGGGAGCGGCGAGCCGAAGAAGCCGGCGCCGGAGAAGTGCAGGCCCTCGTCGCTGGTGACGTGCCCTTCGTACCACTGGCCGGGGCCGAAGTAGGGCTGGTGGGGATTGATGAACAGCATGGCGTTGCCGGAGCGCGACCGCGACGGCGCGATCGCCCAGGTGTTGGAGCCGGCGTGGGCCTGGGCGTCGGCCACGGCGCTGACCGCCACCGGCGCCAGGCTGCCGGCCTGGAAGCTCGCCGTGGTCAGGGTTTCCCGGGCCCGGGCCGCGATCTCCTCGGCGCGGATGCCGGCCCGGTTGAAGATGAACAGCTGATAGGTCGCGAAGCGGGCGTAGGCGACGAAGTGCCAGGGCTCGAAGTGCTCGATCAGCCGCGGCTCGGTGCCGGTGCGCTCGACGTAGGCGTTGAGCGCGGCGGCGGCGGCGCGGGTGAGCGCCCTGGGCCGCTCGTCCATCCGCTCCCATTCGGCCTTCGACAGCTCGACCACCCGCAGCGCCCGGTTCAGGTAGTCGGCGCCCAGCGCGGCCTCGCCGTTGATCTCGGCGTAGCGGCCGATGGCCTGGATGAGCGTGTCCTCCACCTGCCAGAAGTTGTCTTCCGCCTGGGCGTAGACGTAGCCGAACACCACGCTCTCGTCGGTGGGTCCGTAGACGTGGGGCACGCCCCAGGCGTCCCGGTGAATCGTCACGGTCTGGGCGGCGGCGAACGGCGCGGCCAGCGCGGCGAGCGTCAGCGTGGCCAGGACGAGGCGGCGCGGGCCATTCGGTGGTGCGGACATGATCTCTCCCCTGGGTAGTCCCTGGAGGGACCGTATCCCCGGGGGGTGGTCAAGGCAAGGTCGGCAGTCGGGCCGGTGGATCCGGCCCGGGCAGCGGGTCAGACGGGCGCCCGGACCCGGTCGATGGCGGCGCAGATGCCCTGGAGACGCGCGTTCCAGGCGGCGTCGGTGTCCGCGTTCCAGTAGCCGCCGGTGGCTTCCCGGGCGGCGTCGCGGACCACCGCCAGCAGCGGTGCGAACATCTCCGGACGCACGCCGTAGGCGTCGTGGGAGCTGACTTCGAAGGCCAGATAGTCCGGCTCGATCTCGTCCGGCGGGGTCATCACCAGCACGAGCAGGTCCCCCATCATCCTGCCGAGCATGTGCTCGTCCATGTGGCGCATCATCGCTCCGGCCTCGGGAAGCCGGCGCACGAAGCGCTCGTAGAGCAGGGGCGTGACGTCGTCCTGGCTGGCGGCGAGATAGGCCATGCTGGTGATGATCGGGTCTTCTTCGGTCATGACGTTCCTCCCTGGCGAGTGGATGATCAGCGGGCGCCGGCTGGCGGGGCCGCCCCCACCCGCCCTGCGCGGACGGGTGGGGGCAGGGCCGCTTCAACCCGCGGGCACGCCTGCGGTTTCGGCGGTGCCGGCGGCCGGAGCTTCGGCGACCCGGCGTCCGCCGCGCCATGCCCGCCAGGCGAACAGGGCGAGGAACACGCCGCCGGCGGCGAAGATCACGTCACCGGGAACCCGCAGCCACACCATCGTCTCCATGAAGGTGGAGTGGATGACCTCCGCGGAGCGGGCATACCACAGGCCTTCGGTGATGCTGGCCCAGGCCTGGTACAGGCCGGCCGGCAGCAGCGACAGGAACACCATGGCCGCCAGCCCCACGTTGAGGGACCAGAAGGCCGGCGACAGCAGCCGGTCGTTCCAGCCGCGATCGCTCACCAGGCCGCGCAGGCAGAACAGCATCAGGCCGATGCCGAGCAGGCCGTACACACCGAACAGGGCCGCGTGGCCGTGGGTCGGGGTGGTGTTGAGCCCCTGCACGTAGTACAGCGAGATCGGCGGGTTGATCATGAACCCGAGGACGCCGGCGCCCACCAGGTTCCAGAAGGCGACGCCGACGAAGAACAGGATCGGCCAGCGGTAGCGGGCCACCCAGGGGGCCGCCTTGGTCATCCGGTAGTTCTCGAAGGCCTCGTAGCCGATCAGGGCCAGCGGCACCACCTCCAGCGCCGAGAACATGGCGCCGATGGCGATCACCGAGGTCGGCGTGCCCGTGAAGTACAGGTGGTGCAGGGTGCCGAGAATGCCGCCGAACAGGAACACGATGGTGGCGAACAGCACCGCGCCGGTGGCGGTGGCCGCGCGCAGCAGACCCAGCCGGGTGAACAGCAGCGCGATCACGGCGGTGGCGAACACCTCGAAGAAGCCTTCCACCCACAGGTGGACCACCCACCAGCGCCAGTATTCCACCATTGCCAGGTGCGTGTGCTTGCCCCAGGTGAGGCCGGCGCCGTAGAACAGGCCGATGGCCACGGTCGACAGGAACACCAGGCCGATCAGCGGGCGCTGCTCGCCGGGCTCGCGCAGCGCCGGCCACAGGGCCCGGCCCACCAGCGCCAGCCAGATCATCAGGCCTGCGAACAGCAGGATCTGCCAGAAGCGGCCGAGGTCCACGTACTCGTAGCCCTGATGGCCGAAGTAGAAGTTCAGGTCGAGGTCGAAGTACTGCTGCACGCCGAGCCACTCACCGGCCATGGAGCCGACCACCACCACCAGAAGCGCGCCGTACAGCACGTTCACGCCCAGCTTCTGGAAGCGCGGCTCATGCCCGGACAGCGCGGGCGCGATGTAGAGCCCCGTGGCCAGCCAGGCGGTGGCGATCCAGAAGATGCCGAGCTGGGTGTGCCACGTGCGGGTGACCGCATAGGGCAGGATCTCCGAGATGTTGATGCCGTAGAACTCCTGGCCTTCCACCGCGTAGTGGGCGGTGATGGCGCCGAGGGTGATCTGGGCGAGGAACAGGGCGATGACCGTGTAGAAGTACTTGGCCGTAGCCCGCATGGACGGGGTCGGCTCCAGGCTGCGCAGCGGGTCCTGGGTCGGCGGCGTCGGCAGGTCGTGCTCCCTGGTGGCCTGGTAGTACCACAGCAGCCCGCCGATGCCGGCGATCAGCAGCATCACGCTGGCCAGGGACCACAGGGCGTTGGAGGTGGTCGGCACGTTGCCCACCAGCGGCTCGTGGGGCCAGTTGCTGGTGTAGGTCACGTCACCGTCCGGCCGCTCCGTGGTGGCCGCCCAGGCGGTCCAGAAGAAGAACGCCGCGAGCTGCTCCCGGTAGGCGGCGTTGGGCACCGGGTTCTCGGCCATGGCGTACTGCTCGCGCAGCACCGAAAAGTCCGGGTGGCCGCCGAACAGGTCCGCGTAGTGGCGGGCCGTGGTGCGGATGGCGGCGGCGCGGTCGGCGCTGACGCTGATGGTCTCCGACTCCGGGTCGTAGGTGTTGGCCCGCAGGTGCCGCTCCAGGCGGGACTGCAGGGCGGCCTGGTCGTCCGGGCCGAGCTCGGCATAGCGCATGCCGGCCTGGTCCAGGGCCCAGATGTCGAGCAGGGCGACGGCTTCCCGGTGGAGCCAGTCGGCGGTCCAGTCCGGCGCCACGTAGGCGCCGTGGCCCCAGATGGAGCCGAGCTGGTGCCCGCCGGTGGTCTGCCAGACCTGGCGGCCGCGCTGAATGTCGTCGCGCGAGTAGATGACGCTCCCGTCGGCGTCCGTGACGGCCGCGGGTACCGGCGGTGCCTGGCGGTAGATGTCACCGCCGATCAGCAGCAGCGCCCCGAAGGAGATGACGAACAGCAGCCCCAGGGTGCGCCAGAGTCGTCCCGAATCGTTCATGGTAGTTTCCTGGCGAGTTAAACAGGTAAATGAAATACTAAATAAAAGCCGGCGCGTGTCCATCGTTTGCCGACCGATTTGCGGAAATTACTTAGTCATAAGGGCTTAAGGTCCGTGGCTTCGCGGAATGAGCCGTGCCACCGGGCATCTGTTAACATGCATTGGAGATCATGTTTAGACGGGGCCGGTGATCGGCTGGAGCCGGACATGTCACGCAGCAAACTCGGATACCGGATCGTCACCGGCTGCGCCCTGGCCGCCGCGGCGGCCGGCGTCGCGCTGCCGCTGCTGCCCACCGCGCCGTTTCTGCTGCTTGCCGCCTGGTCCGCGTCCCACCATTCCCCGGAACTCGAGGCGCGGCTGCTCGACAACCCCCGGGTGGGTCCCCACATCCGCGCCTGGCGCGAGGAGCGCGCGCTGTCCCGCCAGGCCAAGCGGGGCGCGCTGCTGGCCCTGGCGCTGAGCTATGCGGTCACGCTGTTCGCGGTGCCGCTGGTGTCGGTGAAGGTGGGCCTCGGCGTGTTGCTCGCCGGCGTGGCGCTGTTTCTGCTGACACGTCCTTCCCCCCGCCACGAGGGCTCCGATTCATGCGACTGACCCGCTACACCGACTACAGCTTCCGGGTGCTGATCTATCTGGCTGCCCAGCCGGACGCGTTCGGCACGGTGCAGAGCATCTCCGACGCCTACCAGATCTCCAAGAACCACCTGATGAAGGTGGTGCAGGCACTCAGCCAGCGCGGCTACGTGGACACCATTCGCGGCAAGGGCGGCGGCATGCGGCTGCGGCTGCCGCCGGAGCGGATCAACGTGGGACGCGTGGTCCGGGACATGGAGAGCGACCTGGAGCTGGTGGAGTGCTTCGGGCCGGACAACCGCTGTGTCATCACGCCGGAGTGCATGCTGAAGAACGTGCTCGGCGAGGCCCTGTCCGCCTTCACCGCCGTGCTCGACCGCTACACCCTGGCGGACATCGTCGGCAATCCGGCGCCGCTGCGGCGCCTGCTCGACGTTCACCTCCTCGACCCGGACGACGCCTGAGCGGCGGCCGGAGCACGCGGCTCCGGCTCCGCCCGGCAGGGAAGCGGAGGGCTACAGCTCCGCCGTGACCATGAACCACAGCTTGGTGACGTCGTCGAAACCGCCCTCGCCGTCGAAGGCCGCCGCGAACAGGTCCAGCCGAAGGTAGGGGTTCACCTTCCGCCCGAGCCGCAGATCCAGCTCCTGGCCGTAGTCGTCGCCGCCGTCCGCCGCGGAGAACAGGTGGCCCCGGGCTTCCAGGGTCCACGGGCCGCGCTGGGCCGAGACCTTCAGATAGCGGTCGTCCAGACCGGCCCCGGGGGTGGTGAGGAACTGGTCGGCCCAGCCGTTGAAGGCGTGCAGCGTCGCCAGCGGCGTGCGGAACGCCTCCCCGGGCTCGTCCTCGTCGCCGCCGAGCACCTCCCAGCCCAGGCCGGCGCTCAGGGTGTCGGCCGGGCCGACGTCGGCGAAGGCGAGGGCGCCGTTCAGGTGCCAGTAGTCGGCGGAGTAGTTCACCGGATTGTTCGCGGCGTCGCGCTGGTGGGCGTACTCGGCGAGGTAGCTGGCCTGCTGGCCCCGGACCTGCGCCGCGCCCTGCAGGCGCACGCCGTAGGTATCGGTGGAGAACGCCGGAGCGTCGTCGTTGTCGATGCCGTAGTAGTACCCGGACAGGGTGCCGATGCCGGCCAGCTCGGCGGCGGCGTTCAGCAGGTGACTCGGGTCCTGCCGGTGATCGCCGGCGGGCACGTCGTCGCCGAACACCCGGTTGACGTTGTCGACCAGAGCGTAGAAGACCCGTCCCCGGTCGTTCTTCCAGTCGACGGAGAAGGCGTCGTAGGTCTGTTCGTTCTGGCGCCAGCCGACACCGCCGACGAAACGCTGATTGTCCAGGTTGATGCGCTGACGGCCGAGCCTCAGGCGGGTGTCCGTCAGTCCGGTGTAGTCGACGTAGGCCTGATTGACCTCGGTGCCCTCTGGGTCGGCCACCACCGGGTACTGGCTGCGCCCCGGGGTGTTGCCGGCGCCGGCGTCGAAGTCGTCGACGATGATCTCGCGGACGTCCTCCGCCTCCAGGAAGAACGACCAGTCGCGGTACTCGCCGGACTGGAAGAACAGCCGCGAGCGCAAGGTCGACGCGTCGGCCTCCTCGGCGAAGGCGTCGTCGTCGACGTGCTCGAAGCGGTAGCGGAAGGACAGGCCGACCTGGCCGTCGTCGATGAGGCTGCGGGGGCCGGTGGCCGGTTCCGACGCGGGTTGAGCGAGGGCCATGGCCGGTAGTAGGGTGGCGGTCAACAGGAAAGCCGCTGAAGTACGGGATGTCATTTCACGTTCCTTGGCGTGCTGAGCCTCGATGATGTGAGGCGACGCTATAGGATCAAAACCAGTATCTCAAATACGGGTTTTCCCGGGTAGCGGTCTTGCCTGGTCCGCGTACGCTCTTGCTGCACAGTGAGGCCACGACCAGATGAAGACCACGACCAGACACGCCAGATTCCTCGCCTTCCTGCTCGGCCTGCCGGCGGCCGCCGCCGTCGCCGCCCCGGGTGCGGATGACCGCCGGCCGGACGCCGCGAACCCCATCGAAGAGATCGTCGTCGTCGGCGCGCGCCTGCCGCGGCCGGTGGAGGACGTGGTGGGCACCGTCGACGTCATCACCCGGGAAGCGCTGATCGAGCAGGTCGCCGTGAACGTGGAGGACGTGGTCCGCTACACGCCCGGCGTCAGCGCCGCCCGGGCGAACGCCCGGTTCGGCACCACCGAGCTCAGCGTGCGCGGCCTGTCCGGCAACCGGGTCACCACGCTCATCGACGGGGTGCCCGTCGCCGATCAGTTCGACATCGGCGCGTTCTCCAACGCCGGGCAGGACTACCTGATTCCCGATGCCGTGTCCCGGGTGGAGATACTGCGGGGGCCGGCCTCCACCCTGTTCGGCAGCGACGCCATCGGCGGCGTGGTCGCCGTGGAGACCCGGGACCCGGAGGAGTACCTGCGCGGCGCCAGTCGGTCCGCGTCTGCCGCCGCGGCCTACTCGGGCGCCGACGACGCCCGGGTGCTGAGCGGTGCGCTGGCCGGCCGCCGCGGCGCGTTGTCCGGTGTGCTGCACGCCTCCGGGCTGCGCGCGGACGAACGCGACGCGGCGGGCACCGATCTCGAGGAGTCCCTGGACCGGTCCCGGTCCGCCGCCTACGCCAAGCTGGTCTACGCGCTGCCGGACGGCGACGCGCTGCGCTTCAAGGCGGAGATCTTCGACGAGGACGTGGACAGCCGGCCGGAGGGCGTGCTCGGCTTCGGCCGTCAATTCGCCAACACCACCTTCCTCGCCGGCGACGACGAACGCACCCGCCGGGCCGTGCAGCTCGAGTACGACGCCGCCATCGACGCGGACTGGGCGGAGTTCGCCCGGGTCACCGCCTACGCGCAGCGCAGCCGCGCAGACCAGCGCACCCTGGAGCGCCGGGAGAACCTGCCGACGCCGGTGGAGATCCAGCGGCGCTTCGACTACCAGTTCGAGGACGTCGGCCTGCTGGTGGACGTGGAGAGCCGGTTCGCGGCGCTGGGTTTCGACCATCGGCTCGGCTGGGGTCTCAGCCTGCGCCGCTCCTGGGTGGAAGAGCTGCGCGACGGCTTCCAGCGCGAGCTCGACAGCGGCGCCGTCAGCAACGTCCTGCTCGGCGAGACCCTGCCCGTGCGGGACTTCCCGAACTCCACCGTCACGGAGTCGGCGGTCTACCTGCACGACGAGATGACGGACGGCGCGCTCACCCTCATCCCGGGCGTGCGCATCGAGCACTACCGGCTCGACGGCAGGGCCGACGCCATCTATCGGCAGGACTATCCCGACACGCCCATCGAGGACATCACCGAATCGGCGGTCGCGCCCAAGCTGGGCGTGCGCTGGCAGGCGAGCGACACCGTCAGCCTGTTCGGCCAGTACGCCCGCGGGTTCCGCGCGCCGCCCTTCGAGGACGTCAACATCGGGCTCGAGTACGCGGTGCCGTTTCCGGTGCGCGCCATCCCCAACCCGGACCTGGAGGCGGAGACGTCGGACGGGCTGGAGTTCGGCGTCGACTACCGCCGGGACGGCGTCCGTCTGGGGCTGACCGTGTTCGGCGCCGACTACGACGACTTCATCGAGTCCAAGGCGAGCCTCGGCTTCGACCCGGCGAGCGGCGCGCTGTTGTTCCAGTCGCGCAACATCGAGCGGGCCCGGGTCTACGGGGCCGAGATCAGGGCATCCGCGCCGCTGGGCGACACCGTCAGCGTCGACCTGGCGGCGAGCTGGACCCGGGGCGAGAACCGGGTCACCGACGAGCCGCTGAACACCGTGGATCCGCCCTCGGCCATGACCCGCCTGGCCTGGCAGCCGATGCCGCGCTGGCGCGCCTCCGTCGCGGTCCGCGCCGCGGCGGACCAGTCCCGCGTGGACGACACCGAGGCCGACCTGTACGAGCCGGACGGCTACGTGGTGTTCGATCTCGGCGTGGGCTACGCCCCGAATCCGGACGTCCGCGTCGACGCGGGCATTTTCAACCTGACCGACAGAACCTACTGGCGCTGGGCGTCCGTACGGGGACGGCCGGAGGGCGATCCGTTGATCGACCTGCTGGCCGCGCCCGGGCGTTACGGAGCGGTATCGCTGCGCGTGCGTCTTTAGGCACCACACCACCGTAGATTGGAGAGGAACATGATTACGGGCAGATTCACGACAGCGCTGGCGGCCGGAACCTGGTCCGCGCTGCTCGCAGCGACCACGGCCTGGGGAGCGCCGCAGGTGCATCAGGCGGAGGTCGCCCAGGCGGAGATGCAGGCCCGGCTCGCTGCGGGCAAGGAGGGCTACGCCAGCTACTGCCAGTCCTGTCACCAGCCGGACGGCAGCGGCATGGCGGCGGTGTTCCCGCCGCTCGCCGGCTCGGACTATCTGCTGGAGGATCCGCAGCGCGCCATCGAAGTCGTGCTGCAGGGTCTGTCCGGCCCGATCGAAGTCAACGGCAAGACCTACGATGCCGTCATGCCGCATCTGGCCTATCTGTCCGACGAGCAGATCGCCGACGTGTTGAGCTACGTGCTGAACGCCTGGGGCAACGACGGCGGCTACGTGTCCGCCGCAGAGGTTGCCGCGACGCGGGAGCAGGTGGCCGGTACCGCCGGCGCCGAAGGCGGTCCGCACCCCGGCGTCGACACGCCCCGGCTCCAGTACGAGGGTGGCGCATCGAGCCCCGTGGGCGAAGCCCGGATGGGTCGGATGGTGTCGACGGAAGGTCCCGACATGACCCAGACGGAGTTCGACCAGGCGACCCAGCTCTACTTCGAACGCTGCGCCGGCTGCCACGGCGTGCTGCGCAAAGGGGCCACGGGCCTGCCGCTGACGGCCGACATCACCCGGGCCAAGGGCACCCAGTACCTGGAAACCATCATCAACTACGGCACGCCGGCCGGCATGCCCAACTGGGGGACGTCCGGGGAGCTTTCGAAGGAGCAGATCAGCGTGCTGGCACGCTTCCTCCAGCACCCGCCGCCGGAGCCGCCCGAGTGGGGCATGGCCGAGATGCGTGAGACCTGGAAGGTGCTGGTGGCGCCGGAGGATCGTCCGGAGGTACCCCAGCACGACTACGACGTGGAGAACTTCTTCGCGGTCACGCTGCGTGACTCCGGCGAGGTGGCCATCATCGACGGCGACTCCAAGGACATCGTCAGCATCGTGCCGACGGGCTACGCGGTGCACATCTCCCGGCCGTCCGCATCCGGTCGCTATATCTACACCATCGGCCGGGATGCCCGGATCGACATGATCGACCTCTATGCCGACCCGCCGAGCCGGGTGGCGGAGATCAAGATCGGTCTCGAGGCGCGCTCGGTGGAGACGTCGAAGTACAAGGGCTACGAGGACGAACTCGCCATCGCCGGTGCCTACTGGCCGCCCCAGTACGTGCTGATGGACGGTCCGACCCTCGAGCCGAAGAAGATCGTCTCGACCCGCGGCATGACCGTGGACACTCAGGAGTACCATCCGGAGCCCAGGGTGGCGGCCATCGTCTCCTCGCACCAGCATCCCGAGTTCATCGTCAACGTGAAGGAGACGGGTCTCATCAAGCTGGTGAATTACCGCGACATCAACAACCTGCAGGAGACCACCATCGAGGCGGCCCGCTTCCTTCACGACGGCGGGTGGGACCGGACCCAGCGCTACTTCCTGACGGCGGCCAACCAGTCCGACAAGGTCGCGGTCGTGGATGCCAAGGACCGCAATCTGGAAGCGCTGGTCGACGTCACGTCGATTCCGCACCCGGGTCGCGGCGCCAATCTCATCGATCCGGAGTACGGCCCCGTCTGGGTGACCAGCGCGCTGGGCAGCGACGAGGTGACGTTCATCGGCACCGATCCCGAGCGGCATCCCGAGCACGCCTGGAAGGCCGTGCGGGTGCTGAAGGGCATGGGCGGGGGCTCCCTGTTCGTGAAGACCCACCCCGACTCGGACAATCTCTGGGTGGATGCGCCGCTCAATCCGGATGAGGACATCAGCCAGTCCGTGGCGGTGTTCGACATCAACGATCCGGAGGCGGGCTACGAGGTGCTGCCCATCGCCGAGTGGGCCGGCATCGAGGAAGGCGCCCGGCGGGTGGTTCAGCCCGAGTACAACAAGGGCGGCGACGAAGTCTGGTTCTCGATCTGGAATGCCCTGGACCAGGAGTCGGCGATCGTGGTGGTCGACGACAAGACCCGCAAGCTGAAGAAGGTGATCAAGCATCCAAAGCTCATCACCCCGACGGGCAAATTCAACGTCTACAACACGGTGCACGAGGTGTACTGAGACGCCTCTTGATCTCGATCAACCGGGCGGTGCGCGGGCCTCGCGTCCGCCGCCGTTCCGGGCGATCGTGACGGGTCAACATACTGGAACCACATCATGGAATTCGCCATATCCGAGGAGGGACGCATCGTCGAGGACCAGGTCCTCAGGATGCTCAACGACGACATCATCCCGGCCGAGAAGCGCTACGCCGAAGAGATCAAGTCCACGCCGAACGGTGAGGACCCGCCGGTGATGAAGGAACTGCGGGCCAAGGCCAAGGGGCTCGGCCTGTGGAATCTGTATCTGCCGGACCAGGAGTGGGGCGCCGGCCTGTCCAATCATGACTACTCCGTGCTCTGCGAGCACATGGGGCGGTCGGGCCTGGCGCCCAGGGTCTTCAACTGCCAGGCGCCGGACACCGGCAACGCCGAGATCCTGGCCGAATTCGGTTCGGACGAGCAGAAGGAGCGGTGGCTGAAGCCGCTGCTGGAAGGCGAAATCCGCTCCTGCTTCTCCATGACCGAGCCGGAAGTCTCCGGCGCAGACCCCACCGGCCTGCGGACCACCGCGGTGCGCGACGGCGACGAGTGGGTGATCAACGGCCTGAAGTGGTTCACCTCCGGCGCGGTCGGTGCCGCATTCGCCATCGTCATGGTGGTCACCAATCCGGACGGCGCGCCCCACGAGCGCGCCTCCATGATCGTCGTGCCTACCGACGCGCCGGGCTTCAATCTGATCCGGTCGGTGCCGGTGATGGGCCACAGCGGTGGCGGCGGCCACTGCGAGATCCGCTACGAGAACTGCCGGGTGCCGGCGGACGCGCTGCTCGGGCCGGAGCACGGCGGGTTCATGATCGCCCAGGCCCGCCTCGGCCCGGGCCGCATCCACCACTGCATGCGCGCCATCGGCATGGCCGAGCGCGGCTTCGAGATCATGTGCCGGCACGCCAACAACCGGGACATCGCAGGCACGCTGCTGCGTGACAAGCAGATCGTTCAGGACTGGATCGCCACCTCGCGCATGGAGATCGACCAGGCCCGGCTGCTGACCCAGTACGCGGCGTGGAAGATGGACAAGGTGGGCAAGAAGGAAGCCCGTCAGGAGCTGTCCATGGTGAAGGTGGTGGTGCCCAACATGATGATGCAGGTCCTCGACCGGGCCATTCAGAGCATGGGCGCCCTGGGCGTTTCCGACGACACGCCGGTCGCCGCGATGTGGCGCAACGGCCGCGCGCTGCGCATCGCCGACGGTCCCGACGAGGCCCACAAGATGGTCATCGCCCGCCGCGAACTGAAACGCTTCGCCTGAGCCCGATTCACCCGTAGGAGCGGCCTCCCGGCCGCGACCCGGGCGCCGCCCGGCGCCCGGCCCGGTGGTGCCGGTGCTGCGGGCGTGTTGTTCAGGGGCTGGGGATCGCGGCCGGGAGGCCGCTCCAACAGGGGTGTCAGGCGTCGGCGCGGGGGCGCGCGAGGATGGGCGCGTAGCGGACGGCGAACGCCCCGAACGCCAGTGACCACAGCACCGCCGCCGCGCCCACCCAGGTGACGTAGCCGGCGGGCCAGAGCAGCACGCCGCCGACCCGGACCAGCGCCGCCAGGTGAATGGCGGTGAACATGAACACCTCCGCGCCTCCGGCGACCAGCGGCCGGCCCGTGTGACCCCGGGCGCTGCGGGTCATCATCGCCAGCATCAGCCCGGCCATGGCGCCCACGGCCAGGGCGTGCAGCGCCGGCTGCGCCATCTGCCCGGGCACGGCGTCGAGCATGCCGCGCAGCGCGAAGTGCACCGGTAGCCACAAGTAGCCCAGGGGCAGGACCAGCAGCAGTACGTTGCGCCGGGTCTTCCAGGGCTGCCAGCCCAGCAGGCGCAGGCACTGCAGCGCCGCCACCGTGAAGAACAGCGCCCGCAGTGCCGGCATCGGCAGGCTGCCGGCCGCGCCGCTGACGTCCAGCAGCACGATCAGCCCGACGCCGGCGATGGTGCCCCATTCCACTGCCGCCCAGCGGCGGGGCGTGAGGCCGGGGACGGCATTGGCGGAGAAGTTCGGGATCACGCGGCCGCCGATGACCGTCAGCAGCAGCGCCACGAGGTCCATGGCGGCGGTGCCGGCCCGGGTCAGCCAGGCGCCGGAGACCAGTCCCGAGTAGGCGGCGTGATGGAGCGCGGCGAGACCGCCGAGCAGCAGAAGCAGCGGCACCACGAAGGCGTTGCGGGCATTCCGGCTGCGCGCCAGGGGAACCGCCAGAACCACCGCCGCCACCGGCAGGAAGGCGACGTCGATCAGCGCCGCCGCGGTGCCCGGTCCGGTGAGCATCGCCACCCGTCCGGCCAGCCACAGCAGCGCCAGGGCCGCCAGCGCGGCGCCGGACGGCGTCGGCCGGCCCGTCCAGTTGCGCACCGCCGTGAGCAGAAAGCCGACGATCACCGCCGGCGCGAAGCCGAACACCATTTCGTGGGCGTGCCACAGGAACGCGGGCAGGGCAGGCGTCAGGGGCAGCCAGCCCCCATAGGCGGCGAACCACAGCGGCACCGCCAGCGCGGCGAAGGCGGCGGCGAGGAAATAAAAGGGCCGGAACCCGATGCTGAGCGCCGCGCTGGTCATCGCTCCCGGTCGCCGTCGTCGAGCAGCCGGCGCAGCGCGACCGCCTGGTTGTGCTGCTCGTCCCGGGCGCTGTAGAGCAGCGTCACGGGCCCCTGGCGGCGGCGCTCGCGGATGGTGTCCATGGCCTCGGCCTGGTCGCGCAGTTCCTCGGCGTAGCGCCGCTGAAACTCCGCCCATCTGTCCGGATCGTGCCCGAACCAGCGGCGCAGCCCTGCCGAGGGCGCCACAGCCTTCAGCCACAGGTCGGCGGCGACGTCCTCGCGACGCTGTCCGCGAGGCCAGATGCCGTCCACCAGGATTCGGCAGCCGTCGCCGGATTCGGCTGGCTCGTAGACGCGCTTTACGTGGATGGGATGGCTGGCCACGGCGCATGGTGTACCAGCGGTGGGGATCTCCCGCAACCGGCGCTATGCTGTGGGACGCACGCCGGCGGGGGAGGTTGCTTGACGGATTGGGGACTGTGGTCGCTGACGCCGCTCGGCGTCACGCTGCTGCTGGCATTCGTCACGCGCTCGGCGCTGCTGGCCATGCTGATCGGCGTGTTCGTCGGCACGCTCATGGTCGGCGCCGTGCCGGGGGCCGGCCTGAACGCGCTGTTCCAGGCGTCTCTGGGCAACGCGGACTTCATCTGGATCTGCGAGATCGTCGTGCTCATCGGCATTCTGTTCGAGCTGTTCAAGCGGGCCGACGTGCTCGATGCCCTGGCGCAGCGTTTCTCCGGGCGCGGCGGCGGCCGGCGTCGGGTGGAGCTGTCCACCTGGGGCCTCGGTCTTGTGATCGTCGACGACTACTTCAGTCCGCTGATGGCGGGCACGGTGATGCGGCCGCTCTCGGACCGCGCCCGCATCCCCCGGGAGAAACTCGCCTTTCTGCTCGATGCGACCACCGCGTCGGTCTGCATCCTGGTGCCTTTCACCGCCTGGGGAGCCTACGTCGCCAGCCTGGTGGCGAGCCAGGTCGGTGGCGGCATGACCGCGGACCGGGCGCTGTCGGTGTTCATCGCCGCCATTCCCTACAATTTCTATCCCTGGCTGATGGTCGCCGCGGCGCTGCTGCTGGCCCTCGGCTGGCTGCCGGACGTCGGCCCGATGCGGCGGGCGGAACGCCGCGCGCGGGAGACCGGCGCCGTGCTGCGACCCGGCGCGCAGCCGCTCACCGACCTCGGTGACGGCGCCGCCGCGGCGCCGCCGCTGCCTGGCCGGGCGTCGCTGCTGATGGAGCTGGCGCTGCCGGTGGCGGTGGTGATCGGCATCGGGGTGTGGTCGCTGGTCGCGCTCGGCTCGGTGAAGATCGTCGAGGCGTTCATGGCCGGCGTCACGTCGCTGGTCGTGGTGCTCGGCGCGCGCCGCCGTCTGCGCCGCGTCCGCGACCTGACCGACGTGATCGTGCGCGGCGCCCAGGGCGTGATGCCGGCGCTGCTGGTCGTCGCCCTGGCCTATGCCCTCAACGCGGTGGCCCAGCAGCTCGGCGTGGGCGCCGCCATCGTCGCCTGGTTCGACGGCGGCCTCGACGGCGGCAGGCTGGTCGCCCTGACCTTCGGCGTGACCGCCGCCGTCGCCTTTTCCACGGGCACGTCCTGGGGCGCCTTCGCGCTGATGATGCCGGTGGCGCTGCCCGTGGCGCTGGACAATGCCGGCGGACCGATGACGCCGCTGGTCTTTCAGACAGTGGCCGCGGTCGCCGGCGGCGGGATCTTCGGCGACCACGCCTCGCCGGTGTCCGATACCACCGTGCTGGCGTCGGTGGGGGCGGGCAGTGATCACATGGATCATGTCGTCACCCAGCTTCCCTATGCGCTCGCCGGCGCACTCCTCACCATCGCCGCGTATCTGCTGTTGCCCGCCTGAGCGGTTGCGATATGCGCCGGATCGGGTTTTTATGGTCGGGTACATCCGGATCTTGGGGAGGAACCGATGTATACCGATTCCATCGTGGAGGAGCAGACCCTGCTGGTCGTGCTCGATACCGGAAGCTTCAGCGCCGCCGCGGTCGAGCTCGGCGTCAGTCAGTCGTCGGTCAGCCGGCGCATCGCCGCGCTCGAGGACCGGCTGGGCGGGCGCCGCCTGCTCTCGCGGACGACGCGGCGTGTGGAAGCCACCGAATACGGCCTGGAATTCGCGGCCGGCGTGCGCCGCGCCCTCAGCCTGCTGCACGATGCCCAGCAGCAGGTCATCAGCGAGCGTGACCGCCCCGCGGGGCTGCTGCGCATCTCGGTGCCTCCGGGCGTGGGGCGGGGGGTGCTGATCCCGGCGCTGAGCGATCTCGCGCTCACCCATCCGGAGCTGGAATACGACATTCACTTCGCGTCCCGCTATCAGGACCTCTACGACGGCAACCTGGACATGGTGGTCCGGCTCATGCCGTTTCAGCGCACGGACACCTGTCTGGAGCGCCTCGGCACGGTTCGCTGGGTCTTCACCGCCGCGCCGGACTACCTCGGCCGGGTCGACGGCCGACGACTGTCGGACTTCCACTTCGTCGCCCTCAACATGCGCTCCGGCGGTCCCGTGGACCCCGAGACCTCGAAGGTCTTCCGGCTGCTCAAGCGTCAGCGGGTCCGCATCGCCGTCAACGACACCGTCACCATGCGGCAGTTCCTGATTTCCGGTCACGGTGTGGGGCTGATGCCCTGGCCGCTGGTGCGGGACGACGTCGAGCACGGGCGCCTGGAACTGGTGGACCCGGGGTTCGCCGGCACGGAATCGTCGGTGTACGCCATCTACCGCCGCTGCCTCCACGGCATGCCCAAGATCCACGCCGTGCTGGACACCTTCGTCGACGCCCTCGCCGCCGCCCAGGACGCCTTCGCCGTGGCGGCCTCCGGCACCGGCATCGGCGACGCGGCACCGGCCCGGGTCATTCATGCGCTGAACGGATGACTGTTATCCGTTGCGGCTCGAACCTCACCGCCTTAGTCTTCTGACGACCCCGCGGTCGAACGCGGCCGGGACTGGCACGTCACTGGCGAGCACAGGGTGCCAGCCGGCGCAGCGCCGCGTCCGGGGGAGCGCGCGTTCCGGGGAGCGCGCGTTTCGGGGGAACGCTCCTTCGGGGGAACGCTCCTTCAGGGGAGAGAGAAGACAAGGGGAGAATGACCATGGTGAACACACACACGGGGATCCGTCTGTCCAGGATCCTCACGCTGTCCGTTCTGGCCGGGGCTGGCGCCACGCCGGTGCTGGCGCAGGATGAGGGCGTCATCGAGGAAATCGTCGTCACCGGCTCGTACCTGCGGCGCACGACGGCGGATTCGCCGTCGCCGCTGTCCGTGGTGACCAAGGCCGACATCGACGAACTCGGCGCCGTCGACGTCAAGGACGTCGTCAACACGCTGACCTTCAACTCGGGCAACATCAGCCAGTCGTCGGCGTTCTTCGGCGGCGACAACTCCACCGGCAACACCAACGTGAACCTGCGCAATCTGGGCGCCGGCTCGACGCTGGTGCTGATCAACGGCAAGCGCGCCGTGGCGACCAGCACGGACCAGTCCAGCAACGGCTACGTGGATCTGAGCGGCTGGATTCCGAACATCGCGCTGGAGCGCGTGGAGATCGTCAAGGACGGGTCGTCGGCGCTGTACGGGTCGGACGCCATCGCCGGCGTCGTGAACTTCATCACCCGCACGGATTTCGAAGGCTTCGAGCTGCAGTACGACTTCCAGACCGACGACGAGTCCGGCAAGCAGGACGATCATCTGGTGTCGGCGATCTTCGGCGTCGCCGGTGATCGCGGCAATCTGGTGATCTCGGCCAGCTACCTCGACCGGGCGCCGCTGCAGATCGCCGACCGCTACGACGATTTCGGCCAGACCGGGCTGTCGAGCTTCGGCCAGCCGGGCCGCTACGTGGCGCTGGGCGCGATCGTGCCGGACACCGACAGCTTCTTCGTGCCGGGCGGCTCCGCCAGCTTCGGCGCGGGGGCGGACCCGGACTGCGACATCGCCGCTGCCGACGACGGCCCCCAGGGCGTGCAGGGCACGGTCTCGGGCCAGTGCATCTACGACTTCTCCCAGTTCTTCAACCTGGTGGGTGAGGAGGAGGTGGTCAAGGTTCACGCCACGGCCACCTACGACGTCAGCGAGGACGTCGAGATCTACGGTGAGGTGTCGTTCTCCGACAACCAGTTCTTCCGGGGCAACTCCCTGTATCCCGACGTGACGTTCGCCATCGTGCCGTCCACGTCGCCGGGGCTGCAGCTCGACGCCGAGCGCCGCGGCGTGGAGCCGGTGCCCTATCTGGCCCTGCAGCGGCTGCTGGGCGGCACGCCGGACACGCCCTTCGAGGAGCGGCCCGTCGACACGGACACCCGGGTCGACCGCGAGTTCTACCGGGTCGGCGGCGGCGTCTCCTGGGACATGATGCTCGGCGACCGGCAGTGGAACCTGAACGCGTCCGCGTTCCTGTCGGAGCGCAATCTGGCCTCCAGCACCGGCTCGGACACCGTGACCCGCAACACCGACCTGGCCTATTCGGGCCTCGGCGGCCCCGGCTGCGATCCGGTCTCGGGCGACCCCGGCTCCGGCAACCGGGGCGAAGGCGACTGCTACTTCTACAACCCGTTCGCCACCAGCCGCTTCGATCCCGTCACCGGGCAGCGCTGGGACACGTCGGACACGAGCGCCTGGGCGCCTGATCCGAGCATGACGGTGGCGGAGGCCGCCCAGCTCTATCAGAACCCCATCGAGCTCATTCAGTGGATGGCGGGGCAGCTCCAGACCCAGAGCGAATCGACCCAGTTCGTCTACGACGCCGTGTTCGCCGGCGACCTGTTCGAGATGGACAGCGGCCCGGTCGGCCTCGCCGTCGGCATGCAGTACCGCGAGGACAAGGCCAAGGTCGACTTCGACAAGAACTACAACGACAACAACTACAAGTTCGTCTACGGCGCCCAGGACTGGACCGGCAAGCTGACCACCACGGCGGTATTCGCCGAGGTGTTCGTGCCGCTGAGCGACTGGGCCGAGCTGACGCTCGCCGGTCGCTACGAGGACTTCGACGAGCTCAACACCGACACCTTCGATCCCAAGGTGACCCTGCTGCTGCGGCCGAACGACGACCTGACGTTCCGGCTGTCCGGCGGCACGTCGTTTCGGGTCGGCTCGCTGCTGCAGCTGTTCGGCTCGACCACCAGCCTGATCAACTCCACCGACCCGTTCTCCGGCACCGGCGGGCTGGCGTTCCGGCCGTCGATCTCGACGGGCAACCCGGACCTGGAGCCGGAGTCGGCCGACGTCTACAACCTCGGCCTCTCCTGGGCGCCGTCCGACGGCCCGCTGAGCGGCCTGACGGTGGACCTCGACTACTACAACTACGAGTACGAGGACATCCTGACCCGGGAGCAGCACCAGGACCTGATCAACCGTGACAACGCCTCGCGCTGTCCGAACGGGTTCAACAGCGACCCGCTCGCCGGACCGCTGTGCGGCGCCATCGACACCGACAGCGACGGTCTGGCGGAGATCTACTCCATCGGCCCGGGCCTGCCCGACAAGGTCATCCGCAACGAGACCGGCGGCCTGCTGCGCACGGAGGCCTCCTACGTGAACGCCCAGAGCCTCGACACCTCCGGTATCGACGCGACCATCGGCTACCGCTGGGAGATGGGCGACCTCGGCCTGTTCCGGGCTCAGCTCGCCGCGAGCTACACCCTGGAGTACGACCTGGTGACGCCGGACGGCATCACCGTGGACGGGGTGGGCAGCCGCAACGCCGGCAACAGCGTCGGCCGGGCCCTGCCGGAGTGGAAGGCCAACTTCAATCTCGGCTGGACCCGCAACCGTCACTCGGCGGTGGCGACGGTGCGCTACATCGACGAGTACGAGGACGACGTGCCCCAGAGCGCGCTGCGCGGGGCGTTCTTCGGCTTCTACCCGACCATCGACAGCATGACCACGGTGGACCTGCAGTACAGCGTCGAGCTGCCCAGCTTCGGCTTCCAGGCCGAGGGGTCCGCGCTCACGCTGGGTCTGAAGAACGCGTTCAACGAGAAGCCGCCCAAGGTCAACGTGGATGGCGGGTACGATCCCTTCGCCCACAATCCGCTCGGACGGGTGTTCTACTTGCGCTATCTGTTGAGCCTGTAGTGAGATAGCCGGGCCCGCGAGTCGCGCGGGCCCGGCGATTTCCGGCCATGCCCCCCCCGGGCGGCCGGGCACGCCGGTCGAGTCACTGCACCGAGGATCGGCATGAGCGACCTGTCCCGCCTCATCGAGGCCTATTCGACCATCATCGGCGAGATCGACGACGTCACCCGGCCCGGGGTCGTGGATACGCCGACGCGCGCGGCCAAGGCCATCCAGTTCCTCACCAAGGGCTATCACCAGACCCTGGACGAGGTCGTCAACGGCGCCCTGTTCCCGGCGGAGAACCGGGAGATGATCGTGGTGCAGGACGTCGAGCTGTATTCCCTCTGCGAGCATCACCTGCTGCCGTTCATCGGCAAGTGCCACGTCGGCTACATCCCCAACGGCAAGGTGCTGGGCCTGTCGAAGATCGCCCGGGTCGTCGACATGTTCGCCCGGCGGCTGCAGATCCAGGAGGAGCTGACGTTCCAGATCGCCGAAGCCCTGCAGGAGGTCACCGGCGCCGAGGACGTCGGCGTCATCATCGAGGCGCGCCACCTGTGCATGATGATGCGCGGCGTGGAGAAGCAGAACTCGCTGATGAAGAGTTCCGCGATGCTGGGCGCATTCCGGGAGAATCCGGCGACCCGATCCGAATTCCTGACGCTGCTCAAATACTGACGGGCCGGCGGCTGCCGCGGCGAGGCTGACGCCGTGGGGGCATTGCATTAGTCTTGAGCGATGCGGCTCCGCAGACGCGAGGGGCCTTTCTTGGGGGGAGGGGAGAGATGCTGAGAACCGCCATCTGCGGCCTGACGGTCTGCCTGGCCTTGAGCGCCTGCACGCCGGCGCCCGAGTCCAGCGAGCCCGCCACGCCGTTCCGCCCCGTGCTCGACGACCACCAGCTCATGAACTGGGTGATGGATCCGATGGCGGACGTCATCTGGGGTTCGGCCGGTTCGGTGATCACCGAGGCGGGCGAGCAGGACCTGGCGCCCGTGGACGACGCGGGCTGGGCGGAGGTGCGCAACGCTGCGGCAGCCATCGCCGAGAGCGGCAACCTGCTGATGCTGCCGGGCCGCAGCCAGGGCGCGGACTGGAACGAGTTCTCCGCCGGCATCGTCACCATGGGCGAGCGCGCCATGGCGGCGGCCCAGGCGCAGGACGCCGACGCGCTGTTCGAGATCGGCGGCCAGCTCTACAACGTGTGCGTGGCCTGCCATCAGATCTACATGCTCGAGGAGGACGGCGAAGGTTGATGCGCCGGGCCGCGCTCTGGATCGCCGCGGCGATGCTGCTGGGGCTGGCCGGCGCGGCGGCGGCCCATACCATCGCCGGTGACGATGCCACGTTCGTGCGCGGCATCGCCGGTCCCGCGGTCGGACCGTTCGTGTACCTCGGCGCCAAGCACATGGTCACCGGCTACGATCACCTGCTGTTCCTGGTGGGCGTGGTGTTCTTCCTGCAGCGCCTGCGCGACGTCGTCCTGTACGTGTCGCTGTTCACGCTGGGCCACAGCCTGACCCTGATCGGCGGCGTGCTCGGCGGCCTCGCCGTGGACGCCCACCTCATCGACGCCGTCATCGGCCTGTCCGTGGTGTACAAGGCCTTCGAGAACCTGGGCGGATTCCGCGAGGTGCTGGGCATCGAGCCGGACACCCGGGTCGCGGTGGTCGTGTTCGGCCTGTTCCACGGCCTCGGCCTCGCCACCCGCCTGCAGGACATGACCCTCTCGGCGGACGGGCTGGTCACCAACCTGCTCAGCTTCAATCTCGGCGTGGAGCTGGGGCAGGTGCTGGCGCTGCTGTTCGTGGTGGCGCTGCTGCTGCGCTGGCGCGCCTCGGCCGCGTTCACGCGCCAGGCGTTCGCCGCCAATACGGTGCTGATGTGCGCGGGCTTCGTGCTGACCGGCCATCAGCTCACCGGCTTCGCCCTGGGCGGTGCGCCATGACCGGCAACCCCGGCGCGCCCCGCGTTCTCGGCGCCACGCTGCTGGCGCTGGCGGCCGCCGCCGTGGTGCTGGTGGCCTTCGTGCTGCCGGCGGAGTACGGCCTCGACCCGCTCGGCACCGGCCGCCTCACCGGGGTGCTGGCGCTGGCCGAGCCCGCGCAGGACGCGCTGGAAAGCCGCGACGCAGCACCGGTGACCGACCGCATCCGGTTTCCGCTCCAGCCCTTCGAATCGGTCGAGTACAAATACCGCCTGGAGACCGGCGACGCGATGGTGTTCGCGTGGCGGGCGACGGGCGAGGTGGTGGCGGAACTGCACGCCGAGCCGGACGAGGCGCCGGAGGGTTTCGCCGAGAGCTACGACCGCAGCCGCGGGGTCTCGGCCAACGGTGGCTACCGGGCGGCCTTCGACGGCTGGCACGGCTGGTTCTGGGAGAACCGCGGCGCCGTTCCGGTGACCGTGGAGCTGGAGGCGAGCGGCTTCTTCACCGCGGCGCGGACCTACGGCGGCGGCCGGGTCCGGGAGACTGCGCTGCCCGGGGAAGCGCCCTGACGGATCGTCCCGGCCGGTTTCGCTGTAGTAGACTATCGCGTCAGGAGAGGGGAGGAATCGACGTGCACGTCATCGATCGGCCGCGCCCGGAGCGAGGTGGCCATGCTGAATGAATGGCTGCTGGCCCTGGCCCGCTGGCTCGACACCCACGAGTGGAGTACGGCGCTCCACGAGTCCCTGTACATGTACGCGTGGATCGAGACCACCCACGTGCTCACGCTCATGGTGTTCCTCGGCATGCTGTTCATGATCGATCTGCGCATGCTCGGGCTCGCGTTCACCGAGGTGCCGGCGTCCAAGCTGGCGGACCGCCTGGACCGGCCCATGATGCTCGGCTTCGCGGTCATGGTGATCACCGGTTTCCTGCTCTACTACGCCATTCCGGAGCGCACCACCCAGAGCATCTGGTTCCGCATCAAGGTGGTGCTGATGATCGCCGCGGGGATCAACGCCTTCCTGTTTCGCGCGAAGATGCTCGCCGCGGACGGCAGCTGGGACGAGGACCGCCGCGCGCCGAAGCGCATGCGGGTCGGCGCCGGGCTGTCGCTGCTGCTGTGGGCCGGCGTGGTGGTGACCGGCCGCTCCATCGCCTACGACTGGTTCGACTGCAACAAGGACCTGTCGTACCTCATGTACTGGGCGGCCGGCTGCGTCGACGAGCTGGCGCGGTTCGAGTAGGGGGCGCCGTGGACGTCTACTTCTTCTTCGAATGGCTGGACAACTCGTTTCTCGCCACCATGTCCAAAGCCTACGGCGGGGTGTTCGCCGTGGTGCAGATGTTCCATCTGCTGTCCCTCGCGCTGCTCGGCGGCACGGTGCTGCTGGCCGATCTGCGCCTGCTCGGCGTGATGCTGCGCGACGTGCCGTCCCGGGTGGTGGTCGCCAGCACCCAGCGCTGGTTCGACGTGGCGCTGATCGGTTCGCTGCTGTCGGGTATCTTCATGAGCTCGGCGGTGGCGCTGAAGCTGTACTACAACGAGATGTTCTGGGCCAAGATGGCGTCCTTCGCCATCGGCCTGGTGTTCGTCTACGGCATACGGCGGCCGCTGCTCGCCTTCGATCACGCCACGCTGAGCCCCTGGGTGCTCCGGCTGGTGGCGGTCACGTCGCTGGTGATCTGGTTCACGGTGGCGGCGTCCGGCCGCTGGATCGGCTTTTCCTGAGGGGGTCCATATGAGTCGCAAGACCCTGCAGCGCATCGCCGTCGGCTACGGCATCCTGGTGCTGGCCGCCGCGGCGTGGTTCTGGGCCCGGCAGGTGCAGAGCGTCATCGAGCTGCTGCGGCTGGCCTATGGCTGAATCGGACGAGGCGCCATGACGGCGTGGGAGGCCATGTGCCGTCGATGACATCCCTGCTGCCCCGTGTGCTCGGGGGAATCGCATTGGCCGTGGTGCCGAGCGCCCTGCTCATCTGGTACGTCCGGGTCCCTCCGGAGGCTGTCGAAACGGCCCGGGAAGCCAGTCCGGCCGCCGTCAGCCAGGCCGCGCCGGCCGGTTCCGTGCGCATGGCCCAGCCCATGCTGCCCGGGCACGATGCCGTGGCGTCGGGCCCGGGCATTGAGGCTCACGTGAGCCTCGGTGAGCCGGGTGCCGATTGGCCGGTTACCGCCCGGGTGTTCGTCTTCCTGCGCCGCGCCGGAGAGCGCATGCCCCTGGCGGTCGAAGCCTTCACCACGGACGACCTCCCGCTCACGGTCAGCCTCGCGCGTCCCGCTTCCGGTGGCCATCTCGAGGTCGTCGCCCGGCTGTCCCGCAGCGGCAGCGTGACGCTCGACCCCGGTGATCTGCAGGCCGTCGCGCAGGTGGACGGCGACCAAGCCGGTGCTGTGACCCTGGTGCTGACGGCCAGCGCGCCCGGAGTTCCCGAATCGTAGCTCGCCGCCCCCCTCCAACCGGCCCACACGCCGTAGGAGCGGCCTCCCGGTCGCGACCCGCCCGGCTTCCTGGTGGCAGCCGCGGTGACTCTCAGGTGCGTGGTTCGGGCATTCCAGGATTCGCGGCCGGGAGGCCGCTCCTACGGGGCGTGGACAGGCGTGAAACCTCCCAGGAGTTCCACGTCCGACCCCCGGATGCATCCATCCCGGGCCTGTGTCATCCTTGTGGGTCCTCTCAACTGCCGTGGGGAGACGGCCGGGACCGGGCGCTCGCGTCAGCCTGAAGGCACGCCGCGCCGTCCCCGGCGGCAACCGGTTTCAGACATCATCGATCGAGTGAGACATCACACCTCGCAGCTAGCGAAGTCATAGGAGGCAAGCGACAACCATGAGCAACCAGCAGAAGTTCTACATCGACGGCCAGTGGGTCGATCCGGTGGGCAAGGAAACGCTCGACGTGATCAACCCGGCCACCGAGGAACCCATCGGCACCATCGCCATGGGCACCAAGGAAGACGTGAACAAGGCGGTAGCCGCCGCGAAGAGGGCGTTCGAGACCTTCTCCAAGACCACCATCGAAGAGCGCGCCGCGCTGCTCGAGAAGATCATCGAGGCCTACAAGGCCCGCATGGGCGACATCGCCCAGACGGTCTCCCAGGAGATGGGCGCGCCCATGAGCCTGGCCAACGCCGCCCAGGCACCGGCCGGCCTCGGCCACCTGATGTACTCCCTGAACGCGCTCAAGGAGTTCAAGTTCGAGGAGCAGGTCGGCAAGAACCTGATCGTCCGCGAGCCCATCGGCGTGTGCGGTCTGATCACGCCCTGGAACTGGCCGCTGAACCAGATCGCCGCTAAGGTCGGCCCGGCCATTGCCGCCGGCTGCACCATGGTGCTGAAGCCCTCGGAGATCGCGCCGCTCAACGCCATCATCTTCGCCGAGGTGATGCACGAGGCGGGCGTGCCGAAGGGCGTGTTCAACCTGGTGAACGGCGACGGCCCGAACGTGGGCGTGGCCATGTCCTCTCACCCCGACATCGACATGATGTCCTTCACCGGCTCCACCCGCGCGGGCATCTCCGTGGCGGAGAACTCGGCGAAGACGGTGAAGCGGGTCGCCCAGGAGCTCGGCGGCAAGTCGCCGAACGTCATCCTCGACGACGCCAACTTCCCGGAAGTCATCGCCCGCGACACCTTCGGCGTGTGCATGAACACCGGCCAGTCCTGCAACGCCCCCACGCGCATGCTGGTGCCGGCGTCCCGCATGGAGGAGGCCGCGGCCATCGCCAAGGCCACCGCGGAGCAGATCAAAGTGGGTGATCCCAGCGACGAAACCACCCAGATCGGCCCGGTCGTGTCCGCTGCCCAGTTCGAGAAGGTGCAGAACCTGATCCAGAAGGGCATCGACGAGGGCGCCAAGCTCGAGACCGGCGGCGTCGGCCGTCCCGACGGCATGAACCGCGGCTACTTCGTGAAGCCGACCGTGTTCTCCAACGTCACCAACGATATGACCATCGCCCAGGAGGAAATCTTCGGGCCGGTGCTGTCACTGATCGGCTACAAGGACGAAGAGGACGCGGTGCGGATCGCCAACGACACCGTCTACGGCCTGTCCGCCTACGTCAGCTCCGGCGACGTGGCGCATGCCGCCAAAGTGGGCCGCGAGATCCGCGCGGGCAACGTGCACCTGAACGGCGCCGGCGTCGACCCGGGCGCGCCCTTCGGCGGCTACAAGCAGTCCGGCAACGGCCGCGAGTTCAGCAAGTGGGGCCTCGAGGAATTCCTCGAGACCAAAGCCCTGCTCGGCTACAACGCCGCCTGACCCGCTCGCGGGAGCCCCTCACGGGGCTCCCGCCCCATTTCCCGGGCCCCACGTTCTCATTGTGGGAGCGCTCTCCTGAGCGCGATCTCACCCCCGCCGCTTCCACGGCGGCACCCCCTCCCAGTCGAACGGCTCGATGCCGTCCTCGACGATCTGCCAGATCGACGCTTCCGCCCGGCCGTTCTCGACGTCGAGAAAGCCGATGGTGCCGAACTGGGTGTCGTAATGATGGGGGTAGGTGGGCGAGCCCGGGTTCACGCAGTAGATGCCGTCCACCCACTCGATGGCGTGGCGGTGCGTGTCGCCGGAGACGATCACGTCCGGCCGACGTTCCGGGAAGAACCGCTCCACCCAGCGGGACATGAGCATGTTCGGCGGCCGCTCGGGCACCGGAACGTAGTGGGTCAGGCCGATTCCCAGGCCCTCGATGTCGAGCAGCCAGGCGTACTTGACCCGCGGATCCTCCGGCTGCACCGGTCGGCCGGCGCTGCCGTCTTCGCCGTTGCCCCGGGCCGCGTACACCGGCGCCACCCGTTCGAGGTCGTCGAGCACGTGGAACTCGTGGACGTCGCCGGCATGCAGGATCAGGTCGACGCCCTCGAAGGCGTGGAACACCTGGTCCCACAGGCGCGGGCGGGCCTCGGGAATGTGGGTGTCGGCGATCAGGCCGATGCGCATGCGCGTCGACCCGTCGATGACGTCTGGCGAATGGCTGGCTGCGGCATCCTGTCTGTCTCCCCCTTGCGGAAACCTCAGGGTAGCCGATTCGCGCGGGGTGCCAAAGCCGTCCGGGCGGGTGGCTTCGGGTCGGCGGTCGTCCGGGCCGTGCCCGGGCGTTCAGCCGCCGGACTGCGGGGCGGTGGCGCGCAGGGCCCGCAGGATCGGCAGCATCAGGCGCACCTCGATCAGGCACACGATCAGGCCGCCGCCGACCAGCGCCAGGTTGACGGTGAGGTCGCCCAGCCAGGGGTGAAGATCCGCGGCGTCGTCCTCCGCCAGCCCGAACAGGCCGAGCCCGAGCGCCACGCAGCCGATCAGTCCGATGGCCTGGACGGCCAGCAGCCGTCTGAGTGCTTCCTGTCTGTCGGTCATGCCGGTCCGCTCTTCACGATCGAGCGCTCAACCTAGCAGAGCGCGGCGCGCCCGTTCCCTGCGCGGCGTCCCGAAACCGGTGCGACCTGCGGTGGATTCCGCCGGTGGCGCCGGCGCAACGCCGTCAGCCGGGCGCGTCCGTGCCGGTATCGAGTTCTATCGCCCCGCCGGACTCCGCCAGCAGACGGCCCCGGTCGTCCACCCGGACCAGCCGGCTGTCGATCACGGCCTGCTCGTCGAGGGGACCGTAGAGATGGGGGAACAGCGTTTCGCCCCCCTCGAGATTCTCGTAGCGGACGGGCGCCGTGACCCGGTCCGGGTCGATGGTCACCAGCACGAGCCGGTCGTGGTTTCGGTAGAACCGCTCGGCGACGCCGCCGATCTGGGCGGCCGTCGACAGGTGAATGAACCCTTCGGCGGCGAATTGGCCGGGCACGTAGGTCCGGCCTCTCGCGTCCCAGTCGTCGCGAGTCGCCAGGTGATAGAGACGGGCGTTCATGGGGCCCAGTCTATCAGCCGGCCGCCCCGGCGGCGGTTCAGGGACTCTGCACCTGCATCATCTCCTCGAAGTTGCGGCGGTAGAAGCGATCCAGGGCGTCGTCGTCCAGCCCCTCCAGCGTCCGCTGGAAACGGCCCAGCGGGTCGTTGGTGCCCTCGGGGTGGGGGTAGTCGCTGGAGAACAGGAACAGGTCGGCGCCGCCGTCACGGATCATGCGGCCCACGTCCTCACCCGGGAACGGCGTGAACTTGACGGCGCGCCGGATGTACTCGGAAGGCGTGAGCGCCATGTTCTGCAGGTACGGATCCGTGCGCCGGAAGCTCTTGTAGCCGAGATCCAGCTCGCGCAGGAACTCCGGGGCCCAGCCGGCGCCCGCCTCGATGACCCCGCCGCGCAGCTCCGGGAAGCGCTCGAACACGCCGTCGTAGACCATGGCCGTCAGCCACACCTGGGGGGCGAAGGAGAGCATGATGTAGTCGGCGAAACGCAGGTTTTCGCCGCCGCCGTGCAGGTCCGGCGCGCGCTCGCGGCCGTTGTTACGGAACGCCTTCGGCTGGGTCTTCGTGCCCGGGCCGATGTGCAGCATGAACGGCGTGCGCGTCTCCGACAGGCGTGCCCACACCGGGTCGAGGTCCGGGTGCCCCGGTGAGCGGTCACCGGCCGGGCCGGCGGACACCATGATGGCGCGGTTGCCGGCGGCGAGGGCGGCGTCGAGCTCGGTCAGCGCCCGCCGGGGATCGTCCAGCGGAACGTAGCCCACGCCGTAGAGGCGCGTGTCGCTGCGGCAGAACGCCGCCATGGCCTCGTTGTGGGCGCGCGCGCCGGCGTACAGCACGCCGGGGTCGTCGGCGGCCAGCGCCGGTGACAGGGACGCGGTGCCGAACACGAGCTGCCCGGCGAAGCCGAACTGGTCCAGCACCCGGGTGCGTTCCTCCGGGTCGAACGCGCCGGCGGCGGTCCAGCCCTTCGGCCCGGCGATGGGGTTCTCCAGCGCCTTCGCTTCGGCCGCCGCGTCGCCTTTGCGTGCTTTGGCCTCGTCGAGCAGTTTGTCGATGCGGCCGGGTTTGTGGCCGTAGAGGGGGCGCAGCTGCCGCCGAACCTCCGGGTCGAGATACGGATCCAGCCATTCCCGGGTTTCCATCACGTGGCTGTTCGCGTCGAAGATGCGGCGATCGCCGGCGTAGGTCATGGGCATGCTCCCCAGCTAGTTAATATAACAACGTTATACTAGCGTGGTCCTGGGGGAAAGCAACGGCGCCGGCTCAGCGTGCGTCCGGGTCCCCGAAGCGCGCCTCGAGCGCGCGCCATCCGCCGATGATGAACTCCGACCACACCTCGATGGCTTCGTCGATGTCGACGTCGCGCCGGCGCAGGGACGCCATGGAATAGATGGGCGCGTTCAGGATCATGATCGAGGTGATCACGGCGACGGACTCGGGCACGCCGTAGTGCTCCACGGAACGCCGCACCAGGAACTGGAACGCGCTCGACCAGGAGGTCCGGTTCGGTTTGCGCTTCAGGGTGGTGATGGCCGGGTCCGTGGACAGCAGCCGCAGTATCGGACCGCGGTCGTGGTAGTAGCGCAGCGAGCGCGCCACGGTGCTGCGGACGATCTTCTCGAACGGCACCTCGGTGTCGATGGAGTCCAGACCCCGGCCGTTCAACTCGGCCAGCTCCCGGCTCAGCATCTCCTCGATGAGGTCTTCCCGGCGGGGGAAGTACTTGTAGATCAGCGGCTTGCTGATGCCCGCGGCCTGAGCGACCTGCTCCAGCGTGCAACCCGAGTTGCCCGTCGACACCATGAGTTCCGCCGCGGATTCCATGATCTGGCGGCGGCGCGCCTCCGGCGACATGCGCTTGGCTCGGGCTTTTTCCAAAGGAGGGGTAGACGTGGCAGAAGGTGGAACGGAGTTTACTCGTCTGCGCAGTAGGATTCGATCAGTCGGCGCAGGGGCGCCGCGACCGCCCCGGGGTCGCCGGCTTTCTCCAGCGCGCCCAGGCGGGCCGCCGCTGCCGGGGCCAGCCAGCGCTCGAAGCGGCGCCGGTCGAAGGCCGGGCGGCATTCGCCATAGCGGCTCAGGTAGCGGCGGCTGCTGCGGCGCAGAATGGCCTTCACGATCCGGGGCAGATCCACGAGCTGCGAGAGATCGTGAATGCCCACCCAGGTGAACGCGACGTCCCCCATCGGGTCGCCGAGGCTGGCGAGCGACCAATCGATCGCGATGCAGCGGCCACCGTGATACATCACGTTGGATGGCGCCATGTCTCCGTGGCACAGGGATTCGCCGTCCGGCAGCGACTCGAGGCGGGCCAGGCACGTCTCCCGGTGGGCGCCGGGCAGCGAGTCCGCGTAGCCGATCAGCATTCGCCAGAAGTCCCGTTGCCGCCACGGCGCGGGCAGTACGCGGCCGGCCTGGGCCACTTCGGCGTCGTGGATGGCCGCGTGCAGCTCCGCCATCTGCCGCGGCGCGCGGCCGTAGCGCCAGGGCCGGGGCAGGGTGTGCTCGTCCAGGTTGGTGCCGGGCTGGTAGTCGAACAGGATGCCATCGAGGCCTTCGAGGGTGTGCCGCCCGACGGGCCGTGGCGTCGGTATCCCGGCCTCGTGGGCCAGACCGGCCAGGGCGAGTTCCCGGTCGACCAGGATGGGCGCCAGATGGGGCTTGAAGCCCTTGAACACGCGGGTGGCGTCGAGCCGGTACACCTGCGCGCTCGCACCCTCGCCGACGGGCTCCGGCTTCGACGGTTCGAAGGCGTGTCGTGCAGGTCCTGGGCGCATCAGCTCTTGGCGACCACCCAGGCCCCGGCAGCCATGACCACGGCCCCGGGCAGCCGCCGCGCGATGCCGTCGGCGGCCGCGCCGCGCAGCCGGGCGTAGAGACGCTCGGTGGCCAGCGCGTAGGCGGACTTCACGCCGCCGACCGTCACGGCCGTGACGGCGAACAGCAGGGTGATGTCGGCCGCCGTCAGGGTCGTCAGCTCGAACAGATTGGGGAACAGGCTTGCGTAGAACAGGACCGCCTTGACGTCGCCCAGCGTCAGCGCCAGGCCCGCTGCGAGGCTCGTGGCGGTGGAGCGGCTGCCTCGGGCCGACGTCGCATCGCCGGTCGGCGGCCGTGCGGTCAGCATCCGCCAGCCCAGCCAGATCAGGTAGGCGCCGCCGGCGTAGCGCAGCACCGTGAAGGCACCGCCCACGGTTCCGGCCAGCCAGGTCATGCCGAAGATGGCGAGGGCGGCCAGGGTCAGGTCGCCCAGTACGATGCCGGCCGCAACGGCCAGTCCCTGACGGCGGCCTGCCGTGGCGGCGCGGCTGACGACCAGCGCCACGCTGGCGCTGGGCAGAGCGGCCAGCGACAGCATCACGACGACGAACGCGGCGAGGCCTGCGATGTCCATTCAGACGGCATCCCCGGGCGGCGCCGCCGGACGGGCGAGGGTCGCCACTACCGGGACCGCAGCCAGGTCAGTGCGTCCTCGCGGGCGCGGAACACCTCCGTATCCGGGTGCGCCAGGTCGGTCAGCGCCGCGTACATTCGCGCCATGCCGAACTGGACGTCGGTGGACACGACGATGGCCACGGGCCCGCATTGCAGGTGGGCGGCCAGGGCCGTGATGCTGTCGGCAAGATAGTGCACGACTTCCGTGGAGTCCGCCGGGTCCACCGCACAGCAGTCGACGAGCACCCGGATGCCGGGCTGGACCAGCGGGTCGGCTCGACGGCGATCCAGGGCATCGTGCTCGTCCTGGGTGTCGATCGATCCGCTGCGGGTGACGAACAGGATTCCCTGGCCGGGATCGACTCGGTGCTCGATGGGCATGGCGCACGTCCTCCCGTCCCCGATGCTAACCCATCTCCGCGGCGGCGCAACGGACGGTGTGCCCGCACGAAGTCGGTCACGCCGACGAAACGTGGGAGTACGTAATGCCCGCCGCGGCCGTCAGGGCGCCGCCAGCATTCGCAGCGCGCGCCACAGGGACCGTACGAAGGAGGTGTCCGCCGCGGCCGCGCGCAGGCCGGCGAGCCGGTCCGCGTCCAGCCACTCGCCGCGGATCATCACGCCGGCCGGATGCTCGACGGCGCCCACGTCCTGCAGCGGGTCGTCGGGCAGCAGCGTCAGGTTGGCGCGGTAGCCCGGTGCGACGCGACCGGCGTCGTCGAAGCCCAGCACCTCGGCGCCGATCCGGGTCGCCGACGCCAGGGCGTCGTGGGGCGTCAGTCCGGCCTCGACCAGAAGCTCGAGCTCCCGGGCCAGGGACGCGCCCGGAATGATGCCGAAGCCGCCCGCGTCGGTTCCGGCGAGCAGCGGCACGCCGGCCTGATGCAGCAGACCGGTCGCCGCGACGAAGAAGTCGGTGTGCGGGCGTTCGTAGGCCGCCGGGTCCATGCCGCTCCACCAGGCCTCCGCGCCCTGCTCGACGAATCGGACGAACGGGTTGATGGTTTCCGACCCCGGCCTGTCCAGATAGGCGCCGCCGCTCTCGGCGATCAGCACGAGACGGCGGTGGGCGATCAGCGTCGGGGTCACGGGTTCGCCGGAGCGGGCGAGGCGCGCCGCCAGGTCGCCCATGCGCGCCAGGTCCAGATCGTCCCGCAGACCATGCCAGACCAGGGTCTCGACGTGCTCCAGGGTGGTGAAGCCGTGGCCGAGGGACGCCTCCCAGGGTATGTCGAAGGGCCGCTCCCGGGGCACGCCGGCGCTGCGCACGCCTTCCGGGGTGTGGCCGGTGACCGCCATGCCGAGGCTGGCGGCCTCGTCGAGAATGGCCTCGTAGGGTTCCCGCCGCAGGTTGGAATACACCTTGATCGTGCGGAACCCCGCCCGGTACTGGGCGCGCACCGCGGCCCGCGCCTCGTCGGCGGTCGTCACCAGGTGCTGCAGCACGCTTTCGTTCGGGCCGGGGCTGTTGAGAATCCTGCCCGTGGTGACGAAGTCCGGTCCCAGCAGGTCGCCGGACACCAGGCGGATGGCCAGGTCGACGTGGAACGGATACCCGGACATGTTGCGGATGCCGGTGACGCCGTGGGCGAGATAGCCGGCCAGCTCCGCCTCGTCGTTCAGGTGCACGTGGGCGTCGATCAGGCCCGGCAGCAGCGTCCTGCCGGTGCCCCGGATCACCCGCGCCCCGGGCGGCGGCGCCACCGAGCCGGCTGGTCCGACCTGCGAGATCGTGCCGTTCTCGATGAGCACGGCCCGGCCTGCCTGCACCGGCGGCGCCTCCGGCACCATGGACACAACCCGCACGTCGTCGATGAGCACCGGCTGGGGCGGCCAGGGGCCGCGGGTGAGGGCGTCGGGAATGTCGTGGACGACGTACCAGAGCGCGACGGTGCCCACGGCGGCCAGAATGGCGAGCGCCACGGCGGCCCGCCGGAGAAGCGTCTTCAGCATGTCGGGGTCGGTCTGGCCGCTGTCGAGGAGTCAGCGCCTATTCAAGCGGCCCGGCGCACTCCGGGCAACCGTGGGTGACCACGTCTCGCGTCCTTGCTGCCGATCAGTCGTGCTGCTCGAGGTAGCTGAGCCGCGCGAGCATGGCGAGAAAGCCGACGCAGCCGCTGAGCACCACCAGCGGCAGCCAGGCCGCCGGCCGCATGCCCGCCGCCCGGGCCCGCGGCAGCATCAGGTACCAGCCGATGGTCACGGCCAGCAGCAGATCGATCCAGATCTGATTACCCCAGGCGCTGCCCGTGTGTTCCTGCCACACGCCGCCGAGGCCCGCTGTCCAGATCGCGTGGACGGAAAAGGCCAGGAACGCGGCGGATGCCGCGGCGGGGATCAGCCAGCCGTGACGGACCGGTCGGGCGCCGACGGTGAGGACGGTGGTGGTCAGGACGAAGGCAACGGCCGCGGCGATGGGTATCAGGGACTGGAACACGTCGTGCGCACTCGATTGATCTGCCGGCATGGTGACGCGCGGCATCCGGTGCCGTCGATTACCCGCCGGGTAATCGTCATCGGCAGTGGTCCGGCCTTCAGGTGGGTCCGGCCCGGTGGTAGGTCAGGGCCATTTCGATGCACCGGCGCAGAGCGGGCTCCGGCAACGGTTCGTCGAGCGGCAGCCGCAGCGCCCGGTTGCCGTCGAAGACCAGTTCCGGGAACAGGCTGCGCCAGGTGTCGACGAGGGTCGTCTGGCAGTGGACCAGCAGCGCACACTCCTGGGGCCGCGCGGCCTTCCAGCCGAGCCGGACGGTGGTGCCGGAACGGCTGCGCTCCGTCAGGTAGGCAGGCTCGCCCCATTTCAGGGTCTCGGTGATCGGGCCGACCCCGTCGAGTGCCGCCGCGGTCTCGAAGATCAGCGCGCGGATCCGCTCGAGGCATCGTCTGGCCGCGGGCGGGAAGCTCCGATACGCCGCCGCGACCGGATCGGCCATCGGCGCTGCGCTGATGACCGGCGGCTTCAGGTTTCGGGCTCCGGCGGCGGACCCGGCGGCGCGACTACCTCGATCTCGATCAGCCGGCCGTTCAACCACATGGGCAGCCAGGACGGCGCCGTCGGACGCAGCCGCGAGAACACGTCCCGGGTATGTGCGGGATCATCGAGAATCACCCGTGCCTCGCCGGTGAGCGTTCTGCCTCGGATCAGCATGGCGACACGGCCGCCGTCCCGCAGATCCCGCCACCAGGGGCCGTCCGCGCCGACGAACACCCGGTCGGCTTCCAGCAGATAGTTCACCGGGAGTTCGCGCCCGGAGGGCAGCGTGAGCAGCATGGTTTCCCGGGCGCGCGGCCCGTCCGGGTTGGTGCGGATGTCTTCGGCCACCCGGGGATTGGCGACGTAGTGGCCATACAGCGCGAATCCGCCGAGCAGGGCGATCGCGATGGCGAGGGCGATGCGCAGCCACCTCATCGTGCGGTGCGCCGCTCAGTGATCATGTCTGCCGTCGTGGCGTAGCTGTTCATGACGCCCCTGCCGGTGTCCGTCGGGCCGTTCCATCATGCCAGGGCAGGGCCGTGTCCGCGAGCCGGGGCCGTTCCAAGCGCCGGCCGCATCGATTAACGTTGGCAGTGACATGCTGACATACGACGACACCCTGAGCCTCCGGGAGCGTGCCGAACGCCTTCAGTCTGCCGGTGTGTTCCTGGGCGGCCCGCTGCGCAAGTTCGAAACCGTCGGTCGCAACCAGCTTTCGATCCTGCTCCGCAACGGGCTGAACCTGGATTCCAAGGTGCTGGACGTGGGCTGCGGTTGCCTGCGCGCCGGCTACTGGATCATGCAGTTTCTCCAGCCCGGATGTTACTGCGGCATCGAACCCAACCGGGACATGCTGGAAGCCGGCAAGGCCGTCATCGTCGGGCCCGACGTGCTCGACGCGAAGCAGCCCCGCTTCAGCAACAACGCGGACTTCGACTTCGAGGTGTTCGGCGAGCGGTTCGATTTCGTCATCGCGCGCTCGATCTGGACCCACGCCAGCCCCGGACAGATCGAGACGATGCTCGACCAGTTCGTGAAGACCCGGACGCCCGACGGCGTGCTGCTCGCCAGCATCAAGGAATGCCCCTGGTACCGGCGCCAGTATGCCGGCGACGCCTGGGTGGGCAAGAGCGACACCAGCGAGGAAGGCGGCATCGTGCGCTATCGCTTCCGCTGGATAAGCCGCATCTGCGCGGATCGCGGGCTGAACGCCACCCGGCTGCAGAACGAGCACGGCCAGGTCTGGGTGCGCATCGGCTAGCCGGCCGGCGGCCTGGCGCGGGCCGCTGATTCGAGCAACCCGAGTATCTGCCGGCCGCAGCCGGCCGTTCCGGTGGTCGTGGTGTCGAGCACCGGGTCGCCCTCGCGGAGGGCATCCTCCCGAAGAACGGCGGACCAGGCCTCGATCCGGCCCGGATCGTGGGCCTGGGCGTCGCGCTGCCGCAGGCGGCGTCGCCGTTCCTCCGGCTCGCACGTCAGCACCACGTTGACGAGTTGAATCTCGGGGCGCCCGTCGAGGAGTCTGCGCGCATCCGATCCGCGAATCTGGCAGTCGGCGAGTGCGATCCGGGGGCCGTCCACTATGGCGAGGGTGTTCAGCACCTCGATCAGGATCTGCTCGCTGGTCATCGAGGGCGTCGGCCATCGGCCGTCCGGATGAATCCAGACGGCGTCCTGCAGCCGCTCCCGCAGCCAGGCGGCCGTCGTGGTCTTGCCGGCACCGGACGCGCCGTTGATCAGGACCAGCACGCGCCCGTGGCCGGTCTCAGCCGTGCCCGTGACGTTGGTCACCCGTCGCCGCCCCGCAGCAGCCGCAGCGCTGCCTCGAGGTCTCCGCGGGTCGTCTCCAGGGCCCGCTTGCAGGTCATCATCCCCAGTCCGGTCCGCGCTCTCAGCGTCTTCACCTTGGCGGCCGTGATGTTGCCGGCGGTTGCCGGGCGCCGGGTTCTTGGCGGCCGCTGGTCGCGGGTGATCAGCAGGTGGCGGGACCCGTCCCAGTGCAGTACGCCGCCCTCCAGCGATTCGCGCAGCGCCGGTTCCGGAACGATCAGCAGTTCGCCGAGGTCGTTCTGACAGAGAGCCGCCTCAGGGTCGATGCCGCCGAGGCGGCGCCACGACACCTCGACGGTCAGGCCGGATTGCCGTGTGACCTCCGGAATGCTGTCGGCGTCGGGCCGCGCGGCGGCCAGGTGGCGCGCCGCGGACTCCGAGATGGCGAAGGGCAGGGGCCAGGTGTCCACAAATCAACCCGCAAAGGCGAAGAATCCGGTCGCCTGGCGGTCGTCGCGGACCATGGCGTCGGCCGGGTCCTCTCTAAACTCGAGACCGTCGCGCGACCGGATCCAGGCACTCGCCAAGCTGCAAATCCGCCTCGATTCCGATACAGCAGCAGCCGGCTCGCGCCGGCGCTTCGGCCGCAGGCATCGGGATGCGTTCGGCATCGGCGCTAGCCCGCGGGGCGGGGAACCTGAAGGAAGGTCTGCTCGACGATGTTCCGGTCCTCCGGATCGGCGATGGCCGCCAGCGCCTCCACCGCTGCTGCGTAGGAGGCTGCATGAGCAGCGGCATCGCCGGCCGCGGCGGCGGCATGCGCGTGTATGGTATGGAGAAACGCCCGTTCCCAGTCCGGACTGTCGACGTCACGGAACCAGGTCAACGCCTCGTCGGCCAGCGCCAGCGCCGAGGCTCCAAACCCCAGCAGAGCGTGCACCTCGGCGACCAGGTACGCGGCCCGCATGCGGTTCAGTTCGGTCCCCACGGCGTTCCAGTGGAACGCCGACGCATGCGCGGCGTCCAGCATCTCGCGATCCTCCGCCGCGGACCTGGCGATTTGCGCCGCGAGTTCCCACGCCCGATTGTTGCCGGCCATGGCGAAGTAGCGCGCCCAGGACGCCGGGTCCGTATCCGTCGGCTGGTGCGGCATGGTCTTCCTCGATCGTCGGCCGATCCGGCGCGGGCCGGCCCTGGTATGTCAGCGCTCCGGCGGATCGGAGCGGTTCTCGTCCTCGAGCGGCACCATGATGTGCGCGTAGGGCGTGTCCTTCCACATCACGTAGGGACCGCCCGCGTGCGGGTCGTCGGTGATGCCTTGGAGCATCTCCCGGGGCACGGCTAGCATCAGGTGCGCGCCTTCCTTGATGAAGTCCGGCGCGTCGGCGCCGGCGGGATGCGCCGGGTTCGAGTTGCTGACGCCGGCATCGCCCTGCAGCATGTAGGAAACGCCCAGCCGTTCGACCTCGTAGTCTTCTCCGGCCTGCATGGCGGACATCAGTTCCATCCAGACGTCGTCGTTGCACATGGGCGCGTTGTCGTCCGGCAGCGTTTCGGGCAGGCAGGTCCAGCCGTTGGTGCCCTCGGCGAGCACTTCACCGCGGTACATCACGGTGGCATCGGCGCTGACCAGCGCGGGTGCGGCGGACCGAGCCTGCTCGATCAACGCCTGGTGCTCGTCGGCCCGGGCGGCGTGGCCCGCGGCCAGCAACAGCGCAAGACTCAGCGGGACGGTGTGAATCGTCTTCATGGGGTCCTCCTCAGTTGCCGTCGAGTGCCGGCTCGCGCGGCGCGCCGGCAGCCGGTCAAGCCGGATCGGGACGTACGACGACGGTGTCCTGAATGGGGATGATTTCCGACACGGGCAGGTCGGCCGCCTCGGCATGACGCCGGATGGCCTCCTCGCTGCTCGCCTCATAGATGCATACGGTGCCGAGTGCGCCCGAACCCTCGCCGAGCACGTAGGACCGAATCCAGCGGACGTCGTCGGGCATGGAATTGCCGACTTCGGTGGATCGGGCCGCCGCCGCTTCGAGAGTTGGACCGTCGGCAAAGCCGTCGCGTCGCAGAATCGCGTAGAGATTCATCGATGCCCCTCCTCGCCATCGATGACTGACAAGCTAACAAAATCCGGATGTCGTTGGCTATGGGGATCGACGGGCCGTGCCCGACTAGGAAGGCAATTTAGGTGTCGGTCCGCGGCGGTTTTCTGGCCGGGCGACATCCTGTCACCGGCGCGGTGTTCCAGCTCCGCCGCGCTCGGGCGGATAGCGCCACCAGGCCCAGGCGACGAGGCCGCCGAACACGGTGTAGGCAATCGCGAACAGCCACAGCGGCGCGTCGTAGTAGATCAGCGCCTGGAGCCAGTGCTGCACGAAACTGCTGGCATAGGGTGATTGGCCCGCCTGCTCCCGAAGCCAGGATTCGAGGATGGTCAGAGGGCAATGCCGGCCCAGCCAGGCCTGCAGCGCCACCACGACGATGGCGGCGAGGTGAGCGGCACGCCACCCGAAGGCGTTTGCCCACGTCCATCCGGCGCGGTTGCCGAGGACGATCACCGCCAGCCCCAGCACGACGAACAGCACCACGCCGGCGTGAACGATCAGCACGGCATCCGCGAACGCTCCGTATGGCAAGACCCACTCCGTCAACGCGACCGGTCCGCTAAGTGTGATCGGCGCTCCGATCCTGGAGGTATCGGGCCTGCTCCCTGACCTTCCGGTACTCGGCGCGCGTCAGGCTGCTCCACGCGAACCAGCAGCCCGAGGTGAGTGCGATCGACAGTGCGGCGACGGCGATGCCCGCTAGCAGTGGACTGGCGACCAGGTCCGGGTTGATCAGCAGCAGGCACTCCAGGCTGATCCCGATCAGCGGCGCATTGAGGGCCCAGCCCCGGCAGATGCGCAGTCGGCTGCGTCCGTACTCGAGCAGCTCGGACAGGGCTGGGGATCGGGTGAGGATCGACCGGCGGGCATCGTAGTACTCGCCGATTTCGTCGAACTCGGAGCTGCGAATCCCGTCCCCCCACCAGCGGCCGAACAGCCAGTCGGCCAATCGATCCCAGACCGTACCCAGCACGTAGATCACCGAGAGCGCGGGGATGGCCGATGCGATGAGCGCGGTCTGGCTGATCGGGATGGCGTCGGCACCGAACAGCGCCAGAGCCAGGATCGCGAGCCAGAGAAAGACGCCGGATCCGATGACGATGAGTTCGACGAACAGGCTCGTGGTGCTCATTGTGTCGAACGGCCCTCCCGATCCGAAGGCGGACGTTTCCGGTCGGCGGCGCCGGTGCCGGCGGAACCGTCATGCCGGCCGGGCTGGTGCCCTGCGTCAACCGTGCTGCATCGGTGCCTCGAAGGAGAAGTAGGACCAGTCCCGGCCGTCGAGACACCTCGCTTCCTCCACGAAGCGGCCTTCAGTATACGCCTCTATGGCGGTCCGCCAGAACGGGAGCGCCGGCCTGTTGGCCTGAAGCACCCGAACGATCCAGCCACCGGGATACTCGTTCCAGATGGCGGCCGCGAGGGCCCGGCCGAGCCCGGTTCGCCGATGGCGACGAACGACGAAGAACTCCTTCAGATCACGCGTGCCGGAGGGTGCGTTTGCGCCAGCCACCTCCGCCACGATCGCGAAACCGACGGGCGCCCCGCCAACCTGGGCGAGGTGCACGTGACAGGCGTCCGACCACAGCGATTCGACGGGATAGGGATACGTGCCGTCTGCCTGGAGGTCGAGCGCGAACCACTCGGCCATGTCGTGACAGTAGTACCCGAGGAGCTGCCTGAGCACCGCTTCCTCGCACCGCCCGATCTCACGATGTTCCAGAGGAGCGGTCACCGCCCGCGGTTTCTCGGATGACTGCGGGCGGCCTTTTCGTTGCCGCGCTTGTAGTTTCCCGTCAGCCGGGCCATCAGCTGCTGCAGCTCGACCGGTGACCCGTGGGCGAGCGCCTGCTCGAACTCGGCGGCCTTCGATCCGCGCAGCGTCGTCGCCCTGCGTCCGTGATGGAACAGCTCGAAACCCTCCCGGGTCTGCCGGTAGGTGAACCTCAGCTCCCGGTCCTGGCTCATGTCGCGGCCCTCGGCTTCGCCGTGCCGGCGACGACCAGCAGACCCGCCATGATCCCCAGGTTCTTGATGAAGTTCTGGGTTTCGTGGGCCTGGCTGGTGCCCTCGTAGACGTTCCAGAAATCGTGCATGAACAGATTGATCAGCAGCGTCAGGCCGGCCAGCAGCAGCGCCACGAGCTGCGCGCGGTAGCCGATCGCGAGGCAGACGCCGCCGCCGACCTGCACCAGGATGGTCAGCACCAGCAGCAGCGGGATCGCCGGGACGCCGTGCTGGGCCATGTAGTCACCGGTAGCCGAGAATTGAAAGATCTTCGCCAGCCCGGGCACCACGAAGTAAAGCCCGAGCAGGCTCCGTCCGGTGACCAGCAGTCCACGCTGAAGTTGTTCCGGCAGGTCCAGGTTCATGGTGTTTCCCTGTGTCGAGTCGGTTGGGGGCCGTCCGGCATCGGGAGCGGTCGGCGTAGTCTTCCATGTTACCCGGGTGAATGGCCGGGCGGCACTGGCGCTTCGGCGTCCGGCGGCTGCAAAAATAGTGGCTGGAGGCTGGGCGGCTAGCCGGCGCCCTCCCGCAGCAGTCCGTGCATGTGGTGATAGGCGTGGTGGATCAGCGCGGTGAGCGCATCGGAATCACAGGCGCCGCCCGGCCGCAGCTTCACGTGGCGCATGCGTTTGCCGGTGCCTTCGAGCTGGCCCGCGGGATCGTCGAGCCAGGCGCCGAGGAAGAAACCGACGTTGACGTGGGCCGAGAACACGTTGACGTAGGCGAGCCCGGCATCGCCGACGCAGACGGTAGGGTGGCCATCGTGGAGCAGCTCGCGGACGTCGCTGCCGAGCCCGCGCATCACCTCGAACCAGCGACGTGCCAGCGAGCCCAGTTCCGTCGGCCGGCCGTCGAGCCAGTGATCGATGGCCGGCTCGTGGCGGACGGCGGAATCGAACCGCAGCAGACGGATCGGCGCACTTTCCATGACGGCGTCCGGCGGACATCGGCGGGCCACCAATGTCCGTCAGGCGCGGCGGAAGTGCAAGCAGCCGGCCCCGGGCAGGCAGGAGACGTTGGCCGATCCGCCGCCGGCATCGGTAGCGGTCATCGCAGGACCCCGGGGCGCATCTTCGTTCGGCCGTCGAACCGGCCGATGTCCAGCGTGAACGTGTCGATCTCGTCGATGCAGCGCGCGTTCACGGAAACGATGCCGTCGGGATATCCGGTTCTCAGCAGCGGCGTGCCGCAGACCGGGCAGAAATGATGTCCGCTGGAGATCTCCCGCCACGAGTACACCGAGAGGCGCACCCGCTCGGTCGTCAGCCGCAGGGACTCGGCCGGCACCTTCCAGTGGAGGAAACCGTGCCGCCGGCAGGTCGAACAGTTGCACTCGAGCAGCCCTGTCAGTTCCCCGTGAACCTCGAAACGGATCGCGCCGCAGTGACAGGAGACATTGCGGGGTGGTTCGGATTTGGGCATGGCGAATTCCAGCCTGGGAACTGAGCGGAAGTGTCGCCTGGCATTGCGGGCGCGTCGATAGGGCCGTGAGGTACCGTGGGGGTGTCAGCCGACCCGGTATTCCCACCCGAACGGCCGGAACCCCAGGCTCTCAGCCAGATGCCGGGACGCCAGATTTTCCCAGCTCGTGCTGTACAGCGGAACGATCGAGGAGGCGAGCAGGGCCCGCGCCCATGCCCCGACCACGGCGCCGGCATGTCCCTGCCGCCGGTGGTTCGGCGCCGTCTCGACGCCCGCTTCATGGGCGCGGGGCGTCATGCGCACGCTGGCGCAAACCGCTACCGCGCGGCCCTGCCTGGTGGAGACGAACATCGGCTGCTGATGGGGAATGTCCGGAATCCAGTCGGCCAGCGCGCTGTCGCGCAGCAGCGCAGCATCCGCGGCCGCGACCCGGTGCTCTGGCGGGTCCGGCAGCGCGGTCGGGGAGGGCAGCCAGTACGTGGGTCCCGCCACCGCATCCAGGGAACCGACCAGTGAACAGTAGCCGTCATGGTGACGAGGGCGCCCGTCGGGCAACGGCTCGCGGGGCTCCTGTGCGATCAGCAGCTCGACCCGTCTGCGGGTGTCTGCAGGTACGTCCTGGCGGAAACGTACGAGCACGCCATGGGCTGTCATGCCGAGCCACAGGGCTGGCGCCGGACGCCGAAGCCAGTCGTTCACGCAGACGAGATCCTGGTCGTCGCTGTGCACGTACAGCGCGTCGCAGTGCAGCGCCATCAGTTCGAGGTCATTCACGCCGAGATCCTTCGTCCGGGTGTCCGTCCGTGGGGCGCCGAAACCTGACAAACGCGGGCTGTAGCTCGCGGCGTTAGGACTGCGGGTCGAACTGGAATACCCGCAGCTCCTGGGCGCAGCGACAGGACCTGGCGATGCGTGACGCCCAGTCGACGGCTTCCTCCCGCGACGGCAGCTCCAGAACGGTGAAACCGCCGTCGAGCGTCGGCGCCCAGGGGTAGCCGCCCTCGGTGCACGTGCCGTCCGCGGCGACGAGGACGGGTGGCACATCCTCGTCGATGCCGCCGCCGAAGACGTAGACGCCGGCCGCCTTCGCCTCCTCGATCACGGCATGGGCGTCGTGAACGACGGCATCCCAGTCGCCATCCGGCACGACCATGGCTTTGCTGGGGAAGGAAATCAGGTATTTGGCCATCGCCATGCACGCTGGTTGACTGAGGATGCCCGCCGGAGATTATCGCTGCGCTGGTGATTGGCGGCGATGCGGGCGTGTCGGATTGTATGCGCAATCGAAGGGAGTGAGTGAACACGCTCTGGCGCGTGCATGCGTGATTACGCGACTGCTAGTAGACGCCGGGCAGCAGCCGATACCGTACGCGCCGGGCGTACTCCGCATACCCCGGCAGCTCGTCGTGCAGCGTCCGGTCCTCCAATGAGGTCCTGATCACGGCGACGATCAGCGCGATGGCGACGGGAATGGCGGTCCACACCGAGCCCAATGCCAGGATGACGCCAGGCGTTGCCAGCAGATTGCCCGCGTAGCCCGGGTGCCGCACGACGCGGTAGGGGCCGGTGTCACACACCACATGCCCCCGATCAGTCTGGATCCGCGTCAGCGTGGAGAAGAAGCGGTTCTCCGCCAGCGCCCAGGCCGCGAAGGCGAAGCCGATGGTGACGAGGGCGATGCCGGCGAGGTTCAGCCAGGTCGGGAACGCCGGTGACCAGCCGAACCGGTGATCGAGCCCGGCAACGGCGACCAGGGGGAAAGACAGGGTCAATGCCATCAGCGGGCCGAGAATCCTGTCCCAGGGTTTCACGTCTGATGGCTCCGTGGACCTGGCCCGCCGTCGTTCCGCCATCAGTCCCGGATGCCGCCGCTCCGCCCAGGCCCGACCCCCGACGCCGGCGGTGAACAGCAGCGCGGAGTACATCCAGGCCTGCCACCAGCCAGGGTCGCCGCCGCAGACCAGCAGGACCAGCGCTATGGACAGGTGCACCAGGCTCAGCAGGAGCCATTCGCCGGGTGGCACCGAGTCGTCTGAGTCGATCGTCTTCGAATCCATGGTGTTCGAAGGATCCTCCTCGCCAGCCGCTCGACGCCCGAGTGCAGGTTCTCACCGAATCAACGGCGAAGTCCGATCAGTTCAGCCGCGTCAGGCATTGTTTCTGAGCCCTTGTTTCGACCGAACGCATGGTGCTCCCGTTGAACTGGCCGCTCCGAGTTCGGTCGATCAGGCCCGCGGCGATCTCGCGGCCCATGCAATCGCAGAGATCCGAGAGGATCGCGGGGTACTTGCGCTGCAGGCCCCGGTTGTTTCGGCATTGCTTCGAGTGGAACGCGCTCATCTTCACCGGGTCGAGACACTCGTTCTCGACCCTCTCGCGAATGATGTGCTGCCTGGCTTCGGTGTCCTGCAGCCGCTCGGACAGGAACGTCATCGCGCGACAGCCGCAGTCCAGTTGCTCCGCCATCTTCGGGCGCGTCGAGCAGAACACGTACTCGAAGTTTGCCTCCTCCAGGTACGCGGGATCGATGTCGGCGGCGGGCGGAAGGCCGAGGTCGCGCCCGTCGAAGATTTCGTAGGCATCAATGTCGAGCTGGTCCTGGGCCGACAGGGCCGTGGAGAGCGCCAGCAGCGCGACGATCGCGACGGAACGGGCGGATGGCATGTGTGGCTCCTGACGTGAACGTGTCCCGTTCGCCTGCGCATGGCGAATCGCATTGCGTGACCCGTGCGAATCGACCGTAACCAGCGCGGGTTCCGGGTGAGCATACCGGGATCGCGCCGAGGTGACCAAGGCGGCTCCCCGGCAGGCGCCAGTGCACGGCTTCGGCCACGCAGGTCGCTGGGTGGCGCGGGCCAGGCGGCCGCAGGCATGCCCGGCGCCATCGACAGATCGAACCCGCTTCAGCGGCTGCCGTCGATTCCGCCCAGGCGGCCAGCCCGGTAAGCCGCCTTGATCTCGGCGATCTGTTCCTTCGATCCCATGACGAATGGACCGTCCTGAACATAGGTCTCGCCGATCTGCTGGCCCTCGAACACGACGAAGTGCACGGCGTCGCGCGATGGATTACGGAGCTCGAGGCCGGCGCCGTCCGCGGAACGTGCTGCCAGCGCCTGCCCGGTCGCGAGTGACCGCGCCTCATCGCCGACGAAGACCTCGAGATTGCCCCGGATCACGTGAATCCACAGGCCTGCGTTCGGTTTCGTCGCATGGAAAAAGGCGCCTCCGGAATGAATCGTTCCGTCCAGCACGGTCAGCGGGATCGATGGCGAGAGTGCCCCGGTGACGCCATTGGATGCGCCGATCGCCACCCGCACGCGATGATCCGAGGTCTCGACGACGGGCATCTCCTCCGCTCGAATCAGGCGTGAAGCAGGCGCCTCGAACCGCTGCGACTGCGGTACGTTGACGAACACCTGCAGCCCGTGGCTGCGGGCGTTGGCGCGGGGGTATTCGTCATGAACCGCGCCGCTGCCGGCCTTCAGCCAATACAGGTCGCCGGGGCGGAGGTCGATGTCGTTGCCCAGCGAATCCTGATTGCGAAACAGGCCTTCGCTGTCTTCGAAGAGCAGCGACACGGCAGACAGCCCGGCATGGGGATGCGGGCCGAAGGTCGGCCGGGTCATCACGTAGTGGTCCACCATCACCAACGGATCCATCCGTTCTCCGACGTCTCCGGCCCGGAAGCTCCGCGCGTGAAACCCGCCGCCGATCGACAGGTCAGTTCCATTCAACGGCTCGGAGACGGCGGTCTTCTCTCCGGAGATGAGCCTCTGATCGGTGGTGGTGTTGGTTGCCCGCATGGCTCAGGTCCTGTTCGATTGAGTTCGCGGTAAGTGTAAAAACGGGACAAACCGGGCCGGAAGGCGCATTATCTGAATTGATAATTCCGTAAGTGGAACAAAAGGGGTTCGGGCGCCGATGGCTTCGATGGATCTCAACGACTACTACTACTTCGTGCACGTCGTCGAGAAGGGCGGGTTCACCCGGGCCGCCGAAGCGCTCGGCATACCCAAATCACGATTGAGCCGGCACGTCGCACAGCTCGAGGAGCGCCTGGATGCGGTGCTGATCCAGCGCACGACGCGTCAATCCAGGATCACCGAGCTGGGCGAAGTCTTCTACCAGCATGCGCGGGCTGTCGTCGACCAGACGGAGCGGGCCGAGGCGGCGCTCAAACGCAGCAAGAACACCCTGTCCGGCAAGGTCTCGCTGAGTTGCTCGGTCGGTGTCGCACAATTCGCCTTGAAAGGGCTGTTGGCTCGCTTCCTGGCGGACAATCCCCGGGTCACCGTGCTGCAACAGGTGACGAACCAGACCGTTGATCTCGTCGCGTCCGGCATCGACATGTCGATTCGTGGCCACACGGACCCGCTGCCCGACTCGACGCTGATCCAGAGGCCGCTCGCAACGGTCGACTGGCGCCTGTTCGCCTCGCCCGACCATGCGGCCGTCGACGAACCCATTGCGGCGCCGTCAGATCTCGTCGACCAGCAGACGCTGATCCTCGGTTGGCAGGGTGCGGGCGATCGCTGGCGCCTGGAGCACGAGTCCGGCGAGAGAACGTCCGTTCAGATATCGCCCAGGCTGAAGAGTGACGACATGGCCACGCTGAAGCAGGCGGCGATCGAAGGCCTCGGTATCGTGGCACTGCCTGCCTACACGTGCAGACAGGAGTTGGCGTCCGGTGAACTGGTCCGGGTGCTGCCGGAATGGCGCGCGGGCCGGGCAAAGCTCAACCTGGTCATGCCCCGGCGACGCGGCCTGGCCGCGCCTGTGGTCGCGCTTCAGGAATTCCTCCAGTCCAACCTCGCGGCCTATGTTGCGGAGGCCTGATCTCGCCGGCCTGCGATGAGCTGCGGCGCTGGCCCGCCGGCGATCCCGCGTCCGCCGGTGAACAGGCTCAGGTGCAGGTGGGGCGATGCTGTCGTGCATGTATGGGAACTGGAGGGAGTTGCCGTGCAGAGCTCCAACGTTCGTTGCGGCCGCCGCGGGCCTGGAACAGGATCGCCAAATGGAAGCGCGCTACGGCAGCATCGGGGTCAACTATGCGGAACTCCGGCGTCCGGATCCCCGGATTGCCGGAGATGCGCCGCGTGACGCGCGGTCCAATCGTCCTGTTGACCTTCGACCCGGCCCATCGGCCGTGGCTGACCGACTACCTTCCCGAGCTCGCGCAGTTGGATGAAGCGCAGTTTCCTGCGATGGCTGACTACGGGCGTTGGCTCGGGAGCGTGGAGATCAAGCCAGTTCCCGTGCCGGATGATTGCCGTGATGGATTTCCCTACGCCTACTGGCGGCGACCAGGGGCGTACCTGGATTCCCGGATCCGATCCGGCAGCTCCTCCTTCTGGGCCGTCGGTGACGTCGATGCGGGGTTGCAGGTGCTGAAGCGAGACGTGGAGAGCGGTGAGTGGCAGCGGCGCTACAACGGCCTGCTGACGCTGGACGAGTACGATGCGGGATATCGGCTGGTCGAAGCGCACTGACCCTTTAGCGGATTCTAGGCTGCGGCAGCGAGCGGACTTCCGGAACGCCGCCGTATCCAACGAGCTCCGCACCGGCCTTCATGGGTGGCGGCGTACCTGATGCAGTCCAGGATGCCGCCGGGATTGCCGAAGGCATTGGATATACCTAATGCCCCTCCACCGGAACTCGCGGCCGATCCAGACGCCAACTCGTCGCCTTGCCAGGCGCACAGCAGCCAGATGTCATGCGGTTTCAGATTCTTCGGCAGGAAGGCGCAGTCCGGTCACGTTTCACGGGGCCAAACGCCTGTGATCAGCGGCCAGGCAAACTGACGGTCGAATTGCGACAGCAAAGTTGATGATGGTTTTGGCTGTCCGCCGCATAGGCATTGTTGGTCGGTACTCCTTCTGAATGAGTCAGTCTGCCTTCGGACAAGAGGAGCCTCTAGAGTTTCATCACCGCAGGACGAGCCAGTACTCAAGCATTTCTTCGGTGTGTGGCGCCAGTGCACGCTTTGTCCGAACCTCAAAGGCTTTACTAAGAACGCTGTCCAACGCGTGTTCGGTGTAGTACGCATAAAAGCGATCGCCCTGTAGTTTTGCGTGTACTTCGGCCCCGCCTGGATAGTTGGCCTTGGGAACACGGCGCATCTCGACGCCATCCCCGATCTTCATATTCAGATAGAAAACGCCGTTCGATTCGAGAATCCGGCTCGCATCAGACACGAAGCGGACGAATTCCTCTGGCATCAGATGATAGAGGCAACCACTCGCAAAGATGCCGGCATACCGACTCTTGATAGAGCTCTAGTCGCGCAGATCCATTTGCCAGAACTTCCCTGCAGAGGATCTCTTGAAAGCGAACTCCAGCATTCCGGAAGAGAGGTCGAACGACTCGACGTCGTTACCGAGTTCACTTAGATACTCGGAGTCTCTACCGTCACCGCAGCCTGGGACGAGTACCTTGCCGTTGGGTAGGAGACGGTTGAATTGTCGAATGCTGTCTCTTATCCATGAGCCGATCTCATCTATGTTAGCGGCATCAACCCAATCCGCAGCGAAACGATCGTAAGTGGCGATTGTCCTTGTGACATGATCGTCCATAGCCTTCGCTCCAATCGGCAGGATAATGGCTGATTCGGTTCGCAGGCGGCCGGCCGACGCCGTACCTTCCAACACCTCCGTTCAACGGCGTTCTAGGCGCCGCTCCCTTTGCGGCTGCTAAGTGCTTGGCGGGTCAAACGTCGGCTCCAACGATCGGCTGGGTGTCATCTGCACGGAGCAACACAGCCCCGATTCCGGCGAACCACACAATCTGCAGGAGACCAAAAGTCGCCCCAAAATCACTGAGCGCCGGCACAATCGTGACGACGCCGCAGATTCCGACTACGAGGCCAAGTACGTTGATCGCCCTCGGAATAACAGCCTTTGCTCGGAGTGCTGCCACACTGACAAAGATGACCCAAATGCCGCCAACGACTTCAACCCCGCCTCCCAGTCCATCCTGGACGATTCCGACCACAGTCCACGTCTGGGCCGCCGCCTCGGCACCAGATTCAAAGGCCGCAAAAACCCGAGCAAGTGCGACGTTCGCAACCATGCCGCTCGCTAAAACCAGGCCTGCCCAAATGAGACCGAACGGCGTTCCAATCGAGACTGCCAGCGATGCTGTCAACGCCGACTGAAAATTGACCCCTTTTTGTCCGATGTCGCCGAAGTAAAACTGACCCCCCTGACGATGCGATTGAGCG
>DLCH01000025.1:30738-77915 GCA_002480525.1 Gammaproteobacteria bacterium UBA7803 | reverse complement strand
GTCGGCCAGGGCTGGGACGAGGGCGCCTGGGCCAACCGCTACCCCGATCTGACGCTGCTGACGGAGGCGGTTCCGGACCACCCGGTGTACATGCGCAGCCTCCACAGCTTCGCCGGCTGGGGCAACGCCATGGCGCTGCAGCGGGCGGGAATCACGGCCGACACGGAAGCCCCCGTCGGCGGCGAGATCGGCCGGTTCCCCGACGGCCGGCCGAACGGGCTGCTGCTCAACCGCGCCGTGCCGCTGCTGGAGAACGCCATCCCCGCACCGGACCACGAAGCGCTCAAGGACCGCGCCCGGCGGGCGCTGCAGCAGATGGCCCGGGACGGCTACGTCACCGTGCACGACGCCGGACTCGACGCCGCGGAGATGGCCGCGCTGGAGGATCTCGAGGCCGCCGGCGAGCTGCCCATCCGGGTCTACGCCATGCTGTCGGTGCGCGACGAGGCGCTGTCGCGGGACTGGCTGGCCCGGGGACCCGACCAGGACCACGACAGCTTTCTGGTGACCCGTTCGGTCAAGGCCTACTACGACGGCGCCCTGGGCTCCCGCGGCGCCCGGCTGCTCGACGACTACAGTGACCGGCCCGGCCACCGCGGCGTCAGCGGCGACCAGTACGGCTTCGACCAGAAGCTGACCGAGGCGATGATGCAGGCCGGCTTCCAGGTCGGCATTCACGCCATCGGCGACGCCGGCAACCGGGAGACCCTCGACTTCATCGAGTCGGTCTACGAGAACGCCCCGGAGGCCAGAAACAACCGCAACCGCGTCGAGCATGCCCAGGTGGTGTCCCCCGAGGACATGGCCCGCTTCGGCGCCCTCGACCTGATCGCCTCCATGGAGCCGCCCCACGCCGTGGAGGACAAGGCCTGGGCCGAGGACCGTCTCGGCCCCGAGCGGGTCCATCACGCCTACGCCTGGCGCAGCCTGCGCGAGGCCGGCGCGCACCTGACCTTCAACGCCGACAACCCCGGATCGGACCACGACATCTTCTACGGGCTGCATGCCGGCATGACCCGGCGCGACAAGGCCCGCGAGCCCACCGAGGGCTGGTACCCCGAGGAGCGCCTGACCGCCGAGGAGACGGTGCGCGCCTACACCGACTGGTCCGCCTACGCGGCGTTCCGGGAACACCTGACCGGCACCCTCGAGCCCGGCCGCTGGGCGGACATGACGGTGCTGGACGTCGATCCGTTCGTGCTCGGCGACACCGACCCCGGCGGCCTGCTCGACGGCTCCGTGATCATGACCGTGGTCGACGGCGAGATCGTCTACCCGGGCCCCTCGCCGGCGGCGGCGCCATGACCCGTCGGCTGCTCGGCCTGCTGCCCGCCCTGCTGCTCCAGGCTGCCGTGGCCGTCGCGGCGCAGCCCGTCCCGGTAGCCGTGGTGGTCAACCCGTTCAACGGCGATCGCGCCGGCCCGGAGACCGACGGCGACGCCCGGGCCATGCTGGAGGGCGGCCTCGCGGGCGCCGTGGCCACGGCCGGCGGACGGATCGTGCGCACCGACGAGGTGGCGCTGACCGCCGACGACGAGCGCCAGTACGGCCGCTGGAACCGCTTCGGCCTGGCCTCCGGCCACCTCGCGGACCTGGCCGCGCGCAACGCGGCGGACGGTTTCCTCAACGTCGGTCTGTACAACAACTGCAGCTCGCTGATGGGCATGCTCGGCGGGCTGCGCCACGCCACCGCCGAGCCGCGCCGCATCGGACTGGTGTGGATCGACGCCCACGGTGACTACAACACGCCGGAAACGACGCTGTCCGGCATGCTCGGCGGCATGCCGGTGGCGGTTGCCGCGGGGGATGCGCTGACGCGCATGCGGTGCCAGGCGAAGCTCGACGAGCCCATCCGCAAGACCGACATCGTCATGGTCGGGGTGCGCGACACGGATCCGCTGGAGCGGGCCCGCATCGACGCGGACGGCATCACCGAGCTGTCCGTGGCCGACGTGCGCGCGCTCGGCCGCGCGTTCGAGGAAGCCATGGACCGCCTCAGCGCCACCACGGACGCCATCTACGTGCACGTCGATCTGGACGTGCTCGACCCCAGCGTGATTCCCGGGCATCCGCTGACGGCGCCGGACGGCCCCACCGGCGAGGAACTCGGGGCGGCCATCGCGGCCATGTTCCGCTACCCGAAGACGGTGGCCCTGGGGCTCGCCTCCTACCCGCACCGTGACGACCCGGACGGCGTGACCCTGCGCGCCGTGCACGAGCTGGTCCGGGGCGCCGTCCGCGGCATGGCCGCGCGGGACGGCTGAGCCGTTCAGTCCCCCGCGGCGACGGTGTCTCCGGAGGGTTCGGCGCACTCGTAATCGGTATAGCGGACCCGCTTGTCCCGGCGCAGCAGCTTCAGCCCCAGCGCGCGGCCCCGCATGACGGTCTCGCGCTGGGTGAGCACCGCCGCGCCGATGGCCTCGTGCCACTCGAAATCGAGCTGCTGGCGGTACTCGGCCACCCGCACGAAGGGCGCCACGTAGGCCGGCTCGGTGTTGCGGATGACGATGCGGATCGGCTGGTGGCGGCGGGTGTCCACCACCAGCGTGCCGGCGACCTTGTCCACCAGGGTCTCGTCCAGGTCTTCGTTGGGACGCAGCCGGAAGCCGTAGACGGCCTCGTCGGCCGACTCCTCGATCAGCTCCCAATGCTCCGGATCCACCATCTCCCGCAGGTCGAACGCCAGCGGGTGGCGCCGGTCGCGATCCACGTTGCCGCGGGCGTAGTGACGCAGCTCGACCGCGCTCGGCGCATCGCCGTCGACGCTGACCAGCACCCAGGGCGCCCCGTCGGCGCCGGCCTCGAAGCGTTCCTCGCGGGTCTCGTCGCCGAGCCGCACTCGTGTGTACGAGCAGCGGGCCTCGGCCTCGACCGGGGCGTTGGCGAGCATGCGTTCCACCGGCGCCGGGATCTCCGCCGCCCCGGCCGGGGCCAGCAGCGCCAGCACGGCCGCCCAGCCCCCACGCACCGCCGCCGCCACGGCTCCGCGCCTGGAGCCACGGGCGCCGGTCGGGCGGCCGACGCTGCGGACGATGCGAGTGAACCGGAACCTCATGAGTCGGTTAGACGTCCGGCCCGCCCAGGGTTCCCCGGGCGCGGCCCGCGCGCCCGCGCCGGCGCGTGCGCATCACCGGCGCCGGCCGCTCTGGCAGTCATGGAAGGACACCGGCACATTGCCCGAGGAACCCTACTGCACCGCCAGCGGGATTACGAGGCTCGGCCGGCGACGCCGGCGACCACCCCGGCCCACAGCTCGTCCAGCCAGTCGAGGTGTTCGGGTTTCATCAGGCAGGCCCGCAGGCAGGTGACCTCTTCGGCCGCGCCGACGTCGACCTGGGGCCAGACCCGGCGGACCGTCTCCGCGCGCAACCGGGTCAGCGCCAGGTGGACGCCGCGTTCTGCCGCCGCCTCGAAGCAACGCCGGGAGGCCGCGCTGATCGCCTCCGCGGCGTCCTCCGCCGGCGCCCAGACCACGATGTCGAGCTCCGGGGCGTCCAGCGTCAGGAACCGGCCATCCGCCGCCAGGCGCCCGTGCAGTGCCCGGGCCGCCGCAACGCAGCGGTCCAGCCCCGCAGCGAAGTCTCCGCCCCGCTCGAGGGGCAGCAGCCGCTGGGTCGCCCACAGCGCGACCGCCGCGGCGCCGGCCCGGGAGCACTCCAGGCTGATCTCGCCGAGATGCAGATCCGCGTCGGTGAAGTAGGTGTAGGGCGAATCGTGACGATAGAAGGCGGCCACCGAAGGGTCCCGGAACAGCACCGCGCCGCAGCCGTAGGGCTGCAGGCCGTGCTTGTGCGGGTCCACCACCACGGAATCCGCCCCGGCCAGCGCCGCCAGATGGCGGGCGGCTTCGGCCCCGACGCCGCCGGCCAGGCGGAAGTAGCCGCCATAGGCCGCGTCCGCATGCAGCCGGAAACGATGGCGGTCGCGCAGCGCCGTCAGGTCGGCCAGCGGGTCGACGGCGCCCCTGCCCGTGGTGCCCAGGGTCGCGACCACCGTGGCGACGTCGCCGCGGGCGAGCCGGCGCTCCAGCGCGGCCACGTCGAGGCGGCCGCGCGGGTCCACGGGCACCGTCTCGAATGGCAGACCGAGCACGCCGCAGAGACGCCCGTGGGTGTAGTGGGCATCCGCCGACGCGAGCACCACGCCCTCGGGTCCGCCGAGCCGGCCCGCCACCCACAGCGCTTCCAGGTTGGCCAGGGTGCCGCCTCCGGTGAGATGGCCGAGATGGGTCGGCCAGCCGATCATGGCGGCGAGCCCGGCCACCGCCTCGCGCTCCATGAACGAACTCGCCCGGCCGCCATCGAGGGCATGATTGTTCGGGTTGATCAGCATGGCCAGGGCATAGGCCAGCCGCGCCACCGGGTGGGGCGGCTTGAGCATCTGCCCGGCGTAGAGCGGATGGAAGTACGGGTAGTTGTCCGTCAGCCGCGACGCCGTTTCCATGAGCACCGCTTCCAGGGCCCCGGGCGACGCCGGGCCGGGGGGCGACGGACGCCAGGCCGGCAGGTCCTCGAAGCCGGCGCCGAGCCGCCGGGCGGCGGCTGCGAGCACGTCGAGTTCCGGCGCCGTCCAGCCCGGGCCAGGCGTCGACGACCCGGACGCGGCGCCCCCGGGGGGCTGGCTGGCGGACGCGTCTTCCCCGGACATCGATACGGCTCCACAGCGGCGACCGGCCCAGTCTACCCCGGGGAAAGGCCGCGTGGCGGGTGGGCCCATCCGAACGGCCCCGGCGGCGCCATGCCCGCGGCCTGTCACACAACTGTCATGAGCCGGCGGTAACGTGCCCGGCCATGACGACGATCTTCATCCGCACCGCTCTCGCCATGACCCTCTGCCTGCCGGCGTTCGCCCTCGCCGACCCCGGCGCGCCGGCCCGTTCCGCCGCCGACGAAGTCCGGGCCACGCAGCCCCACAACTTCTGCGTCGGCGGCATCGAGGATCGCAAGATCATCGTCGACGAGTCCCGCCTGACCAACCCGTTCCGGGAGACGACCCGGCTCGGCTGCGAGGTGGACGGCGGCGATCCCCGGACGATGCCCGATCTGCCTTCGCCCTCGTCCGAGCTGCGCCTGCTGGTCTGACCCCGCGGTCACGCGCCGCTGGGCGCCGCCAGGGCCTGGTGGCAGGCGACCCCGCCACCGCTCTTGGCGTGATACATGGCCTGGTCCGCCGCCACGATCAGGCTGTCCAGATCCGGGCACTCGGGAAAGGCGGCGATCCCCACGCTGACCCGCAGCCGGACGCTGGCGCCCTCGGCGACGATGGGGGCGTCGAACGCCGCCACGATGCGGCCCGCCGCCTCCACCGCCCGCGCCACGTCCGCGTCGTCGAGCAGCACGACGAACTCGTCTCCGCCGAGCCGCGCCAGACAGTCGCTGCGCCGCAGCGTCGCCGCGCAGCGCTCCCGGAAGGCACGCAGCACCGCATCACCGACCCGATGGCCGAGGCTGTCGTTGATCTGCTTGAACCGGTCCAGATCGCAGTAGAGCAGCGCCGCCCGTCCCGAGCGGCGACGGGCCCGTGCCAGCATCTGCTCGCCCATCGCGTGAAACGCGCGCCGGTTCAGCGCGCCGGTGAGGGCGTCGCGCAGGGCCAGGGAGCGCAGCCGGGCATTGGCCTGCCCGAGCTCGCCCAGCGTGGTCTTCAGCCGGATCTCCAGCCGCTTGCGCTCGACGGCGTAGTGAAGCGCGCGCACGAGCTGCGCGCCGTTGGTCTCGCGCTTCACCAGATAGTCCTGGGCGCCCAGCCTCAGCAGCCGCTCCGCCAGCGCGCCGTCCGCCACGTGGGAAACCACCACCAGCGGCGTCAGCGGGCAGGCGCGCACGGCACGGCCGACCCGCTCGGCGTCGGCGGCGCCTCCGGGCAGGTCGAGCAGCACCGCATCGTAATCCTGATAGCGCACGGCATCGCCGAGGTGGGCGGGGTCGTCACACACCGCCACCTCCTCGAGCCGGGGCGCGATCTGACGTACCCGGTCGCGCAGCCGGGCGGCGCCCCCGCCGACGGCGGTGACCAGCAGACGAAGCGCGGAATGACGGTTCACGGGCGGATCCGGGCGGTTGCCATGATGACCCAGTGTCCCAGACCGCCCGTCGCGGACATGCGGACCCGTTCACAATCGCGCTCGATCGCGTCCCGCGCCGACGGTCAGCGCGGCGTGCCCACCCACTCCGCCCACAGCGCGCGGGCCTCGGGATGTCCCGGATTGAAGCCGAGCAGTTCCTCGAGCAGGTTGCGCGCCTGGTAGTCGAGGCCGGCGGCACGCGCCGCCCGGGCGTCGTCCAGCAGCCGCGTGGTGCACCGGCCCAGCAGGTTCATCGCCCCGGGGTGGCCCGGATGGTCCCGCAGCACGGCGGTCAGCAGGTCGACGGCGTTGTCGCCCGGCGGATAGGTGATGCGACCGGCCTCGATCAGCGCTTCCGCCCGCGCCAGGCGGGGATCGTCCGGCGCGGCCGCGGCCTCGCGCTGCGCTGCCGGCGCCGGCCCGGCCGCCGGGTCGACGGGTGCCACCGGTGCCGCCAGCAGGCGCGGCGCCACCGGCGGCAGTCGCACCAGGTCCGGCGGCGGCCTCCGGGCCGCGGGCGGCGACGCGACCGGAGCCGGCCCGGTCTCCTCCGTGCCGGTCCGCGATGTCGACCCGGGTCGCAGGGCGGCCAGGGCCACCAGCACCAGGAGGCCGAGCGCGGCCGCCGCCATCAACCCGGACCGCGCCACCGGCAGCCCGGCGCGCGCCGGCCGATCCCGGCCGGACAGCCGGGCCTGGGGTGCCGCGGCGGATTCCGGTCCGCCCGACGCTGCCGGAACAGGCGAGGCGGCCGGCGCGGCGGCCGGCGGCGCGGCTTCGGCGGCGCGCACGGACACCACCGGCCCGTCCGCGGCCGAACTGCGGATGCTGCGGCTGATGCGCACGCGATTGTTCGGCAGGTCGAGGCACAGCCCCGGTTCCAGGGCGAGGCGCTCGAGGGGCTCGCCGCTGCCATCGAGCAGGCGTCCGGCGGGACAGGCGACCACCACCCCTTCGGCTCCCGACAGGTCGAAGGCGACCCAGCAGGCCTCGGCGGCGCCCGCGTTGAGAGCGAGCTCGCCGCCGTCCCGCTCGCCCAGGGTGAGGCCCTGGGTCACCCGCAGGGCCGAGTCGCCGTCCTCGGTCACGGCGTACCAGTCGTTTCCGCAAGAGTCGCCGGACCGGGCGGGTTCGCCGGACCAGGATGGCTGAGGACGTCGCGTGGACATGTCACCGGCGTGATGGATCGAACGCCGCTATGATCGCGCCCCACTACCCTGCCCTGTCAAACGCCCGTCGCGCCGTGCCGGCGGCGCGGGGCCCAGGGCTACAGCGGCCGCACGTCGCCGGAGCCGGCGGCGCTGCGCTCCAGCCGCGGGTTGCCCCGGTAGCGCACGTCGCCCGAGCCCATGATGTCGACGGACAGGGCCTCCGTGGCCCACACCGACACGTCGCCCGAGCCCATCACGTCGACCTGGACCACGGCGCCTTCGAGGCCGTCGGCGTCGACGTCGCCGGACCCCATCACGTCGATCTCCTGGCGGTCGGCGGCGCCGGCCAGCTCGACGTTGCCGCTGCCGGCGATCTCCACCCGAAGGGCCGCGGCGTCCAGCTCGTCGATCTCGGCGTCACCCGATCCGGCGATGTCGATGGTCAGCGACTCCACGGCCAGGGACGCCAGGTGGACGCTGCCGGAGCCGTTCACCTCGAGAACGAGGCTCTCCGACAGCCAGGCGCCCGCCTCGACGTCGCCGCTGCCGGCGACCTCCAGGCCGCGCAGCTCGGGCAGGGTGATGCGCACCTCGATGGGTCCCTCGGGGCTGCCGCTCCACATGCCGAGCAGGCCGCTGTCCCAGCGGATCGCCAGCGTGTCGCCTTGGCGGTCGGTCTCGATGCGCTCGAGATCTTCCGGCTCCGCCTCGATCGCCACGGCGAAGTCGTCGCCCTGGGTCAGGCGGAGCTTCCCCGGCAGGGCGAACACCACCCGGTCGAAGTCCTCGAGGTCGCGGACCTCGGTGTCCGCCACGGCCGGCCAGGGCGCCAGGCCCGCCATCACGGCGAGCGCCAGGATCGTCGTTCTCATCTCTGCTCCTCGATGCGGTGGTCTGCTCCCACTATGTCGCAGGCCGCGGCGTTTCGGTTCTACCCGGCCGCCGGTGACGGCCCGGCCGTTGGCCCGCCTGCCCGGCGATGCTTTAACATCGGCACCTCGAGAATCGCAAACGGGGCCAGCCATGGCGGATCAGTACGGACATTTCATCGCGGGCAGAGCCGTGCCCGGCGACTCCGGTCGCTTCGGCGACGTCTTCAACCCGTCGCTGGGCGAGGTCAAGGCCCGGGTCGCGCTGGCCAGCTCGGCCGAGGTCGACCGGGCCGTGCAGGCCGCGGCGGCGGCGCAGCCGGACTGGGCGGCAGTGAACCCCCAGCGCCGCGCCCGGGTCATGTTCCAGTTCAAGGCCCTGGTCGAAGCCAACATGGACGAGCTGGCGCGGCTGCTGTCCGAGGAGCACGGCAAGGTCGTCGCCGACGCCAAGGGCGACCTGCAGCGCGGCCTCGAGGTCATCGAGTTCGCCTGCGGCATCCCCCATCTGCTCAAGGGGGAGTACACCGAGGGCGCCGGCCCCCGCATCGACGTGTACAGCATGCGCCAGCCGCTGGGCGTGGCCGCGGGCATCACGCCCTTCAACTTCCCGGCGATGATTCCCATGTGGATGTTCGGCATCGCCGTCGCCTGCGGCAACAGCTTCGTGCTGAAGCCGTCGGAGAAGGACCCGGGCGTGCCGCTGCGGCTCGCCGAGCTGTTCCTCGAGGCCGGGGGCCCGGAGGGCGTGCTCAACGTCGTGAACGGTGACAAGGAAGCGGTGGACGCCATCCTCACCCACCCCGGCATCAGCGCCGTCAGCTTCGTCGGCAGCTCGGACATTGCCCAGTACGTCTACGCCACCGGCACGGCCCACGGCAAGCGCGTGCAGGCCATGGGCGGCGCCAAGAACCACGGCATCGTGCTGCCGGACGCCGACCTCGACCAGGCCGTTTCGGACATCGTCGGCGCCGCCTACGGCTCCGCCGGCGAACGCTGCATGGCGCTGCCGGTGGCCGTCGCCGTCGGCGACGGGACGGCGGACCGGCTGATCGAGCGGCTGGTCCCCGAGGTCGAGAAACTCAAGGTCGGCATCTCCACGGACCCGGACGCCCACTACGGGCCGGTGGTGACCGCCGCCCACCGGGAGCGCATCGAACGCTACATCCAGATGGGCGTGGACGAGGGCGCGGAGCTGGTCATGGACGGCCGCGGCTTCGAGCTGCAGGGCTACGAGCAGGGCTTCTTCATCGGCCCGAGCCTGTTCGACCGGGTCACGCCGGACATGGAGACCTACCGGGACGAGATCTTCGGTCCGGTGCTGCAGGTGATGCGCGCCGACACGGTGGAGGAAGCCGTGCGCCTGCCCTCCCAGCATCAGTACGGCAACGGCGTGGCCATCTTCACCCGCAACGGCCAGGCGGCCCGGGAGTTCGCGAAGCGCGTCAACGTCGGCATGGTCGGCATCAACGTGCCGATTCCCGTTCCCGTGGCCTATCACACCTTCGGCGGCTGGAAGCGCTCCGCCTTCGGCGACACCAACCAGCACGGCACCGAGGGCATCCGCTTCTACACCCACGTGAAGACCGTGACCCAGCGCTGGCCCGAAGGGCAGGAACCGGAGCAGAGCTTCATCATTCCGACGATGCAATGACGCCGCCACGTAGGAGCGGCCTCCCGGCCGCGATCCTCCGGGGCTGCCGCGTCATCCCGATTGCGGCCGGGAGGCCGCTCCTACGGCGGGTCGAAGGACGTACGACGACATGAACACCAACCTCAGCGAAGACCAGCAGGCCATCAAGGACACGGCCGACCGGTTCACGGCCGAAGAGATCACGCCCCACGCCGCCCGCTGGGACGCGGAGCACGTCTGCCCGCGGGAAACCATCGCCAAGGCCGGGGAGCTGGGCTTCGGCGCCATCTATCTGCCCGAGGAGGACGGCGGCATCGGCCTGACCCGGGTGGAAGCGGCGCTGATCATGGAAGCCATGGCCTACGGCTGCCCGTCGACGTCCGCCTACATCTCCATTCACAACATGGCGAGCTGGATGATCTCCCGGTTCGGCAGCCCGGAGCTCAAGGCCCGCTACCTGCCGCGGCTGATCGGCATGCAGGAGCTGGCCAGCTACTGCCTCACCGAGCCCGGCTCCGGCTCGGACGCCGCCGCGCTGAAGACCCGGGCCGAACGCGACGGCGACCACTACGTGCTGAACGGCAGCAAGGCGTTCATCTCCGGCGCCGGCGAGAACGAGGTGTACGTGTGCATGGTGCGCACCGGCGACGAGGGTCACGGCGGCATCACCTGCCTGGTGGTCGACAAGGACACCGACGGGGTCAGCTTCGGCGCGCCGGAGCGCAAGATGGGCTGGCACTCCCAGCCCACGGCGATGATCAATTTCGATGCCGCCCGGGTGCCGGTGGCCAACCGGGTCGGCGACGAGGGTCAGGGGTTCCGCATCGCCATGATGGGGCTCGACGGCGGCCGCCTGAACATCGGCGCCTGCTCCCTGGGCGGCGCCCAGCGCTGCCTCGACGACGCCGTCGCCTACGTCCAGGAACGCCGCCAGTTCGGCCGCGCCATCGCCGAGTTCCAGAACACCCAGTTCATGCTGGCGAGCATGGCCACCGAGCTGGAAGCCGCCCGCGCCCTGCTCTACAAGGCTGCCCAGAAGGTCAGCGACGACGCACCGGACAAGACCCGCTTCGCCGCCATGGCGAAGCTCAAGGCCACCGAGACCGGCTCACGGGTGGTCAACGACGCCCTGCAGCTCCACGGCGGCTACGGCTATCTGATGGATTACCCGGCGGAACGGTTCTTCCGCGATCTCCGGGTGCACGAGATCCTGGAAGGCACCAGCCAGGTGATGAAGATGGTCATCGGGCGATCCCTGCTGGACTGATCGCGACCCCGGTCGCTCAGCGACGATCGAGCTCGGCCCGGATCTCGTCGTGGCGCGCCCGGGTGAGCGGATAGCCGATCAGCGCCACGTAGGCCGCAAGCAGACCGAGCCCGGTGCCGAGGACGTACACCCACAGCAGGCCGTCGAGCGCGGCCTGACTGTTGTCCGGGCCCGGCGCAAAACCCACCACCTTCTCCAGAATGGCGAAGCTGATACCCACTGCCAGCGCGGCACCGAGCTTGTTGGTGGTGGTCAGCAGCGCGAAGAACAGCCCGGAACGCTTGCGCCCCGAGCGCAGCTCGTCGTCGTCGGTGAGGTCCGCCATCATCGAGCGCAGCAGCGTCGGCGCGGCGCCGAAGGCGACGCCGTAGAGAATGGTGAACGCCCACAGCACCGGCACGTTGCCGGGCTCCGCCAGCACCACCAGGGCGAACATCACTCCACTACCGTAGAGCAGCGAGATCTTCAGCGCCGTGTCCTTGCCGACCCGATAGGCCAGCTTCAGCCACAGCGGCATGGCGAGGAAGCCGGCGAGGAAATAGAACAGCAGCGCGATGCTGGCATGGGACGGCAGCAGAAACACGTAGCTGGCCACGAAGATGTACATGGCGCCGGCCACGCCGGTGCCGAAGCCCGACGTGAGGTCCGCCGCGAGCAGGCGCCAGAGAATGGCATTGCGCACCAGAAGCGCGAGCGCTTCCCGCCAGCGCACCGAGGTCGCCGGCGGCTGATGGGTGTCCGGCACGAACATCAGCGTCGGCACCACGGTGAGCGGAAACAGGATCAGGCAGAACCAGCCCATGCTGGCGACCTTGCTGGCCTGATCGTCGCGACCCGTGAGCTCGATCAGGGCGGGAATCGCCAGCACGGCGGTCATGCCGCCGATGACGAAGATCTCGCGCCAGCCGAACAGCCGCGAGCGGTCGTCGTAGGTGGTCGTCAGTTCGGCCCCCCAGGACTGGTGGGCGATGGCGAGCATGGTGTAGCCCACGTACAGGGCGATCATCCAGAACAGCAGGTAGCCGCCGGAGACGGCGTCCGGGTCGGGCATGAACACCGCCCACACGGACACCAACAGGATCGGAATGGACAGCGCGATCCAGTGCTTGCGGCGTCCCCAGCGCGAGTCGAACCGGTCGATGACCAGCCCCATCACCGGGTCGGTGACCACGTCCCAGATGCGCGCCAGGGTGAACACGGTGCCCACGGTCACCAGGCTCAGGCCCAGACCGTCCGAATAGAACGGCGGCAGGTAGACGGCGATGGGCATGCCCATCGCCGCCATGGGAATGGTCACTCCGGAATACGACGCCAGCACCCGGGCCGACAGCTTGCTCATGCGCTCCCCTCCGTTCTCCCCGACCGCGCTCAGCTCATGAGGCGCCAGCCTGCTCCAGCTCCGCCTCCAGACGATCGGCCTCCGCGGCGCGGGGCCGGGACCAGCGCGCTACGGCCTGGTACACCACCGGCGTCAGGTACAGCGTGAACGCGGCCGCCAGACCGAGCCCGGCGAACACCACCCAGCCGATCGCGTGGCGCGCCTCGGCCCCGGGGCCGGACGACAGGATCAGCGGGAGCGCGCCGAGCACCGTGGACACCAGCGTCATGACGATGGGCCGCAGCCGCACCCGCGCCGCCTCGGCCACCGCGTCGGGCACGCTCATGCCACGGTCGCGGAGCTGATCGGCGAACTCCACCAGCATGATGCCGTTCTTGGCCATCAGCCCTACCAGCATGACCAGACCCACCTGGGAATAGACGTTGAGCGAGGTTCCCGTCAGGTACAGCGAGAAGATCGCCGCCGCCAGGCCGAACGGCACGATCAGCATCACGACCACCGCGCTGGTCAGGCTCTCGAACTGGGCAACCAGCACCAGGAACACCACCAGCAGCGCGATGGCATAGGTGATCATGGCGTCCCGGTTGGCTTCCTCCAGGGTCGCCGCCTCGCCCAGGGGAATCAGGCTGATGCCGGGCGGCAGGATGCGGTCCGCCAGGGCGCGGACGTCGTCCACCGCCGACTGCAGGGGATAGCCCGAGATCACCTCGGCGTCGATCTCGATGCCACGGCGCTGAGCGTGGCGATCCAGCTCCGCCGCGACGCCCTCCTCCTTCAGGGTCACCAGGCTGGACAGGGGAACGAGCCGGTCGTCGCCGGCCCGCACGAACAGATTCACCAGATCCGAAGGCTCGTCGATGGCGCCGCCAGGAGCCTCCAGGAAGATCGGCACGGCCTCGTCGCCGACGTTCAGATCCACCAGCTCCTGGCCGTCGATCATGGCCTCGAGGGTCAACGCCAGCTCGTTCAGCGGCACGCCGAGGTCTGCCGCCCGCCGGCGGTCGACCTCCACCGAGAGCTGGGGCTGGGTCGGCTGATAGCCGATGCGCGGCGCCACCACCTGGTCGAGCTCGGTCTCGATGGCGTAGGCGAGTTCCTGGGCCGCCGCATAGATCTCCTCGTACTCGTTGCCGACCAGGGCCACTTCGAACTCGCTGCCGCCGCCGCGCAGGTTCAGGCTGTTGGGGCTGGAGATTCGGGCGCTGGCGCCGGGCATGTTGCCGAGCAGCGGCTCGAGCTCGGCGGCGATCGCCTGCTGACTGCGGCGCTCACCCCAGGGCGCCAGCCGGGCGAGCACCTGGGTGCGGTTGGGATCGTACCGCCCGACGATGGTGTAGAGCGCCGTGGCCTCGCCGGATTCCAGCAGCGGCCACATCACGTCCTCGACGAGGTCCGCCTGGCGCTCGGTGTATTCGAGCCCCACGCCATCGGGCCCGGAGGCGGACACGTACAGGGCGCCGCGATCCTCCTCGGGCAGCAGCTCACGGTCGAGCAGCGGAAACAGCGCCGCAGCGGCGCCGCCGAGCAGCAGCGCGACCAGCGCGCTCGCCAGCGGCCGGCGCAGCACCGCCGCCAGGCTGCGGCCGTAGAGGCCGGCGATGACGTTGCCGATGCCGGCCAGCCGCCGGCTCGACCCGCGCTCGCCGCCGTCTGCGAAGCCGGCCAGCGATGCCGGCACGAGAGACAGCGCGACGAACGAGGAGATGATCACCGCCACCGCCAGCACGATGCCGAACTCACGGAACAGGCGTCCCGCGGTGCCCGGCAGAAACGCGATGGGCACGAAGGCGGCGACCAGCACGGCGGTGGTGGCCACCACCGCGAAGAACACCTGGCGCGCCCCCAGCACGGCGGCGGCCCGGGCGCCGAGACCCTCGAGGCGCCGCCGCTGGACGTTCTCCAGCACGATGATGGCGTCGTCGACGATCAGGCCGGTGGCCAGCACCAGGGCCAGCAGGGTCAGGATGTTGATGGAGAAGCCGAGTATCCAGATGGCCGCCACGGTGCCCAGCAGCGCGATCGGTATGGCGATGCTCGGCACCAGGGTGACCCGCATGGAGCCCGAGAACACCCGGATGACGCCGATCACCACCAGCGTCGCCAGCAGCAGCGAGGTCACCACCTCCCGCACAGAGCCGCGTATGAACTCGGCGTTGTCGGAGATCTTGGCGAGCCGGACCGTGTCGAACCGGTCGTTCAGCCGCGCCAGCGCGCGGTCGACCTGATCGGCGATCTCGATGGTGTTCGAGCCCGCCTGGCGCACCACCTCCAGACCCACGACCCGCCGCCCGTCGAGCCGGCTGAAGGACTGGGCGTCCTCGGGGCCGAACACGACGCTGGCGATGTCGCCGATCCGGGTGCTGCCGCGCACCACCAGCTCCTCGATGGCGGCCTCGGTCACGGCGGACGCGTCGGCCCGCACCAGCAGACTCTGATCCGCAGACCGGAAACTGCCTACCGGCACGTCGAGGGCGGCCTCGCGCAGCACCTCGGCGACGTCGCTGATCGACAGGCCGAAGCTGGACATGCGCAGCGGGTCGACGACCACGCGCAGCATCCGCTGCCGCTGGCCGAACAGCGGCACGTCGGCGACGCCGGCGATGGAGATCAACTCGGGCACGACGTCCTGCTCCACCACCCGGGTGAGCGACGCCTCGTCGAGCACGTCGCTGTAGGCGGCCAGCGTCAGAATCGGTTCCGCGTCCTCGTCCGCCTTGAACACGGTGAGCTGCTCGATGTTGTCGGGCAGTTCCCGGGACACGCGGCTGACCGCCTCACGGACGTCCGCAGCGGCGGCATCCAGCGCCACGCCGGGCTGAAACTCGACGCGGATGCGGGTGTTGTTCTCCTCGGAGGCGGACTCGATGGCGCGCACCCCGGACACCCGGGCCACGGCGCCTTCCAGAATGCTGGTCACCTCGGCGTCCATGGTCTCCGGGGAGGCGCCCAGGTACTGGGCCCGGACGCTGACGATCGGCCGGTCCACGTCCGGCAGCTCGCGAACCTCGACGCCCAGCAGCGCCGCGAGGCCGGCGATGACGATGAGCAGGTTCATCACCGTCACCAGCCAGGGCCGGCGCACGCCCAGCGCGGGCAGGTCGAGCCGCGGCGCGCTCACCGTGCGCCCCCCTCCGCGGCGCCGCCCAGCACGGCACGGGCGTCCCGCGCCAGCGCGTCCGGGTCCAGGGTGCGCACGGGCGTGCCCTGACGCATGCGTTGCACGCCTTCCGCCACCACGCGATCGCCCGCCGCCAGCCGGGCGTCGAGCAGCACGCGTCCCTGGCGGCGCTGCACCACCCGGGCGTCCACCCGCGCCGCGCGGCCGTCGCGAATGGCCCACACGTAGGGCCCGCTGGCGCCCCATTGCAGCGCCACCTCCGGCACCACCGGCCAGATCGCGCCTTCCAGGTCCAGCAGCACGCGGAAGCTCATGCCGGGCCGCAGGCGGTCGTCGTCGTTGGGCAGCCGCGCCCGAACGGTGAAGCTCCGGGTCAGCGGGTCGATCCGGCTGCCCACCGTGACCACCGGGCCGCTGGCCGCGAGCCGGTCCGCCGTCCAGGTCTCCACGTCGATGATGTCGCCGGGCTCGACCCGGCCGACGAACGCCTCGGGAACCTCGAAGAACACCAGCAGCGAGGACCGGTCGTCGAGGGTGGTGATCAGGGTGGCCGGCTCGATCCGGTCGCCCGGCTCCACGTCGGTGAGACCGACGATGCCGGCGAACGGCGCGCGCACGTAGCGGTGATCCAGGGCGACCCGGGCCCGGTCGAGCTCGATGCGGGCGGACTCCAGGGCGGTGCGCGCCGCGTCCAGGGTGGTCGGCGGCACCGCGTCGGCGCCGCGGGCCTTCTCGTAGCGGCGGAACAGCACCCGGGCGTCCTCCAGGGCGACCTCGGCGAGCTCCACCGCCAGCTTCTGGTCCCTGGCGTCCAGGGCCACGAGCAGATCGCCCGCGGACACCGCCTCGCCGCCGTCGAAGGTGACCGTCTCGACCTCCCCGGAAGACTCGGGATGGAGCTCCACGGAACGGAACGCCCGGGACGTCCCGACCGCTTCGATGAGATTCGCTTCGGCCTCGAACACCGCGGCCGCGGCGACCACGGGAATCGCGTCGCGCCCGGACCCGCCGCTCGCGGCGGGCGGGTCCGGCGGGCTGCAGCCGGCGGCGAGCAAACACAGCAGCGTCAGCGCCAGCCGGCCTGCGCTGTTCGGGCAACTTCCGATGTTCATCCCGTCAAGCAACCAGATTCCCCGTGAAACGGCGGTGAATGAATCGATCGGCAGCCGGCGGCGCCGGCTGCCGTGGCGCTGTCACCTCACGGGTCGTGCCCGCTCAGGCTGCCGGATAGGCCGACCCGCCGTCGATCTTGAGAATCGATCCCGTGGTGTAGCTGGACGCGGCACTGGCGAAGTACAGGGCGGCGCCCACCACTTCCTCCGGCTCTCCGCCCCGCTGCAGCGGAATGTGATCCCGGGCGCGCGCCTCGAAGGCCGCCATGTCCCAGGCCTTGCTGATGTCGGTGAGGAACGGCCCGGGCATGATGCAGTTCACCCGCACCTTGGGCGCGTAGGCCCGGGCGAGGCCGAGGGTCATGGCGTTCAGGCCGGCCTTGGCCATGCCGTAGGGCAGCTCGGTCGGCGTCGGCTGCACCGCGGCGATGCTGCTGACGTTGATGATGGAGCCACCCTCCCCGGCCGCCATGCGTTCGCCGATGAGCGACGACAGCCGGAACGGGCCTCGCAGGTTGACCTCCAGAACCTTGTCGTAGAGCGCCTCGGACACGGCGGTCAGCGACTCGTACAGGGGCGACATGCCGGCGTTGTTGACCAGCACGTCGACCCGCCCGAAGGCTTCGTAGGCCGCTTCGGCGAGGCGGTCGCCGTCGTCCCAGTTGCCTGCGTGGTAGGCCACCCCGATGCACGGCCGGCCGGTCTCTTCGGCGACCTGCGCCGCCGCGGCCTCGCAGGCTTCCTGCTTGCGGCTCGCGATCACCACGCTCGCGCCCGCCCGGGCGAAGGCCCGGGACATCTCGAGTCCCAGGCCCCGGCTGCCGCCGGTGATGACCGCCACCTTGCCGGACAGGTCGAAGAGGTCTGCGTTGCCTTTGCTCATCCTATGGTCTCCCCCGGTTTCACGCGCGCGAGCGCCTTATCGACGTAGGCGCGCGCCGCGTCGGCATCGCCCCAGCCGCGAACCTTCACCCACTTGCCGCGCTCGAGATCCTTGTAGTGGGCGAAGAAGTGCTCGATGGTGTGCACCAGCCCCTCGGGCAGATCCGCCGCGGAGCTCACGCGATCGTAGATCCGCGCGACCTTGGACACCGGAACCGCGACGATCTTGGCGTCGTCGCCGGCTTCGTCCTCCATCTCCAGCACGCCGATGGGCCGGCAGGTGATCACGGTGCCGGCGATCAGCGGATGCGGCGTCACCACCATCACGTCCAGCGGGTCGCCGTCGTCCGCCAGCGAGTCCGGCACGTAGCCGTAGTTGCACGGATAGAACATCGCCGTGGCCATGAAGCGGTCGACGAACACCGCCCCGGTTTCCTTGTCGACCTCGTACTTCACCGGACCGGTGTTGGCGGGAATCTCCACCACCACGTTGATCTCGTCGGGCGCCTTGTCACCGGGGCCGACGTGCTTCAGGCTCATGCGGAACTACCTCCATCCATCACAAGTACCGAATTTCACAGATGCCGCCCGTCACGAATGCCGAGCGAGGGTGCGCCGCGCACCCCGGGACCGGCCGCCCGTCAGTTGACGTGACGTTCCATGCCCTCCCAGTAGGGTTTGCGCAGCTCGCGTTTGAGAATCTTGCCCGAAGGATTGCGCGGAAGCTCGTCGATGAAGTCCACGCTCTTGGGCAGTTTGTAACCGGCGATCCGCTGCCGGGCGAAGCCCACCAGCTCGTCCGGCGTCACCGACTCGCCGGGCTTGAGCACCACCACGGCCTTCACCGCCTCGCCCCAGCGCTCGTCGGGCACGCCGATCACGGCCACGTCCGCTACCGCCGGATGTCCGAACAGCGCGCTCTCGACCTCCGCCGGATAGATGTTCTCGGCGCCGGACACGATCATGTCCTTGACGCGGTCGTGCACGTACACGTAGCCGTCCTCGTCCAGATAGCCTGCGTCGCCGGTGTGCACGTAGCCGTCCACCAGCGTCTTTTCCGTGGCCTCCGGCAGATTCCAGTAACCCTTCATGTTCACCGGTGAGGCGATGCAGATCTCGCCGACCTGGCGCGGCGGCAGCGCCCGGCCTTCCTCGTCCACCACCTTGAGCTTCACGCCCGGGAACGGCTTGCCGGCGGAGCGCATGCGCTCGTTGCCGTTCAGGTCGTGGTCCTCGGGCGGCAGGTAGGTGGCCGAGCCGGTGGTCTCGGTCATGCCGTAGAGCTGGACGAAGCCGCACTGGAACACCTCGATGGCCTCCCGCAGCAGATCCAGCGGGATCGGCGACGCGCCGTAGCAGATGAAGCGCACCGTCGCGTAGTCCGTTTCCCGGGCCTTCGGGTGCTGCAGCACCATGCGGATCGCCGCCGGCACCAGAAACATCTTGGAGATGCCGTAGGTCTGAATCATCTCCAGGGTGGTGCCCGGATCGAATTCCCGGACGACGATGTTGCGGGCCCCCGGACGCAGCCCCATCAGGCCCCAGCCGACGCCGCCGATGTGGAAGCTCGGCATCGCCACCAGATTGACGTCGTCCTCGGTCCACTCGTTGAAGGCCATGTCGTCCGCCGGCGGGTAGGCCCACAGGTCGAAGAAGCAGCGGTGCATGAGCTGCACGCCCTTCGGGTGACCCGTGGTGCCGCTGGTGTACATCTGGATGGCCACGTCGTCGGTGGTCACCGGCACCCCGGGGTCGCCGTCGTCCTGAGCGTCCCGCCAGCTCTCGAAGGACGGCCATTCGGCGTGCCCCGGCTCCATGGCGACGATGCGCTTCAAGCTCGGCACGTCGCCGCGGATCTGCTCGGCGAGGGCGTAGAAGTCGGGACCGACGAACAGCACCTCGGCCTGGCTGTCGTTGAGGATGTAGGCGACCTCCGGCGGCGCCAGGCGCCAGTTGATGCCCACGGACACGGTGTTGGACTTGGCGCAGCCGAACACGATCTCGTAGAAGTGATCCGAGTTCTTGTCCATGAAGCCCACCCGGGCGCCCGGCCGGAGGCCGTCCGCCAGCAGCCCGTTGGCCACCTGGCTGGCATGCCGGTCGAGCTCCGCGTAGGACGTGGACCGCCCCTCGAACAGCATGGCCTCGTCCCCCGGGCGCTCCCTGGCGTGAAAGCGGGTCAGATCGCCCAGGGTGTCGATGTCTTCCAGCGCCTGCGGCACCGCGTTGCTCATGGTCCCTCCTGTTACGTCCCGGTAAGCGTGGCGAATCGGCTCAGAACGAGCGCGGCATCTTCAGCACGTGCTCGCCGATGTAGCTCAGAATGAGATTGGTGGAGATCGGCGCGATCTGGTAGAGCCGGGTCTCCCGGAACTTGCGCTCGATGTGATATTCCTTGGCGAAGGCGAACCCGCCGTGGGTCTGCATGCACACGTCCCCCGCGTGCCAGGACGCCTCGGAGGCGAGCATCTTCGCCATGTTGGCCTCGGCGCCGCAGGGCACGCCGGCATCGAACAGGCGTGCCGCCTTCTCGACCATCAGCCCGGCGGCCTGGACCTCGGCGTAGCAGCGGGCGATGGGAAACTGCACGCCCTGGTTCTGGCCGATGGGCCGGCCGAACACCTCCCGCCCGGTGGCGTAGGCGGACGCCTTGTCGATGAAGTACAGGCCGTCGCCGACGCATTCCGCCGCGATCAGAATGCGCTCGGCGTTCATGCCGTCGAGGATCACCTTGAATCCCTGGCCTTCCTCGCCGAGCAGGTTCTCCCGCGGCACCTCGAGATCGTCGAAGAACAGCTCGCAGGAATGGTGGTTGATCATCGACTCGATGGGCCGGACGGTGAGGCCGTTGCCCAGCGCCGCCTGGACGTCGACGATGAACGCCGACAACCCCTCGGTCTTCTTCTTCACCTGATCCCGCGGCGTGGTCCGGGCCAGCAGCACCATCAGGTCGGAGTGCTCGATGCGGCTGATCCACACCTTCTGGCCGCTGATCCGGTAGACGTCGCCGTCCCGGCGGGCGACCGTCTTGAGGCTGGTGGTGTCGGTTCCCGTGGTCGGCTCGGTGACGCCGAAGCTCTGCAGCCGCAGCTCGCCGGCGGCAATGGCGGGCAGGTACTGTTTCTTCTGCGCTTCGCTGCCGTGGCGCAGCACCGAGCCCATGACGTACATCTGCGCATGACAGGCGCCGGCGTGGGCGCCGGACCGGCAGACCTCCTCCATCACCACCGCCGCCTCGCGCACGCCGAGGCCGGCGCCGCCGTACGCCTCGGGAATCAGCACGGTGAGAAAGCCCGCCTCGGTCAGCTCGCGGACGAACTCCGTCGGGTAGCCACGGTCCCGATCGAGGGCCAGCCAGTAGTCCTCGCCGTAGCGGCCGCAGAGCTGGCGCACGGCGCTGCGGATCTCCGCGATCTCGGGGCTGTCGCCGATGCCGGTCGGATCGCTCATCGGCTCGCCTCCGCCTGTGCCCGCGCCCAGCGGTAGTCCGCCTTGCCCGACGGAGACCGGGCGATCTCGTCCCGGAACACCACCGCCTTCGGCAGCTTGTAGCGGGCCAGATGAGCGCCGCAGGACTCGATCAGCTCCGCCTCGCTGGCCTGCATGCCGTCCTTCAGGCGCACGACGGCGACCACCTCGCTGCCCCAGCGCTCGCTCGGACGCCCCGTGACCACCGCGTCGTACACGGCGGGATGCTGTTTGATGGCGTGCTCCACTTCCTCGGCGAAGATCTTCTCGCCGCCGGAGTTGATGGTGACGGAGTCGCGGCCGTGCAGCTCCACGGTGCCGTCCGCCAGATGCCGCGCCCGGTCACCGGGGATGGCATAGCGCACGCCGTCGATGGTCACGAAGGTCTTCTTCGTCTTGGCCTCGTCGCCCAGGTAGCCGAGCGGCACGCGGCCCCGCTTGGCCCACCACCCGAGATCCTCGTGACCGGGCTCGAGCACCCGGCTCAGGCTCTCGTCGACGATCACGTTGTCCGGCCCCGGGGTGAACCGGCCCGTCGCCGCACCGGCGTCCTTGCTGGAGATGTGGGACCCCTGGCCACCGGTTTCCGAGGAGCCGAGCCCGTCGATCACCGCGAGGTGCGGCACGTGCTCGAGGAACTGGGCCTTGAGGCTCGCGTTCAGCGGCGCGCCGCCGGACAGCAGGATCTGCAGCGCGGACAGGTCGTAGTCGCCGCGCTCCAGCTCGTCGAGCAGCGGCCGGCCGAAGGCGTCGCCGACGATCTGCAGGAAATTCACCCGCTCGCGCTCGCACACCCCCCAGATGTCCTTCGGGTCGAGGCGCTTGACGTCGTCCTGGATGATGCAGGTGTGACCGCCGTTCAGCGCCGTGAAGGCGATCCAGTGGCCGGCGCCGTGCATGAACGGGGCCGCCGGCAGCATCCGCATGCCGCCGTTGCCGGCGGCCTCGACCAGCGACGCCAGGGACTCGTGGGCGCCGCCGCCGAGGGCCGAGAACAGAATGTCCGACTGACGCCACAGAACCCCTTTGGGCATGCCGGTGGTGCCGCCGGTGTAGAGGATGTACAGATCGTCCGGAGACCACTCGACGTCGGGGCGCTCCGGGCTGCTGTCCGCAAGCGCCGCCTCGTAGTCGACGGCCCCCGGCAGCAGGGCGTTGCCGCTGTCGTCGGATACCTGCAGCAGATGCTCGAGCGTCGGCACCCGGTCGCGCACCGCCGCGACCCGGGGGGCGAACTCGGCGTGATAGACGATGGCCCGGGCGCCCGCGTCGTTCAGCAGGTACACCAGCTCGTCGTCGACGTATCGGTAGTTGACGTTGAACGGCGCGACCCGGGCCTTGTAGGCGCCGAGCATGCCTTCCAGGTATTCGTTGCCGTTGTAGAGGTACAGGGCCAGATGGTCCTGGCCGGATGCCCAGCCGTCCAGGTCGGCGCGCGGCGTGTGGCAGCCGAGACCGAGCCCGTGGAGGTAGTTGCCGAGGCGGCGGGTGCGCTCGTTCCACTGGGCGTAGCTGAAGCGGCGGTCGCGGAAGACCAGGGCCTCGCGGTCGCCGATCGTCTCGGCGATGGCTTCCTGGAGGGTGGCGATATTGAGTTCGAATGGCACGGTCGACGTCCTGGAAACTGCATGAAGAATCTTATGCAGCCTTTTTTATCAATGACTTGCAGAGAAAAGTTGATGCAGGATTGATCCTGCAAGCTTCACCCTTCTCTGCGCGCCGGCTGCAGGATGACGTGACAGATTACCGGATACCGGGATTCGGAGAAACGACATGCGCCAGACCTGCCGACTCGCCGCCGCCGCCGCCCTGCTGTGCTGCGGCAACGCGCTGGCAGCCGACGCGCCGGCTGCCGGCGCCCTGCCCGACCGGCAGCAGGCCGGCACCCTCGAAGGCGTTTCCCTCGCCCGCAGCTACGGCTTCGGCGCCGGCGCCCATCGCCTGGACGCCGCCACGGAGCTGTACGGCTGGCGGCTGGGCGGGTCGTGGTACGTGGGCCAGCGGGAGCAGCGCGGCGCCGAGGACGGGTTGTCGCTGATCTGGCAGGGCGACCGGGACCAGGTGAGTTTCTCGCTGGACGGCGTGCGCTTCGTGCGCCGGTTCTGAGCGCGTCCGGCGCGATCGCGGGTCGGCCTCAGGCCAGCAGCGATCGCAGCTCCTGAACCTGCTCCCTGGCCTCGTCGAGGACGGTCAGACTGAGCTGCGGGGACAGGCCGCCGAGGGCCAGCCGGGCGAAGGCGGGGGTCTCGTCCAGCCGGGGCAGCCGGTGGAAGGCGCGCTCCCGCACCATCAGGTGCAGGTGGGCCACCACCAGCACGTCGGGATAGTCGGCCTCGCCGTCATGATCCCGGAACCAGTTCTCCTGGTGCAGCGCCGCGGTCCGGAACGCCTCGCCCATGCCCCACTGGTCGAGCACCGCGGCGGACACCTCGGGCGTCAGGCCGGCGAGGATCTCGTCCAGAATCATCGGCCGCTCGGCCAGATCGGGAAAGTCCTCCGCCAGCCGCAGGATCGGCAGCGCGCCGATCTCGTGCAGCAGCCCCACCAGCAGCCCCCGGTCGCTGTTGAGCCCGGGGGTCAGCCGGGACAGCACCGCCGCCAGGGCTGCGATGTCGATGGCGTGGCGCCAGGACTTCAGCATGCGGGCCTTCAGGTGGGCCGCATCGGTGCGGAACAGATCCCGGGTGGCCAGCACCAGCACCATGTTCTGGGCCCGTTCCAGCCCCAGCCGCACCAGCGCGGCCTGAACCGTGTCACAGGCGCTGCGGCCGCCGAACGCGGTGCTGTTGGAGACCCGGATCAGGCGTCCGGCGATGCCGGGGTCGGCGCCGATGATGGCGGCGATGGCCGCCATGTCCGAGGATTCCTTCGCCAGGGCGCGGCGGATGCGCAGCGCCACCCCCGGCATCGACGGGATCGGCAACCGCCCCTCCCGCATGTGGCGGATGATCGCCGACACCAGCGGATGTGACTTCCAGGAACCGCCCACAGAGGCATCCCCCACCACGAACCGGGCGGAGCCGCGCCGTGGGGCGAAACGCTTGAGCTGAGAACCCTCGATGCGCAGCAGGCGGGCGCCACTGCCCGCCTGCACGCGATAGCGCGCCGGGCGCAGATGGGCGATCGGAAACCCCGCATCCAGCTCGCCGGCCCGCACCGTGCGCACCCCGCCGTCCCGGGCTTCGAGCCGCAGTTCCCCTTCCAGCAGGAAGTACGCGTAGGGGTCCATGGCGCCCAGCTCCATGATGCCGGCCGCCCGCGGCGCCTCGACGATCCGGCAGAAGTCCTCCACGGCCTTCAGCCGCGCGACGTCCCAGCTCGCGAAGTAGGGATGATCCGAGGTGACCCGACGCAGCGTGCCGACCCGGACCGGAGTGACGCCCAGAGCTGCCATCCGTCAAGTATAGTCACCGGCCGCCCGGGGAATCGGGCGCCGGTCACGGGCCGGATCAGGCGTCGTAACCCGGCGGCGGCCGGGGCGGCAGCTCGGGCGGCTCACTGCACAGCCCCGCCTGATGGCACACCAGCCGGGGTCCCTCGGGTTCGCGCTCGAACACGTTGGTGGCCACCATCACCGTGCCGGCCATGGTCTCGTAGCAGACCACCAGGGCCGCCCCGTCGCCGAGGGGCTGGGCCCCGGCGACGTGGACGCTGACCCTGGGCTGGTCCGGATTGCCCAGAATGCGCCGCCAGCTCGCCAGCACCTCGTCCCGCCCCTGCAGTACCGGCCAGCCGGGATGGGCGCACACCACGTCCCCGCGCCCGGACCAGATACCGGCCATGGCCTGATAGTCGGCGTTGGCGAAGGCCAGATAGAAGGCTTCGTTGGCGAACAGCACTTCGTCCCGATGCATGACGACTCCTGGACTGAACCCGGGACCGGTGGTGCGCGCCACCGGCGTCCGCGACAATGGGGCTCGATACTGCCGACCCGTAGAGCGCCATGTCCAGAATGCAACGTCCCCGTCCCGGTTCCCGGCCTGCGTCCCCCTGGACGATCCTGCTGGCTGCCCTGCTGCTCGCCGCCGGCTGCAGCCGGGCGCCGGATGCCAGCGAGCCCGCGGCGACGGCTTCCCTCGCGGTCACCGGCGCCCGCATCTGGACCGGCGATCCGGAGCGGCCCTGGGCGAGCGCGCTGGCAGTGCAGGGCGACACGCTGCTGGCGGTCGGCGACGACGCCGACGTGGTCGGGCTGATCGGCGCCGATACCCGACGGCTCGACGCCGCCGGCGGACTGGTGGTGCCAGGCTTCGTCGACGGGCACGTGCACTTTCTCTGGGGCGGCGACGGGCTCGCCTCGGTGCAGCTCCGCGACGCGCCGACGCCCCAGGCCTTCACGGACCGCATCGCCGCCTTCGCCGCGGACCTCGAGCCCGGCGAATGGATCCTCAACGGCACCTGGGACCACGAGAACTGGGGCGGTGAGCTGCCGCGCCGGGACTGGATCGATGCGGTGACGCCGGACAACCCGGTGTGGATCACCCGGCTGGACGGTCACATGGCACTCGCCAACTCCCGGGCCCTGGCGATCGCCGGCGTCACTGCAGACACCGAGGACGTCAGCGGCGGCACCATCGTCCGCGACGCCGACGGTGCGCCCACCGGCGTGCTCAAGGACAACGCCATGGACCTGGTGGCCCGCGCCGTGCCCGCCCCCTCGCCGGCGCAGCTCGACCGCATGCTCGATGCGGCGATGACTCACGTCGCCGCCCAGGGCGTCACCACCGTGCACGACATGGCGGACTTCGACAGCCTCGCCACCTACCGGCGCGCCCACGCCGGCGGCACGCTGCGGACCCGCATCCGGTCCTTCGTGCCCCTGGCCGAATGGCAGCGCCTGGCGGACGACGTGGCCGCCAATGGGCGCGGCGACGCCTGGCTGGCCACCGGCGGACTGAAGGGCTTCATGGACGGCTCCCTGGGCTCCCACACCGCCGCCTTCTTCGAGCCGTTCACCGACGCCCCGGAGGACCGGGGCCTGCTGGTCAACGAGCCGGCTGAGGTGGAAGCCTGGGTGCGGGCCGCCGACGAACGCGGGCTGCAGGTGGCCGTGCACGCCATCGGGGACCGGGCCATCAGCCTGCTGCTCGACATCTTCCAGCGGGTCGCCGCCGAGCACGGGCCCCGGGACCGCCGCTTCCGCATCGAGCACGCCCAGCACATCCACCCGGACGACGTCGGCCGGTTCGCCGAGCTCGACGTCATCCCCAGCATGCAGCCCTATCACGCCATCGACGACGGCCGCTGGGCCGACAAAGTGATCGGCGAGCAACGGGCCCGCACCACCTATGCCTTCGCCAGCCTGCTCGACGCGGGCGCCGGTGTCGCCTTCGGCAGCGACTGGCCGGTGGCGCCGCCGACGCCGCTGGAGGGCATCTATGCCGCCGTCACCCGGCGCACCCTGGACGGCGCCCACCCGGAGGGCTGGGTGCCGGCCCAGAAGATCACCGTCGAGCAGGCCCTCACCGCCTACACCACGGGCGCCGCCCGGGCCGCCTTCGACGAGGACCGGCTGGGCAGCCTGGCGCCGGGCAAGCTGGCGGACTTCGTGGTGCTGGACCGGGACATCACCCGGATCGCCCCGGAGGAGATCCGGGCGGCCCGGGTGCTGGCCACCGTGGTCGGCGGCGAGGTGGTGCACGCCGCGGCAGAGGCCGCCCCCCGATGATGGCCTGCGCCCGCCGGGCCCTGCTGGGCGGCGCCGTCGTCATGCTCGCGGCCTGCGGCGGCGCGCCGACCACCGGCGACGACGGTCCGGCCCCGGCCGGCAGCCAGCTCCCCCGGCTGTCGGCGACGGCCGACGGCCGGCCGGTGCTGAGCTGGGTGGAGCCGGACGGCGATGCCGGCCACCGCCTCCGCTACAGCCGGCTCGACGCGGACGGATGGCGCGCGCCGGTGACCGTCGCCCGGGGCTCGGGCTGGTTCGTCAACTGGGCCGACGTGCCTTCCGTGGTGCCGCTCACCGACACCCTGTGGGCCGCCCACTGGCTGGTCTCCCAGGGCCGCGGCACCTACGCCTACGACGTGGCCCTGGCGACGTCCACCGACGGCGGCCGCACCTGGTCGGCGCCAATCACCCCGTACCCCGACGACTCGCCGACGGAACACGGCTTCGTGTCGATCTGGGCGGAGCCCGGCCCTTCCGGCGACGCCGAAGTCGGGCTCGCCTGGCTCGACGGCCGCCACATGGTCCTCGACCCCGCCCGCGGGCACGACGACCCCAGAACCACCCTGCGTGCCGCGGTGGTTGCGCCGGACGGCCAGCGCCGGGCCGAGGAAGTGATCGACGACCGGGTGTGCGACTGCTGCCCGACCAGCGCCACCCGCACCCCCGCCGGCACCTTCGTGGCCTACCGCGACCGCACCGCGGCGGAGATCCGCGACATCCACGTCGCCCGTCGAGGAGACGACGGCTGGCAGCGGCTGGGCGCCGTTGCCGCCGAAGGCTGGCACATCACCGGCTGCCCGGTGAACGGTCCGGCGATCGCGGCCGGCGGCGACGTCGTCGCCGTGGCCTGGTACACCGAGGCCGGCGGCAAGCGCCGGGTGCGCAGCGCCCGCCGCCGGCTGGACGGCGGCGGCTGGTCCGAGCCCGTCGACGTCGCCACGGACACCCCGGCGGGACGGGTGGGCCTGACCTGGGTGACGGACGACGTGTTCGCGCTGAGCTGGCTGGAGGACCTGGGCGACGGCGCCGCGGCCGTCCGGGTGGTCACCGTCGACGATGCCGGCCCGGGCAGCGTCACGACCGCCGCCACCACCGGCGCCGGCCGGCGGGCGGGGGTCCCCCGGATCGCCGGCATCGGGGGCGACGTGCTGGTCGCCTGGACCTCGTGGCACGATGACGTGCCGCGCGTCCGGGTGACCCGGCTGCCGGACCTGGCGGAGCGGGGGCGCCGCTGATGGTCCGGTCCATGTGGTTCGCCGGCACGCGAAAAGCTATCATTCGCGGCTTGCTTTAAAACGCCCTATAAATTCGTCGCGCCGGGCTCGGCGCCAACGACATCGCAGTCCTGTGGGGGATCGACATGCAGAACAACATCGCCACCCTGCGCGAGAAGGAAGCGGCCGCCAAGCTCGGCGGCGGCGAGCACCGGATCGAGCAGCAGCACCTCAAGGGCAAGCTCACTGCCCGGGAGCGCATCACCATGCTCCTCGACGAGGGGTCGTTCGAGGAATGGGACAAGTTCGTCGAGCATCGCTGCAACGACTTCTCGATGCAGGAGCAGAAGTATCCCGGCGACGGCGTGGTCACCGGCTACGGCACCATCAACGGCCGGCTGGTGTTCGTCTTCAGCCAGGACTTCACCGTGTTCGGCGGCGCCCTGTCCGAGGCCCACGCGGAGAAGATCTGCAAGGTCATGGATCAGGCGATGAAAGTCGGCGCACCGGTGATCGGCCTGAACGATTCCGGCGGCGCGCGCATCCAGGAAGGTGTCGCCTCCCTGGGCGGCTACGCCGAGATCTTCCAGCGCAACGTGCTCGCCTCCGGCGTGGTGCCCCAGCTCTCGGTCATCATGGGCCCCTGCGCCGGCGGCGCCGTGTACTCCCCCGCCATGACCGATTTCATCTTCATGGTGGAGGACAGCTCCTACATGTTCGTCACCGGCCCGGACGTGGTGAAGACCGTGACCCACGAGGTGGTGACGCCCGAGGAGCTCGGCGGCGCGTCGATCCACACCCGCAAGTCCGGCGTGGCCGACCTCGCCTTCCACAACGACATCGAGGCGCTGCTGCTGACGCGCCGGTTCTTCGACTTCCTGCCCGCCAACAACCGGGAGAAGCCGCCGCGCTGGCCGACCGAGGACCCGGCCACCCGCCGGGAGCCGTCCCTGGACACGCTGGTGCCGGCGGATGCCTCCAAGCCCTACGACATCAAGGAAGTGATCACCAAGGTCGCCGACGAGGGCAACTTCTTCGAGCTGCAGCCCGACTACGCCCAGAACATCGTCATCGGCTTCATCCGCCTGCAGGGCTCCACCGTCGGCGTGGTGGCGAACCAGCCCATGGTGCTGGCCGGCTGCCTGGACATCGACTCGTCCAAGAAAGGGGCGCGCTTCGTGCGCTTCTGCGACGCCTTCAACATTCCGATCCTGACGCTGGTGGACGTGCCGGGCTTCATGCCGGGCACCGCCCAGGAGTACGGCGGCATCATCAAGAACGGCGCCAAGCTGCTCTACGCCTACGCCGAGTGCACGGTGCCCAAGGTCACGCTGATCACCCGCAAGGCCTACGGCGGCGCCTACGACGTGATGGCCTCCAAGCACCTGCGCGGCGACGTCAACCTGGCCTGGCCCAGCGCCGAGATCGCGGTCATGGGCGCCAAGGGCGCGGTGGAAATCATCTACCGTAAGGAGGCCGGGGACACCGAGGCCATCGAACGCCGCACCCAGGAGTACCAGGACCACTTCGCCAACCCCTTCGTGGCCGCCGGCCGTGGCTACATCGACGACGTGGTCATGCCCAACGAGACCCGGGAGCGGGTGTGCCGCTCCTTCGCCATGCTCAGGGACAAGAAGCTGGAAAACCCCTGGCGCAAACACGGCAACATTCCGCTCTGAGGTCGCAGTCCATGTTCAAGAAGATTCTCATCGCCAACCGGGGCGAGATCGCCTGCCGCGTCATCAAGACCGCCCGCGCCATGGGCATCCGGACCGTCGCGGTCTACTCCGACGCCGACGCCCGGGCCCTGCACGTGCGCATGGCCGACGAGGCCGTGCGCATCGGCACCGCCCCCTCCTCCGACAGCTATCTGGTGATCGACCGGATCGTCCAGGCCTGCAAGGACACCGGCGCCGAGGCCGTGCACCCGGGCTACGGGTTCCTGTCCGAGAACGCGAAGTTCTGCCAGGCCCTCGACGACGCCGGCATCGTGTTCATCGGCCCGCGCACCCACGCCATCACCTCGATGGGCGACAAGATCACTTCCAAGGCGCTGGCGAAGGACGCCGGCGTCAACACCATTCCCGGCTTCACCGGCGAGATCGAGAGCCCCGATCACGCGGTGGAGATCGCCCGTGACATCGGCTACCCGGTGATGCTCAAGGCCAGCGCCGGCGGCGGCGGCAAGGGCATGCGGGTGGTGCGCGACGACGCCGAGTGCCGCGACGGCTTCACGGCCGCCGCCAACGAGGCCCGCTCGAGCTTCGGCGACGACCGGGTGTTCGCCGAGAAATTCATCGAGGAGCCGCGCCACATCGAGATCCAGGTGATGGCCGACACCCACGGCAACGTCATCTACCTCGGCGAGCGCGAGTGCTCCATTCAGCGCCGCCACCAGAAGGTCATCGAGGAAGCGCCCTCGCCGTTCCTCGACGAGGAGACCCGGCGCGCCATGGGCGAGCAGGCGGTGGCCCTGGCCAAGGCGGTGGACTACTGCTCCGCCGGCACCGTCGAGTTCATCGTCGACGCCGACAAGAACTTCTACTTCCTGGAGATGAACACCCGGCTGCAGGTGGAGCATCCGGTCACCGAGCTGGTCACCGGCCAGGATCTGGTGGAGCTGATGATCCGGGTCGCCTACGGCGAGAAGCTGCCGCTCACCCAGGACGACGTGAAGCTCACCGGCTGGGCCCTGGAGTCCCGGGTGTACGCCGAGGACCCGTTCCGCAACTTCCTGCCGTCCATCGGCCGGCTGGCCCACTACGAGCCGCCGCCGGAGTCGTCGACGGTGCGGGTGGACACCGGCATCGAGGAAGGCAGCGAAGTGTCGATGTTCTACGACCCGATGATCGCCAAGCTGGTGACCTACGGGGACAACCGTGACGCCGCCATCGCCGCCATGGCGGACGCGCTCGACCGCTACTACATCCGCGGCGTGTCCCACAACATCAGCTTCCTCAACGCGCTGATTCTGCATCCGCGGTTCAAGGAAGGCCGGCTCACCACCAACTTCATCGCCGAGGAGTACCCGGACGGCTTCCACGCCGCCGACGTGCCCCAGACCGACCCGATCATCCCCGTGGCCGTCGCCGCCGTCGTGCACAAGCGCCACGTCGACCGCACCGCGGACCTGACGGGCCAGATCCGCCGCTTCGAGCGGTCCCTGCGGGACGACTGGGTAGTGATCGCCAACGGCACCCACTACCCGTTGACCGTGCGGGCCGTCGACCACGGCTTCGAGGTGGTCCACGACGGCAACGTGCACCGTATCCACACGGACTGGCGCTTCGGCGAGAACCTGGTGCACGCCACCGTGAACGGCCGTGAGGTCACGGTGCAGGTCGACAACCACCGGGCCGGCTACCGCCTGTTCCACCGCGGTGCCCAGCTCGACGTGCTGGTGGTGACGCCGGTGGAGGCCGCACTCACCGGGCACATGCTGGAGAAGAAGCCGCCGGACCTGTCGAAGTTCCTGCTGTCGCCGATGCCCGGGCTGCTGGTGCGCCTGCTGGTGTCGGTGGGCGACGAGGTCAAGGCCGGCGAGGAGCTCGCCGTGGTCGAGGCGATGAAGATGGAGAACAGCCTGCGCGCCACCGACGACGGCGTCGTGAAGGAGATCCTCGCCGGCGAGGGCGACAGCCTGGCGGTGGACCAGCCCATCCTCGAGTTCGAGTAACGCCCCGAACGGCGCCCGCCGCCACGGCGGGCGCCCGCGCCCCGGCCGTTCCAGGTCGGATCAGATCTCGTAGGTTGCCGGTTCGGCCACCCGGCCCGGCCAGTCGTCCTCCAGAAACGCCACGTCGTCGAGCACCCGCAGCGCCACGAGGTCGCTGTCCGCGGTGATCACCGGCGTGGGATCGATGCGCACGCAGCTTCCGGCGTAGAAGCCGCCCGCCGAGAAAGTGCAGACCTGGATGTAGTCCCCGGCCACCCGGGGCAGCATGAAACGCTGCTGGTAGATCTGGTCGCGCTCTTCGAAGTTACCTTCGGTCTCTTCGATAACCTTCTGATTTTCATCGACGATCGCGATGTTTGCGCCGCAGCGGCCGACGATCGGCTTCTGCACGTGCCCCCCGGCGCGCAGGGTATCCGTCAGCTCGAAGGCGCTGTTCAGCAGGTGCACGTGCTCCGGGTACATCTCCCACAGCACGGGCAGGATCGCCTTGTTGCTGGGAATCAGCGTCCACAGGGGCTCGTAGACCATCACCTCGGGCCGCAGCAGCACGTCCACCAGCCGCGGCCGCTCGGGACGGTCGCGGCGTGCGCCCGGCATCGCCACGGCGTCGTCGTCCTCGCACTCGGCCCGGAGCTGATCGAGGGCGGTCTCCCAGGCCCAGGTCTTCCACACCCAGCGGATCGGCACGCCGTCGCCGTCCACCACCTCGCCGTCGCGTCCCCAGGCCGCGCTGCCCATGCCCTGCAGCAGCTTCGAGGGAATGCCCGCCGCCGACAGCGCCTCCTGCATGTACAGCGCGTGGTAGGTCTCCTCGAGATCCCGGTCGATTAGGATGTGCAGGACTTCGTCGGGCCCGCGTCGGCGGGCGGCGTCACTGTGCCGCCAGGCGGCCACCAGCGCCGCCGACAGCGGCGCGCCCGGGTCCCGCCCCACCGTGCAGCCGAACTGGTGCGCCCAGCGGCCCTGGACCTTGCCGGCGTCCATGTGACAGGAAGCCGAGTCGCAGTTGTACTCGTAGGCCTTGAGCTGCCCGTCGGCGATGGCGAAGTCGAAGCGGCCGGTGACCATCTGGCTGCGCCGGTTGTCCCAGGACTGGCGGATCCGCGGCCACACGGCCCGGGGAATGCCGAAGCGGGCCAGCAGCGCGTCATCCCGCAGCACGTAGTCCGTGGCGTGCATGAACAGCGCGTGGAGTTCGTTGGTGGCCCGCTCCAGCGCCTCGAGCGCGGTCTCGGACACCACCACGAAGCGGCGCTGGTTGCGGTCTGCCGCCGCGAGCCTGTGCGCCCCCATCATGGCCACGTAGGCCGCCTCGTCCGGATTGGCCACGTTCAGCCAGGCCGCGTCGCCCTGACCGCGGTCCGGCGTCAGGCCGACGCGGACCTCGAACAGCCGCGGGTCCGGCGGCAGGAAGGTCTCCGCGTAACGGTCGTCACCGGTCTGGATGACCCAGCCGAGAATGCCCGCCTCGCCGAAGCCGCAACGCAGCCAGTAGCCGCCGTCGCCGGAGACCCGCGCCGGGATCTCCCGGGCCCAGCCGGCGCCGTCCGGCCAGGGCCGGTGATCGAAGTTCTGCTCGGCGATCCGCACCCACTGATCGGACACCTCCACCACCACGGCGACGTGGCCGGTGCGCTCGAAGGTGCCGCCCTCGTCCCAAACCAGCAGGCACCCCGGTTCCGGCCGGCGCCGGGCGCCGTTGCGGAAGGCGCGCAGCGGCAGCCGCTCGCCGGAATCGATGCGGCGCACCGAGTCCAGCCGGAAGATCTCGTAGGCCATGGCCACGTCGTCGAACACGTAGCCGCGGTTGACGTACAGCCAGCGCCGGGCGAACTCGACGCACTGCCACTTGTAGCCGAGGTAGACGCCGTCCAGCTCGCTGCGGAAGGCCGCGCGGTTCGGGTATTCCCGCTCATCGGCGCTGTCGTAGTCCGAGGAATGCGCGGCGACGCCGCCCGGGGCCGTGCCCAGCACGGCGCCGAAGGGCGCCGCCGGAACGCCGCTGTCCGCCGGCGCTACCGTGGCCGCCTGCTCCGCGGGGACCGCTCGTCCAGGCTGCCGTGGTTCATCCGGCAGCGGCGATTCTGGGCTCGCCGACCTCCTCGAGCTCGATCAGGGTGCCGCAGAAGTCCTTCGGATGCAGGAACACCACCGGCAGGCCGTGGGCGCCGGTCTTGGGCTTGCCGTCGCCGAGCACCCGGGCGCCTTCGTCCACCATCCGGTCGATGGCGGCATGGATGTCCTCCACCTCGTAGCAGACGTGGTGGATACCGCCGCTGGCGTTGTTGCTCAGAAACTTCGCCACCGGCGAGTCCTCGCCGAGGGGGTGCAGCAGCTCGATCTTGGTGTTCGGCAGCTCCACGAACACGGTGGTGACGCCATGGTCCGGCAGGTCCACCGGCTCGGAGACCGTGGCGCCCAGGGTGGAGCGATAGACCTCCGAGGCGGCAGCCAGGTCGGGGACGACGATGGCAACGTGATTCAGCTTTCCGATCATGGGGACTCCTTCATGCCCGTACCCCCGTAGGAGCGGCCTCCCGGCCGCGATCTTCGTCCCGGCTGATCGGCATCGCGGCCGGGAGGCCGCTCCTACGGTTTATTTATTTGTATCAGTGGTTAACGGTTCTTTCCTGGAATCATTTTCAGGATCTGGCTGGCCGCCTCGGGGATGTCCGAGCCGGGCCCGAAAATCGCGTGCACGCCGGCATCGTAGAGCGCCTGGTAGTCCTGGCGCGGGATCACCCCGCCGCACACCACGATGGCGTCCTCGAGGCCCTCGGCCTTGAGCTGCTCGATCAGTTCCGGCACCAGCGACTTGTGGCCGCCGGCCAGCGTCGAGATGCCGACCACGTGGACGCCCTCCTCCTTCGCCAGCTTCGCCGCCTCCTGGGGCGTCTGGAACAGCTCGCCCATGGAGACCCGGAAGCCGAAATCGTTGAAGGCGTTGGAGATGACCTTGGCGCCCCGGTCGTGGCCGTCCTGGCCCATCTTCACCACCAGGATGCTGGGGGCCTCGCCCTCCACTTCGGTGAACAGCTTGATCTCGTCACGCACCCGGGAGAACTTCTCGTCGCCGTTGTAGCTGTCCGCGTAGACGCCGGGCGTCATGCGGGCCACCGCCCGGTGACGGCCCCAGGCCTTCTCCAGCGCCATGGAGATCTCCCCCACCGTGGCGCGCGCCCGGGCCGCCTTCACGGACAGATCGAGCAGATTGCCGGAGTTGTCCTGGGCGGCGGCGGTGAGCGCGTCCAGCGCCGACTGCACGGCGGCATCGTCGCGGGTGCGCCGCACTTCCTCCAGCCGGCGCACCTGGGCCTCCCGGACCTTGGCATTCTCCACCGCCAGCACGTCGTACTGGGACGTGTCCTCCTCCAGCTTGTACTTGTTGACGCCGACGATCACGTCCTCGCCGCGCTCGATGCGCGACTGGCGCTGCGCCGCCGCTTCCTCGATGCGCTGCTTGGGCATGCCCGAGTCCACCGCCTGGGTCATGCCGCCGAGTTCCTCGACCTCCTCGATGAGCTTGCGGGCATGCTGGACGATGGCATCCGTGAGGCTCTCGATGTAGTAGCTGCCGCCCAGCGGGTCCACCACCCGGGTGATCTGGGCTTCCTCGGCCAGGATGATCTGGGTGTTGCGGGCGATGCGCGCGGAGAACGGCGTCGGCAGCGCGATGGCTTCGTCGAAGGCGTTGGTGTGCAGGCTCTGGGTGCCGCCGAGCACCGCGGCCATGGCCTCGATGGTGGTCCGCACCACGTTGTTGTACGGGTCCTGCTCCTGCAGCGACACGCCGGAGGTCTGGCAGTGGGTGCGCAGCACCGACGACGCCGGCTTCTCCGGCTCGAACTGCTGCATCAGCTCGTGCCACAGAATGCGTGCGGCCCGCAGCTTCGCGATCTCCATGAAGAAATTCATGCCGATGCCGAAGAAGAACGACAGGCGCGGCGCGAAGGCGTCGACGTCGAGCCCCCGCGCGAGCGCCGCCCGCACGTATTCGATGCCGTCGGCCAGGGTGAAGGCCACTTCCTGCACCGCGTTCGCCCCGGCCTCCTGCATGTGATAGCCGGAGATCGAGATCGAGTTGAATCGCGGCATGTGCTCGGCGGTGTAGCCGATGATGTCGGCGACGATGCGCATGCTGGGCTCGGGCGGGTAGATGTAGGTGTTGCGCACCATGAACTCTTTGAGGATGTCGTTCTGGATGGTGCCCGACAGGTCCTTCGGGGCGACGCCCTGCTCCTCCGCGGCGACGATGTAACCCGCCATCACCGGCAGCACGGCGCCGTTCATGGTCATGGACACGGACATCTGATCGAGGGGAATGCCGTCGAACAGGACCTTCATGTCCTCGACCGAGTCGATGGCGACCCCGGCCATGCCGACGTCACCGGCGACCCGCGGGTGATCGGAGTCGTAGCCCCGGTGGGTGGCCAGGTCGAAGGCCACGGACAGGCCCTTCTGCCCCGCTGCGAGGTTCTGACGGTAGAAGGCGTTGGACTCCTCGGCGGTCGAGAAACCCGCGTACTGGCGGATCGTCCACGGCCGGTTCGCGTACATGGTGGCGCGCGGCCCGCGGACGTAGGGCGGCAGGCCCGGAAAGCTGTCGAGGTGGGCGATGTCGTCGAGATCCTTCTCCGTGTAGAGGGGCTTGATCTCGATGCCTTCCGGCGACTGCCAGTGCAGATCGTCCAGCGTGGCTCCCCGCAGCTCCTGCTCGGCGAGGGCCTTCCAGTCCTTACGCTTGGGCGCGTGCTTCTTACCCATGGTGTCGGTCCCGGCCAGTTGAGTTAGAACGCATTGTATCAATTGTGCGGGCCGGTAGACTGTCCTCTCTGGAGCGCATCATTCGGATCGCATGAGGGGGAGGACACCAGCTTGAGCGCGCAAGTCAGAAGCGCCGCCATCGTCGGCATTCACGAATATCCGTCCCGGGACGTCGAGGGAGCGCTGAGCCCCCTGCAGATCAAGGCCGCCAGTGCCGCCCGTGCCCTCGAGGACGCCGGCCTGTCCTGGTCGGACGTCGACGCGATCTACGACGCCGGCGAGGCCGGGCCCATGAGCGGCTTCATGATCTCCGAGTATTTCGGCATCCGCCCGAACGTGATCGACACCACCAACGTCGGCGGCAGCTCCTACGAGTACCACGCTGCCCACGCCCGCCGCGACATCGCCGCCGGCAAGGCGAAGGTGGCCCTGCTCACCTACGGCTCGACGGCCCACAGCAATGCGGCCCGCATCGGTGTCGGTGGCCGCGGCGGCGCCGGTCTGCCCGGCGACAACGTCGAGAGCTTCGTCGGCCAGACTCTGGTCGCCAACTACGCCATGGTGGCGTGTCGCCACATGTACGAGTACGGCACCACCAGCGAGCAGCTCGCGGAGATCTCCGTGGCCACCCGGGCGCACGCCATGCGCAATCCGGAAGCCGTCCAGGCGATGAAGGACCTGGAATTCCTGGACATCCGCGAGACCACCGTCGACGACGTGGTCAAGTCACGCATGATCGCCGACCCGCTGCACCTGCTCGAATGCTGCATGATCTCCGACGGCGGCGGCGCCGTGGTCATCGCCGCGCCCGAGGTGGCGCGCAACTGCGCCAAGCGGCCGGTGTGGATCCTCGGCACTGGGGAAGCAACGAAATATCCCGAGAACGGCGGCGACATCACCACCAGCGCGGCCGCCCAGTCCGGGCCGCCCGCCTTTGCCGAAGCCGGCGTCACACCGGACGAGATCGACGTCGCCATGATCTACGACTCGTTCTCCATCACCGTGCTGACGATCCTCGAGGACCTCGGCTTCTGCCCCAAGGGCGAAGGAGGCCGCTGGGTCGAGGGCGGCCGGCTGCGCTTCGACCGCCCGGGCGACGGCCCTGCGCTGAACACCGACGGCGGCGGGCTGTCTTCGAACCACCCGGGCATGCGGGGCATCTTTCTGCTGATCGAAGCCGCCAGACAGCTCCGCGGCGAGTCCACCAGTCAGGTGGATCACGCCAGTCTCGCCGTCGCCCACGGCAACGGCGGCATGCTGGGCGCCCGCCACTGCGCGGGTACCGTCATTCTTGGGAGGGACTGATCATGGCGGACGCGACGCGCCCCCTGCCGAAGCTCGACGAGCTCGATACCCGGCCGTTCTGGGAAGCGACCCGGGACGGCAAGCTCACCTATCAGCGCTGCGATGACTGCGGCACGGTGGTCTGGCACCCGCGCCGGCACTGCACCGGCTGCACCGGCGGCAACCTGAGCTGGCACACGGCCTCCGGCGCCGGGACCATCTATACCTTCAGCGTGGTGCGGCAGAGCTACCACCCGTTCTTCCGCACGCTGGTGCCCTACGCCGTGGCGTGGGTCGACCTCGACGAAGGCCCCCGGCTGCTGACCAACGTGGTCGGCGTGAAGGATCCCACCAGCGACCTGGCCTGCGGCCAGCGCGTGACGCTGGAATGGGAGGAACACGACGAGCTGAAGATCCCGCTGTTCCGGCCCGCGGACGGCTGACGCATCCCCCCGCCGCAGGCGGGCGACTGACGCACTCCGCCGGAGGCGGGCGGCCGTCGGTCAGGCCGCCTGTTCCCGGTTGGTGATCGCCTCGAACTCGCCGGCCCGCAGCGCCTCCACCAGCTCGGCTTCGCTGCCGATGGCGGCGGGAAACCGCGTGGCGCAGCGGCCGATGTGGCTGACGATGTGGGCGTCGCTGCCGCCGATGCCGAGATAACCCTGCTCCCTGGCCATGGCCTGGGCGATCTCGTCCTCGCGGTCCCGGCTGCCGCCGTTGTAGACCTCCACGATGCGCACGCCGGCAGGCACGCCGTACTCGGCCAGGTGGGCGTGCATGCCGACCCGGGGGCGCCCCGGATGGCAGGGCACCGGAACCGCGCCGTGGGCCTCGCAGGCGTCGATCACCCGGGCCAGCGGCAGGCGGATGTCGGCGAAGTCCAAGGCCGACGTCAGGCCGGCGGTGACGCCGAACACCAGCACGTGGCCGTACTCCGTCTCCACCTCGCTGCCCTTCAGGATGGTCAGCCCGAACTCCGCGGCCAGCGCCGAGTAGTCCGACTCGTCGTCGAACTGCCGGTGCTCGGTGAGCACGAAGCCGTCGATGGGCACCTCGCGGGTGCGGATCCACTGGCAGTAGTTGCGCACCTTGGCACGGCCGTCGTCCGACTTGATGGAATGGGTGTGCAGGTCGAGGATCATACCGCCTGCTCCGCCATGCTCCGGCCGTCGTTGCCGATCACCCGCAGCCACTCCCGGTCGAGGCGCGCCAGCAGGGTCTCGGTGTCGCCGGAATTGTCGATCACCACGTCGGCCATGGCGCGCCGCTCGTCGTTGCTCATCTGCGCGTCGAGGCGACGCCGTACGTCCTCTTCGCTGAGCCCGTCCCGGGCGCAGGCCCTGGCCACGGCCACCTCGGGCGCCACGACCACGGTCCAGACCTCGTCCACCGCGTCCTGCCAGCCCGCCTCGAACAGCACGGCGGCCTCGAGCACCACCACCCGGCCCGGGTCCTCGGCGAGCTGAGCCGCCATCTCCGCTTCCGCGAGGGCGCGGATCTCCGGCCAGACGATGTCGGTGAGCCGCTTCAGCGCGTCCGGATCGCCGAACACCTTGCCGCCCAGGGCGCGCCGGTCGATGAGGCCGTCGTCGCCGACGATGTCGTCGCCGAAGGCGTGCACCACGGCCCGGAAGCCGGCCGTGCCCGGCTCGTACACCCGATGGCCGAGCTTGTCGGCGTCGATCACGGACGCGCCGAGCTGTTCCAGATAGCGGGCGGCCGTGGATTTGCCGGACGCGATGCCGCCCGTGAGCCCGATCTTCATAAGCGCGGTAAACTCCGTGCAAAAACCGCCATTTTACCCGCTCCGCAGCCCCGAGGTCACATTGCCCAGCACGACACCCCAGCCCGGCCGTCGCGACGACGACCCGATCAGCGTGACCTTCGTGCAGCCCGACGGCAGCCGCCGGCGCTGCCTGGCGAGGCCGGGCGAGACCGTGCTCGACGCCGCCCTGGACAATGCCGTGCCCGGCATCGTCGGGCAGTGCGGCGGCGGCTGCACCTGCGCCACCTGCCACTGCTACGTCGCCGAGCCGTTCCGCGGACTGCTGGCGGCGCCGCACCCGGACGAGACGGAGATGCTGGCCTACGTGTGGCGTCCCGGGCCGGGCAGCCGTCTCGCCTGCCAGATCCGCCTCGCCCGGGAGCTCGACGGCCTGGTGGTCACGGTGCCCGCCACCCAGGCCTGACGCCTCCGGCCGCGACCGGCCGGCCGGACGGTCAGACCAGCCGGGGCTCCCACCGCAGCTCGGGGACGCGCTCGCCGAGCAGGAAGGCCTTGATCATCGGATTGACGACCTGGGGCGCCTCCTGCTGCACCCAGTGGGACACCCGCGGCAGGTAGCGCAGCGTCAGGTCCTCGACGAACCGGTCCGTGCCGAAGGTGGTCTCCTTGGTCAGCGCCACGTCTTCCTCGCCCCACAGCATCAGCGTGGGCGTCTCGATCACCGGGAAACCGGCCGCCTGCTGCCGGCGGGCACCGCCGCCACGAACCAGCGCCCGGTAGTAGTTGACCATCGCGGTGAGCGCGCCGGGCTGGGCCGCGTTGCGGCGATAGACCTCGACGACTTCGTCGGGGAACTGCTCCGGATCGCAGCTCGAGCCGCGGATGGCCTCGCCCACCGGCGCAGCGTCGTGGCGTCCGAGCAGCCGCTCCGGCAAGCCGGGAATCTGGAAGAAGATCGCATACCAGGACTTGCGGAGCTGGGCGAACCCCGAGCGCATCGCCTCGGACATCGGCACCGGATGGGGAACGTTGCAGATCACCAGCCGGGACAGGGGCCGGATGCGGCGCATGGCGAAGTACCAGGCGATCACCGCGCCCCAGTCGTGGGCCAGCAGCACCACTTCCCGGCGGCCCGCGGCGTCGATCAGTCCGGCCACATCCGCCAGCAGGTTCTCGAGGCTGTACGCCTCGATGCCTTCCGGCCGCGACGAGTGGCCGTAGCCGCGCAGGTTCGGCGCCCACGCGGTGTAGCCGAGGTCCGCCAGCATCGGCAGCTGGTAGCGCCACGAGAAGCTGTGCTCGGGAAATCCGTGCAGACACAGCGCCAGCCGGTCGCCGCTGCCGCACACGTCGACCTCGAAGCGCAGATGATTGGCGTCGACGAACTCGGTACGTATGCGTGGATCCTTCAGAGCGTCCGGGACGATGTCGTTCATGGCCTTCCTCCTGTGGCCGGGATTATCGCATCGCCGGCCGGTCTTGCGGGAGGTTCGCCGAAGCCGCGGTTCGTGCGCCAGGGCACATCCGGCTCCGGCCCGCCGCCCGTATACTCCGGGCACTGTTCCAGCGGTGACGCGCCATGCAACTGGCCATTCCGGAAAGCGCCCATCGGGGATTGCGGTCCCTGCGCGCGCAGGCCGCGATGTTCGAGCGGTTCCGCGGCTTCGACCGTTGCATGCGCCGGCTCGGGGCCAGCGCCGCCGACCCGGCGCCCTTCCCCATCGTCGCGGAACTCCATGCCCACTGGGGCGACCCACTGGCCCAGAGCGCCGAGACCTACGTGCGGAGCTGCCTCGGCCACGCCGCCCGCGCCACGGGCCCCATCGTCCAGTGCGGCGTCAGCGTCATGACCCTGGCGCTGGGGGCGATCTGTCACGCCGACGGCAATCGCGCCAAGCAGCTCTGGTGCCTGGAGGCGGACCCCCACTGGGCGAACACCCTGCGCTCCTGGCTGACCCAGTACCAGATCGGCGGGGCGCACGTGATCGCCAGCCGGGCGCATCTGTTCGAGGGGTACGTCTGGTACGCCGTGGACACGACCCGTCTGCCGGACGGGATCGAGCTGGCGCTGTGCGAAGGCGCCCGGGCCACACCCGGGGGCGTGATCGGCGCCCTGCAGCGCCTCGGCGGACGACTGGCGGACGACTTCACGGTGCTCGCGCGCCGGGTCAGCCGGGCGGAGGATCTCAAGCAGATCCACCTCTGGGCCAAGAGCCAGGATGCGGCCTGCGTGGTCGTGGATCGTCAGGCGGGGTTCGTCAAGATCACCCGCCAGCGTGGCGCCACCGGCGCCGGCTGAGCGTCACCCTTCCCCCTCGAGACCCGGACGCTCGGTCAGAACGCCGTCCCGCTCGTGATAAATGCGCAGCGCGTAGCCGCGCGCCTGCGCCAGATTGGCCAGCATCGACGCCACGCCCCCGGCCTCCCCGTCGCGCACCATGATCACCTGGGTCCCCGCGGGATAGGCCGACGAGAAACGCGAGAAGGCCGCATCCACCTCACGCAGGCCATCGAGGCTGGCGCCCTTCACCCGGGCGTCGCCGACGTGCGCCATCACGGTGAGATCGGGGGGGCCGCCGAGCGATGCGAGTCGCTCGTACATCGCGGCGATGTCGTTGACGTGATACGCGCCGTCCAGCGTCAGTCTGGCTGTCTTGCCGTCGCGATCGATCCTGAGGTCGAGCTCCACGGCCGGATTCCATACCGGAAATTCACCCGTGGAGTATTCGGGAGCTCCGTGAAAAACGTGTCAAAGGGGCCGCCCGGTGGCCGCTACTGCGGCTCGCTCACCCGCGCGACGTAGGCGTCCACCAGCTCCTCCAGAATGTCCAGCGGCACGGAGCCATTGGCCAGCACGACGTCGTGATAGTCACGCACGTCGAACCGCGGACCGAGGGCCTGCGCCGCCTCCTCGCGCAGCGCCTGGATCTTCAGCATGCCGACCTTGTACGCGGTGGCCTGCCCCGGCATGACGATGTAGCGCTCGATGGCCTTCACCACGTCGCCCCGGGGGTTCGGCGTGTTGTCGAGCAGCCAGTCGATGGCCTGCTCGCGGGTCCAGCGCTTCGCATGGAGCCCCGTGTCCACCACCAGCCGGCCGGCCCGCCAGAGCTCCATCGCCAGGCGCCCGAAGTTCTCGTACGGGTCCTCGTACAGGCCCAGCTCCGCCGGCACCCATTCCGAGTACAGGCCCCAGCCCTCCACATACGCCGTGTGGCCGCCGAAGCGCCGGAAGTCCGGCAGGCCCGCCAGTTCCTGGGCGATGGCGATCTGCATGTGATGGCCGGGAATGCCTTCGTGATAAGCCAGCGCACGCATCTGATAGGTGGGCATGTCGCGCATGTTGTAGAGATTGGCGTAGTAGGTCCCGGGCCGGGACCCGTCGGCCGCCGGGCGCTGGTAGAACGCCTTGCCGACGGACCGCTCCCGGAACGGCTCGACGGCCTTGACCACCAGGTCCGCCTGGGGCTTGCGCAGGAACAGCGCGTCGAGGCGGCCGCGCATGTCGTCGATGATCGCGCGCGCCTCGGCCAGGTAGCGTTCCCGTCCCTCCGGGGTATCCGGGTAGTAGAACCGCTCGTCCGTGCGCATGAACTCGAAGAACTCGGCCAGCGTGCCGGCGAATCCGACCTCTGCCATGATCGCGCGCATCTCCTCGTGGATCCGGGCAGTCTCACGCAGCCCCAGGTCGTGCACCTGGTCCGGCGACAGGCCGGTGGTCGTGCTCTGGGCGAGCCGGTAGGCGTAGAAGCGGTCTCCGTCCGGCAGTTTCCAGGCGCCATCCCGCTCGTCGGCGCGCTCGCGCTGCCAGGTCATCTCGTCGATGAGCGCCTGGTAGGCCGGCAGCACGTGCTGGCGGAGAGCCTGGGTCGCCCTCCTTTCCAGCGACGCCCGGTACGCCGAGTCCAGCTCGATGCCGTCGAGCTTGTCGAGAAAGTCCTGGAGCAGCGGCGAGTTCTCGTCGGACTCCGGATCGAATGGCGCGCCGCGGATCACGTTGCGGGCGTCCCGCAGCACGTGATCGTAGACGAAACGCGGCGGACGGATGTCCTGCACGAACCGCCGGCGGGCGTTCTCCAGCGCCTGCCCGAGGTACTGATCCACGCCCTGCAGACGATCGATGTAGGCCTCGGCATGGGCGCGTTCGCCGATCCGGTGCTGATTGATGAGAAACGCGGGAATCTGCGACTGCACGCCGCGCATCTGGTTGAAGGTGTAGACGTGCTCGCGGAACGGAAAGCCGGCCTTGTCCCGGGCCTTGTCGTACTCGAACAGCTTCCACGACAGCTTCGCCTGCCGATTCAGCTTGCGGTAGTCGAACTGCTCGCGCATCTCGTCGACCTGGCGCTGGCCGATTCGATAGGTCTCCTCCTGAAAGCCCGGCGACAGGTCGTCCCACTCGTCGTAGTCGTCGTCGATCACGCCGCGGCGCGTCTTGGCCATCGGCGAGCGTTCCAGGTCCTCGGCGAAGCGGGCGTCCAGCCAGGCGTTGAAGCGCGCCGACTCCGTGGACCCGGCCTGGGCGACCGTCCCGGCCGGCGTCGCCAGCAGCCCCATCAGCAGCAGGCCAGCGAGTCCCTGTAGCGGTTTCATGCGATGTTCTCTCCAGTTCCAGCCGCGCCCGTCGGACGGCCTACGTTACAGATTTCGCGGTCCGGCACAAACCTTCCGGCCCGGGGCCTCCATCGAAGTACACTGAGCCCTCGACACCGACATCGGGGAGACACCGCCATGGCCGGCACCATCGACGTTTCGACGAACGGCGCCATCGCCACCCTGTGGCTGGACCGGGAGGACCGCTACAACGCCATCACGGTGGAGCTGATGAACGCACTGATCGACGCAGCCGGCGCAGTCTCCGACGACGACCGTGTCCGGGCCGTGATCGTGCGCGGGCGCGGCCGGCACTTCAGCGTGGGCGCCGACCTGAAGGCGCCTGGAACGCGCCAGACGCTGCAGGCCCGGCGCCGCAGCACGGAAACCGGCGGCCGGCTGATGCGCGCGCTTCAGGAGATCCGCCAGCCGACGATCTGTGCCCTGCACGGCGCCGCCAACGGCGGCGGCGCCTGCATCGCCAGCGCCTGCGACTTCCGCATCGCCGCCGATACGGCAAGGCTCGGCTACGGCGAAGTCCGGCTCGGCATGCCGCTGATGTGGCACGCCCTGCCCCTGTGCGTGCGCCTGGTCGGTCCCGCGCGCGCCAAGCGCCTGGTGATGTCCGGCGACATGGTCGACGCGCCGACACTGGCCGACTGGGGCTTCGTCGACGAGGTGGTGCCGGAATCGGAGCTGGCGGACCGGGCCACCGCCTGGGCGGAGCGCTACGCCGCGCTGCCGCCGCTGGCCGTGCAGATGATCAAGCGCAGCGTCAACGCCATCAGCGGCGCCATGGACGCCGCGCTGATGCACATGGACGCCGACCAGTTCCTGCTGGCGACCGGGACCGACGACTACCGCGAGGGCGTGTCGGCGTTTCTGGAGAAACGACCGCCGGTCTTCAAGGGCGACTGAACCGGCTCAGTAGCTCACCCGCCAGATCCGTCCGGACTCGGTCTCGCCGACGAACAGCGCGCCGTCCGGACCGACCGCGAGGCCCATGGGCCGGTACCGCGCGGCCGACGGCTGGGCGATCTCGTCCGCGCCCATGAAGCCCGTCAGGAAGTCCTCCGGCGCCCCCGCCGGCGCCCCGTCCGCGAAGGGCAGGAAGGTGACGCGGTAGCCGGCCTGGGGCAGCGGCGCCCGGTTCCAGGAGCCGCGCCAGGCGATGAAGGCGCCGCCCCGGTAGCGCTGCGGAAACATCCCGCCGTCGTAGAACGCGAGGTCGTTCGGCGCCCAGTGCGCAGGAAAGGCATGCAGCGGCTCCCGGTAACGCCCCTCCGGGGCGGTCTGCTCCCCGTCGCCGCCGTACTCGGGCGCCATCAGGCGGCGGCCGGACCGCGGATCGTAGAAGGTGTACGGCCAGCCGTAGTCCGCGCCGGCTTCCGCGCGGTGGAATTCCTCCGCCGGCATCTCGGCGTTGTCCTCGTCGTCGAAGTACTCCGGCCAGAGGGTGTTGAGCTGATCCCGGCCGTGCATGGCGAAGTACAGCGCGCCGGCGCCGGCATGCCAGTCCATCGCGATGACGTTGCGGGTGCCGGTGACGTAACGCTCCCCGTCGCTCTGGTCGAGGCCCGTCGCTCCCGCCGGAAACTTCCAGATCGCAGCCTGCCGCTCGAGCTGCGGACACGGCTGCTGGCCCGGCGAGCCTGGCGTGCGGGACTCGGCCTGGCAGGCGTTGGACGGCGCGCCGACGTTGACGTACAGGTTGCCCGCGGCATCGAAGGCGAGGGTCTTGGCCGCATGGGAACCCTGCTGGGGAAAACCGCCCACCACCAGCTCCGGCTCCCCTGCCGGCAGCAGCGCGTCGCCGAGCGGCAGCCGGTGAACGCTGACGTCGTCCGAGAAGTACAGATGCCCGTCGTGGAGCGCCAGACCCGTGGTGATGGGCAGCGTCCGACGCTCGCTGCGCTCGGCCCGGCCGTCGCCGTCGGCGTCGCGCAGCGCCACCAGCGAGCCGCTGCGCAACGCCACCAGCACGTCGCCGTTGTCCCGGACCACCAGATGCCGGGCACCCGCGCCGACGCCCTCGTGGAACACCGCCGCGTGGAATCCCGGCGGCGACACCAGATCGGGATCCGCCGGCGGCTGTGCCGGGGCGTCGGATTCGGCCGTCTCTGCGGCGCCGGACGTGGCGGTCTCCGCCGGCGTGGCGGCGTCACTCGCGCCAGCGGCCGGCGCGGGATCGGCCGAGCCGGCCGGCTCGGCGGTCTCGCCGCCGCAGCCGACGAGCAGCACCGCGGCCAGGGCCCAGGTGAGATGGGGTCGAAGTGTCATGGCGCCTCCTTACGGACGACGCGGCGCCGGCGGACCCGCCCGCCGGCGCCGCGCCCGATCACTGGGAACAACTGGCGCGTGATCCTATCACGGTGGCGCCCGGCCGGTAGGCCGGCGGGAATCAGCGGGGGATCAGCCGGACCGGCAGCTCGGTGAATCCGCGGATGAAGACGTGACGGGTGCGCACCGGCTCGCCCACCACCTCCACCTTGTGGAAGCGCTTCATGATCTCTTCCCAGAGAATCCGGAGCTGCATCTCGCCGACCCGGTTGCCCATGCAGCGATGGATGCCGAAGCCGAAGCTCATGTGGCTGCGCGCGTTGGGCCGGTCGATGACCAGGTCGTCGGCGTTCTCGAACACCGACTCGTCACGATTGCCGGAGAGATACCACATCACCACCTTGTCGCCGGCACGGATCGTCTTGCCGCCGAGCTCGGCATCCACCAGCGCGGTGCGGCGCATGTGGGTCAGCGGCGTCTGCCAGCGGATGATCTCCGCCACCATGTTGGGCACGAGCGCGGGGTTGCGGCGCAGCTTCTCGTACTGATCGGGGTACCGGTTCAGCGCCAGCACGCCGCCCGAGATCGAGTTCCGGGTCGTGTCGTTGCCGCCGACGATCAGCAGCATGAGGTTGCCGAGATACTCCATCGGCCGGTCGATCATGTCCCGGGTGGACTCGCCGTGGGCCAGCATGGAGATCAGATCGTTGCCGGGCTCCGGCCGCGCGGCGCGCTCGTGCCACAGCTCGGTGAACCGGGTCAGGCACTGAATCAGCTCGTCGCGCCGCTGCTCCATGGTCTCGACGATGCCCGAATCGGGGCCGTTGGTGGCCACGTCGGACCAGCGCGTGAGCTTGAAGCGCTCCTCGAAGGGGAAGTCGAACAGGGTCGCCAGCATCTGGGTGGTCAGCTCGATGGACACCCGGTCGACCCAGTCGAAGGTCTCGCCCACCGGCAACGCGTCGAGGATGCGGCACACACGCTGACGGATCTCCGGCTCCAGCGCGGCCAGATTGCGCGGACCCGCCACCGGCGCCACGGCCTTGCGCTGCACGTCGTGCTTCGGCGG
>DLCH01000025.1:11170-30566 GCA_002480525.1 Gammaproteobacteria bacterium UBA7803 | reverse complement strand
GGTCAGCTCGATGGACACCCGGTCGACCCAGTCGAAGGTCTCGCCCACCGGCAACGCGTCGAGGATGCGGCACACCCGCTGCCGGATCTCCGGCTCCAGCGCGGCCAGATTGCGCGGACCCGCCACCGGCGCCACGGCCTTGCGCTGCACGTCGTGCTTCGGCGGGTCCATGGCGATGAACATCGGCGTCCGGAAGTCTTCGCTGCCGTCGAAGATGCTGATGCCCTGGGCCGACGAGTACACCTCGTGGTGCATGTCCACGTGCTTGATGTGCTCGTAGCTGGTGATGGACCAGTACGGGCCGAACTGGCTGTCCGCGTGGTAGTGGACCGGATCGTCCTGACGCAGGCGCTTGAAGTGATCCAGCACCGTGTCGTCGAAGAACAGACGCCGGAACGCGGGATCCACCTGGTCGATGGGCGCCGACCAGGGGTCGGCGGCCGGTTCGTAGACGGGGGTGTCGATTGCTTCGCTCATGATTCCAGAGGGGCTTGATTGTATGAGTCAGACTGTAGGAGCGATCTCCAGATCGTGATTTCGCCAGGAAGACAGCAAAATCGCGATCTGGAGATCGCTCCTACAGCAAGGTTGTACCAGACGCTGTCGGATCAGTTTTCGATCAGGCGCACCGGCAGTTCGGAGTAGCCCTTCACGAAGGACGAGTACACGCGCTCGGGCTCGCCGGTCACCTCGACCTTGTGGAACCGCTTGAGCAGCTCCTCCCAGACGATGCGCAGCTGCATCTCGCCGACCCGGTTGCCCATGCAGCGGTGAATGCCGAAGCCGAAGCTGATGTGGCTGCGCGCGTTCGGACGGTCGATGACGAACGCGTCGGGGTCGTCGAACATCTCCGGGTCGCGGTTGCCGGACACGTACCACATGCACACCTTGTCGCCGGCCTTGATCTGCTTGCCGCCGAGCTCGGTATCCACCAGCGCCCTGCGGCGCATGTGCGCCAGCGGCGTCTGCCAGCGGATGATCTCCGCCACCATGTTCGGGATGAGCTTCGGGTCCTGCCGCAGCTTGTCGTACTCGGCGGGATTCTGGTTCAGCGCCAGCACGCCGCCCGTCAGCGAGTTCCGGGTCGTGTCGTTGCCGCCGACGATCAGCAGAATCAGGTTGCCGAGATACTCCATCGGCCGGTCCAGCATGTCGCGGGTCGACCCGCCGTGGGCCAGCATCGAGATCAGGTCGTTGCCGGGCTCGTCACGCTTGGCGCGCTCGTGCCACAGGCCGGTGAAGTACTCGAGGCACTCCAGCAGTTCCGCCCGCCGCTGCTCCTCGGACTCGACGATCCCGGTGCCGGGCGGCGCCGTGGCCACGTCCGACCAGCGGGTCAGCTTGTAGCGGTCCTCGAAGGGGAAGTCGAACAGCGTGGCCAGCATCTGGGTCGTCAGTTCGATCGACAGGTGCTTGACCCAGTTGAACTCCTCGCCCCGGGGCAGGTCGTCGAGGATGTTGCACACCCGCTGACGGATCTCCGGCTCCAGCGCCGCCAGGTTCCGCGGGCCGGCCACGGGCGCGACCACCTTGCGCTGCTCGTCGTGCTTCGGCGGGTCCATGGCGATGAACATCGGCAGCGTGAAGTCCTCGTCCTGGTCGGCCAGCGTGATGCCGCCCTCGGAGGAGAAGATCTGGTGGTTCATGTCCACGTACTTGATGTCCTGGTACTTGGTCACGGACCAGTACGGGCCGAACTCGCTCTCGGCGGACCAGTGGACGGGGTCTTCCTTGCGCAGCCGCTCGAAATACGGCCAGTGGGCGTCGTTCTGGAACAGGACGCCCTGGGCCGGGTTCACGTCCTCCAGGGGCAGCGTGTATGGATCGGCCACGTACTCCGTCTGGATCTGGAATTCCGGCTGGGTGTTGGTTGCTTCACTCATGACGCGCTCCCTGTGTGGGTTCGTTTGACGCAGATGGGTTACATCTGGAATTCGGGCACGGTGACCTTGAGACCGTCGAGGTCCTCCGTCACCGGAATCTGGCAGGACAGGCGCGAGTTGGACTCACGCTCCGGGTTGAGATCGAGCATCGACTCCTCCCGGTCGCTCGGCTGGCCCACCTTGTCCATCCACGACGGGTCGACGTAGACGTGGCAGGTCGCACAGGAGCACTCGCCGCCGCAGTCGGCGTCGATGCCGGGCACCAGGTTGTCGATGGCGGCCCGCATGACCGACAAGCCGACTTCCCCATCGACGGTGTGTTCCGTGCCGTCGTGCTCGATGAAGGTGATCTTGGGCATGAACCGTTTCCTCTCTCTCTTTCCATTTCCCCGGAGGGAAGCTCGATTCGGGCTCTATACGACAAGCCCAACTGAATGAACGAGGCCAAAGGATAGCCTCATTCGCGCAATGATGACAGTAGCTACATTGATGGATTGGTAACGAATCGTAACGGGCAGAGACCCGCCCCGCCCGGGCTTTAGTGCAGGTTTATTGACAGAGTATGTTGACAGAAAAATACGGACTGGGAGCGGCCTCGCCCAACCGGCGGGGCCACCGCCTCAGCCGCCGCTGCCCGCGTCCCGGTCGCCGGACGCCCGATCCCGCAGAAACAGGGCGAGCTGACGGTCGTGGCGGCTGGTCGCCGAACGCCGCCCCGGCCGCACCCAGGGCTGCCAGGGAGACCGGCTCGCGGCCTCCGGATGGTCGCCCATCACGGTGACGCGCTGAATGATCCGCTCCCCCTCGAAGTCGTTCAGCACGAAGTGCTGGGTGCAGCGGTTGTCCCAGATGGCTACGGTCCCCTCCTGCCAGCGGTACCGCACCGTGAACCGCGGATTGGCGACCCAGCGCGTGAGATAGCCCAGCAGCGCCTCGCTCTCGGTGGCGTTGAGCTCCACCAGCCGCCGGGTGAAGTGCTCGTTGACGTACAGCGCCCGCCGCCCGGTCTCCGGATGCACCCGCACCACCGGGTGAATGGCCATCTGCTCCGGCCGGTTGTGCGGCAGCGCGTCGTGCAGCGCCGTCAGGCCGTCGCACAGGGCCTTCATCGGCTCGGACAGTTCGTCGTAGGCGGCGTAGAGGCTGGCCCACTGGGTGTCGCCGCCCACGGGCGGCGCCTTCTTGAGCTGCAGCACCGACAGCACCGCCGGATCCTCGCGGAACGTCAGATCGGTGTGCCATTCGTCGGCCACGCCGCCGTGGGTCGCGGCCAGCTCGAACAGCTCGGGATGCTGGGTGAAGGGATTCTTCAGGTTCGGATGCGCCTCGAGGGGGCCGAACCGCCGGCCGAACTCGACGTGGTCGTCCACGGACAGGTTCTGGCCGGGAAAGAACAGCACCAGATGATCGAGCAGCAGCCGCCGCACGGCGGCGAAGCCGGCGTCGTCCAGCGCGGCCAGGTCCGGCCCGTGCACCTCGGCGCCGAGCGCGCCCGCCAGCCGTTCCACCCGCCAGTCGTCCGGTATGCCTGCCGAATCGGTCATCGCCTGCCCCTCGCCGCTCTCCCACCGCATCGCGCAGGATGCTGCACCCTGCCCCGGAAGGCGTCAACCGAATCGCCCCGGGCCGGCGAACCCCGTATAATCCGCCGCCTCGAAATTTCCAACCCAGGGGGAACCATGGACATCAAAGGTAAAGTCGCGGTCATCACCGGCGGCGCATCCGGACTCGGCGAGGCCACCGCCCGCCGGCTGAACGAGATGGGCGCCAAGGTCGCCATCTTCGACCTGCAGGAAGACAAGGGTAAGGCGCTGGCCGAGGAGCTCGGCGACGGCGTCATCTTCCAGAAGGTCAACGTGGTCGAGGAGGATTCCGTCAAGGCCGCGATCGCCGCCACCATGGACGCCTTCGGCGCGATCCACATCTGCTGCAACTACGCCGGCATCGGCAACGCCATCAAGACCGTCGGCAAGGACGGTCCGTTCCCGCTGGACAAGTTCAAGCTGATCATCGACGTCAACCTGATCGGCACCTTCAACGTGCTGCGCCTGGCCGCCGCCGAGATGCAGAAGAACGAGCCCTACAACGAGTTCGGCGGCCGGGGCTGCATCATCAACACGGCGTCCGTCGCCGCCTATGAAGGCCAGATCGGTCAGGCCGCCTACAGCGCCTCCAAGGGCGGCATCGTCGGCATGACCCTGCCGATCGCCCGGGATCTGTCGACCATCGGCATCCGCTGCAACACCATCGTGCCGGGCCTGATTCACACGCCGCTGTTCCAGGGCGCGCCGGACAACGTGATCGAGGCGCTGTCCGCCCAGGTGCTCTACCCGAAGCGTCTCGGCAAGCCCGAGGAGATCGCCCACGTCGCCATCATGCTCATGGAGAACGAGTACATGAATGGCGAGTGCGTGCGCATGGACGGCGGCATCCGCATGCAGCCGCGCTGATCGGGCCTGCCCTCTCCGGCCGCTGCCGGAGAGGGCGTTCGCCGGCACCGTCCGGCGAGCGCGCCCTGCCGCGGGCGGGCGCCGGCGCTCACGGGGCCGGTTCCCGCTGGCGGACCACCACCGCCGCGGCCAGCAGGACGACGTTCAGCCCCAGGCACAGCCACACGGCCCCGACGTAGCTCCCCAGCAGATCCACCCCGACGCTGAACAGCACCGGTCCCACGGCGCTCGCGAACACCGTCAGCGACGTGGACAGACCACTGATCGCGCCCAGATGCACGCGCCCGAAGTTGCGCACGAACGCCAGGTTCGACAGCACGCCCCACAGCCCACCGCCGCAGCCGAAGCCGGCGATCAGCAGCGCGTAGCCCCAGTCGGCCTCCAGGTTGGCCAGGCCGAAGGCGCCGGTGACGAAGCCGCACAGCATGATCAGCAGCAGAGGCTTCAGCGGCATCCGGTCCGCCAGCGTGCTGGCGACGAGATTGACCGACGTCGACACCACCGCCTGGGGCACGAAGTAGAAGAACGCCTCCTCCCGGGAGCGGCCCGCCTGGTCGAAGATGTCGACGATGTGGAAGGTGACCGCGGTGCCGAACAGGGCGTGCATGGACAGCGCCGCGGCATAGATCCAGAACACCGGCGAGCGGCGGGCCTGCTCCAGGGTCACGGACGCGACGGTCAGCGGCGGCGAGGCGGCATGCTGCTCGGCGCTGACGCCGTCGGGAAACAGCCCGCAGCTCTCCGGCGTATCACGCACGGCCACCAGGCAGGCCAGCGCGAAGCCGCCGCCGACCACGGCCGCCAGCGCCCACAGGGCGCCGCGCCAGCCGGTCGCGTCGATCAGCATCGCCAGCAGCAGCGGCGCCACCGAGAAGCCCAGCGACACGAACACCCCGCGCACCCCGGACACCAGCCCCCGGCGGCGCTCGAACCAGACCAGCAGCACGTTGCGCGACGCGCTGGTGAGCACCCCCTGCCCCGAGAAGCGCACGCCGAAGTAGCCCAGCAGAATCAGACCGAAGGCCAGGGTGCCGCCGGTGGACGCGCCGACGCCCGCCACCAGCACGTCGATGGCGCTGATGAACAGCAGCACGCCGCCGAGCACCACACTGGCGCCCGCCATCATCGTGCGCGCCTGATGCCGGTCGTACCAGCGGCCGGCCCTCGTGAGGAACAGGCTGCTGCCCATGGTGCCGAAGAAATAGGCGGTGGACAGTTCCGTGCGGGTCAGCCCGAAGGCGTCCATGAACGCCTCGGTGAACACCGCCATGCCCATGGTCTGGCCCGGCACGCTCATGAGAAAACCCAGGGTCGACAGCAGCCAGATGGCCCAGCCGTAGAAGAACGGCAGGCGGCGGACGTCGAAGGGCCAGCGGGCCGGCAGGGTCATGATGCGGGACTGAGACACCGGAGGATTGTACAATCGCGCCCCTCATCGCGACGACGAAACGACATGCAGGACGACCCGGCGGACGAGGATCTCAAGCAGCAGCGCGACGACATCCGTTGCGACGCCGCTCTGCAGACGCTGCAGGACGTGCTGTGGCGCTTCAACGAATCCAACGAGGGCACGCTCACCGCCTACGACGTGATCGGCTTTCTGATGGAAGATCTGATGCAGTCCGGATTCTGCCCGGCGTGCATCAGCGAGAGCGTCGACGCGGCCTTCGAGCGCTGCAAGGCCGACCGCGATCAGCACAAGGCCGACGACGACCCGATCATTCCCCGGTCTCCGGACGACGTCTTTCACTGACGGAGCCCGCCGAGACGCCCCGGCCGGTCCGCACCCGGCCCGGCCCCGGAACGGTCAGGGGTCGATGGTCAGCAGCGAGGCATTGCCGCCCGCGGCGGTGGTGTCGATGGAGACGGCGCGCTCCACCGCGAACCGCTCCAGGTAATGGGGCCCGCCGGCCTTGGGGCCGGTTCCGGAAAGCCCCTCCCCGCCGAACGGCTGCACGCCCACCACCGCGCCGATCTGATTGCGGTTGACGTACAGATTGCCGACCCGCGCCCGGTCCATGACGCGCTCGGCGCGACTGCGGCTGCGGGAATGCAGCGACAGGGTCAGGCCGTAGCCCAGAGCGTTGATGCGATCCACCAGCGCGTCGAGCTCGGCGGCGCGCCAGCGCACCACGTGCAGCACCGGCCCGAACACCTCCCGGTCGAGATCCTCGAGCCGCGGCATCTCGTAGGCCACCGGCGGCAGGTACAGACCGGCGTCGCCGTCGTCCGGCGCCGGCGCGCGGCCGACGACGCGGAATCGACGTTCCGCCCCGGCGCAGTAGGCCCGCAGGGATTCCAGGGCCGCCTCGTCGATGATCGGGCCGACGTCGGTGGCGAGCCAGGCCGGGTCGCCGACCTGCAGCAGCGCCATGGCTCCGGCGATCATGTCGAGCTGGCGCTCCGCGACCTCATCCTGGACGCACAGCAGCCGCAGCGCCGAACACCGCTGTCCGGCGCTCTGGAACGCCGACGTCATGACGTCCCGGGTGACCTGCTCGGGCAGCGCCGTGGAATCGACGATCATCGCGTTGATGCCGCCGGTCTCGGCGATCAGCGGCACCATCGGGCCGTCCCGCTCCGCCAGCGCGCGCTGGATCCGCCGCGCCGTCGCGGTGCTGCCGGTGAAGGCGACGCCGGCCAGCCGTGGATCGGGCAGCAGCGCATCGGCGATGGCCGGCCCCGGACCGGGCAGAAATTGCAGCACCTCCCGCGGCACGCCGGCGTCGTGCAGCAGTTGGACAGCCTGCGCCGCAATCAGCGGCGTCTGCTCCGCCGGCTTGGCCAGCGCCGGGCAGCCGGCGGCCAGCGCCGCCGCCACCTGGCCGGTGAAGATCGCCAGCGGGAAATTCCAGGGCGCGATGCACAGGAACGGCCCACGCCCCACGAGACGCAGCGAGTTGTCCTCACCGGTCGGCCCGGGCAGCCGGGTCGGCGCGGCGAACAGCCGCTCCGCCTCGCCGGCGTAGTAGCACAGAAAGTCCACGGCCTCTCGCACCTCGAGGTGCGCGTCCAGCACGGACCGGCCCGCTTCCCGCGTGAGCAGCGTCATCAGCGACGGCGCCGCCGCCTCCATGGCATCGGCCGCGGACCGCAGGCATTCCGCCCGCTCGGCCGCCGGGCGGCCGGCCCAGTCACCGGCCGCGGCGGCGGCGGTGTCCAGCGCCGTCCGGGCGTCGTCAGGACCGGCTTCCCGCACCCGACCGACCCGGCGGCGCCGATCCGCCGGCCTCATGACGTCACGCTCGGCGCCGCCCGCCGGCCGATCCTCCGACTCGCCGACCCGGGGCGCCGCCCGCCAGCGATCGTGATCCGCGGCCGTCATGGCGTCCCGCAGCCCGGCGACGACGACCGGGTCGGCCAGGTCGAGACCGGCGCTGTTGCGGCGATCCGGGGCGAACAGCGCCGGCGGCAGACGGATCCCGGGATGCGGTGAGAATCCGTCGGCCCGGGCCCGCTCGACCGGGTCGGCCACCAGCTCGTCCACCGGCAGGGCGTCGTCGGCCATGCGGTTGACGAACGAGGTGTTGGCGCCGTTTTCGAGCAGCCTGCGCACCAGATACGCGAGCAGGTCCTCGTGACCGCCGACCGGCGCATAGACGCGGCAGGCAAATCCGGCGTCGTCCGCCTCGACCACCTTCTGATACAGCGCTTCGCCCATGCCGTGCAGGCGCTGGAATTCGAAGTCCCGCCGCGCCCCGACCATCTGCCGCAGCGCCGCCACGGTGCGGGCATTGTGGGTGGCGAAGCAGGGATAGAACGCGCTGCCGGACGACAGCATGCGGTGGGCGCAGGCCAGAAACGACACGTCGGTGTGCGCCTTGCGGGTGAATACCGGAAAATCGGCGAAGCCGCCCTCCTGGGCCCGCTTGATCTCCATGTCCCAGTAGGCGCCCTTGACCAGCCGGGAGAGCAGCCGGGTCCCCGCCCGGTCCGCGAGATCGGCGAGCCAGTCGACCAGGGCCAGGGCACGCTTCTGATACGCCTGCACGGCCAGCCCGAAACCGTCCCAGTCACCGCGCCCACCGTGCAGCGCCGCCCGCTCGATCAGCGCCAGCGACAGGTCGAGCCGGTCCGATTCCTCGGCATCCACGCACAGCCCCACGCCGGCGTCCCGCGCCAGATCGACGAGCGCGATCAGCCGGTCGAGCAGCGGTCCACGCACCCGCGCCTGCTGGGCGAACTCGTAGCGCGGGTCCAGCGCGGACAGCTTGACCGAGATGCCGGGGGCCTCCACCGGACCGCGGCCGCCGGCCGCCGCCGCCAGCGCCTGGATGGCTTCCGCGTAACGCTCGAAGTAGCGGTCCGCATCCTCGGCGGTTCGCGCGGCTTCGCCGAGCATGTCGTAGGAGAAACGATAGCCGCGGGCCTCGTCGTCCCGCGCCCGGTTCATGGCCTCGCCGATGCTCTCGCCGAGCACGAACTGCCTGCCGAGAATCCGCATGGCGCGGCGCACCGCCTGGCGGATCACCGGCTCGCCGAGCCGGCGCAGCAGCCGGTCCATCACGTCCGGCGCCGCCTCCCGTGGGGCGACGATGCGCCCGGCCATCATGAGCCCGAAGGTCGATGCGTTGACGAAGAAGGTCTCGGAGGCGCCGAGGTGACGCTGCCAGTCGCCCTCGGCGAGCTTCTCCTCGATGAAGGCGTCCTGGGTCTCGGCGTCCGGAATTCGCAGCAGCGCCTCGGCCAGGCACATCAGCGTGACGCCCTCCTCCGACGACAGGTCGTACTCCTGCATCAGCGCGTCGATGCCGCCGACGTTGCGGCGTTCGGCGCGCAGGTGGGCGACCAGCGTCCGGGCGTAGGCGTCGATCTCGCACCCGGCGTCCTCGTCGGCGGCGGCGATGGCCGCCAGGCGGGCGACATGGCGGGCTTCGTCGGCGCGGTGGTCGGCGCGCAGGCGGGCCCTCGGCGGCGTCGGCGTTGCCAGATAGCGATCGTCGAGCAGCATGGTGGACCGGCGTTTCGCGGGTTCGCGCCGCAGCATATCATGCCGCCCTGGTATTGCCTGGGGGTGCCGTGCCGACCATCACCTGCGTCGAGGACCTGCGTCGTCTGCACCGTCGCCGCGTGCCTCGCATGTTCTACGACTACGCCGACTCCGGCGCCTGGGAGGAGATCACCTACCGGGACAACGAGCGCCGTTTCCGCGACATCCGCCTGCGTCAGCGCGTGGCCGTCGACATCGAACACCGCAGCCTGGCGGCGCGGATGCTCGGCGAGCCGGTGGCCATGCCGGTGGCGCTGGCGCCCTGCGGCATGACCGGCATGCAGCATCCGGACGGCGAGATCCACGCGGCGCTGGCGGCCGAACGCTTCGGCGTGCCATTCACCCTGTCGACCATGAGCATCTGCTCGATCGAGGACGTCGCGGCGCACACCAGCAGGCCGTTCTGGTTTCAGCTCTACGTGATGCGGGACCGGGAGTTCGTCGCCCGGCTGATCGATCGCGCCCGTGACGCCGGATGCTCGGCCCTGGTGCTGACCCTCGACCTGCAGATCATGGGGCAGCGCCACAAGGACATCCGCAACGGCCTCAGCACGCCGCCGCGGATCACGCCGGCGACCGTGCTCGACTTCGCCCGGCGGCCGCGCTGGTGCCTCGGCATGCTGGGGACGCGGCGGCGCGCGTTCGGCAACGTCGTCGGCCACGCCCGGGGCGCGGAGAACATGAAGAGCCTCGGTGAGTGGTCGGCGTCCCAGCTCGACCCGACGCTCTGCTGGGACGACGTCGAATGGATCCGCGACCGCTGGGGCGGCAAGCTGGTGCTCAAGGGCATCATGGAGCCCGAGGACGCGCGGCGCGCGGCGGCGGTCGGCGCGGACGCGATCATCGTCTCCAACCACGGCGGCCGTCAGCTCGACGGCGCGCCGGCGAGCATCGACGCCCTGCCCGCCATCGTCGATGCGGTCGGCGGCAGCCTCGAGATCTGGCTCGACGGCGGCATCCGCTCGGGCCAGGACGTGCTGAAGGCGCTCGCGTACGGCGCCACCGGCACGATGATCGGCCGCGCGTACCTGTACGGCCTCGGCGCGCTCGGCGGTCCCGGCGTCACCCGGTGCCTGGAGCTGATCGCCAACGAGCTCGACCTGACCATGGCGTTCTGCGGCATCCGCGACGTGAACGACGTCGACGCGCGCGTCCTGTGGTCGCCCTGACCGCCGTCGAAAAGCGGTCCGCGCCATCCCGGCGGGCTTTCGTCGCCGGGCTCTGCTAGGCTGCGCCATTCAACACCCATCGAGGCCCGCCCGCAGATGAGCCGCAACCGCAAGACGCCCAACGACACGCCGTCCACTCACGAGCTGAGGAAGACGCTGGCGGCGGACGTGGAGGCGTTCCTCGCCTCCGGCAAGAAGATCGAGGAGATTCCCACGGGCTTCACCAACCAGGATCCGATGGGCGGCCGCCGCCACATCGTGCTCGGGCCGAGCCGCAAGAGCTGACGTCGGTCCGCGCCGGCGCCGGGGCACGACAGCAGCTCGCTCGTCGATCCGGCCGCCCACCGGTCGCGGCTGCGGCGTTCCGGCGTCGCCTCCGCATGTCCCGCCCGCGGCCACGCCGGTGGAAAAACCGATCCTCAGGCGCGGAAATTCCGCGCAGCCCGCGCAACAAATCTCTTGCGCGGGGCCCGCGTTGCCCTATACTGCGCCCAGATTAGAGACCCTGCCCCGACCTTCCTCCAGAGACCTTCAGTAGTCCTCTCTCGCGGTGATCGGCAATCGCTTCTAATTTCTGACATGCAGGCAAACGCCTGTGAACGAACCCGTGCGGATTGATTGAACAGCGGGAATTACGCGCGATAGACCAAGGCTCGACGAGATCGAGCACGGAGCTTAGATACAAGATGAAGATTTACGTAGGCAACCTGCCCTGGAGCACCACGGATTCCGACCTGGAGGCACTCTTCGCCGGCATCGGTCCGGTCGATTCCGCCTCTGTGGTGATGGATCGTGACACCGGTCGCTCCCGCGGCTTCGGGTTCGTCGAAATGTCCTCGGCCGACGGCCAGAAGGCCATCGCGGAGCTGAACGGCCATTCCCTGGAATCCCGTGCGCTGCGCGTCAACGAAGCCAACAGCCAGCCCCGCCGTAACGGCGGTGGTGGCGGCGGCGGTCGCCCCGCCCGCTGGTAAGGCCTCGCCCTGACGGGCAAGCCGAACGGGCGGATCGTCGATCCGCCCGTCTCTCGAAACGGCCCTCCTCGGAGGGCCGTTTTCGTTTCAGGCCCTGCTGGAAGCGCGGCCCGGCGCGCCGGACCGGGACCGACGCCGCCGCGAGCGCTGTCCGCCCGATCCGGCAGGCGCGCCGGCAGCGCGGCTGCTGCCGCCGGCGTTGCTCCCCTCGGCGCTTCGCCCCGCGCCACCGCGGCCGCCGCGCCGGCGACGCCGCTTCTGACCCGTGCCGCCGCCGGCTGCCCCCGCGGCGGATCGCTGCCCGGACGCCCGGGGCGCATCGCCGCGCGCCGGCCGCTCGGCGGCCCGGCTGGGACGTTCGGCGCGATCGAGCTCGGCCAGCGCCGCTTCCGCCTCGTCCGGAATCCGGCCGACCAGCCGCTCGATGTCGCGCAGCTGCTTGGCTTCGCTGTGGTCGTAGAGTGACCAGGCGACGCCGCCGGCACCGGCACGCGCCGTGCGGCCGATGCGATGCACGTAGCTCTCGGGCTCGTCGGGCAGTTCGAAGTTGATCACGTGGGAGACGCCCTGGACGTCGATGCCGCGGGCGGCGATGTCCGTCGCCACCAGCACCCAGGTGGTGCCCGCCTTGAAGTTCCCCAGCGCCCGCTGACGGGCGCTCTGGGACTTGTTGCCGTGGATGGCTTCGGCGGTGATGCCCGCGTCCACCAGATGCTTGGCGACCTTGTTGGCCCGGTGTTTGGTGCGGGTGAAGACGATGGCCCGGGAGACCTCCTCCTCCCGCAGCAGGTGCTCGAGGACGTGGCGCTTCTCGTCGCCGTCGACCCGCACCAGGCGCTGGCGGATCCTGTTGACGGCCACCTCTTTCGGCGACACGTCGACCCGCACCGGATCACGGAGCATCTCCGCCGCCAGCGACGCCACCGCCGCCGGCATGGTGGCGCTGAACAGCAGCGACTGCCGGGACTTCGGAGTCTGGCGCACGATGCGCTGCACGTCCCGGATGAAGCCCATGTCGAGCAGCCGGTCCGCCTCGTCCAGCACCAGCACACCAACGGCGCTCAGGTCGGCGTGTCCCTGGCCGATGAGGTCCAGCAGCCGTCCCGGCGTGGCCACCAGCACGTCGATCCCCCGGCGCAGCCGATCGATCTGGGGCTGCTGGCCGACCCCGCCGAAGATGACGGTGTGGGACAGTTTCAGATGACGGCCGAAGCCGGCCACCTCGTCGCCGATCTGCAGGGCCAGCTCGCGGGTGGGCGCGAGCACCAGGGCGCGGGGAAAGCCCGGCCGCGGACGACCGCCCTCCGCCATCAGCCGTTCCAGCATCGGCAGCGCGAAGGCGGCCGTCTTGCCGGTTCCGGTCTGGGCGATCCCGAGCAGGTCCCGGCCCGACAGCAGATGCGGGATGGCCTGGGCCTGAATCGGCGTGGGTCGCTGGTAGCCGACGTCGTCGAGCGCACGCAGCACGGCATCGCTCAAGCCGAGCGACAGAAAATCATTGTCATTCAAAATAATGGGTCCTGAACTCTCGAAACGCTGTGAGCCTTCTGCTCGAGCGTTCGAGGCTTCGATGCCGTTCCAACGCGCGTCGGGAAAGGCTGAAGATCGTGTAGGGGCGCCTGACTGGAACCCGGGCAGCGACGGGCGCGCCGGGGAACCGCGCGTTGGACGCGGGTTGCGCCACCAGCGGCGTGAATCGCCCGGGGACGCGGACGACGCGCATCAGCGGCGCGTCGGGCGCGAACATTGGGGCCAGGCGCCTTCCGAGTCAAGGGCTTTGTGCCGCCGCCCCAGCCGCCGCCACCGGGCACAAAGAGACGTGCCGCGCCACCGCCGGCTGCGGCGCGACCCCGTCCCGGATGCCGCGACGTTCAGACATTGTTCATACAAAACAGGGTGTTATGGCAGCCAGCGGCGAGTTGCCCGATTGGTACGATCGATGCATCGCCACATGCGACACGGCCGCGGAAGCGGCCCGAGCCGGAGCCCTGCCATGGCATCAGTGACCCAGAAACGCCTGCGCCGCGACAACCTGGCCTTCGCCGGCACCGCCGGCGTCAGCCCGGTGAGCCGGCGGGCCCGATTCGAGCCCGCCTTCCGGGACGACGCGACCGGACGGGTCGAGCTGTCCCGCTACGCCGATGGCGCGGTGGCGCCGATGCACCTCATGGACGGCCTGCCCGAGGAGTGGGTGGCCGACCGTGACGCGGGTGGCTGTCCGCGGGCCCTGAAGCCCTCCATCGTCGCCGGCTTCGTTCGGGACGGCGAGTTCTACACCCGGGAGCAGGCTGCCTGCCTGCTCCCCTGACGCCGCGCGACCGCGGCGCCGTCGATTGCGCCGCTCGTCAGCGCGGCCCCATCCGATAGGTGAGGTCCAACCCGTAGAAACGCGGGTACAGGGAGGACGCGGTGCGCTGCCAGTCGGTGGCCTGGGTGCCCGTGCCGATCTCCCGCATGCTCACCTCGTCGAACACGTTGTCGACGAAGGCGCGCACGTTCCAGCGGTCGCGGCTGTCCCGCCAGGTGAGGTAGAGGTCGACCCGATCCCGTGAGGGCACCTCGTCGAGGCCGCGCTCGATGCCGGAGGAGAAATAGGACCCCGTGTAGGACCACGTCGCGCCCGCGGTGAGCACGCCGGTATCGAAGGCCCAGTCGTAGGACGTCCAGGTGGTGAACTTCCACTCCGGAATCCGCTTCAGCGGATTGCCCCTGAGATTGCGCACGATGAAGGCGTCGCCGCCGGTCACGTCGTCGAACAGGGGCAGCGGAAAGTCGGGGTTGTCGTCCTCGAGCACGAAGAAGTCCGACTTGTACTCGGTGTCCGTCCAGCTCCCGTTGCCGCCGATGGTCCAGGCGTCCGTGGGCAGCCAGGTCAGCTCGATCTCGACGCCCCGGTTCTGCGCCTTGTCGACGTTCTGCACCACGTCCACGGCCGTTCCGCTGCCGGCGTTGAACAGCTCGGTGCGGTCCTGGTAGTTGTCGAAGTCGTAGTGATAGACCGACGAGTTGAGCTGCAGCCGGCCGTCGAGGAAGGTGCCCTTGTAGCCGATTTCGTAGGCGACGATGGTTTCCTCGTCGTAGGTGGCCGGAACCACCGTGCCGGCCGAGGACGGCCCACGCGAATCGCCGATGCCCAGCGAGTAGCCGCCGGCCCGGTAGCCGGTGGTGACGGACGCATAGACGAGCGTGTCGGCGTTGGGGGTCCAGTCCAGATTGACCCGGTAGGTGACGTCGCTCCACTCGTCGTCGCCGCCGGTGGTGTCCGCGAAGGAGAACGGCAGCCCCTGCAGCCGCAGCGGGTTGGCGCAGTCGGGATCGTCCAGCGCGCAGGTCGGCACCAGCGGCACGCCGGGCTGGCCGGCCAGGAAACCGAGCTGCCCGTTGCCCATCAGCCAGTTCATCATCGTCAGGTTGGTCAGACCCAGCGCGGCGCAGGACGGCGCCCCGAAGCTGCCCACGCAGATGCCTTCGAACACCGCGTCGGCGTTGAACACGCCGCCGAACGCCGGGTCGAGGTTGATGAAGTTGAACGGATCGTTGATCTCGGCTTCGAAATAGCCGGTGCGGTTCTCGAAGGCCTCCTTCTCGTCCTGGGCCCAGCGGACGCCGACGGTCAGCGCCCACTGCTCGTTGAACGAGTAGGTGCCCTGGGTGTAGACCGCGTAGGCGTCCGTGCTCACCGTGTTGGCGTACTCGTAGAACGCGCCGTCGGGGTCCCCTTCCCAGGCGCCGATGCTCTGGCCGAAGGCGGGGCCGTCGCCGAGCCGCCGGTGGGGCGCAAAGGTGGCGAACGGTGCCATGGAGCCGTAGTTCGCGGGCCGGGTGTAGCGGCCCTGGGAAGCCAGGTCCTTGAAGGCGTAGTTCTGCAGGCGCTCGGAATTGAAGAAGTAGAGCCCGCTGGTCATCTGCAGGTCGTCGCCGATCTGCCACAGGAGCTGCAGCTCGTGGGAGCGCGTTTCCACAGCTTCCAGCACCGTCTGCCGGTACTCCGACACCGTGCCGTTGGTCCAGTCGTTGTCGATGTCGAAGGTGTAGTCGAAGTCCATCCAGCCGCCGATGTACTTCAGCGACGTGGTGTCGCTGATGTCCCAGGTCAGATCGAACTGCACGGCGTTGTGGATGAAGCGCTCGTTGTTGTCGTCGTTGGTGGCCTGGAACGGCTCGAGGTCGTCGATGTCGTCGAGGCTCTGGCCGGTCACGCCGAAGAAGCTGTTCGGCCGGTGGGTCGCCGCCGTGTCGATGCCCGGACGGATGTCCGCGCCGTAGACGGTGGCCCCGGTCACGGGATGGCTGAACGCCAGCGCGCCGGGCGTGCCGGCCGTGACGGGCCGGATGCCGTAGGCGTAGGTCGAGCCGTCGATCATACCCCGCTGGCCCGCCGGACCCTGATCCACCAGGATGGCCTGGGGCACCACGCGATCCGACTCCCGGTCGTTCCAGCGGAGGTTCGCCTCCCAGTTGTCCGCGATCCGCCAGTTCAACGCCACCGAGATGTTCTGGTCGTCGATGGTGTCGATGGGATCGGAGCCGTTGTCGCCGTCGATGGAGCCGTCACGCTCCCGGGTCAGAGCGACCACCCGGGCCGCCAGACGATCCTTCACGATCGGCCCGGACAGAATCCCGTAGTACTCCTGGGTGTCGAAGTTGCCGAACAGCGCCCGGATCTCGCCCTCGAACTCGTAGGTCGGCTCGTTGGTGATGTAGTTGAGCGCGCCGCCGATGGAGTTGCGTCCGTACAGCGTGCCCTGGGGGCCACGCAGCACCTCGATCCGGGCAACGTCGTAGAGGCCGTTCTCCGACGACGCGATGCCGAAGTCCTCGGAATAGACGCCGTTGTAATAGGTGGCCACGCCGGGGTCGCCGCCCAGCGCCCGGAAGTTGCGCCCCACCCCGCGGATGCGGATGTCGTAGGCGTCCCGGGTGGTCGCCGGAATGAAATTGACCAGGTCGTCGGCGCTCTGCAGGCCGAAGTCCTCGATCATGACCTCACCCAGCGCGGTGATGGAAATGGACGTGTCCGATACCGTCGCCTCGCGCTTCTCGGCGGTGACGACGACTTCCTCGATGCGGCGGCCTTCCCGAGTCTCCGCGGCCTGCACGGAGACGGAGCCCACCAGAGCCGCGCAGGCGAGCGCAGCCAGAGTCTGCTGATGCATGATTGTACCCCTCCCATTGTTGGCGAAGAGACCGGCGGCCCTCTCCGCCGGTCTCGTGCGATGCCCCTCAACACCGCACCCACGGGAAGAATCTCCCAGAACGTCAAGATATGCAACGTCCCATGCGCGGCACGATTCGATGGACGCCATACCACGAATCCCACGCATCATGACCGGGAACAGCCGATCGAGCGGCCCGCGGCTGGACGGCGGCTGAGCGCGATGGTTGACTGACGGTTGCTCAACACGCCGAGAGATCCACGCATGACCGACGTCTCCCTGTCCCGCATTCTCGCCTACTGGGCGAGCCGTCAACCCGATGCCGACGCCGTCGTTCACGAGGCCGAGCGGCTGAGCTGGCAGGAGCTGGATCGTCGCAGCAACCGTCTCGCCCGGGCCTATGCGGCACTTGGCGTCGCCGCGGACGACTTCGTCACCATCGCCCTGCCCAACGGCATCGAGTTCTTCGAAGCGGTGTTCGCCACCTGGAAACTCGGCGCCACGCCTCAGCCCATTTCCGCCAAGCTGCCGCGCTTCGAGCGCGACCAGATCATCGAGGTCGGGCGGCCCAGGCTGGTGGTCGGCGTTCCCGACGGCAGCCATCCGGAGATGACCACGGTGGCGGCCGGGTTCACGCCGGACCCGGCGCTGTCCGACGAGCCGCTGGCGGAGCGCACGGCGCGCTACTTCAAGGCCATGACCTCCGGCGGCAGCACCGGGCGGCCCAAGCTGATCGTCTCCCACACCGAGGCACGCTGGGACCCGGAGGGCGACTACATGAATTTCCAGAGCGGCGGTTCCGTGCTGATACCCGGGCCCCTCTACCACAACGGCCCGTTCATGTGGGCCATGATCGCCCTGTTCAAAGGCAATCAGGTCACGGTCACCACCCGCTTCGATGCGGAGGGCACGCTCGCGGTCATCGAGCAGGAGCGGGTGGACACCGTCTACCTGGTGCCGACCATGATGCAGCGCATCTGGAACCTGCCGGAGCCCGTCAAGTCACGCTACGACCTGGCCAGTCTGCGCTGCATCTGGCACCTGGCGGCGCCCTGCCCCGCCTGGCTCAAGGAAGCCTACATCGACTGGTTCGGCCCGGAGGTGATCTGGGAGCTCTACGGCGGCACCGAGGGACAGGGCTCCACCATCATCACCGGCACGGAATGGCTCGACCACAAGGGCTCGGTCGGGCGGCCCGGCGAGCACTGCGAGATGAAGATCGTCGGCGAGGACGGCGGCACCCTCGGACCCGGCGAGGTGGGCGAGGTGTTCATGCGCCCGAAGGCGGGCCCCGGCACCACCTATCACTACCTGGGCGCCGAGCCCCGCGCCATCGAAGGCGGCTGGGAGAGCCTCGGGGACATGGGGTACATGGACGGGGACGGCTATCTCTACCTGTCCGATCGCCGCACCGACATGATCATTTCCGGCGGCGCCAACATCTACCCGGCCGAGGTGGAAGCCGCCATCGATGCGTTTCCCGGCGTGCGCTCCTCTGCCGCCATCGGACTGCCCCACGAGGATCTCGGCAATGCGGTCCACGCCATCGTCGACGCCCCGGACGGCGTCGACGAAGCCGCCCTGCTCGAGCATCTGGCCGAACGCCTGGTCCGCTACAAGATTCCCCGCAGCCTCGAGTTCGTCGCGGAGCCGCTGCGCGACGACGCCGGCAAGGTCCGGCGCAAGGCCCTGCGCGAGGCCAGACTGAACTGACCGGCGGCCCTTCTCCTCCGGGCGCCGGACGGCGCCCTGGCATGGCCATTGCACCACTCATGGCGCAAGCAGTAGACCATGCAACGACGGAGGATGAATCGATGAAACTGAAGACCTTACTCGCACCCATCGCCGCCGCGGCCTGTCTCGGCCTGCCCGCCACCGCGCTCGCCATCGGCGACGAGGTGGCCGACCGCGAAAGCCTGGTGGCCTGGTACAGCCGCGGCGACCGCTTCTACCTGTACGAGCAGGAAGAGTCCGAGCTGGTGAGCTTTTCCGAGGCCCGCGACATTCGCGTGTGCGCCGCGACCCGCCATTTCGACATCCCGATCAGGGTCCGCCACGACGGCGAGACGTCGGTCGTGAACTCCGGCAATTGCCTGACCGTCGACGCCAAGCGCGTCAGCGTGTCGCCGGCGGAGGAACTGCCGGAATACGTGGAACTGACCGGCACCGTCGAGACGCTGTGATCCGGCAAGGCCGGTGTCCCCGCGGACACCGGCCACGCCGGTAACCCTTACATCGGACTTGTACTTCACGCCAATGAGATGCTCCGGGCCCGTCCGGCACGCGCCGGGCAGACCGGAGCCGGCAGGGAGGAGATTCCGGTGAAGATTCCACCCGAAACGCCGGCCGCGGCCGTCGCGGCGACATCGGCTTCCAGAAGATTGGGAAGGCGATCGCGTGTCCGCGGCGGGCTGCCTGAAGGACGCGTTCTTCGATGAACGGGAACTGCACGCCACGTCCATCGTGACGCCGGACCGGGACGCTACCAAACAGACGGGATGACAATGCAACCAACTTCGAAACAGAGGCCCCCGGGGCGACCGGGGCCGATGCGGACGTCGCTGCTGTTTGCCGGCGGCCTGTGGCTTCTGGCCGGCTGCAGCGACGACGCCTACGAACGCGCCGTCGAATCACCGGAGTCCGAGCACGATCCGACCACCGGCGCGGTCGATCCACCACCGGCCCGTACGGCACCGCCACGGCCCGAGCCGGCCCAGCCCATGGACATCGACGACGCGGCGGTCATCGATCCCGCGGGCGAGCCGATGACGACG
>DLCH01000025.1:711-10872 GCA_002480525.1 Gammaproteobacteria bacterium UBA7803 | reverse complement strand
GGGGGAGCCGATGACGACGCCGGATCAGCCGCCGCCGGAGGACGCCAGCCGGGCGCCCCTCGACCACCCGACCCGGCCCGGAGCGGTGGACCCGGTGGGGGAACCGGTGGACGCGGCGACGCCCGATGAGCCGACGCGTTCGCTCGACCCCACCGCCGCGCCCGCGGTGGATCCGGTTGGCGAAGACGTAGAGGACGATGCAGGAGAGGCGTCCGGGCAGAATTGAATCGTTGGCGGCCGGTGATGGTACACCGGGCCACCGGGATTCGATCCGGAGCAGCGACGGCGACTCAGTCGCCGTCGCCGGCGGCCCGTCCCTCGTCGGCGTAGCGATTGAGCCGGTTGTACAACGTCTTGAGGCTGATGCCGAGCACCTCCGCGGTGCGCCTCTTGTCGCCGCGGTTGGCATCCAGGGTCGCGAAGATGAGCCGCCGTTCCGAATCGTCCAGTGACGAGCCCACGGTCACCCGCAGGTACTCGCCCTCCTCCACCCCGGCGTCCTGCAGCCGCGGCAGCTCGGCCAGGGTGATCTCGGAGTTGCCGACGATGTAGGCGCGCTCCACCACGCTGCGCAGCTCCCGGACGTTGCCCGGCCAGCCATAGGCCAGCAGCGCGTTCTCCACCTCCTCGGTGAGATAGGCATCGGTGTTGTTCTGCTCGTTCAGCTCGTGCAGGAAGATCCGCGCCAGGCCGACGATGTCGTCGCCGCGCTCGCGCAGCGGCGGCAGCCAAAGGGAGAACTGCGCGATCCGGTAGTAGAGATCCTGGCGGAGCAGATCCGCCTCGATGGCGTCCGACGGGTCCCGGTTGGACGCCGCCACGATGCGCACGTCGGATTCGATGTCCTTCTCGCCGCCCACGCGCTGGAAGCTGCCGGCCTCCAGCACGCGCAGCAGCTTCACCTGGGCCGAGGCCGGCATCTCGGTGATCTCGTCGAGGAACAGCGTGCCGCCGGTAGCGCGTTCGAACACGCCCCGGTGGGTGCGTTCGGCGCCGCTGAAGCTGCCGCGCTCGTGGCCGAACAGCTCGCTCTCGATCAGTTCACCCGGTATGGCGCCGCAGTTGACGGCGAGAAACGGCCCGTCCGCCACGTTCGAGGACATGTGAATGGTCTGGGCCACCAGCTCCTTGCCGGTGCCGCTCTCCCCGGTCACCAGCACCGTGGTGCGGGTCGGCGCCACCTTGCGGATCAGCCGGTAGAGGCGCTGCATGGGGCGCGCGCTGCCGCGCAGCAGGCCGCACTGGGCCAGCGGGGTGCCGGTGGGATCGGGTGTGGCGCCGCTGTGCGCGCGCCGCACCTCGGCGCGCACGTCGTCGAGGATCTCGCGCACGAAGGCCTGGTCGATGGGCTTCGCCACGAACAGCGCGCCGGCACGGCCGATGTGCTCGCGCAGGCTCTCGGAATGCTCGCGGCTGCCCACGGCGACGATCTCGTTGGCCCGGCGCACGGGCTCCGTCGCCAGCAGCTCCACGAGTCCGTCGGGATCGTCGTCGCAACCCGCGAACACGATCGCCGGCGACCCGTCGACTTCCTTGTCGAAATTAGAGACGGAGGCCACGATCTGGCACTCGAAGTCCGCCTCCTCGATCAGCGCACGCAGCTCGTGAGCCGTCTCTTCATCGCGGTCCACCACGACCACGAGGCTGTCGTTCATACGGTTCCTCCAACGGAAATCCTAAAGCGCCCGACTCCAGAAAGCCATTGGCGTATGACGACGCCGTGTGCATTGCGGCAGCGGCCGGACCCTCCCGTTACTTTCTGCTCTGGTAGAACATGGGGACGGCGGCCGCGGGTTCAAAGACCTCGAAGCCGATGCTCTCCTCGATGTACAGGCGGACGTTCTCGGTGTCGTGATCGAGATAGCCGATGGAGAAATCGGCCCCGAGGGACAGCCGATAGTCGCCGCCGCGCAGGCTCATCACCAGGCTGCCGTCCAGGGCCGGCGCCCAGATCAGCGGTCCGTCGATGAACGATCGCAGATGGTCGATGACCGGATAGCCCCCGGCGTGGGTGGTGCTGGTGACGCCCTCGTAGCAGCGGGGCCCGAGGGCCACCGCGTACGGCCCTTCGATGCCTTTCAGCCGCAGTCTGGCGACGGCTTCCACGACCCTGTCCGGAAAGTTCGCGTAGTCGACCGACTTGCCCATGGCGATGGACGCTTCCGCGTCCTGGGCCATGCCCGGGCTGCCGACGTCGGCGAAACCGTGAAACACGAACGTGTCCTCCGCCAGCGCAGCGAGCCGGGCCGCCTCGGCCACGCTGGCGAGGTCCGGGTCCGCCGCGCCGCGCGAAATCGCGTCGAGCTCGGCCCGGGACACCTCGAAAGGCACCCGCACCTCCACCATCGGCCGGACCTCGCGGATGCGGAACCCGGCGCCGTCGACGGGGGAGTTGTCCGCGACCCTGGCGCGGCCGAGACTGAGCGCACTGGCGTCCCAGCCCTGCGCGTCCGTGACGTCCACCAGCTTGCGCCCGGCCAGCGCCGTGGACAGCATGAAGCGCGCCTCCTCCTCGATGGCCGTCCAGGCGTCGTCGGAAATGGGTGCCAGCTCTCTGTGCAGGTGGTTCATGATCCGTCTTCTCCCGGTTTGAGTTTGCCCACGCCGAGCGAACCGTCGCCACCTTCGTCGCCCTCACCGTGCTCGTGGCCGATGGGTCCGTCCTTGAACAGAAACCGGCGGAGCTGCTCGTCGAACTTCGGATGGTTGCGCCGCAGCCACTCGATCACCATGCAGGCGTGCTCGATCTCCTCGTCCCGGTTGTGCGCCAGGATCTCCTTGAGCGCCGGGTCGTCGGTGGCGTCGACGCGCTGCTGGTACCAGTCGACGGCCTCCAGTTCCTCCATCAGGGAGGACAGCGCCCGGTGCAGGTCCAGGGTCTCGGGGCTCAGCGCCTCGTGGCGTTCGTGATATCCGGATGTCACGGTGTCTTATCCTCGTGTTGCAGCGTTGCGATGACCGCGCGTCGCCGCGCGCCGCCGGCCGGATGGCCTGCGGCGGTCACACGCCACGCAGGGCGATGGCCGTGTTGATGCGCTCGACGGCGATGTTGAATGCCGCCTGACGGTACCCGCAGTCGTCGGCATCGGCAACGTCGCACAGCGTCCGCCACGACGCGCGCATGCGCTGCGCCATGCCGTCGGTGACCTGCTCGGCGCTCCAGCGCAGCCCCTGGCGGTTCTGCACCCACTCCAGGTAGGAGACGATGACGCCGCCGGCGTTGGCCATGACGTCCGGTATCACCGGCACGCCGCGCGCCTCCAGCGAGCGCGAGCCGCCGGCGGTCAGCGGCAGGTTGGCGCCCTCGACCACCATGCCGGCCCGCACCGCGTCGGCGTTGTCCTCGTCGATGACGTGCTCGATGGCGGCCGGCACGAGCACGTCCACGTCGAGGGCGAGCAGTTCGGCGCTGGTCAATGGCTCCGCCCCCTCCGCGACGTCCCGCACCGACGGCCGGTCACCCCGGCGCGGTGCCTCGTCCCGCAGCGCCTTCATCGACGCGACGGGCAGCCCGTCACTGCGGTACACCGCGCCGCCGCTGTCGGACACCGCCACGACGCGGGCGCCGTCCTCCGCCAGTCGCAGGGCGGCGTGGCTGGCCACGTTGCCGAATCCCTGGATGGCGACCGTCGCGCCCTGCAGATCGATGCCGCGACGCTCGGCGGCCAGGCTGGTGGCCAGCGCCACGCCCTCGCCGGTCGCCGCGCGCCGGCCGTACGTGCCGTGCAGCGCCACCGGCTTGCCGGTCACCACGGCGGGCTGATCGCCGTGCTGCAGGCCGTAGGCGTCGTAGAACCAGGCCATCGTTTCCTCGTCGGTGCCCATGTCCGGCGCCGGTATGTCGAGCTCCGGCCCGATCATGTTGCCGAGCCGGGCGACGTAACGGCGCGTCACCTCGCGAAGATCGCGTTTGCTGAGCACCCGGGGATCGCAGGTCACGCCACCCTTGGCGCCGCCCAGCGGCAGGTCGTTCAGCGCGGTCTTCCAGCTCATCGACGCCGCCAGCTCGCGCAGATGGCTACGGTCCACGTCCGGGTGATACCGCAGGCCGCCCTTGAACGGACCCAGGTTGCGGTCGTGCTGCACGCGGTAGCCGCGGAAGCTGGCGCGCTGGCCGTCGTCGAGCTCCAGGGTGAGGTCGAATTCGATCTCCCGGTAGGAGCCGCCGATCAGCTCGCGGGTGTCGTCGCAGATCTCCAGGCGGGAGAACGCCTGCTCCAGATAGTGCGCGTCGCGCGCGTTGACACCGTCCACTACCCCGCTCACTCCATCGTGAAACCGACTTTAACGGTCACCTGCCAGTGGGCGACGGCATCGTCCTCGATGTGACCGCGAATCTCGGTCACCTCGAACCAGCGCATGTGCCGCAGCGACCGGCCGGCCTTGTCGATGGCGCCGCGCACCGCCGCCTCGACGCCGTCGGTGGACGAGCCGACGATCTCGGTGGTCTTGTAGACGTTGTCCATGGGATGCCTCCCGACGTTCAGCGTGTCTCCACCGTGAGGCAAGATTCGTGCAGAGCGCGTGAAAGCGGGCCGCGCGACGCTCACGAACCCACCGCCCTGTACCGATTACAGCGCGGTTGTCGGAATTGCAGGATCCACGGCCACCGCGACGGCTGCCGGCGCCGCGATCGGCGCACGGCGCGGGACCAGGGCCGGCGCGGCCGTCCAACGCTCTGGCACAACCACTGCATGGCCGGGAACCGGCAACGCCAGACAGACCGACGCCGCGCAGCGGCCGAAGACCAGCCGGGAGCGACATGCACAGCCCGCGAGGTGTGGAAAAACGCAATGCCCCGATCAGCCGGGTGATCGACGCCGGCCTGTACAGCCGGGCGGGCAACCGGCTCGGCACCATCGACGAGCTGGTCATCGACCTGGACTCCGGCCGTATCCGTTACGTGCTGGTCGCCGGCGTGACCGGGCAGCGCTACCGCTTCCCCTGGGAGGCGGTCCGGCTCCAGCGCGACCGCTTCGTGCTGCGCCTCGTCGAACCGAAGCTCGTCGTCAGCGCGCCCGTCGAACCGCAGACCGGCCCGGACTAGTGGAGTGACCCGGCCTCGAGGCAGATGTTGGCGTTTCGCGACGCCAGCACGGACAATGGCACGGCACGGCAAGCCGCCCGCCGGCGGCGCCTGCCACCGAGCCGCCGACCAGGAGCCGCCAGCACACCGTCATGTTTCCCATTCAGGTCAGCGCCGCCGCTCCGGCCATTCCCACCGCCGAATCCGCTGCGACGTCCGCGCAGCCGACCGCCTCTCCTGAAGCGATCGACGCTCTGATCGAGGACCTCAAGGACCCGGAGCGGCGGGAAACCCTGATCCGCGAGCTCGAAGCGCTGCAGGCGGCCAGGGCGGAGGCCGGCGGCGACGCCCAGACGCTCCAGAATCTGAATCTTAACGAGCTGCTCGGCCGGGCCCTGGGACAGCTCGAGCAGACCTGGAACGACCTGCTGGCCGTGGACGCGCTGTGGGTGGCCCAGCAGGCGCTGTGGTCCGTCGCCGCGCTGATGCTCGTCGCCATCGTCTACTGGATCGCCCGCCGGGGCCTGCGGCGCCTGGAGTCCCGCTTCGACGACGGCGCACATCCGGGCGCGCACCACCGTGGATTTCTGCTCGGCCAGCGGCTGGTGAAGATCACGCTGCTGCTGCTCGCCGGCGCGATGCTGCTGCAGATCTGGGGGGCGAGCCTGGTCGACTGGCTGGCGGCCGTCACCGCCCTGGACTGGGTGCGATCGGCGGTCGCGGTGCTGATCATCGGCATCGCCGCGCTGATGCTGTGGAGCCTGTCGGACTCGATCATCGAGGGCACCCTGCGGGCCCAGTCCCGGCGCCTCGACAACGCCCGCAAACGCTCCCGGCTGCTCACGGTCACGCCCCTGCTCCAGGGCACCGTGCGGATCACCATCGGCGTGCTCGCGCTGCTGCTGATTCTCGCCCAGCTCGGGCTCAACATCGGCCCGCTGCTGGCCGGCGCCGGCATCATCGGTCTGGCCGTGGGTTTCGGCGCCCAGTCGCTCATCAAGGACCTGCTGATCGGCGTCACCCTGCTGCTGGAGGATGCCGCCTCGGTGGGCGACGTTATCGACGTGGGCGGGCGCATCGGCGAGGTGGAGGCCATGGGCATCCGCATGCTGCGGCTGCGCGACCTGGACGGCACCGTGCACCTCGTGCCGTACAGCGAGATCGCCACCATCAGCAACCTGACCAAGGACTTCGCCTACGTGCTGCTGGACGTCCGGGTCGCCTACCGCGAGAACGTCGACCAGGTGATCGACGCGCTGATCGCCGTCGCCCAGGACCTGCGCGACGACCAGGACTTCGGCCCGGTGATCCTGGAGGATCTGGAGGTCATGGGGGTGAACGCCCTCGGCGAAGCCGGCGTGGACGTGCGCATCCGCCTGAAGACGCTGCCCCTGGAGCGCTGGCACGTCGGCCGCGAGTTCCGGCGGCGCATCAAGGCCCGCTTCGACGAGGACGGCATCGAGATCCCCTACCCTCACCGGGTGATACGCTTCGGCGTCGACAAGTCCGGCGACGCGCCGCCGCTGCGGCTCGCCACCGCCGGCGCCGGAGGCGCCACGGGCAGGAGCGATGCCGCCGAAGACGGCGATGCGCCCGCCGGCGACTGATATCATCCGGTCATGCAAAGCCTGAGCGCGATCTTCTGGAAGGGCGCGGCGACCCTGCTGCCGCTGCTCGTCACGGTCTACGCCCTGTACTGGGTGGTGGTGAGCGTCGAGCGTCTGCTGCGGCGTCTGGTGCCCGCGGAGCTGTATTTTCCCGGCTCAGGACTGCTGCTGGCCGTGGTGCTGATCGCCGTGTTCGGCGCCCTGATGCACTTCTTCCTGTTCGAGCGCCTGATCGGTCTGGGCACCGGCCTGCTCAACCGCATCCCCGTGGTGAAGAGCCTGTACAGCGCGCTGCAGGACTTCCTCGACTACGTCGGCCACCGCTCCACCGACGACCTGTCCCGGGTGGTGCTGGTGACCCTGCAGGACGACTGCCGGCTGATCGGCTTCGTCACCAATCCGCGCTTCGAGCTGGAGGACGGCAGCGAGCGCGTTTCGGTGTACCTGCCCATGAGCTATCAGATCGGCGGTTTCATGGTGCTGCTGTCGCCGGACCGGCTGGAGCCGCTCGACATCTCCGTGGAGGACGCCATGCGCCTGGTACTCACCGCCGGCGTGCGCTCGCGCTGATCCCTCAGCCGAAATCCTGGCGCGCCAGCCAGGGAATCATCCGCTCGAACGCCTGCTCGATCTGATCGATGGAGGTGGAGTAGCTGATCCGCAGCGCGTTGGTCATGGCGTCGCCGAAGGTGTCGCCGGCGATGGTGCACACGCCGATCTCGCGCAGCATGCGCAGCGCCACGTTGGAGCCGTTCACGCCTTCCGGCAGGGACGGAAACATGTAGAACGCCCCCTCCGGCATGTAGCCGGTGAGATGGGGCGCGCTCTCGACCAGCTCCACCAGCCGGTTCCGCCGCCGGGTGTACTCGGCGAGCATGTCGTCGATGAACCCGCGTCCCCCGCGCAGCGCCGCCACGCCCGCCCACTGGCAGGGCGTGTTGGCCACCGTGGTGGTGAACATGTGGTAGCGGCGCAGCTTCTTGATGTGGCCCTGGCTGGAGATCAGCCAGCCGACCCGCATGCCCGCCATGCTGAAAGTCTTCGAGAAGCTGGAGATCACCATGACGTGGTCGAGGTCGCTGCAGCACGACAGCACGCTGGGGTACTCCTGGTTGTCGTAGACCAGGTGGTCGTAGACCTCGTCGCTGATCACCGCGATGCCGCGGTAGGCCGCCTCCTCGACGATGGCTTCGATGGTCTCCCTGGGATACAGGGTGCCGGTCGGGTTGCTGGGCGAGTTCAGCACGATGCCGAAGGTGTTGAAGTCCATCGCGTCGATGACTTCCTGGGGATCGAGCTGATAGCCGTTCTCGGGGCGCAGCGGAATCGGTTTCACGGTGCCGCCGTTCATGCGGATCAGCGGGGCGTACAGCATGAACGACGGGTCCGGCACGATGAACTCGCGGCCGGGCGCCGAGGTGGCGGTGAGCGCGAGGTAGACGGCTTCGGTGGCGCCGGTGGTGACGATCACGTTCTCCGGCTGCAGCGGACGCTGATAGCGCTTGCTGTAGTACTCGGCCAGGGCTTCGAGCAGCTCCGGCAGGCCGGCGTCCATGGTGTAGCCGGTCTGACCCGCCTGGAGCGCGTCCACCGTGGCGTTGACCACATGGTCCGGCGCGGGCATGTCCGGCTGACCGATCGACAGGTGGATGACGTCGTCCATGGTCGCCGCGAGGTTCACCATCTTGCGGATCCCCGGCACCGGCATGGCCATGAGCGCAGGGTTCCAGATCGGGTCCTCGGACTCGTAGAAGTCGATGTCGAGATTGCTCACTGCCATGGGTGCCTCCTTCAGTCCCGGTCGAACAGCGCCGGACGGCGATCGGTCAGCGGCGCGGCCTGCTGGTAGGCATGGCCGGCGCGCAGGACCAGTTCGTCGCGAAAACGCCCGCCGACGATCTGCAGCCCGATGGGCAGGCCGGCGCTATCGAAGCCGCAGGGCACCGACAGCGCGGGCTGGCCCGACATGTTGAAGGGGTAGCTGAACGGGGTCCAGGTGGGCCAGCGGGTGCTGTGCCAGTCCGCGGGCACCTCCCGGCCCGCCGCGAAGGCCGTGATCGGCAACGTCGGCGTGACCAGCAGGTCGTAGCGCTGGTGGAACAGCGCCATGCGTTCGCTCAGCGCCAGGCGCTCGTTGCCCGCCTCCAGATAGTCCAGCATGGAACGCCGGGCCGCCTTCTCCGCCACGCTGACGAGCTGGGGATCCATCAGCGACCGCTTCTTCGGCCCGATCGACCGCATCGCGTTCGCGGCACCGCCGTAGAACAGGTGGCCGAACGCGGCCAGCGGCTCGGCGAATCCCGGGTCCGTCTCGACCACGTGGGCACCGAGGTCCTCCAGCGTGCGCGCCGCGGCGGCCACGGCCGCCGCGACCTCGCGGTCGACGTCGACGTAACCGAGCGTGGGGCTGAAGGCCACCTTGAGCCCCGCCACGCCGCCTTCGATGGCCTGCAGGTAATCGACCCCGCGGCGGGGCGCCGCCTGGGAATCCCGGGCATCCGGTTCGGTGAGCACGTTCATCATCAGCGCGCAGTCGGACACGGTCCAGGCCATCGGACCGCCGTGGGCCAGATTGCCGAACGGGCTGGCCGGCCAGTGCGGCACCTCGCCGAACGTGGGCTTGAAGCCGACCACCCCGCAGAAGCCGGCCGGAATGCGGATCGAGCCGCCCGCGTCCGTGCCCAGCGCGAGGGGACCCATGCCGAGCGCCACCGCGGCGCCGCTGCCGCCGCTCGAGCCGCCCGGCGTCCGATCCGGATTCCAGGGATTGCGGGTAACGCCGCACAGCGGGCTGTCGGTCACGCCTTTCCAGCCGAACTCGGGCGTGGTGGTCTTGCCGAGGGGCACGTAGCCGTGCCGCTCGAGGGATCGGGTCGCCGGCGAGTCCTTGCCCATGCTCGGCTTGGGGTCGACCACGCGGGAACCGCGCAGGGTCGGCCACATCGGGGTGTAGTACACGTCCTTGACGCCCACCGGCACGCCGTCGACCAGGCCCTTCGGGTTGCCGTCGGCGTAGCGGTTCTCCGAGGCCCGCGCATGCTCCAGCGTGGTCTGCTCGTCGATCAGGCAGAACGCGTTGACCGTCGTCTGCAGCCGTCCCGCCTGATCGAGCATCGCGCGGGCGACCTCCACCGGAGACAGCTCCCGGGACTCGAACTTCTCGACCATCTCCAGCGCCGTGAGCGTCAGCAGTTCGCGCGACATGCCGTGTCCATCCTCCTTCGTCGTTGCCGGCTCCCCCCGCACCCGTGTTCGTGTCGGCCGCTCCCCCGCCGGCGCGCCACGCCGGTGGGCCGCGCGTGACGTTGATCGGAAGCTACCGGGAGCCGTTCGAGATAGCAAACCGCCGCGCCGGCGCGGCGGACTCAGGCGAGCGGCAGGGCCATCCGCAGGGCGTGCTCGCCCTGGGCGTAGTAGTCCGGCAGGGTCGCCGCCGCCCGGAAGCCGCGGGCCTCGTAGAAGCCGACCAGGCCGGGCTCGTCGCGGCATTCCAGCACGACCCGTCGCGCGCCCGCGGCCCGGGCCGCC
>DLCH01000025.1:0-400 GCA_002480525.1 Gammaproteobacteria bacterium UBA7803 | reverse complement strand
CGCCGCCGCCGCCACCGCCGCCGCGATCAGCCGCCCGGCGAGGCCGCGGCCCCGCCAGGCCGGCGCGGTCGCCAGGTTGTAGATCCGCCAGGTGCGGGGATGGGGCCACAGCACCAGATAGCCGGCGACCGCGCCGTCGACCTCCACGACCATCACGCGCTGGAAAGCCGATCCCAGCGCGCGCCTGAGGACCCGCCGGCTGCTGCGCCGGGACGGCTCGAAGGCGGCTTCCTCGATGGCCTCGATCGCCGGCAGATCCGCGGGCACGGCAGCGCGGATGCGCACCGGCGCTTCGGCGCCCGGCTCAGCGTTCATCGACCGCCGCCGCAGCGCCGGCGACGTGCTCGCGGATCAGCGCCAGAAATCGGGCGCCGTAGCGTTCCAGCTTCGCCGCCCCCAC
>DLCH01000045.1:2706-3800 GCA_002480525.1 Gammaproteobacteria bacterium UBA7803 | reverse complement strand
CTCGGTGGTGCTGATCCGCGGCGGACGGGTCAAGGACCTGCCCGGCGTGCGTTACCACACCGTGCGCGGCACCCTGGACACCTCCGGCGTGTCCGACCGCCGTCAGCGCCGCTCGAAGTACGGCGCCAAGCGGCCGAAGTAAGGCGCACGAATGCGATCGTAGGAGCGGCCTCCCGGCCGCGATCTTCCGAGCCACAGGCGATCGCGGCCGGGAGGCCGCTCCTACAGCAGAACCAGACGGCCAGGTGGAGAATCACCGCCCGATAAACGACAGATCCTCAAAAAATCTGTTCCAGTAAGGCCCGGACCCCGCGCGGGGACCCTTCCGGGATCAACCTGAAGCAATGGAGCTTTAGACATGCCAAGACGACGTATCGTCGCGAAGCGGGAAATCCTTCCCGATCCCAAGTATCACAACCAGACCGTCGCCAAGTTCATCAACCACGTGATGGTGAGCGGCAAGAAGGCCGTGGCCGAGCGTATCGTCTACGGCGCCCTCGAGCGCATCGAGAGCCGTGGCTCCAGCGATCCGGTGGACGTGTTCGAGAAGGCCCTCGAGGCCGTCGCGCCGTTCGTCGAGGTGAAAGCCCGCCGGGTCGGCGGCGCCACCTACCAGGTTCCGGTCGAGGTCCGTCCCTCCCGCCGTCAGGCGCTGGCGATGCGCTGGCTGGTGGACTCCGCCCGCAAGCGCGGCGAGAAGTCCATGGCCGCCCGGCTCGCCGGCGAGTTCATGGATGCCGCCGAAGGCCGGGGCAGCGCGGTGAAGAAGCGCGAGGACACCCACCGGATGGCGGAAGCCAACAAGGCGTTCTCCCACTACCGGTACTGATCGAGCCGGGCAGCGTCGGGGCACCTCGGGCCGTTCGCGCGGTCGAAGGCCCTGTCCCGACGGCCCGAACGGTCGCCACTCACACATACAGACGCTAACGGAGAGCATCATGGCTCGCAAAACCCCCATCGCGCGATACCGGAACATCGGCATCGTGGCTCACGTGGACGCCGGCAAGACGACCACCACGGAGCGGGTGCTGTTCTATACCGGCCTGTCCCACAAGATCGGCGAGGTTCACGATGGCGCCGCCACCATGGACTGG
>DLCH01000045.1:748-2368 GCA_002480525.1 Gammaproteobacteria bacterium UBA7803 | reverse complement strand
GAGCGCGGCATCACCATCACCTCCGCCGCCACCACCTGTTTCTGGTCCGGTATGAACCAGCAGTTCCCCGAGCACCGGGTGAACATCATCGACACCCCCGGCCACGTGGACTTCACCATCGAGGTGGAGCGGAGCCTGCGGGTGCTCGACGGCGCGGTCGTGGTGTTCTGCGGCACCTCCGGGGTGGAGCCCCAGTCCGAGACGGTGTGGCGCCAGGCCAACAAGTACGAGGTCCCCCGCATCGTGTTCGTCAACAAGATGGACCGTGCCGGCGCCGACTTCCTTCGCGTGGTGGAGCAGATCAAGAAGCGCCTGGGCGCCAACCCGGTGCCGATCCAGCTCGCCATCGGCGCCGAGGAAGACTTTAAGGGCGTGATCGACCTGGTGAAGATGAAGGCGATCATGTGGAACGAGGCGGACCAGGGCCTCACCTACGACCTCGAGGACATCCCCGCCGACCTGGTCGACCAGGCGGAGAGCTACCGTGAGCAGATGATCGAGGCGGCCGCCGAGGCCAACGAAGAGCTCATGGACAAGTACCTCGAGGGCGGCGAGCTCACCGAGGAGGAGATCAAGCAGGGGCTGCGCATCCGCACCCTGGCCAACGAGATCGTCCCCGCGCTGTGCGGCTCCGCGTTCAAGAACAAAGGCGTGCAGGCCATGCTCGACGCGGTCGTCGAGTACCTGCCGGCCCCCACCGAGGTGCGCGCCATCGAGGGTGTGCTCGAGGACGGCGAGACCGTCGAGACCCGGGTCTCCGACGACGACCAGCCGTTCTCGGCCCTGGCCTTCAAGATCGCCACCGACCCCTTCGTCGGCACCCTGACCTTCTTCCGGGTGTACTCCGGCGTGCTGTCCTCCGGCGACCAGGTGCTGAACCCGGTGAAAGGCAAGCGCGAGCGCGTCGGCCGGATGGTGCAGATGCACTCCAACTCCCGCAACGAGATCAAGGAAGTGCGCGCCGGCGACATCGCCGCCGCCATCGGCCTGAAGGACGTCACCACCGGTGACACCCTGTGCGCCCTGGATCACGCGATCACCCTGGAGCGGATGGAGTTCCCGGAGCCGGTGATCTCGGTGGCCGTGGAGCCGAAGTCCAAGGCGGACCAGGAGAAGATGGGCGTGGCACTGGGCAAGCTGGCCCAGGAAGACCCGTCGTTCCGGGTCAAGACCGACGAGGAGTCGGGCCAGACCATCATCTCCGGCATGGGCGAGCTGCACCTCGACATCATCGTCGACCGCATGCGCCGCGAGTTCGGCGTCGAGGCCAACATCGGCAAGCCCCAGGTGGCGTACCGCGAGTCCATCCGCAAGGCGGTGGAGATCGAGGGCAAGTTCGTCCGCCAGTCCGGCGGCCGCGGCCAGTACGGCCACGTGTGGCTGAAGCTCGAGCCCATCCATCACGAGGAGGGCGAGGAGAACCCGGTGCACTTCGAGTTCGTCGACGAGATCGTCGGCGGCGTGGTGCCGAAGGAATACATCCCCGCCGTGGGCAAGGGCGTCGAGGAGCAGATGCAGAACGGCGTGCTCGCCGGCTATCCGCTGATCGACGTCCGGGCGACCCTGTTCGACGGCTCCTTCCACGAGGTGGACTCCTCGGAGATGGCGTTCAAGATCGCC
>DLCH01000045.1:0-447 GCA_002480525.1 Gammaproteobacteria bacterium UBA7803 | reverse complement strand
GGAGATGGCGTTCAAGATCGCCGGCTCCATGGCCCTGAAGGCCGGTGCCCTGAAGGCCGACCCGGTGATGCTCGAGCCGATCATGGCCGTCGAGGTGGTGACGCCCGAGGACTACATGGGTGACGTGGTCGGTGACCTGAACCGGCGTCGCGGCCTGATCCAGGGCATGGACGAGAACCCGGCCGGCAAGATCATCCGCGCCGAGGTGCCGCTGTCGGAAATGTTCGGTTACTCCACGGACCTGCGCAGCGCGACCCAGGGCCGCGCCAGCTACGTCATGGAGTTCGAGCGTTACGCCGAGGTCCCGGACAATATCGCCCAGGGTCTGATGAAACAGTAAGCGTGCGTCGGCGCGGGACGCCGACGCCGGAAGCTCCCGCAGGGCGGGCGCTTCACGCAAGCGGAACACGAGGAGACGAAGAACATGTCCAAAGCGAAATTCGAGCG
>DLCH01000069.1 GCA_002480525.1 Gammaproteobacteria bacterium UBA7803 | reverse complement strand
GGCCCCGTACCACGTGCTCGGCACAGACGGCTTCGGCCGCAGCGACACCCGCGAGGAGCTGCGCCACTTCTTCGAGGTGGACCGCCGCTTCGTGGTGCTGGCGGCGCTCAAGTCGCTGGCGGACGACCAGAAGATCTCCACGGACGTGGTGAAGAAGGCCCGGGACGAGCTCGCCATCGATCCCGACAAACCCAACCCGCGACTCGTTTGAGGTAGCCGTGAGCCAGGACATCCGCATACCCGACATCGGCGACGCCGACGACGTGGAGGTGGTGGAGATCATCGCCGCCGCCGGTGACGAGATCGGCGAGGACGACCCCATCATCGTCATCGAGTCCGACAAGGCCTCCATGGAGGTGCCGGCCGGGAAGGCCGGAAAGATCGAGGAGATCACCGTCGCGGTGGGCGACAAGGTCTCGGAAGGCCAGGTCATCGCGCGGATCGCCGCGGCGTCGGAGTCCGGCGAGGACGACTCCAGCGCCGACCAGGACGATTCGGAGGCCTCCAGCGCCGACCCCTCGCGGGAACGGCCTTCCGGCCGCGATTCGGCCGATGCCGACGAGCCGGGTGAAGGCGACGACGCAGGTGGGAAATCATCGCGGCCGGGAGGCCGCTCCCACGAGGGTGGTTCAGGCGCCCGCACCATCGAGGTGAAGGTCCCCGACATCGGTGACGCGGAAGGGGTCGAGGTGATCGAAGTCGCCGTGAAAGCCGGCGACCAGGTGGAGGAAGACGAAGTTCTGGTGGTCGTCGAATCGGACAAGGCGTCGATGGAGATTCCGTCCAGCGACGCCGGGACCGTCAAGGAAGTCCACGTGTCCGTGGGCTCCGAGGTCGAGGAAGGCACGCTGCTGGTGACCCTCGAGGTCCAGGGCGCGGCGGCGGAGGCATCCGAAGATCAGCCGGCCGAGTCGGCGCCGCCCTCCGAATCGCGCCGGGAACGCTCCGAACCGCCCCGGGACCAGAAACAACCGCCGAAGCAGCCCGAGCCCCAGGCGCAGGACGAGGCCGCCGAGTCGCCGCCGAGCTCCGGCACCGAGGTCTACGCCGGCCCGGCGGTGCGCCGGCTGGCGCGGGAGCTCGGCGTCGACCTCAAGCAGGTCTCCGGCAGCGGCAACCGGGGCCGTATCCTCAAGGACGACGTGAAGACCCACGTCAAGCAGCGCATGGCCGGCGGGGCGGCCGCAGCCGGCGGCGCCGGCCTGCCGACCATGCCCGAGGTGGACTTCAGCAAGTTCGGCGAGGTCGAGGAGCAGCCGCTGTCACGGATCCGTGCCCGGGGGGCGGCGAACCTGCACCGGGCCTGGGTAAACGTGCCCCACGTCACCCAGCACGACGAGGTGGACGTCACCGATCTGGAGCAGTTCCGCGGCAGCCTCAAGGCCGAGGGCGAGCGCCGGGGCGTCAAGCTGACGCCGGTGGCGTTCATCATCAAGGCGTGCTGCCACGTGCTGAAGGAGTTTCCGACCTTCAACGCGTCCCTCGACCCGGGCGCCACCAAGTTCATTCTGAAGCGCTACTACCACATCGGCATGGCCGTCGACACGCCGGACGGGCTGGTGGTGCCGGTGATCCGCGACGCCGACCGGAAGGGCGTCTGGGAGATCTCCGAGGAGGTCGCGGCGCTGGCGGAGAAAGCCCGGGACAAGAAGCTCGGTCCCAACGACATGCAGGGCGGATCGTTCAGCGTGTCGAGCCTCGGCGCCATCGGCGGCACGGGCTTCACCCCGCTGATCAACGCGCCGGAAGTCGCCATTCTCGGCGTCGGCCGGCTGACCACCCGCCCGGTGTGGAAGGACGAGGCCTTCGTGCCGCGCAAGATGCTGCCCCTGTCCCTGTCCTACGACCATCGCGCCATCAACGGCGCCGAGGCCGGCCGTTTCGTCGCCCGCCTGGGCGAACTGCTGAGCGACATCCGGCGGATGGCGCTATAGGCCCGGCAGGTACGCCCGGTTCCACCGTAGGAGCGCCCTCCCGGGCGCGATCCGCCGCATCGTGGCGTTCGGCCATCGCGCCCGGGAGGGCGCTCCTACGCGGGGTGCGGCGTGCGCTTCACTCGGGCTTCTTCGACCCCCGCCACTGGGCTTCGTCGGTGCCGGCGTTGCAGCAGCGGGCCATCACGAAGAACAGATCGCTCAAGCGGTTGAGGTACTGGGCGCAGGGCTGGGACGCCTCGTCTGCGAGGGCCCAGACGGCGCGCTCGGCCCGCCGGCACACGGCCCGGCAGACGTGGGCCGCGGCGGCTGCGCGGGTGCCGCCGGGCAGCACGAACTCCGTGAGCGGCGGCAGGGTGGCGTTGAGGTTCTCCACCTCGCGCTCCAGCAGGTCCATCGCCGGCGGCGGGGTCTGCCCGCCGGTGGCGAGATTCGCGCCCAGGTCGAACAGTTCCTGCTGAACCTGCTGGCACAGGCTCCACAGGGTGCCGTCCCGGGGCAGCTCGGTGACCAGCACGCCGACGTGGGTGTTGAGCTCGTCGACGTCGCCCATGGCGGCGAACCGCAGGTCGGTCTTGGGCAGGCGGGTGCCGTCGGCCAGGCTGGTCTGTCCCTGGTCCCCGGCTCGGGTGGTCACCCGGGTGATTCGGTGCTTCATAGGGCGGAGGTTCGGTTCGGCTGTTCGGCGTCGTAGGTTTGCACCGTGATCAGACCCGTGTCAAAGGAGCGCGTCAGGCCGGTGTAGGCATGCTGCATGAACTGCTTGGCGCCGGGGAACCCGGTGTTCGCGTCGGCGGCGGAAATGGACACGCCGACCACCACCGGGATGTAGCCTTCGCTGGTCTTGAAGGAGTGCATGTAGAGGTTGTCGAAGATGCGCCGGAAGCTGTTGGACGTGCACACGTCGATGTCCGGCTGCAGGGTGATCACCGCGAACATGCTCGCCTCGGGGCGGGTCACCAGGTCCAGCGGACGGACGAGCTGGCGCAGCTTGGCGCCGATGCCGGACATCAGCTCGTCGACCACCGAGGCGTCGTACTGGTCACGGATCACCTTGAGATTGCTGATGCCGACCAGCAGCAGGCAGGCCGCGCCGCCGCGGCTCTCGGCCTGGCGGGTCGCGTCGGTGATGCGTTCGAGCGTGAACTTCAGGTTGCCGAGCCCCGTCACCGGGTCCACCAGGTCGGTCGTCTGCAGCTCCTTGAGCTTCTTGCGCAGCAGCCGGTTGGCGCGCAGCAGCTCGTTCTGCCGGGAGGCGATGCGCTGGGCGGCCACCACCCGCGGCAGGAGCTGCGCCCGCAGGTTGGCCTTGTTGAGGAAATCGTCGACGCCTACCTCGAAGGCCTTGTCCATGGCCTCGAAGTCGTCCCTGGCCGTGAGCAGGATCACGTAGGTGAAGTGCTGGGCGGCCTCGTCGAGCTTCTTGACCCGCTTGGTCAGCTCGAGCCCGTCGATGGAGGGCATCATCCAGTCGGCGATGAGAATCTGCGCCGGACGTTTCTCCAGCGACCGCAGGGCCTGCAGCGGGTTGTTGGTGAAACGCACGTTCTGGAAGCCGCCGCCCCGCAGCGCCTTGGCGATGATGGCGCTGGAGAACTTGGCGTCGTCCACGACGAGGATTGGAATGTCTTCGTGCGCCATGTACCTTTCAGGTGAGACCTCTCCCGCAGAGGCCGAGTCTAGCACGGCCCCGGGAGGATGAATCCGACCCGCGACACGCTTTTGCGCCGGCATCACAGACAGGGGAGTACGCCGCCACCATGCCTTCTTTCGACGTCGTTTCCGAGGTGGATCTGCAGGAGGTCCGCAATGCCGTGGACCAGGCCAGCCGGGAACTGTCGACCCGGTTCGACTTCAAGGGCGTGGACGCCGGCTTCGAGCTGGTCGACGAGCAGATTCAGATGTACGCCCAGGAGGAGTTCCAGCTCGAGCAGATGCTCGGCATCCTCAAGGACAAGCTGATCCGCCGGGACGTCGACGTCCGGGCGCTGGACCCGGGCAAGGTCGAGGCCTCCGGCAAGCAGAAGCGCCAGAACTTCAGCCTCAAGCAGGGCATCGGCAAGGACGACGCCAAGAAGATCACCAAGCTCATCAAGGACTCGAAGCTCAAGGTCCAGAGCCAGGTGCAGGGCGAGCAGGTCCGGGTCACCGGCAAGAAGCGCGACGACCTGCAGGACGTCATCGCGCTGCTGAAGAAGGCCGAGCTCGAAGTGCCGCTGGACTTCAAGAACTTCCGGGACTGACCCAGATACCCTCCGCGGCGCTCTCCGATTCCCCTGTAGGAGCGATCTCCAGATCGCGATTGGCCGAACTTCGTTCGGCTGGGTGGTTTGCCTGAGGCAATCCGCGAGTCCGTTCGAACCTGTGGGGAATCGCGGCCGGGAGGCCGCTCCTACGGAGGGTCGGTGACCGGCGCCTTCTTCATCAGGTACACCACCAGCCCCATCGCCGGCAGGCCGATCAGGCAGGAATACACGAAGAACAGCGGATAGCCGAAGGCATCCACCACCGCGCCCGCGGCGCCGCCGATCACTTTGCCCGGCAGGGTCATCAGCGAGCTGAACAGGGCGTACTGGGTCGCCGTGTAGGCCGTGTTGGTCAGGCCCGACAGGTAGGCGATGAAGGCGGATATGGCGACGCCGCCGGCCAGGTTGTCGGCGCTGATGGTGACCACCAGCATCCACACCTCGGGCCCGAGCAGGGCCAGCACCGCGAACAGCAGATTGGTCACCGCCGCCAGAATGGAGCCGCCGAGCAGCACCGGCATGACGCCCCAGCGGGGCACCGCCACGCCGCCGAGCACGCCGCCGAGGATGGTCATCAGCACCCCGTAGATGCCGCTGACGTTGGCGATCTGGGCCTTGGTGAAGCCGAGATCCAGGTAGAACGGGTTGGCCATCACGCCCATGGTGATGTCGGTCACCCGGTACAGCCCGATGAAGGCCAGGATCACCAGCGCCAGGGCGCCGTTGCGACTGAAGAAGTCGACGAAGGGGCAGACCACGGCGCCGATGAACCAGCCGGCGATGCTTTTCACGCTTCGCGGCAGATGGGCGTTGCGCATCATGAAGTCCTGCACCCGGGACTCCAGGAACACGGGGTCCCCGGCGGGGCGGCTGTTCGGCTCGCGGCTGGCCAGCACCGCCAGCAGGCCCACGCCCATCAGGCCGGCCATCGCCAGGTAGACGCCGGTCCAGCTCGTGAAGGTGGCGATGTGCAGGGCGCCGGCGCCGCCGGCCAGCAGCGCCAGGCGGTAGCCGAAGACGTAGGTCGCGGCCATGGCCGCCTGCCGCTCCGGCGGAGCGGCCTCGATGCGCCAGGCGTCGATGGCCACGTCCTGGGTGGCCGAGCCGAAGGCCACCAGCACGGCGAATGCCGCCAGCCGCCAGAGCTCGGTGGCCGGATCGGTGAAGGCCATGCCGGCGAGGCCGCCGGCGATGGTGAGCTGGGCCAGCAGGATCCAGCTCCGGCGGCGGCCCAGCAGCCGGTGCAGCAGGGGCAGCTCGAGCCGGTCCACTACCGGCGACCACAGCACCTTGATGGAGTAGGTGATGCCCACCCAGCTGAACAGGCCGATGGCGGTGCGGGACACGCCGGCCTCGGTGAGCCAGGCGGACAAGGTGGAGAACACCAGCAGGAACGGCAGCCCGGCGGCGAAGCCCAGGCAGCCCATGGCGGCGATGCGGGGGTGCAGATAGACCCGCCAGGCCTCCCGCCACGGCAGACGGTCCGGGCGCGGGCCCGGCGCCGGGTCGGTGCCGCCGGTGGTCAAGCGCTGTCCCAGAGATGGTCCCGGGGAATACGCGGGCCGACGAAGGTGACGCCTTCCCGTTCCAGCCGGCGCCGCTGTTCGAGCATGCCGCGATCGTCACCCCGGGGCGACAGCCGCATGCCGGCGTTGACCACCCGGTGCCAGGGCAGCCGGCTGCCGGCGGGAAGCCGGGACAGGGTGCGGCCCACCAGCCGGGCATGGCGGGGCATGCCCGCCAGGGCGGCGATCTGCCCGTAGGTCGCCACCCGGCCCCGGGGAATCGCGGCGACGATCTGCCAGACCCGCTCCTCCGGAGCGAGCGGCTCCCCGGCGGTTTGACTTGACCGGCCATTGCTCTCAGATTGGGCGGCCCTTCGCGACGGGCCGCGACCCATGGGCTTCTGGCTGCTGGTCTTCTTTCTCACACCCATCGTGGAAATGTACCTGCTCATCGAGGTGGGCGGCTACATCGGCGCCTGGCCCACCATCGGCCTGGTGATGCTGACCGCCGTGATCGGCGTGGCGGTGCTGCGGGTCCAGGGCCTGTCGACCCTGACCCGGGGCATGGGGCGGCTGGAGGGCGGCGAGCTGCCGGCCCGGGAGATGGCGGAAGGGATCCTGCTGGCCGTGGCCGGGGCGCTGCTGATCACTCCGGGATTCGTCACCGACGCCACCGGGTTCGCGCTGCTGGTGCCGCCGATCCGGGGGGCGATCGCCCGGCGGATGCTTGCGCGGGTGGTGATGGTGGGGCCTGGCGGGCCCGGCGGGCCGTATGGCCCTGGAGGCGGCGGGTCGCGGCCGGGAGGCCGCTCCTACAGGGGCGAGGACGGGCGCGGGGTGGTGATCGAGGGGGAGTTCGAGTCCCGGGACGACGACCGGGAGTCCCGGGACCGCCTGTCGTGAGACGGTTTTTCCACCACAGCCCTTGAATTCCCACCCACCGGCCCCATTGAGCGTTCCAGCGGGGCCCAGGCCCCGGCAGCAACCGGCCGCTGGGGCCGGACGGATCGGCCTGATGGCCTTGAATCTGCTCCGACCCCGATTATCATAGCGGCCCTCGGATTAGCACTCCCCCATCGAGAGTGCTAACAACCCTTCTGGACCCTTCAGGGACTTAACTGGGAGATACATAGGTAATGAAAATTCGACCTCTACACGATCGCGTCGTCGTGCGCCGGGTGGAAGAAGAGACGAAGACCGCCGGTGGCATCGTGTTGCCGGATTCCGCTGCCGAGAAGCCCTCTCAGGGCGAGGTGCTGGCCGTCGGCCCGGGCAAAGTCCTTGACAGCGGCGACTCGCGTGCCCTGGACGTCAAAGTGGGCGACAAGGTTCTGTTCGGCCAGTACGCCGGCAGCACGGTGAAGGTGGACGGCGAAGAGCTGCTCATCCTGAGCGAGTCCGAGATCTTCGGCGTTCTCGAAGGCTAATCCAGACCAAGACTACCAAGAGGAACAGTTACATGAGCGCAAAAGACGTACGTTTTGGTGATGATGCGCGCAGCCGCATGCTGGAAGGCGTGAACACGCTGGCCAATGCGGTGAAGGTGACCCTGGGTCCGAAAGGCCGCAACGTCGTGCTGGACAAGTCCTTCGGCGCCCCCACCGTCACCAAGGACGGCGTGTCCGTGGCCAAGGAAATCGAGCTGGAAGACAAGTTCGAGAACATGGGCGCCCAGATGGTGAAGGAAGTCGCCAGCCAGACCTCCGACGAGGCCGGTGACGGCACCACCACGGCGACCGTGCTGGCCCAGGCCATCCTCACCGAGGGCCTGAAGTCCGTCGCCGCCGGCATGAACCCGATGGACCTCAAGCGTGGCATCGACAAGGCCGTTCAGGCTGCCGTGAAGGAAGTCGAGAAGATGGCCACCCCGTGCGAGGACAACAATTCCATCGCCCAGGTCGGCACCATCTCCGCCAACAGCGACGAGTCCGTCGGCAAGATCATCGCCGAGGCGATGGAGAAGGTCGGCAAGGAAGGCGTGATCACCGTCGAGGAAGGTCAGGGCCTGGAGAACGACCTGGAAGTCGTGGAAGGCATGCAGTTCGAC
>DLCH01000041.1:937-36765 GCA_002480525.1 Gammaproteobacteria bacterium UBA7803 | reverse complement strand
AAAAAAGGCGTGTCAGAAGGGATGACCTCTGAGTGCAACTTCGTCTTCTGGGGGAAGGACACTTGAAAGGGAGGACTGCATGAAGTTGCGCACGCCGAAACCTGTATGTGCGCTCATTATGTACAGTACAAAGAGCGTGTCAACAGGTTTTTGGAGTTTTTGTACAGGTCTTGTTCAGTTTGGTGTGGCGAGCAGCATCTCCGCATCCACCAGCGCCTCCAGGGCGAGCTCGAGCTGGGCCCTGGCCTGGGTCGTGTCCGTGTGGACCCTTTCGTACAGGCCCGGGTCCGCCGCCTCCCCGGCGCAGCTCAGGGCATACTCGGAAAACGCGTTGAGGCTGCTGATCAGCTCCACCAGGTGCGCCGGGCAGCGGCTCGGATCCTCGGCGCTGGCCGCGATGGCGACCAGCTCGTCGTCGGTGAAGCGGCGCGCCGCGGAGCGCGCGGCCCGCAGCGGCATGCCGGCCGCGGTGGCGCAGGCGTGCTCGATCTCCTGCCAGGCGGCGGGCCACTGCAGGGTGGGAATCCCCGCGGCCTCGACGCTGCCGAGGTGCTTCGGCGTGGTGAACTGATAGAGCACGACCAGCCGGGCGTCGGGCACCAGGCGGGCGACCCGCTCCACCTGGTCGTGCAGCAGCACGGGAAGCTGCAGCACCAGCACCTCCAGGTCCCCGGCGTCGGCGCTGTCCTCGAAGAAGGCGTCCACGTTGGGCCAGCGGCCGCGGACGTCCAGCCGGGGCGCCCTGCCGTCCTCGGCCTGGCGCTGCTCCAGCACCAGCAGGTTGGCGCCGATCAGTCCGGCGACCGCGGGCTGCAGGCGGGACTGGCGCTGGGTGTTGAGCCGCTCCACCAGCGCCTGGTCGTCCAGCTCCACCAGGGTGCTGATGGGGTGGCCCTGGTCGATGAGGCGCTTGATGAGCTGCAGGCGGTCGAGCTGGGCCTTGCTGTAGAAACGGGTCTTGCCGGCCTTGTGGGCGGGCTCCAGCCCGTAGCGGCGCTCCCAGGCGCGCAGCCGCTCGACGGCGATGCCCGTGAGGTTCGCGATCGTTCCGATGCGGTACAGGTCGTCGTCCGCTTCCACAGCCCCTGCCCAGTACAGAATCCGTACGGAAGTGTACAGGCCCTGGGCGGTTTGTCCAGGTTGGGGCGCCAGCCCCGCGGGTGTACAGGACGCCCGGGACCCGGCGCTCCGGAGATCGGCGCGCCGGCGGTCCAGGGCGGAGAAGAGGGAGGCGTGGCGACAGCACATTGAGGCACTGTCTTCGCGGCTAGGGAGGAAGGGGAGAGAGACACCGCGCCACGCCTGTACTTGCCGAGTACTGCTGCCGCTACTGCTTGGCTGCGGCAACCCGGCAAGAAGGCGCGCATTCTAAAGAAAAGCGGTTGGCCGGCAAGGGCCCGGACGGGGGTTTTTTGTTACCAATTGTTGCATAGCAGCATGGGCCTGAAACACCCGTCACGAAAGTGTGCGCCGGTTCCCACGGCTATTCACTCCGGGCCCCGGATTGTCGAGAATGAAAGCCGTTTCAGTTCGTTCCGGGGAGGGCGTCATGCGTAACAATCTCGGCCTGCTGCTGACCAAGCGGGCGTTCCTGAATCCGGATCGGGAGGCCTATGTCGACAGCCATGCCGACGTCCGGCTGACCTACCGGGACCTGAACGCCCGCAGCAACCGGCTGGCCAACGCCTTCCGCGACGCCGGCGTCGCCCCCGGCGAGCGGGTCGGCCTGCTGGTCATGAACAGCGCCGAGTTCATGGAGTCGTTCTTCGCCTTGGCCAAGATCGGCGCTGTGGTGGTGCCCCTGAACTGGCGGCTGGTGGCGGACGAGCTGGAGTTCATCCTCAAGGACAGCGGCACCCGCCGGCTGATCTACGGCGACGAGTTCCTGGACACGGTGGCCGAGCTCCATGCCCGGGGCGACAAGACCGACGTCGAGCAGTGGCTGCAGGTGGCGGGCCCGAAGGAGACCGCCTATTTCGCCGAGGCCTACGAGAGTTTCCGCGACGCCGCCGGCGACGCCGAGCCCGATCCCGCGGCCAGCGACGACGACATGCTGTACATCATGTACACCTCCGGCACCACCGGCCTGCCCAAGGGGGTCGTCCACACCCATTCGTCGGCGATCTGGGGCATTCTCACCATCGCCGCCACGGTGGACTACCAGGACGGCGACCGCTACCTGGCGGCGCTGCCCATGTTCCACGTCGGCGCGCTCACGCCGCTGGCGGTGAACGTCTACAAGGGCGCGACCTCGGTCGTCATGCGGGCCTTCGACCCCAATCTCGCCTGGCAGCTCATCGAGCGGGAGAAGATCAACACCGGGCTGATGGTGCCCGCCATGCTGAACTTCATGCTGCAGACCGGCGGCCACGAGCGCACCGACTTCTCCACCGTACGCTGGATCATGACCGGCGCCGCCCCGGTGCCGGTGGCGCTGACCCGGCGCTATGCGGACCTCGGCATCGGCATCCTGCAGGTCTACGGGCTGACGGAATCCTGCGGCCCGGCGTGCGTGATGGACAGCGAGAACGCGCTGGCCCGGCCGGAATCCACCGGCAAGGCCTTCTTTCATACCGAGGTGCAGGTGGTCCGCGACGACGGCACGCCCTGCGCGCCTGGGGAGGCCGGCGAGGTGGTGGTGCGTGGCGCCCACGTCATGCGCGAGTACTGGAACCGCCCGGACGCCACCGCCGAGACCCTGAAGAACGGCTGGCTCCACACCGGCGACGTGGCGGTGATGGACGAGGCGGGCTTCGTGGCCATCCAGGACCGCATCAAGGACATGATCATCTCCGGCGGCGAGAACGTCTATCCGGCGGAGATCGAGGGGGTGCTGAGCGGCCACCCGCAGATCGTCGAGGCCGCGGTGATCGGCCTGCCGAGCGAGAAGTGGGGCGAGTCGCCGCTGGCCATCGTGGTGCCCAAGGACGACGCCCTGACGGCGGCCGAGGTGCTCGACTACTGCCGTGGCAAGCTGGCCGGGTTCAAGCAGCCCAAGGCGGTGGAGTTCGTCGACGAGATCCCCCGCAACCCCAGCGGCAAAATCCTCAAGCGGGTGCTGCGCGAGCAGTTTCCCGGTCCGGCCGGAGTCTGAACGTGGAACTCGAAGAACTGAGCCGCCGCCTGGTGCCCTTCTGCCAGGCCAAGTACGACGACCCGGACGTGCGCGTCCACGACGTGGTGAAGATGCCCGGCCATGCGGGCTTCGCCTACGGTTTTCGCGTAGCAACGGCCAACGCCGTCGGCAACACGCCGGACCGGCCCGGCGTCGACTCCTGGTTCGTGCGGCTGCCGCCGCCCAACGTCAACTGGCGCGGCACCGCCGACGTGCTGCGCCAGGTGGCGGTGCTGAACGCCCTGGACGCCACCGACGTGCCGCACTGCTCCGTGCAGTGGTCCGGCGACGATCTCGAATGGTTCGACTGCCCCTACTTCGTGGTGCCCTGGCTGACCGGCGACGTGCTGCGCCTGGGGGAGGGCGAGTGGGGCCAGTCGCTGCCTCGGGATCAGCTCGTCGAGCTCGGCCGCCAGGCGATGACCGCGCTGGCCGGCGTTCACAAGGTCGACCCGGCCCATGCCGCCTACCTGGGCGATCCGGTGCCGTTCGAGGAGGACGTCACCCGCTGGGACCGGTTCCACGAGCGCGCGGCGGAGCCCGAGCGGCTGGCCCGGGCGCCGGAGGTGCGCCGCAAGCTGCTGGAGCGGATCCCCACGGACGCGCCGGTGGGCATCTTCCACGGCGACTTCCAGACGGCGAACCTGTTCTGCTCGAAGGACGGTCATCTGAAGGCCGTCATCGACTGGGAGCTGACCGGCATCGGCGCCACCCTGAACGACGTCGGCTGGATCGCCACCTTCAGCGACCCGGAGGCGTGGCCCAAGGGCGACGGCTCGCGGACCATGTTCCTCGACCCGGACACCCTGATCCGGCTGTACCGCGAAGCCTGGGGCGGCGAGCTGCCCGACCTCGGCTGGTTCCGGGCCCTGGCCGCCTACAAGTTCGCCATCATCAGCGGCTTCAACCTGAGCCTGCACCGCCGCGGCAAGCGCCACGACCCGGTGTGGGAAACCACCGCGCTCGCCATGGAGCCGCTGATCGACCGGGCGCTCGATCTGCTGGGGTGAGCTGAACGCTCGAACCCTGTGGGAGGCCGCGCCTGCGGGTCGGGCGCGGCTGATCGCGGCCGGGAGGCCGCTCCCACGGCGCCATGCGACAACCCGTAGGAGCGATCTCCAGATCGCGATAGCCGTGGCGGAAGCCATCGCGATCTGGAGATCGCTCCCACAGCGGGCATCGCTCCCACTGGGGGGATCGCTCGTACAGAGTAATCAGGCGCAGCCGGTCAGGAATAACCCCGCCTGCATCACAGACCCGCGGCGACCCGGTGTCGCCGGAACCGCAAAGCCGATACTATCGGTGCGCCATTCGTCGTACGGGAAGTCAATGATGTCTATGTTCGACAAACGTAAGGACACCGAGCCCGCCGCCGAGCCCGCCGCCAAGGCAGGAGCGTTCTCGTCCACCGAGAACCGGCCGCACACACCCGAAAATCAAGTCAGGGGGACCGCCATGATCGGCAAGACCATCTCCATCAAGGGCGACATCACCGGCGAGGAAAACCTGGTGATCGAGGGCAAGGTCGACGGCACCGTGCAACTCAAGAACAACGATCTCACGGTCGGTCAGTCCGGCCGGGTGACCGCCAACCTGACCGCCAACGTGGTCCGCATCGACGGCGAGGTGAAGGGCGACATCGTCGGCATGGAGAAGGTGGTCATCACCAAGACCGGCAAGGTCCAGGGCAACATCGTCGGCCCCCGGGTCACCCTGGAGGATGGCGCCAAGTTCAAGGGCAGCATCGACATGGACCCGTCGAGCGCCGAGAGCGCCGCGCCGGCGCCGAAGCCGGTGCCGTCCGGCAAGCCCGTGTCCGTCGACGACAAATCCAGCGGGGCTACCGGCAAGGCATGAGCGGCGCGCCGGGGGGCGCCACGCGCACGGGGGCATCATGACGTGGAGACGCGGCGGCGCGCGCGACGACCGCGACGCGCCGGCCAGCGCGCCGGGGCGCGAGCGCCGGCAGACGCTGCTGCTGCCCATGGTGCTCGAGCGCATCGACGAGTCGCGGCCGCTGACCGTGCTCGACGTCGGCGGCGGCACCGCCGAGACCATCGAGTTCTTATCCCGCTACCGCTGCCGCCTGCACTTCGCGGATCTGTTCGACACCGCCGAGCTCGGCGCGGTGCCGGAGGACGAGGACCCGGTGGCCTGGTACACCGCCGTGTTCTCGGGCCTGCTGGATTTTCCCGCCGACACCCGCTTCGACCTGTGTCTGCTGTGGGACTTTCTCAACTACCTGCCGGTGCCCGCCCTCACCGGGTTCTCCCGGGCGCTGCGGCCGTACCTGCGGGCCGACACGGTGGGGCATGGTTTCGGCGCGTTCAAAGCCACCGCGCCGGGCTCCTCGTGGACCGCGCCGGAGCACGGTTTCGCCTACGGCATCGTCGACGCCGACACCCTGAGCGTGCGCCCGAGGCCCGAGGGTTCCCGGGCGCCGACGCATCCCCATTCCCGCAAGGTGGTGGCGGAAGCCCTCGAGTGCTTCGATATCGCCCGGGGCACGCTGCTGCAGGACGGCGCCATGGAGCTGCTGCTGGAAGCCCGCTGAAGTAGACTGGCGGTTTCCAGCGCGGCGGACCTCCCTTGATGACCGAGACGGCCATCGTGGCCTTCACGACGTTCTTCGCCACCATCGGCCCCCTCGACGTGGGACCGGTGTTCGCCGCCATGACGCCGGCGGTGGCGCCGAAGGCGCGGCGCCGCATGGCGGTGCGCGGCACGCTGATCGCCACCGGCATCCTGCTGATCTTCGCGCTCACCGGCGAGCTGCTGCTCACCAGCCTGGGCATCTCCCTGGCGGCGCTGCGGGTGGCGGGGGGCATTCTGCTGCTGCTGATCGCCATCGACATGGTGTTCGCCCGGCCGTCGGGCAGCACGTCCACCACCGAGGAGGAGGCGCTGGAGGCCGCCACCCGGGCCGACGTCACCGTGTTTCCGCTGGCCACGCCGCTGATCGCCGGGCCCGGCGCCATGGGCGCGACCATCCTGCTGATGGCGGATGCGGAGGGCAGCCTGCTGTCCCAGGGCATCGTCCTCGCCATGCTGCTGGCGGTGATGCTGGTGACCCTGCTGTCGCTGCTGCTGGCCAGCCAGCTCCAGCGCTACCTCGGGCTGACGGGCCTGCACGTGGTGAGCCGGGTGTTCGGCGTGCTGCTGTCCGCGCTGGCGGTGCAGTTCATGTTCGACGGCATCCAGCAGAGCGGGCTGCTGCCCGGCTGACCGCGCCATGGCGGCCGCTCAGGCCTCCCAGGTCAGCACCTCGCCGCCCTGGCCCATCAGCACGCTGCCCGGGAACACCCGCAGCCGCCAGGGGGTCAGGTGCAGCGCGGCGAACGTGTCCGACGTCGGTCCGTCCCAGCCGGGGATCATGGCCGGGTCGTAGCCGACCGGCGCGGGCGCCTGCTTGAACGCCTCCCAGACCTGACGGCGGGTCGCCTCGTCGAAGGCCCACTCGGCGCGGCACTCGGCCACGCAGGTGTCCTGACCGGGTTCCCAGTAGTTGAGCGACAGGTACGGGCTCGCGGCCAGGTGGGCGCGCTTGGTCGGCGTCGGCCCGGTGGCGATCCACCCCGACAGCCGCTTGCCGTCCCACTGCCACAGCGGATGCAGCACCCGGGATCGGGGCCGGCCCTGGCGGTCGACGCTGGCGGCGCTGCACCAGACGATCCGGTGGGCCATCTCGACGAAGGCGGGGGCAGTCTGTTCCAGCGATGCCATGGCTCTCTCCCGTGAGCGCTCTGCCGGATTATGGGCGGGGAAAACGCGCCGCGAAAGGCTCCGGCGGGAGGACCGCGACGTTGGCGACGAAGCTGATGGTGTGATAGTTGCCGGCCAGCGCGAGGATCTCGAGCTGGGCGTCGACGGGCCAGGCCCGCTGGAATTGCTCGCGGCTGACGTCGCTCAGGGTGCCGTCGGCGCACAGCTCGTCGACCACCGTCAGCAGCGTCTGCTCGCGCTCGGTCCAGCAGGCCGCGCCCGCCGGGCCGAGCCGGGTGGCGGCGACCTGCTCCGGGGTGAAGCCCACGTGCTCGGCGAACGCGCCGACGTGGACGCCCCACTCGTACTCGCAGTCCCGCCGCGCGCACACCCGCAGGATCACCAGCTCCCGCTCCCGCATGGGCAGGGGGCTGTCCCGGTCGAGCAGGTTGACGGTGCCCTTGCGCAGGAACCGGGGGCTGTTGGCGAACACCCGGAACAGCGACAGCAGGTAGCCGTCGCGCTGCGGGTAGCTGTCGAGGACGGCCGCCACGTCGGCGTCGAAGGGCGGCTCGAGGGGCAGCAGGCGGTTCGCGGTCATGGCGGTCTCCCGGGTTCGCGCCGCCGGGGAACACCGTGGCGGCTGGCTGGCCAGAGGCCCGGCCCCTCGTCGGGGCGGGGCGATGGTGCTACAGTTTTCGTAGCAGTGGGATCACTGTACCGCTACTGAATATGTAGCGCAAGCCCGAGGGGCCGGTGACCGCGCCAGCAGGAGATGTCGATGACGGAAGACGCTGAGTCCGGACGCGGCGGTACCCGCCCGGGGCGGCCGGCCCGGGGCTCGAGCACCGGCCGGCCGATCATGGCGCTGCTCGACGTGCTGGGCCAGCGCTGGATGCTGCGCATTCTCTGGGAGCTGCGCGCGGGCAGAACCGGCTTCCGGGGCCTGCGCGACCGCTGCGACGGCATCTCGCCGACGGTGCTCAATCAGCGCCTCAAGACCCTGCGGGCATTGGACATCATCGACCTGGACAGCGCCGGCTACGGCCTGACCCCCGCCGGCCGGGAACTCGGCGAGCAGCTCCTGGCGCTCGATGGCTGGGCCCGGCGGTGGGCGGCGACGCTGACCCCGGATCAGAGCGGCTGATCCGCCGCCGCGTCCGGGCTGTCCGGCTGGGCGGCCGTTGCCGGGCCGCGTCGCGCTGATCCGCCGCGGCGCCGCGGCTGGAGGACGGCGACGGCCCGCTCGACCTCGCTGGCGATGACGTCGGCGGTGAAGCTCGCGCCCCGCAGGTTCATGTCCCCGAGGGGCAGCACGTGGTAGATGCCGCTGCGGGTCATCAGGTGCAGCTCGCCGTCCGTGCCCCGGCTGGTGGCGATCACTTCGGCGAGGGCGACGCGTCGGAACAGCAGGGTCCGGGGCGGGCGCCAGCGCAGCTCGGAAGCCGACACCTCGACCACCGGCCGGCCTTCCAGCAGCCGCGCCCGCAGGTACACGTAGGCGCCGGACAGGGCCACGATCCCGGGCACGGCGGCGCCGATCCAGGCCGACGCGCCGCCGTCGCGGTCGATGAACAGGGCGATGCCGCCGAGGGTGGCAAGCACCGCGATCAGGGCGGCGTGAACGGCCTGGGACGACTGGTCCTCGTCGGCGTAGTAGCGATGGGTGAGTTCCACGGCGGTGGTCCTCCTCCGGCGGTCAGGACACGACGAATCTCTGAATGGCGACCAGGCCCCAGGTCAGCCACACCAGGGCCAGGCTCAGCGCCACCGCGGCGGAGCCCATGTCCTTGGCGCGGCCGGCGAGGTCGTGGAACTCCTCGCCCATCCGGTCTACGGCGGCCTCCAGGGCGGAGTTCAGCAGCTCGGTGATCAGCACGATCACGCACACGCCGATCAGCAGGGCCGTCTGCACCAGGGTCTCGCCGAGCAGGAAGGCGCAGGGCAGCAGCACCAGGCCGATGATGCACTCCTGGCGGAAGGCGGACTCGTGCAGCCAGGCCGAGCGCAGCCCCTTGAGGGAGTACTCCGTCGCCTTGATCACGTGCATGAGGCCTTTGTACTGGGGTTTCGGCATGGGTCAGTCGTCCGGTCTCATTCATCCGGCTTTATTCATCCGGGCAGGGGCCGTGCTCCACCTGGATGGTGGAGTGGTCGATGCCGAATTCCTCGGTCAGCACCCGCTTGATGTGGGTCACCACGCCGCCGAGGGCCTTGCCCTCGTCGACGGTGGCGTGCAGTGTGAGCAGCGGGCGCTCGGCGGTCAGCGCCCAGGCGTGCAGATGGCGGACCTCACGGACGCCTGGCACGCGGCTGGCCAGGGCCTCGCGGATCTCGTGCAGGTCGACGTCCTCGGGCACGCCCTCCAGCAGAATGTGGCTGGAGTCCCGCACCAGCCGCCAGGCGCCGCGGCCGAGAATCACCACGATCACCAGGGCCAGCAGCGGATCGGCGTAGGTCCAGCCGGTGAGGTAGACGGTGAGCGCCGCGACGATCGCGGCGCCGGAGCCGAGCATGTCGCCGATCACGTGCCACAGGGCGCTGCGCACCGTGGCGTTGTCGTGGCCCTGGTGCAGCCAGCGGAAGGCGACGATGTTCACCAGCAGGCCGATAACCGCCACCGCGAGCGCCGGCAGGGGCTGCATCTCCGCCGGCGACTGCAGGCGCTCGATGGCCTCCACCACGATCCACACGATCATGGCGAACAGGGTCAGGCCGTTGATGAAGGTGGCCAGCACCTGATAGCGGTGATAGCCGTAGGACAGGTTGTGGTCGTTGCCCCGGCGGGACAGCCGCAGGGCGTACCAGGAGAAGCCCAGGGCCGAGGCGTCGAGGAACATGTGGCCCGCGTCGGCGAGCAGGGTCAGCGAGTTGGCCAGCAGCCCGCCGACCACCTCCACCACCATGAAGGCGACGATGAGAACGAAGGCGCGGCCCACCAGGCGTTCGTAATCCCGGCCTTCGGCGTGGTCGTGGCGGTGGCTGTGGCTGTGGTCGTGGCTCATGGTCCGCTCATCTGGAGCGCTTCGGACGATGCCAAAGCCGCCGCCGAATGACCAGCCCGGCCGGCCGCCCCCGGCGGTCCGTCACGCCAGCAGCCCCGCCGCGCCGAGCCGGTCCGCCAGGGCGTCGGCGCCGGTGAAGTGCAGGCTGGCGAAGCCCAGCGCCGCCGCGGCGTCGGCGTGCACCGGGTCGTCGTCCACGTACAGCACCTGATGGCCCTCCAGACCGAGCAGGGTGAGCAGGGTGCGGAACAGTCTCGGGTCGGGCTTCAGCAGCCCCGCCTCGGCGGAGAACAGCCGTGGCCGGAACAGATCGAGCACCCCGGCGTGGCGGTCCTCGAGGCCCGTGCGCACCAGGGCGGAATTGTTGGTGAGCATGGCCAGCGGCACTTTCGCCTCGGTTCGCAGCCGCCGGGCCAGCGCCACCACCGCGTCGTCCGGCTCGAAGGCGGCGATCCACAGGTCCCGGAACCGGCGCATGCCCAGGCGGCTGCCGAGCAGCCGCACGCCTTCCCGGTAGGCGCCGTCCGCGTCCAGCCGGCCGGCGTCGCAGCGCCGGCTGTAGCCGGAATCCATGAAGCGCTTGCGCACGTCGGCGGCGGCCAGTCCGGTGGCGCCGGCGAAGCCCTCGAAGCGGCGCTCCGGGTGATAGCGGAACACCACCCCGCCGAGGTCGAACACCACCGCCGCGATGGTCACTACCAGGACTCGGCGTCGGGTCCGGCGTGGGCCGGTTCGGCGGCGAAGGCGAGCTGCAGCCGCCGGGACGCGAACCGCCAGACGCCGTCGTCGCGCCGGAAGCGGTCCTCGTAGTGGCCCACCGCCACGGGCCCGCCGAGGGGCGCCGGGCCGCGGGCCAGGCTCTCCGGGCCCACGTGCCGGTACAGGGTCAGATAGACGATGCCCCGGGCATCGTCGGGTCCGAGCACGTCGACGAAGGCGTTGCTCAGCACGTGCCGGGTGCGCACCTCGTCCCGGCGCCGGCGCAGAGCCTCGCGGATCGCGGGCAGGCCCTCGTGGCGCACGCCGCCGTCGAGCACGGCATCGTCGGCGAACAGGGTCAGGAAGGCGTCGTAGTCGCGGAAATCCAGGCACCGGGCGTAGTCCTCGGACAGTTCCGTGCAGGCCCGGCGCGCGTGCTCTATGTCGGCTAGTTGCATTGGGGTATGGTTGCGGATCACAAGATTTACCACAACACGTTTCAACTAAAACGGGGGATTCAACATGGAACGCATGTCGCTCGCCTTCGACGACAAGGTCGCGGTGCTCAAATTCAACCATCCGGAGGTGATGAACGCCGTCGGCGCCAGGATGCTCGAGGATTTCACCAGCGCCGTCCACGAGATCCGCAAGGCCGACAACGGCGCGCGCTGCCTGCTGCTCACCGGCGAGGGCCGCGGGTTCTGCGCCGGCGCCAACCTCCAGGACGAGGATCGCGCCGAGCGCCGCGGGGGCGCCGGTGACGGCCTGCGCAGCGGCTATCACCCGCTGCTGTTCATGCTGCGGGACCTGAACATGCCGATCGTCACCGCCGTCAACGGCGCCGCCGCCGGCGTGGGCATGAGCTTCGCCGTCATGGGCGACATCGTGTGCGCCTCGAAGAACGCGTTCTTCCTGCAGGCCTTTGCCCGCATCGGCCTGATTCCCGATGGCGGCTCGACGTTCATGCTGCCGCGGCTGATCGGCTGGGGTCGGGCCATGGAGCTGTCCCTGCTGGCCGAGCGGCTGCCGGCGGAGCAGGCCTTCGAGTGGGGGCTGGTGAACCGCCTGTACGACGATCCCGACGCGCTGATGACCGGCGCCATGGACATCGCGCGGCGGCTGGCGAACGGGCCCAAATCCGTGTCGCTGATCCGCAAGGCCTATTGGAACACCTGGCAGAATTCCTTCGAGCAGCAGCTCGACCTGGAGGCCCAGCTCCAGAACGAGGCCGGCGCCAGCCGTGACTTCGCCGAGGGCGTGAAGGCGTTCCTGGAGAAGCGGGACGCGCAGTTCAAGGGGGAGTGAGGAAGCGCCGTTCCGGGCGCAACGCCCGGAACGGGCCGCCGGCCCCGGAGGGGCCGGCAGGGGCCGATCAGAAGCCCAGCAGAGTGGCGTAGCGGTCCCGATGGAACGCCCGGTTGCCGTACAGCGACTCCACGGCCCGGGCCCGCTTCAGATAGAAGCCGGCGTCGAACTCGTCGGTCATGCCGATGCCGCCGTGGATCTGGATCAGCTCGTTCGACATGTTGAACAGGAAATCGCCTGCCTTGCCCTTGGCCAGCGAGCAGAGCTGGGCTGCGTCGTCGGCGTCCTTGTCGAGGGCCTCCAGCGCTGCCTCCACGCAGGAGCGGGTCAGCTCCTTCTGTGAGTACAGCGCCGCCGCCCGGTGGCCCAGCGCCTGGAAGGAGCCGATCACCGCGCCGAACTGCTTGCGGGTCTGCAGGTAGTCGAGGGTCATGTCGAAGGCCGCGCTGGCGGTGCCGAGCATTTCCGCCGCCAGTCCCGCCCGGGCCCGGTCGAGCACCGCGTCGAGCAGGCCGAAGCCGCCGTCCACCTCACCGAGCACTGCGTCCTTGCCGACTTCCACACCGTCGAAGCTGACGTTGGCGTAGCCGCGGGCGTCGAAGGTGGCGAGTCGCTGGCGCTCGATGCCGGCCGAGTCGCCGCGCACCAGGAACAGGGTGATGCCGTCCTCGTCGCCGGGCTTGCCGGAGGTGCGGGCCGGGACCACGAAGGCCGTCGCCTCGCCGCCCTCGGGCACCAGGGTCTTGGTGCCGGTCAGCTTGAAGCCGTCGCCGGCCTTCTCGGCCTTCATCGCCGTCCGGGTCGGCGCGTGCCGGTTGCTCTCGTCCACCGCCAGGGTGAGCACGGTGGAGCCGTCCACCACGCCGGGCAGCCAGTCGCGCTGCTGGGCATCGCTGCCGCCGAGGCGCAGGGCACTGGCGCCGATCAGCGCCGAGGCGAGCAGCGGCGAGGCCGTGAGCTCACGCCCGGTCTGCTCCAGCAGGACGCCGAAGGTCAGGTAGCCGAGGTCGGAACCGCCCTGGGCCTCGGGCACGACGATGCCGGTCCAGCCCATCTCGACCATGGCCGACCACACGGCCGGATCCCAGCCTTTGTCGCTGCCCGAATCCCGCAGCGTGCGGAACGCGCGCACCGGCGCCACTTCCTTCACCCAGGCCTCCGCCTGGTCCTTGAGCATGGTCTGCTCTTCGTTCAATACCGCCATGAGTTACTCCTGTCGATCCGGTGCGCCGGTCAGCCTTTCTGGGTGGTCTCGGGCAGGCCGAGGATGTTCTTCGCGATGATGTTGTACTGGATCTCGAAGGACCCGCCGTAGATCGACATCGCCTTGCCGAACAGCCAGCTCTGCACTGCGTTGACCTCCTCCTCGGTGAAGCCGTCGCCCTCCCAGGCGAGCCCCTGATGACCCATCACCTCCAGGGTCAGCTCGGCCCGGGTCTGGGCCACGTTGGTGGCGGTGTTCTTGAGAATGGACGCGGCCGCGCTGACGTTGGGGTTGCCGCGGGCTTCGGCGGCCACCCGGGACAGGGTCAGCGAGTGGGCCTTGGACTCCATCAGGTGGGTGGCCAGGCGCGAGCGCAGGTCCGAATCCGCGAGCTGGCCGGATTCGTCGGTGCCGACGTAGCGCTTGGCGAGTTCCTGCAGCGGCGCCGGCCGGCCGCCGGTGTCCATGGCGCCGGTCTGGCTGGCGCGCTCGTGCTGCAGCAGGCGTTTGCCGACGGTCCAGCCGTCGTTGAGCGGGCCGAGCAGGTCGGTCTTGTCGGCTCGGGCGTTGTTGAAGAAGGTCTCGCAGAACGGCGACGCCCCGGAAATCAGCCGGATCGGCCGGGTCTCGACCCCTTCCTGGTGCATGGTGAACATCAGGAAGCTGATGCCGTCGCGCTTGCCGGCCTTGGGATCGGTGCGCACCAGCGCGCCGCACCAGTCGGAGATGTCGGCGCCGGACGTCCACACCTTCTGGCCGTTGATCACCCAGTGGTCACCGGCGTCTTCGGCGCGGGTGGACAGGGAGGCCAGGTCGGAACCGGCGTTCGGCTCGGAGTAGCCGAGGCACCAGCGCACCTCGCCCCGGGCGATGGGCGGCAGGTGCTTCTGCTTCTGCTCCTCGGTGCCGTACTCGAGGATGGTCGGCCCCACCATGGTCACGCCCATGCCGGCGCGCAGGGGGATCGGGTTGAAGGCGCCCGCCGAGCGCATTTCCTCCTGCAGCACGGCGGCCTGGCTGGCGGAGAGGCCGCCGCCGCCGTATTCGCTCGGCCAGGTCGGCGTGCCCCAGCCGCGCTCGGCCAGGCGCTCGACCCAGGTGCGGGCTTCGCCGGTCAGTTCCTTGCCGCCCTCCATCGCCATGTACTCGCTGGCGCGGCCGGCCAGAGACTTCGGAAAGTTCTCCTCCAGCCAGGCCCGTGCTTCGGCGCGGAACGCCTCCAGGTCCTGGTTTGCTGTGCTCACGATGACGTGTCCTCCTGGCAGATGGATATGCGGTCCCGGCACCGTCGCGACCGACGGGCCGGCACCCGGGCGCCCCGGCCGGGGCGGAGGCGGATTATAACGCGTTTCATGTACGTATGGGGCCAGCGCCGGCCGGGCCGAAATGGCCCGGCCCGGTCTGCGAAGCTGGGCCTGCGAGGCCCGGCCTGCGAGGCCCGGCCCGATCAGCGCAGGGCGAAGTCCGCCGGGTCGAAGTCGCCACAGCCCTCGGGGCCGAAGCTGCGGTACTCGGCCTCGTCATAGCCGAACATGCCGAAGGCGGCGACGAAGGCGCGGCAGCGGCCCTCCCGGTTGAAGGCCGGGTCCGCGGCGAGCTCGGCCTTGAGCCCGGCCAGGGTGACCTCGTCGTCGGTCATGCGGATGCCCCGGTCCTCCGGGGTGTCGAGGATGATCGAGCGCAGCCCGTCGTCTCCCCAGGACTGCCACGCCACCTCGCCGCCGTCCCGGCCGCGGCCCGGGTCGCCGCTGTACGCGAACTCCGCCCAGTAGGACATCATGCTGTCGGACAGGGCGTCCCGGCCGGGGCTCTCGTCCAGCATGTCGCTTAAGAAGCTGCCGCCGAAGTCGCCGAACACGAACGGGATCTCGAGGCCGTGGGCGGCGCCGAAGGCCTTCGACAGGTCGTAGCCCAGCACCGAGCCCTGCTCGTCCCAGTCGAAGCGGTAGGCATAGACGTCCGGGTTGCCGGCGGCGGTCATGTCGTCGGCCAGGCTGTCGACGCCGCGGGCCTTCCAGGCCATGGAGCCGTAGTAGACGTACTTGAGGTAGGTGTCCTCGTCGCGGATGCGCGGCAGCACCCACAGGAACGAGTCCTGCCAGCGGGGGCTCATGGCCATGAACAGCGCTACCTCGTCGCGGTTGGTGCCGAGAATCACCGGCACCGCGTTGTGGTTGTCGAGGCTGGAGAAGATCTCCTCGGTGCTCATGTCCGGCAGCACGTGGCCGTCGCCTAAGTTGTTGGGCAGGTCGAGCATGGGCATCGGCCCGTCGAGGTCGAAAGTCGCGAAGATCTCGTCCACGGACTTGCCGTACAGGTAGTCGCGGACGCGGGCGGTGCCCATGTCGGCCTGGTAGCTGTAGGCGGCGTCCAGGTCCGCCACGGTGCCGTCGGCCACCAGCAGCCGGGCGGTGATCTCCCGGGCGCTGTTCGGGTGGCCGCCCTCCCGGGCGTAGCCGCCGGCCACCTCCAGGGGCACGGTCTGGAAGCCGCCGCTCTGGACGATGGCCCGGTGGAACAGGCCCTCGGCCAGGGGCGAGGCCATCATGGCCAGGGTGTCGAAGGCGCCGGCGGACTCGCCGAACACGGTGACGTTGCCGGGGTCGCCGCCGAAGGCGGCGATGTTGTCCCGGGTCCACTCCAGCGCCCGGATCGCATCGAGGGTGCCGTAGTTGCCGGAGTCGTCCCGCTGGTCGCCGCGGCGCAGATCCGGATGGGCGAACCAGCCGAAGGGGCCGAGCCGGTAGTTGATGGACACCACCACCACGTCGTGACGGGTGGCGAGATTCGAGCCGTCGTAGGTGCTGGCCGCGCCGATGCTGTTGCCGCCGCCGTGAATCCACAGCATCACCGGCAGACCGGCGGCCTCCCGCGGGGACCAGACGTTCAGGTACAGGCAGTCCTCCTGCCCGGCGATGCCGGCATCGCTCACCTGGTCGGTGCCGGCCAGGGCGGAATCGGGCTGGGCGCAGCTCGGGCCGAACGCCAGGGCCTCGCGGACGCCGTCCCAGGGTGCCGGCGGCTGGGGCGCGCGCCAGCGGCCATCACCCACCGGCGGCGCGGCGAAAGGAATGCCCTTCCACACCCGGGCGCCGTTGCCGTCGACGTAGCCGACCACGTCGCCGGCGCCGGTGGTGGTGCGGGTGGCCGGGTCCGCCACGGGCGGTGGTGCCGCCGGCGGCTCGCCGGGGCGCAGCATCAGCCAGGCGCCCAGCGCGGCGGCGGCGACGACGATCACGATGACGAGTTTCTTCATGGCAGCGGGCTCCGCTGGCCGCTCACGCCAGGGTGCAGCGGCCGTTGTTGATGGAGACGACGTCGCGCTCCTTGATGCGCACCCGGAAGCTGATCACGTCGTCGTCCTGCCACATCTCCACGACCTGGGTCTCCCCCGGGTACACCGGCGACGAAAAGCGCACGTCGAAGCCGGTGATGCGGGTCTGGTCGTAGTCGAGCAGGGTCTTCAGCACGGCGTGGCAGGCGATGCCGTAGGAGCACAGGCCGTGCAGGATCGGCCGGTCGAAGCCGGCCTTCTTCGCGAACTCCGGATCCCGGTGCAGCGGATTCCGGTCGCCGCACAGGGCGTAGACCATGGCCTGGTCCTCGCGGCCCGGCATCTCGCAGACGGCGTCCGGGGCGCGCTCGGGCAGCGGGTGGGGCACCGGCGCGCCGTCGGCACGGCCGCCGAAGCCGCCGTCGCCGCGGAAGAACAGGGTCGAGCCGAGGGTGAACAGGGGCGCGCCGTCGGCCAGCGTGACCGCGGTCTCGCTGGTGACCAGCGCGCCCTTGCCTTCGCCTTTGTCGAACACGCCGGTGGTGCGGCTGCTCACCAGCGTCTCCGCAGCCGGCGGCAGCGGCTGATGGACCACCAGGCGTTGCTCGCCGTGCAGCATGAGCGCGAAGTTCATCTTGCCGAGCAGGGACAGCCCGGCGCCGGCGGGCCGGTTGGCGCGCGCCAGCACGGTGGCGGCGGTGGGCACCACCCGGTCGCCGACGGTCTCGCAGACGTATTCGAGCTCCCGGGCGTCGAGGGGGTCCCGGCCCATGCCGATGGCGACGGCGTAGAGCAGGCTGTCGCGGTCGCCGTAGCTGCCGGGCTGGGGTTCCGGGGTCTCCGCCAGCGCGGCGTCGACGTCTGCCTGGGTGATGGCCATCGCACTCTCTCCTCCTGGTTCGGAGGCTGAATATGCCAGCGCCGCGGCGTCAGGTCACGGCACGGCCGCGGCGGGGTGCCGTCAGGCCGCCAGCGCTTCCAGGTGGGCGGCGACGGAGACGGCCAGCGCGGCCAGGTCGTAGCCGCCCTCCAGGGTGGAGACGACCCGGCCCCGGGCGTAGGTCTCGGCGGCTTCGACGATCAGCCGGGTCACCCAGCGGAAGTCCTCCTCGTCGAGACGCAGCTCGGCGAGGGGGTCGAGGCGGTGGGCGTCGAAGCCGGCGGACACCAGGATCAGATCCGGCCGGTGGTCGGCCAGCGCCGGCAGCCAGTCCCGGCTCACCGAGGCGCGGAAGGCGTCGCTGCCGCAGCCGGCCGGCAGGGGCGTGTTGACGATGTTGGGACGGTCGAGGTTGGCGAACCGTTCCGGATAGAACGGATGCTGGAAGCTCGAACAGACCAGCACCTCGGGCCGGTCCTTGAAGATGTCGACGGTGCCGTTGCCGTGGTGCACGTCGAAATCGAGGATGGCGACCCGTTCGACGTCGGGATGCTCGAGCGCCGCGGCGGCACCGACGGCGACGTTGTTGTAGAAGCAGAAGCCCATGGCGAGGCCGGCCTCGGCGTGGTGTCCGGGCGGCCGCACGGCGCAGAACGCGCGGTTCGCCTCACCGGCCTGCACCGCGTCCACCGCGTCCACCACCGCGCCGGCGGCCAGCGCCGCCGCCGCCAGCGTGTCCGGGCCCATGAAGGTGTCGGGATCGACGGCGATCAGCCCGCTCTCCGGTGACAGGTCGGCGAGCCGCCTCAGGTGATCCCGGGTATGCACCCGTTCGAGGGCGGCCGTCGCCACCGGCGCCGCCTCGCGCATGGTCATCACCTGCAGCAGGGCGCTCGACTCCAGATGGTCGAGGATCGCGCGCAGCCGCGCCGGAGATTCCGGGTGGTTGGGCTGCATGCGGTGATCGAGACAGCGGGGGTGTGTGAACAGCAGCATCAACCGCTTTGATCGCGCCGGGGCTGGTCCAGTTCCTGGTTGAGCATGGCACGGAACTGCTCGAGTGACACCGGCGGCGAGAGCAGGTAGCCCTGCACGTCGGTGCAGCCGAACCGTTGCAGCATGGTGAGCTGAGACGTCTTCTCCACGCCGACGGCGACGACGCGCAGCTCGAACCGTTCACCGAGCGAGCAGATCTGCGAGACCAGCTCCCGGGCTTCGCGATCTTCCTCCATCCGGGCGACCAGCGTTCGGTCGATCTTCAGCGTATCCACCGGGCAACGCAACAGCTTGGCGGCGTCGATCAGGGAGCCGCCCAGGTTGTCGAGGGCGAACCGCACGCCCCAGTCGCGCAGCCTGTAGAGCAGCGGCCGATACTGATCGACCAGGGTCAGCATCGCGTCCTGGGGCAGCTCCAGCTCGAGCATGCCCGGGTCGAACCAGCTCTCGGCGCGGAACCGGTCGATGCGCTCGACGATGGCGTCCCGGTGGAACTGCTGGGGCGAGACGTTGATGCCCAGCACCAGCGGCTCCACCAGATGCTCGAACCAGGTGGAAGCCTCCTGGCAGGCCCGCTCCAGCACCCAGTCGCCGATCCGGGCCATGTGGCCGCGTTCCTCGGCCATGGGAATGAAGCGGTTCGGCGCCAACTCGCCGACTTCCATGCCTTGCCAGCGCAGCAGGGTCTCGGCGCCGGCCAGGCGGCGGCCGTCGACGGCCACCTGGGGCTGGAGCACGAGGGAGAACTCCTCACGCTCGAGGGCCTGGGGAAGACGGGTGGACAGCCCCGGGGTCTGCTCGCCGGCGGCGCGGTCGCCGCCGTTGTCCAGGGCGCGGCGCATGGCGCGCCAGGCCTGGGACCACAGCCGTTCGGCGTCACCGTACATGGCCTGATGGGCATGGCCGACGCTGACGGTCAGGTGCAGCTCGCCGCCGCGGAAGCGGAACGGCGCGCGGGCGTGGCGCACCAGCGCCTCCGCGGTGGCGATCAGCTCGGCCTCGTCCAGCCCCGGCAGGGCGACGATGAAACAGCCGGCGTCGAAGAATCCGAGCACGCCCTCCGCGGGCACCACCGAGCGGATGTGGCCGCCCATGCCCGCCAGCAGGTCGGTCTTGCTGACCGGGTCGAGGCTGTCGTAGAGGTGGCGGGCGTGGTCGATCTGCACCACCAGCAGGCCCATGGGCCGGCCGCCGAACCGGCGCAGGGACCGGAACAGCTCCTCGTGCCGCGGCAGGCTGGTGATCGGCTCGGTGCGCTCGAGCTCGGCGAACCGGTCGCGGAAGCGCTTGGCGTTGACGCAGGTCTTCAGCGACTGCATGAGGGCGTCGTCGCTCTGATCCGGGTCGACCTGGCTGAAGCCGGCGTCGTCGCCGGCGTCGAAGGGAATCTCGGTGAGCAGCACGTGGGCCGCCGGCCGGGACTGCTGATGCTCGAGGATGGCCAGGTCGTCCCACAGCAGCAGATCCGGCGCCGGGCTCAGCGCCGAATAGATGCGCTCGAGATCGGCTTCGTCGCTGCACAGCCAGCACCGCCAGCCCATGGCCGCGGCCATCAGGTTGAGTCGCTCGCGCAGGGCCGCGTCGTGGATCACGCCGGTGATGTTCATAGCAGAATTGTAGTCGCTGGACCCGGGCCCTGCCGCCGCGTTCGGGTCAGCGCCGTTCCAGGTGCAGAACGCGGTGGTCGGCGGCCACGCGGCCGATCCCGGACAGGGGTTCCCGGTAGGGGCTCGTCCGGGCCGGCGCGTCGTTGATCTGCTCGATGGTCAGGCGCCGTTCCCGGGCCAGCAGGTGGGCGATGGGAGCCAGCAGGCGGTCGTCCACCGCCGCCGGGGGGCAGTGGAAGGTCAGCCGCCTGCCGCCGTTCTCGATCACCAGCGTCAGCACGCCCTGGCGGAACGCCAGGTAGTTGCGCGGCCGCCGCTGAGGCAGCTCCGGCCAGTCGAGGGCCAGGCCGCAGGGCGACGCGGGGTCCGCCGCGGCGCACCAGAAGTCCGCCGGCGTCGAGTCGCGGTCGGACAGCGCGCCGAGGGCGGCCGGCAGCGCGAACTGGGGCCCGGACAGGCCCTCGAAGAAGTGTCCGGCCACCACCTCGCCGGCCAGCTCCAGCAGCCGCAGGGCGCGGAACAAAGCGGCCCAGCGCAGGCTGCCGCCCTCCCGGTTGGCGAGCTCGCGGCACAGCACGCCGTATCGCTCCAGCAGCATCCGGGCGCGCTCCTTGGCGTCTTCGAGGGCCAGCAGCGCTTCCTCCGGAGCCGCCGCCGGCGGGGTCAGGAACCAGGTGCCGCCCCACGGGTCGGCGGGCGCCATCCGGCCGTAGCGGGGCGCGCGCCGCCGGCCCTGTGCCGATCTGCGGGCCGCAGGCACCGGGTCCATCCGGAACTGCCGCGCCAGCCCCCGGCGCAGCGGGTCGAGGGTGTCCGCGGCGATACGCCCGGCCCACACCGCCTGCCAGAACCGCTCGTTGAAGTCCGCGAGGCCGTCGTCCTGGGCGTCGGCGAGCTGCAGAAAGGGATAGCGTGCCCGCGGATCGGCGAACAGCTCCGCCGGGTCCGGACCGGCCGCGTCGGGCGGCGGCTCGCCGCCGCCGGTCAGGTCCAGATCCTCCGGATAGCCCAGGCGCACCCGGGCGCTGCCGGCGCCCTGCCAGGCGAGGCCGAGGTCACGGAAGGCCCGGTCGAGCGCCTCGTCGGTGACGCCGCGGGCGGCGGGCAGATCCTGGAGCCAGACCGGGACCGGCGCCTCGTAGCCGCGCAGCGGCTCCAGCCAGGCCCCCTCGGCGCCGGGGTCCGGGTCGGCGTGGCCGAAGCCCTGCCAGGCGGCGACGAAGCCGGGCAGGTCGGTGGCCGGGCGCGGATCGATGCGCGGCCGGCGCAGCGCCCGCTGCATCCGCAGCAGGGTCTCCAGGTTGTCCGGGTCGCAGTAGCGCAGGGCGTCGTCGCCTTCCAGCAGCGGGCCGCGGACCAGGGTGTCCTCGTCGTCCAGCAGGCCCTCGGGAACCGCCGGCAGCAGCGCCGCGATCTCCGCCGCGGTGCGGGGGCCGTAGAAGGACAGCGCTTCCAGGGCGAAGGTCTCGGCATCGCGCTCGTCCGCCACGTCCGGCACGGGGCCCTCGACGGCGGCGGCTCCGAGCAGGCCGCTGGCCGACAGCGCCGCCAGCAGCTCGCGGTGCACCAGCCAGCGGCGCCCGCCGAGGGCGACCTCGGCCACGTCGACGTGGCGGAACGCGTCCGGCCCCTCGGCGCGGGGCAGCAGCACCCGCTCCTTGATCCACGACGCCCAGTCCTCGTCCGTGTCCGGGGCGTAGCCGGGCGCGGTGCGCCGGCGCTTCGACTCGAACAGGGCGACGGCCTCGGCAGACAGCCGCGGCCGCAGCTCGGCGTCCCGCACCGCGGCCCGGATCAGCTCGTCGGACAGGGCGCTCGGTCCGCCCGCCTCGGGCTGATCGGTGGCGTACATGTAGCGGTTGATCTGGTCGAAGGTGACATTGGCGGCGAACGGGCTCGGGGTGGCGGTCCGGCACAGGGAAACGGTGATCTCGCCGTCGGCGACGGCGGCCAGGCAGTCGCGCAGCGCCGGCAGGTCGAACTCGTCCTCGAGGCAGCTCCGCCACACCTCCAGCAGGATCGGAAAGTCCGCGTGGTCGCGCACCGCGGACATCAGCTTCTTCGCCTGCAGGCGGCTCATCCACAGGGGCAGGCGGGTGTCGAAGCGCTGGCGCGTCAGCAGCAGGGCGCGGCCGGCGGCCTCGCGAAAGCGGGCGCCGAACACGCCGGAGGATTCCAGCGAGCGACGCAGCAGGCGTTCAAGGTTGGCCGGTGTCACCAGGCGCATCACTCCGTCGTCCAGCGGCAGGCGGCTCTGCAGCACCACGGCGTTGTCGTCGGCGTGGACTTCGAGGTCGGCGGCGGCATCGGCCAGGGCCGCGGCGAGCGCGAGGGACCAGGGCCGGTTCACCCGGCCGCCCCAGAACGTGTGGATGACGAGCTGCTCGAGGTGCTCCGCTCCGCGGTAGCCCCCGGGCCCGGCCTGCACCCGCTCCAGCAGCAGGTGCCGGAGATGGGGCAGGGCGGTGCCGGTGGCCGCGCGCTGGTCGGCCAGGTGTTCGACCAGGGTCGCCGCCGCCACCTCGTCGAAGCCGCGCCGGCCGGTGAGCTCGCCGAGCAGACCCGCGGCGTCGCCGTCGTCGAGCAGCGCCTCGGCCCGGGCCAGGAAGGCGCCGATGCGCCTGGAGAAGTGGAAGCTGCGGCCCTGGTCCTCGGCGCGCCAGAACGGTGGCGCGTCGCTGCCCCTGGCGGCGGGCCGCACCAGCACGTCGTTGTGGGTGATCCGGTGAATCTGCCAGGTCTGGGTGCCGAGCGAGAACACCTGCCCGACCCTGGCTTCCCAGACGAACTCCTCGTCCAGCTCGCCCAGGGTGGCGCCGGTGTCCAGCAGGCGGATCTGGTAGTAGCCGCGGTCGGGAATCACCCCGCCGCTGCGGTAGAAGGCCAGCACCGCGGCGTGCCGCGCCCGCAGGGTGCCGCGGATGCGGTCCCAGTCGACGCGCGCCGCCAGCTCGCGCACCCGGGCGCCGGCATAGCGGCCGGCGAGCATCTCCAGCACCAGGTCGTAGTGCTGCCGGGGCAGGTCCCGGTAGGGACCGCTGCGGCGCAGCAGCTCGAACAGCTCGTCCACCGCCCAGGTCTCGCTGGCGGTCATGGAGACGATGATCTGGCAGAGCACGTCGAGGGGGTTGGCGAGGCAGCGGACCGGCTCGATGTCCCGCTCGGCGACCGCCTCGGCCAGGGCGGCCGCGTCGATGAAATCCTGGGCGAAGGTCGGGTACAGGCTGCCGCGGCTCTCCTCGCCCACCCCGTGGCCGGCCCGGCCGATGCGCTGCAGCGTCGCCGCGACGGACGGGGGCGCCTGCACCATCACCACCTCGTCCAGGGCGCCGATGTCGATGCCCATCTCCAGCGAGCTGGTGGCGACGATGGCCTTGAGTTCGCCGGCCTTGAGCCGCGACTCGACCTCCAGGCGGATCTCCCGGGACAGCGAGCCGTGGTGGGCGTAGGCCAGCGGCTCCGGCTGATCATGATTGATGGCCCAGGTCAGCCGCTCGGCCAGCCGGCGGCTGTTGGCGAACACCAGGGTCGCCTCGTTGCCCGCGATCACGCCGCGGAACGCCTCGGCGAGAGGCGTCCAGATCTTCACCCCGGCGTCGGCCGCGTCCCGGGCCGCGGCCGGGAAGCGCACGGTGAGGGAGAGGCGCTTGTCGCCGCCGGCGTCGACCACCTGCATCCGCCGGTCGCGGCCGGTGTCGTCCCGGCCGGCGACGTGGGCGGCGACCTCGGCGAGGGGGCGAACGGTCGCCGACAGGGCGATGCGCTGGAACTCGCCGGTCAGCCGGGCGAGGCGCTCCAGCGCCGTCAGCAGCAGGGTGCCGCGGCGGTTGTCCACCAGCGCATGAACCTCGTCGACGATCACGGTTTCGACGGCGCCGAGGGCCTGCCGGCCGCGGACCGTGGTGAGCATCAGGTTGAGGCTCTCCGGCGTGGTGATGAGGATCTCCGGCGGCCGCCGCAGCATGCGCTGGCGCTCGGATGCCGGCGTGTCCCCCGACCGGGTCTGCACCCTGACCGGCGGCACCGCGCCGCGTCGGGACAGTTCGTCCAGCGGGCCGAGCAGATTGCGCCGGATGTCGTTGTTCAGGGCCTTCAGCGGCGAGACGTAGAGCACCCGGGTCGCGCCGCGTTCCCAGCGGCCGGCGGCGAACTGGTTCAGGGCCCAGAGGAATGCCGTCAGCGTCTTGCCGCTGCCGGTGGGCGCGGTGGCCAGCAGATGCTCGCCGGCGGCGACCAGCGGCCAGGCCGCGGCCTGCACTGCGGTCGGCGCCCCGAAGGTCTCCGCGAACCAGGCGCGCACACCGGGTTCGAATGGCGACAGCGGGTCGGCGGCGGTGTGCGGCATGGGGGCACGGGCGGCTGGCGGGCGTCCATTGTGGCGCGTACCGGCCCTCCATCTCCAGATTCACGGACCGTCCCGGTAACATGCACGGCTCGAACGTGGAGGACCGATGAACGTCGTCGACCATCTGAAGCCCGGCCAGCGGCTGTTCGTCGCGGGCAGCAGCAACGAGCCCACGGGGCTGCTGGCTCACCTGAAGCAGCACACGCTGCCGGAGGGGCTGCATTTCGTGCAGTTTCCGCTGGCGGGATACAACCGGGAGGACTTCACCGGCTACGGGCCGGACGCCCGGTTCACCACGTTCTTCATGACGCCCCACCTCAAGTCCGCGGATCCCGCGCGGCTGCGGTTTCTGCCGATGCAGATGCGGCGGGTGTACGACTACGTGGCCGCGCACACCGACGTGGCGCTGCTGCAGGTGGCCCGCGGCGCCGACGGACGCCTGCGGCTGGGCCCGAACGTGGACTTCGCCGAGGCCGCGCTGGACAGCGCGTCGGTGGTGCTCGCCGAGCTGAACACGTCGTTCGTCGCGCCGGCCGGCTGTCCGCTGGTGGACGAGAGCCGGATCGACGGGCTGGTGGAGACCGATCGCCCCCTCGCGGCGCTGCCCGCTGCCGGCGAAGATGCGGCGGCCGAGGCCATCGGCGCGCTGGTGGCGGCCGAAATCCGCGACGGCGACTGCATCCAGACCGGCATCGGCGCCATTCCCGCCGCCATCCTCGCGCGGCTCGGCGACAAGAACGATCTCGGCATGCACGGCGGGCTCATCGACGACGGCGGCCTGGCGCTGATCGAGCGCGGCGTCATCACCGGCGCCAACAAGGAGATCGACACGGGTCGCCACGTGACCGGCATGGCGCTGGGCACGCCGGCCCTGCTCGACGGTCTCGCCGGGCGGCCCGAGGTTCAGTTCCGCGGCGCGAACTACACCCACGAGATCTCGGTGATCGGCCGGCTGTCGAGCTTCGTGTCGGTCAACTCCGCGGTGGAAGTGGACCTCTACGGTCAGGTCAACGCCGAGATGGCCGGGGGGCGGCAGATCTCCGGCACCGGCGGTTCCGTCGACTTCATGCGAGCGGCCCGGGTCTCACCCGGTGGGCGGTCGATCGTGGCCATGACGGCGACCGCCCGCGGCGGCTCGGTGTCGCGCATCGTGCCCCGGGTGGAACTGGTGACAGCGCTGCGCACGGACGTCGATCTGGTGATCACCGAGCACGGCGTCGCGCGGCTGCGCGATGCCGCCGTCGCCGAGCGCGCGGCGGCGCTGATCGAGGTCGCCGCGCCGGAATTCCGTGACGAGCTGCGCCGGCATCTGCCGTGAACGCCCCGTTCGTTCCGCTCGCAATTCCCTGATTTCCCACTACCATTAGGGGAAGCGGCTTGTTACGGGGCGACGGTGGATGCCGTTCGTCCCGGCCAGCGTGACCGGTCCGGCATCCCATCGATGCGGGTCGGCGGGCCTGGCCGTCGAGGAAGGGATTGCCGCACGAGGAGTGTCGCGGTCATGGATTACATCGGCATCGATCCCGCGGTGGGGCTGGAGTGCTCCCACTGCGACAGCATCACCCGTCTGCGCTACAGCGACCTGCTGCGCCGTGTTCAGGACGGCGAACAGGTGCCCTGCGGAAACTGCGAGCGGCTGATGCTGCACGACTGGACCACGGTGAACGTGGTGCAGAACATCATCAAGCGGCGCATGCGCGAAGCCCACGAGGCGAAGCACGGCCGCCGGGCCGACACGGCCTGACACCTCCGTCTCGACGGCCCCCGGCCGTCGCGGCGCTACCAGCCCGTTCCAACGCTCCCAGGTCCGCGGCCCGACGGGATCGCCGGGCCCGGGCTCTGCTCCGCCGCCCGCCGCGCGGACCGCGCGCTCAGTCCGCGCCCAGGCTCACCAGAATGAAAGCGAACTCCTCGGCGAGCTCCTGCAGGGCGTCGTAGCGCCCGGACTGGCCCCGGTGGCCGGCGTCCATGTTGGTCTTCAGCAGCAGCCAGTTGTCGTCGGTCTTCAGCGTGCGCAGCCTGGCGACGTATTTGGCCGGCTCCCAGTAAGTCACCCGCGGATCGTTGAGGCCCGCAGTCACCAGCATGGGCGGGAAGTCGCCGGGCGCGAGCTGGTCGTAGGGCGAGTACGACAGAATGTAGGCGAACGCTTCAGCGTCCTCGATGGGATTGCCCCATTCCGGCCACTCTATGGGGGTGAGCGGCAGGGTGGTGTCCTGCATGGTGTTGAGCACGTCCACGAACGGCACGTGGGCCACCACCGCGCCCCACAGGTCCGGCGCCTGGTTGACCACGGCGCCCATCAGCTCGCCGCCGGCGCTGCCGCCGGAGATGGCGATGCGCCCGGGCCGGGTGTAGCCGCGCTCGATCAGGTGGCGCGCCACGTCGACGAAATCGTTGAAGGTGTTGGTGCGCTTGTCGAGCTTGCCGGCTTCGTACCAGGCGTAGCCCAGTTCGTCGCCGCCGCGGATGTGGGCGATGGCGTAGACGAAGCCGCGGTCGAGCAGTGACAGCCGGTTGGCCGAGAAGCCGGGCAGGGTCGGCATGCCGTAGGCGCCGTAGCCGGTCAGATAGAGCGGATGATGGCCCGCCGGCAGATCCTTGCGGTAGACCAGGCTCACGGGAATCCGGGCGCCGTCCCGGGCCGGCGCGGTCAGCCGCTTGACGGTGTAGGCCGACGGATCGTGACCGCTCGGGATGCGCTGGGTCTTGAGCGGGTGCAGACGCCGGTCGCCGAAGTGGAAGTCGAACACCGTGTCCGGCGTGGTCATCGATTCGTAGTGAACCCGCAGACGGTCGGTGTCGTACTCGGCGTTGGCGCCGAGGCCCACGGTGTGAATCGGCTCGGGAAACTCCAGCAGGTAGTCGTCGCCGGCATCCTCGATGATCCGCACCTGGTCCAGGGCGTCGATGCGCTCGCCGACCACGAGCCGGCCCCGGAAGCGCGCGAACCAGGTGATGTAGCAGTCGTCGGAGCCCTTCACCACCAGCTCCCAGTTCTCCGACCCGGGCGCGTCCTCGGGCGCCCGCAGCAGGGCGAAGTTCTTGTGCCAGCGGTTGCTCATGACGTAGAAGCGGCCTTCGCCGTGGTCCACCGAGTATTCGTGGCCGGGACGGCGGCGGGCGAACAGCATGGGCTCCGCGTCGGGGTCGTCCGCCGGCAGGCAGCGCACCTCGCTGGTGACGTGGTCGCCGGTGGTGATCAGCAGGAACTGCTCGGACGAGGTCTTGTCGACGCCGACGAAGAACGCTTCGTCCTGCTCCTCGTAGATCACCCGGTCGTCGGCCAGGGGCTCGCCGAGGCGGTGACGCACCACCTGATAGGGACGCCACTGCTCGTTGACCCGGACGTACAGCAGCGCGCTGCCGTCGCTGCTCCACTCCGGCGCGCCGAGGGTGTCCGGGACCGCTTCGTCCACGGTCGTGCCGGTTTCCAGGTCGGTGATCTGCAGGGTGAAGCGCTCCGAGCCGTTGGTGTCGGCGCTCCAGGCGAGATAGCGTCCGCCCGGGCTCACCGCCATGCCGCCGAGCACGAAGTAGTTGTGCGCTTCGGCCAGCTTCGGCTCGTCGAGAATCACCTGCCAGGCGTCGTCCGCCGCGGGCGGCGGAGCAAGCGGATCGGTGATCGGCGCGCGCAGCCACAGGCGGTATTGGGCGCCGTGCTCGTAGCGCCATTGATACCAGTAGCCGTCCATGCGGTAGGGCACGCTCTCGTCCGCCTCGGGCTGACGGCCCTTCAGTTCCTCGAACAGCTTCGCGACGAGATCCTGGTGGGGCGCCATGCAGGCGTCGAAGTAGTCGTTCTCCGCCGTCAGGTAGTCCAGCACCTGCTGGTCCGTGACATCGGGGTAGCCGGGATCCCGCAGCCAGGCATAGGGGTCGTCGATGGTGATGCCGTGACGGGTGTAGCGGTGCGGGATGCGCGCGGCGACCGGCGGATGGGGAGTGCTCACGATGGCCTCTGGTTGGCGTTGACGTGGCTCGCTTCCTACGCCAATGCAGGGCGAAACGCAAACGGTTACCATCCGACGATCACAGAGGGAGAGATGCCGTGGAGCAGCGCCGGCTGGGGAATTCCGGACTCTACGTGTCCGAGGTCGGGATCGGCTGCAACAACTTCGGCGGCCGGATCGATGCCGCCGCCACCCGGGCCGTGGTGGACGCGGCCCTGGACCAGGGCATCAATTTCTTCGACACCGCCGACGTCTATGGCGGCCAGCAGTCCGAGTCGCTGCTGGGCGAGGCCCTCGGCGGCCGGCGGCCCGACGTGGTGATCGCCACCAAGTTCGCCATGGCCACGGGGCCGACGCCCCAGGACCGGGGCGGCTCCCGCCGCTACGTGCGGCGGGCGGTGGAGGCCAGCCTGCGCCGCCTCGGCACCGACTACATCGACCTCTACCAGATGCACCAGCCCGATCCGGCCACGCCCATCGAGGAAACCCTGTCGGTGCTCGACGACCTGGTGCGGGAGGGCAAGGTCCGCTACGTCGGCCACTCCAATTTCGCCGGCTGGCAGATCGCCGACGCCGACTGGACGGCGCGCAGCCGGGGCTGGACGCCGTTCGTCACCGCCCAGAACCACTACAGCCTGCTGGAGCGGGCGGTGCGGCACGAGGTGCTGCCGGCGTGCGAGCGGTTCGGCCTCGGCATGCTGCCCTACTTTCCCCTCGCCAGCGGCCTGCTCACCGGCAAGTACGCCCGCGCCGGCGAGCCGCCGGCGGGCACCCGGCTGGCGCTGGCGGAAGGTCTCGCCCGCCGCACGCTGACGGAGCGCAACTTCGACCGGGTGGAGGCGCTGACCGCTTTCGCCGAGGCCCGCGGCCGCAGCCTCGTCGAGCTGGCCTTCTGCTGGCTGCTGTCCCAGGACGTGATCAGCAGCGTGATCGCCGGAGCGACCTCTCCGGAGCAGGTGGCGGCGAACGCGGCCGCCGCCTCGGACTGGCGCCTGGACGCCGACGACATGGCGGCGGTCGCCGGGCTGCTGCGCGACGCCTGAGCATGTGCGGGCGCTTCAACGTCGACGCCGATCCGCTGTCGCGGCTGCTGATGGAACTGGTGAAGCTGCGTCACCCCGGGCCCGACAACCACAACGCCGCGCCGACGGAGACGATCGTCGTGCTGCGCCTGGACGATGCCGGCGCGCCGGAGCTGGCGCCCATGCGCTGGTGGCTGACGCCGCACTGGGCGAAGGATGCCGGCACCCGGTACTCGATGTTCAACGCCCGCTCGGAGACCGTCGAGCGCAGCCGCGCGTTCCGCGACCCGTTCCGCAAGCGCCGCTGCGTGGTGCCGGTCTCCGGGTTCTACGAATGGGCCCGCCCCGCCGGCGGCGGATCCGGCGGCCGCAAGCTGCCGTACTACATCCGTCCCCACGAGTCCCCCGGCATGCTGCTGGCGGGCATCTGGGACCGCTGGCGCGATCCCGACTCCGGCGAGACCCTCGAGAGCTTCGCCATACTCACCACCGATGCGGCCGAAGGGCTCGCCTTCGTCCACGACCGTCAGCCGGCGATGCTCGGCCTGGCCGACGCCCGGCGCTGGCTCGACCCGGAAGCCCCGGCGGACGAGTTGAAGGCGCTGCTGTCGCCGCGCCTGCCGGAGGACCTGGACGCGGTTCCCGTGTCCACCTGGGTGAACAACGCCCGGCACAAGGACCCGCGGGTTCTGGAGCCGATCGCCGACGCGGTGCCGGTTCCGGCAGACGCGCCATGATGCTCGAGAGCGGTCAGTGGCTGGGTCGGGGAAGCCTGCTGGCCGAAGGCCAGAGCCGGGGGCTGCCGCTGGCCTGCCACCTGCTGATCGAGCGGGACGCCGACGGCGTCACCCTCACCGGCGGCTGGCAGGCCGAGGGCGAGGCCGAGCAGGGCATCGCCATCCGCCTGGCGAGCAACGACGTCGGCACCTACACCCTCAACGCCCGGTTCGGCGCGCGCCGGCTGGATGGCACCGCCAAGCTCGACAGCCCGCCCAATCTCGGTCTCGTGTGGGAGGAGGGTGACGGCCTCTACGCCACCTTCGCGCTGTTCTCCATCTCCCGCGGCTACGGATGCCGGGGTTTCCTGCGCGATGCCGACGCCGGTGGCGTCCGCCGGGTCTTCACCTGGGAAATCGCCTTCTCCCTGAAGCAGGAAGTGCTCAAGGGCGACAACGTCGTCTCCCTCCACCGGCGCCGGCGCTGAGCGTCCGGCGGTCGCCGTGGGCCGTCGGCGCGGGTCGGGATTGACCAAATGACCGAATTGACCATAATGGTCAGTATGGATTCGCTGCTCGCAGACGTCGGCGCCCGGCTCGACGCGTTTCTCCAGCCGGACCAGGACCCGCGCCAGGCGCGCAAGCGGGAGCGGATACTCGCCGCCGCCACCGAACGCTTCACCGCCTTCGGCTACCGCAAGACCAGCATCGAGGACGTGGCGCGCGCCGCCGGCGTGGCCAAGGGCACCGTGTATCTCTACTACCGCAGCAAGCCGGAGCTGCTGTTTCACGCCGTGGCCCGCGAGAAGCGGCGCTACCTGGACCGGCTCGAGCCGCTGTGGCGCCGGGAGCTGAAACCCCGGGAGCGGCTGCGCGAGATGATCCGCCAGGGCCTCATCATGAACCGCGAGATGCCGCTGGTGACGCGGCTGACCGGTGGCGACCGGGAGCTGGCGCTGGCCATGGAGGAGGTCGACACCGCGGTGCTGTCCCAGATCGGCGACCTGCAGCGGCAGGTCACCGTGAAGCTGCTCGACGAAGCCACCGGAGGCACCCTGCCCGAGGCCGAGCTGGCCGCCCGGGCCGAGGTGCTGATCCACGCGATCTTCGCGGTGGTTACCGCCGCGCCGCTGGTGCCGGGGACGCTGTCCGCGGAGGCCCACGCCGCCCGCATGGCGGAGCTGCTGGTGTCGGGCGTGGCGGCGCCGTATCCGGTGCCGGTGCGCCAGGCTGCGGGAGCGGGCGCATGAGCCCGGCGCGCGCGGTCGGTCTGCTGCCGGCGCTGGCGCTGCTGTGGTGGTCGGCGTCGGTGTCGGGCGCGCCGGGCGACGCCGCGGCCGCGGCCGGGGCCGACGCCGATCCGGTCGCCGCCGGCGACGGCCCGACGGCGCGAACCCTGGTGGAAGGCGCGCTGGACCTGGTTCGTGGCCAGAGCTCCTACGCCGAGATGTCCATGGTCATTCACCGGCCGGACTGGGAACGCAGCTCCAGCCTGGTGGCCTGGACCCGGGGCCGGGAAGACGCGCTCATCCGCTTCACCGAGCCGGCCCGGGACGCGGGCAACGCCACGCTCAAGCGGGGCGACAGCATGTGGACCTACACGCCGAAGCTGAACCGCACCATCCGGCTGCCGTTCTCGCTCATGTCCCAGAGCTGGGCCGGCTCCGACTTCTCGTACAACGATCTGTCCCGCAGCGACAAGCTGCTCAAGCACTACGACCTGTCGCTGCTGGACACCGCGCAGCAGGACGGACACCGGGTCTACACGGTGGAAGCGGTACCCCACGACAACGCGCCGGTGGTCTGGGGCAAGGAGGTGCTGGTGCTGCGCGACGACTACGTACTGCTGTCCCACACCTTCTACGATCAGGACCTCGAACCCTTGAAGCGGCTCGAGGCCATGGCGGTGGGCGAGCTCGGCGGGCGCACCTTCGCCACCCGCATGCGCATGAGCCGGCTCGACGAGGCCGAGCACTACACCGAGGTGCACTACCGGGACGCCGACTTCGACGTCGAGCTCGACGACGACCTGTTCACCCTGTTCGCCCTGCGCAGCGGAGCCACCCCGTGAGCGAAGCGGCACTGACGCCGGACCGCCCCGTGCGGGAGGCGTCGCTGCCGCTGCTGCCCACGCTCGGCTGGCGCAACCTCTGGCGCAACCGCCGCCGGACGGCGCTGACCGCCGGCGGCGTCGCCTTCGCCGTGTTCCTGGTGGTGACGTCCATGTGCATTCAGCTCGGCAGCTACGAAACCATGCAGGACACCGCCACGTCGCTGCTGAACGGCCATCTCCAGATCCAGAACGCGGATTACGTCGACGACGAGCGGCTTGAGGAGACCCTGCCGGCGGCGTCGGTGCTGGCGGCCCGCGTGGCCGACGCCCCCGGCGTGGAGGCCGTGGCCCCGCGGGTGGAGGCGTTCGCGCTGGCGTCCGCGGACGAGCGCAGCTTCGGCGCCCAGGTGGTGGGCATCGACCCCGCGCGGGAGGCCGAGGTCGTGTCCTTTCACGAGCGGATCTTCGCCGGCCGCCAGGTGGCCGGCCCGGAGGACGCGGTGCTGGGCGAGGCGCTCGCCCGCAATCTGGGGGTGGACGTCGGCGGCGAGGTGGTGCTGCTCGGCAGCGCCAGCCGCGGTGGCGTGGCCGCCATGGTGCTCACCGTGTCCGGCCTGTTCCGCACCGGCGTCGCCGAGATCGACCGCAGCCTGCTGCTGGCCGACCTCGCCGCGGTGCGCCAGGCCTTCGCCCTGGGTGACGAGGCCCACCGGCTGGTGGTGCGCACCCGCGACCTCGGCGCGGTCGGGCAGGTGGCCGACGGGCTGCGCCGGTCGCTGCCGGCGCGCTGGCCGGAGGGCGACGGTGCGCCGCTGGCGGTGCGCACCTGGGAGGCGCTCATGCCGGACCTGCGTCAGGCCATCGAGATCGACCGGCTGAGCGGGGCGCTGTTCTACTGGATCGTGATGATCCTGGTGGCGTTCAGCGTCGTGAACACCTTCATCATGACCGTGTTCGAGCGCACCCGGGAGTTCGGCATGATGCTGGCCATCGGCATGCGTCCGATGGGCATCGTCGCGATGCTGCAGTGGGAGGCGGTGTTCATGTGGCTGATCGGCGCCAGCGTCGGCGTCGGTCTCGCGGCGCTGCTGGTGGCCTGGCTGGCTGACGTCGGCATCTACCTGGGCGCGGATCTGGAGCGGCTGGCGGCGGAGATGTACATGCCGACCCGGCTGTATCCGACGTTCACCGCCGAGGCGCTGCTGACCGCGCCGCTGGTGATGCTGGTCGGCACCCAGATCGCCGCCGTGCTGCCGAGCCTGCGGCTGCGGCGCCTGAAACCCGTCGACGCCCTGCGGGTGGCGGCATGAGCGGCGCGCTGGCGCTGCCGGCCCGGGCGGCGCGCCGCCGGAGCGGCGTGACCACGGCGGCGCTGGCCTGGCGCAACCTGTGGCGCAACCGGCGGCGCACCTGGCTGACCGCCGGCGGCATCGCCTTCGCGGTGTGGCTGCTGGTGGTGAGCGTGTCCATGCAGGACGGCGGCTTCGAGGTGATGATCGACAACACCGCCCGCCTGCTGGTCGGCCACGTCCAGCTTCAGCATCCCGAGTACCACGACGATCCGGCGCTCGAGCACCTGCTCGACGATGCGCCGGCGCTGGAAGCCCGGGCCCTCGCCACCGCCCACGTCACCGCGGCGCTGCCCCGGGCCGAGTCCTTCGCCCTGGTGTCGGCGGGCGAGCGCAGCTTCGGCGCGCGGGTGATGGGCGTGGTGCCGGCGGCGGAGCAGGGCGCGTCCAGCCTGCCCGGCATGGTCACGCGGGGCCGTTACCTCGAGGGGCCCGGCGAGGCGTTCCTCGGCGAGACCCTCGCCCGAAATCTGGACCTCGACGTGGGCGACGAGGTGGTCCTGCTCGGCACGGCGCGGGAAGGCGGCGTGGCCGCGGCGGTGGCCCGGGTCGTCGGCCTGTACGCCACGGGGCAGGCGGAGCTCGACCGCAGCCTGCTGCAGATTCCCCTCGACGACTTCCGCGCCGGCTGGAACCTGGGCGACGGGATGGCGCACGCGGTGGTGCTGCTGGTGGACCGGGCGGGCAACAGCGCCGCGGTGGCGGCCGCCCTCGGCGGCGGCGACGCCGCCGCGCTCGACTGGCGCGCGCTGATGCCCGAGGCGGAGCAGACGGTGGAGATCAAGCGTCTCAGCACGCGCCTGTTCTTCGCCCTGATCGCGCTGATCGTCACCTTCAGCGTGGTGAACACCTTCATGATGACCGTGTTCGAGCGCACCCGGGAGTTCGGCATGCTGATGGCGCTGGGCATGCGGCCCGGCGCGCTGGTCCGCCAGCTCTGCATCGAGGCGCTGTGGCTCGGCCTGTTCGGCGTGGCGCTGGGGCTGGCCGTCAGCGTCGCGCTGATCGCCGTGCTCGCGGGCACGGGCATTCCGCTGCCCGAGGACGCCGCCGAGATCATGGCGCGCTACAACATGCCGGACCGCATGTATCCGGCGTTCAGCCTGTGGGCGGCCGGCTTCGCCGGGCTGGTGATGCTGCTCGGCGTGCAGCTCGCGGTGCTGGTGCCGGCCCTGCGGCTGCGCCGGCTCACCCCGGTGGACGCGCTGCGGGGGCCGGAATGAGGGTGCCGCTGGGTCTGCTGTTCGCCCTGGGCGGGCGCAATCTGTTCCGTCACCGGCGCCGCACGGCGATGCTGCTCGCCGCCATCTGCGTGGCGGTTGCCGGCGTCACGGTCATGAACAGCCTGATCCGCGGGTTTCAGCAGGACATGCGCGAATCCGCGGTGGAGAACCTGACCGGCCACATCAAGGTGCTGGCCCCCGGCTACCGGGACGACCCCGGCATCCAGAAGCGCTTCGAGCTGGCCCGGCAGTGGCGGCCGGACAGCCTCGCCGGCGACATGGCGGGCTGGGCGCCGCGGGTGCGGGTGCCGGCGGTGATCATGAGCGAGCGGGAGACCCGGGGCATCCAGCTCGTCGGCATCGACCCGGCCCGGGAGGACATCTCGTTTCTCGCCGACGTGCCCGTCGACGGTGAGCGCCTGGAGGGGCCCGAGGACAACCGGCTGCTGCTCGGCCGGGCCCTGGCGGAGCAGCTCCAGACCGACGTCGGCTACCGGGTGGTGGTGATGAGCCAGGGCGCCGACGGCCGCAACCGGGAGGCGGGGTTCCGGGTGGCCGGCCTGTACGACGCCGACGGCACCGGCCTCGAGAAGGCGTTCGCCTTCACCGGCCTCGACTTCGCCCGGGCCATGCTCGACGCCGACGGCGTGACCGAGGTGTCCATCCGCCTGCGGGACGACGAGACCCGGCCCGGTGAGCGGTCGGTGGCCGAGCGCCTGCGCGACGTGTTCACCGGCCAGGACGTGCTGCGCTGGGAGCAGCTCGAGCCCCAGGCGGCGGCCATGTTCGCCTTCGCCGACATGGCGGTGTTCATCTGGTTCCTGATCATGATGGGGGCGCTGGTGTTCGGGCTCGTCAACACGCTCATCACGGCGGTGATGGAGCGGACCCGGGAGTTCGGCATGCTGCGCGCGGTGGGCATGCGCCGCGGTCTGATCGTGATGCAGGTGGTCATCGAGTCGACGCTGATCATGGCGGTGGGCGTCGCAATCGGTCTCGGCATCGGCGCCGGCTGCGTGCTGGCGCTGGCGGACGGCATCGACCTGTCGGCCTGGGCCGCCGGCGTGGAAATGGCGGGCATGCGCTCGGTGCTGGTGCCGCGGCTGTTCCCCGGCGACCTGGCTCTGGTGGCCGGCATGAGCCTGGCGCTGGGCGTGTTCGCCAGCCTCTATCCCGCCTGGCGGGCCGTGAACATCGAACCTCTGGAGGCCTTGCGACGATGAACGACGTGGTGGTGACGTGCCGGGGCGTGACCCGGGTCTACCGGCAGGAGAGCGTGCCCGTGCACGCGCTCCGGGGCGTCGACTTCGAGGTGCGCCGGGGCGAGTTCGTCAGCCTGTCCGGGCCGTCGGGCTCGGGCAAGTCCACCCTGCTCAACGT
>DLCH01000041.1:482-638 GCA_002480525.1 Gammaproteobacteria bacterium UBA7803 | reverse complement strand
GGCAAGTCCACCCTGCTCAACGTGATCGGCGGGCTGGACCGGCCGACCGACGGCGAGGTGATCGTCGACGGCGTCGCTCTCGGCGGGCTGTCCGAGTCGGCGCTGGCGGACCTGCGCCTGCACAAGCTCGGCTTCGTGTTCCAGGCCTACAACCTG
>DLCH01000041.1:0-186 GCA_002480525.1 Gammaproteobacteria bacterium UBA7803 | reverse complement strand
TTCGTGTTCCAGGCCTACAACCTGATTCCGGTGCTGTCGGCCCGGGAGAACGTCGAGTTCATCCTGCAGCTTCAGGGCGTCTCCGCCGACGAGCGGCGCCGCCGGGCCGGCGACATGCTCGATGCCCTCGGCATCGGTGAGCTCGCCGAGCGCCGGCCCGGCGAGCTGTCCGGCGGCCAGCAGCAG
>DLCH01000046.1:33221-72406 GCA_002480525.1 Gammaproteobacteria bacterium UBA7803 | reverse complement strand
GTCTCGAAAGATCAGACCACCTCTAATAGCCACGCTGCTGGAAGATGCCGGTTATCACACCTATATGGCGGGCAAATGGCACCTGGGAGCCGAGCGCGATCAGTTGCCGAGCCGGCGGGGTTTTGAACGAACCGTTGCGCTGATGGATTCCGGCGCCGACAACTGGGAACAGCGACCTTATTTGCCGATATACGATACGGCCAACTGGTTTGCTGACGGTAAGCGATTTACGCTGCCGGATGATTTTTATTCGTCTCGCTTTCTCATCGATAAGACGATTGAGTTTATTGACGAGAATGCCGGAGATGGCAAACCGTTTTTTGCCTATGTGCCGTTTCAGGCGGTGCATATGCCGGTTCAGGCACCTCAGCAATACATCGATCGTTACATGGGGCTGTACGATCAGGGCTGGCACAAAGTGCGAGAACAGCGGCTGGCACGTGCGGTAGAAATGGGCGTTTTTCCGGAATCGGTGTCCATGCAACACGTGGCGACAACGGCTGACTGGGAAACGTTGAGCGCGGAGCGCAAAAAGTACGAGGCCAAACGCATGGCGGTGTACGCGGGGATGATCGAGGCCATGGATGCGAACATTGGCAGGTTGATGAGCCATCTGGCATCAAGGGGGCTGGCCGACAACACCATATTTATCTTCACGTCCGATAATGGGGCCGAAGGCAGCGGACCGCCCGACCCCAATGCATTCCCGGCCAGTCGCCTACCTGCGAGTTTAGGGTACAGCACTGACTATGAAACCTTGGGCCTGAAAGGATCCTTCAGCTCGATCAGTCCAAGTTTTGCCAGTGCAGCCGTTAGCCCGCTGGCGTACTACAAATTCTATGTGGGCGAGGGAGGGTTGCGGGTCCCGCTAGTTATTTCCGGGAAACCGCTCGGGGATAAGCCGCGACAAACGGAGAGTTTCTCTTGGGCAACCGATATTGCCGCCACCATATTGTCTTATGCGGGTGTCGATAAGCCAGGCACTCGATATGCCGGGCGCCCAGTGCTTCCGCTGTCCGGGCGTGACCTGAAGCCGCTCATCAGTGGCGAAACCGACAGGGTTTATGGTGATGCAGATTCGATAGGTTACGAACTGACCGGACACTCGGTCTTGTTTCGGGGCGATTATAAGCTGGTTCGTAATCAGCCGCCGTTGGGGGACGGCGAATGGTACCTGTATGACATTTCCGATGATCCCGGTGAGGTAAATGATCTTAAGGCAACAATGCCTCAGCGCTTCGAACAGATGTTGTTGGCTTATCAGAAGTTTGAACGGGACAACCGAGTGCAGCCGCCGCCGGCCGGTTACTCACAGACGCAGCAGATAGCGATCAATTACGCACGCGAACGATTAGGTCCTAACATAATCGTCTTGCTTCTGACTGCGCTTGTGCTCTTACCTTTTCTGGTGTTCTACCAGATGCGCCAGCGACCAAAAATACATTAGACAACGAGCGCGGTAATACGCCTCCTTGCTGCGCTCGATGACGTGGAAGCCCTCATGTAGTTGCACCGTGCTATTAGCGCCAAGTGACCACGATTCTGACCACGATTTTCGTGGTACACCGTGGTACAGGTTGATTTAGGCTGAGAGGTGAGGGGGCTAAGTTATTGAGTCCGCTACAGGTTGTGTCAGTGTGCTCCAGGGCTGGACGTGTTCGAGTCCCGTCCGCTCCGCCATCATTCGTCGGGTACCTCAGTCGCCTGAACGGCAACGACCTGTCGAACTGATGCGGCCCGTTCTTCTCTGCCGCGGATTCCTGTCTTCCCTGTCTCGATCTCGGTCGCGCTCGTCCGCACGGGCCGGTTCCGAAACGGTCACTACCCGTTCGGCTGTGGCGCGCCGTGGCCGGTGCGAAGCACGCTCGGCCCGAGCACCGAGCCGACCGCCGACAGCGCAAAGGCGAGCGCTTCGCCGGCCGTCGCGATCGGGGTGAACGCGAAGACGTTCACGCCGACCGTGTACAGGACCGTGGTGATCATGCCCACGGCGCACCCGACCAGCAGGGAGCCGGCGAACCGCCGGGAGCGGGCCCAGTGGATCACCGAGCCCATGACGCCGTCCGCGAAGGTCGCGGCGAGGAAGAGCCACGGCCAGACGAACTCGATGGTGGTCTTCACCTCCTGATAGGGCAGGCCGGTTGCGCGCACCGTCGCCTGACCAATGCCGGTGGAGCGGGTCGTGGTGTGTCCCTGGCCGTCTTCGTCGAGATCGACGCGGCTCGATCCCAGCCGGCCGCCGCCCTCGTTCTCGAGGTTGATCACCCGCCCCTGGGCCCTGGACAGACTGTTGCCGGCGACCCGGACGTCCGCGACCTCCAGCCCGAACCCGAGCACCTGGCGGGGCGCGATGCTCAGTCGCAGCACCGGCCGGTTGACCGGCAGAGAGATGGCGGTCGGCATGTCGTCGAAGGTCGAGTAGATCTCCAGTGCGCCGGGCTGGTCCGGAGATCGGGTCGACACTGCCACCTCGGAGTAGCCGCGATTGACCTGCGCCAGTACGAGCTGCTGAGGCTCGATCGTGAAGGAGCCGGTCAGCGTGAGTTGTACCGGCCGCTGCAGCGGATAGTTGGCCGCGGCATCCGCCAGGTCGCGCAGCCCGATCAGCACGCGGCCGGCAAAGGTTTCGGCGGTCGCGTCGTACTGAAAGCCCCCGGTCGCCAGAATGGCGACGGGCGCGAAGGCGCGGGGCTGCTCGTCGACGATGGAGGCGAAGGTGTAGGGGACGACGTAGGTGGAATCGTCCAGTCGCCTCGCCGACTGGTCGGTTCGCGTGCCGATCAGATCCGACGCGTCGACCGCCCGCTCCTGGGCCGCTTCCTCGATCACTCTGGGAACCGCCTGCGACAGATCTCGAATGCCGGAGACCGGGGTATCGACGGTTCCCTCGATGTGCCGCACCAGGTCCTTGAGAATGGCAGCATGCGCGGCGGCGCCGATCCACAGGATGGGCACCATCGCCAAGGCCGCGGCTCGATTGTTCATTGCCTGTCTCCTCTGCGCTGGATCGGCGCCGCGCCATGCGACTCCCGTCGATCGTTCGTGCTCGTGCGACGCCCGGGGCGCGACAGGGCGCTGCCCGCTATCTGGTGAGCTTGAAGACCTTGTCGACGGGCTTCCTCGGAATGACGATCCTGATCAGGTGGGTGGTGTTGCGCAGCAGCCGGGCAGGCAGGTCGGATCGGACTTCCATCGCTTCGCTGTGCACCACGATGTGACCCTTGGCGCCTTCCCGAGTACTGTCGAAGTAGCGGATGTTGCTGCCCACCTTGGCCGCGCTGATGCTCATGGCGACGCTCCGGTTCTCCTGTTGTGAGATGCGTTTGGCGTAGTAGCCCTCCAGCAGATCGTTACGGTCCACGTACAGGCTCCGCATGCTGGAGTCCTGCTTGTTGACGTGAACGTCCTCCAGCACGTCGCGGTGGAAGTAGACCTCCGCGCGGGTCCCGGATTGATCCGGCGGGAAGAACTCCAGGAAGTAGTCGTTCACGGGCGCGCCGTGATCGTCCTCGACTCTGACGATGACGTGGAAGTACTGATGCAATTCCTCCGGCTCGGGCGCCGACTTGTCGAACTGCTCCTCGAGGGCCTGCTCGTCCCGCGCCAGCGCCGCGGTCTGCTCCGACAGCTCGTCCCAGCTTCGGGCGATCTGGCGATAGGCGGCGGCGCCGTCGCAGGCCAGGGCCTGCAGAATGAGCCGGGCGAGCTGGTCCGAGTCGTTGCTTCCGGAAGGCTTGTCGGGCCGGATGATCGTGGAATGGTCCCGGTCCGGCAGCACGGCGAACGGGATTCGGAATTTCGGCGTGCGGCTCGCCCACGGGACGATCGAAGGCGTCTCGCTCTCGTGGCTGAAGTCTATGGTCATGCCCACGGCGTTGAGATTGGCGGCGGCCGCCCGCACGGTGCCGTCGGAGCCGCCCTCGTTCACGATCTGGCGGAGTCCGGACGGGTAGCCTCTGGTGCCGATGATGACGAACGGCAACACCTTGTCCGGCGCGTACGGTCCTTTGGCCGCCGATCCCGTCGAGTTCGGGTCGAGCAGGTCCCGGCATGCCAGCTCCCACTGGTAGGGGGAGGCGAGTTCCAGGCCACGCAGCATTTCTTCACCAGTCTGGAACCAGTTCCGCCAGCCCTTGGCGACGCGGCCGATCATGCTCTTTCCGAGCGCCGCCAGGGCGGACCCGAAGTTCGCCGGCGCGAGCATCACGAGGCGCTTCACGGGGCAGCCGGTACCCTCTGGATAGAACCGGCTGATCCACTCCCGGGCGACCAGCCCGCCGGTGCTGTGCACGATCAGGTCGAACGGGACGGTCAGCTCTCCGGCCTCGATCAGCGAGTTCACGACGTCGTTCATGCGCTTGGCGACATCCTCCACGCGCACGTCGTCGTCCATGGAGATGTAGTCGCCCAGCCAGATCTGGCGGACCTGGAAGCCGTTGGCCGCGAGAAAGTCGCGGAGATCCCTGAAGGATTTGGAGCTGTCGCTCCAGCCGTGGACGATGGCGATCTGTGAAGGCATGGTTGGTCGGACTCCTGGTGGCGTGTTCACCTGAACGCGTGAGCGTCGCGGGGGCTCTCACCGACCATCGCTGACGGACGTTGCGTTCACCTCGATGTCATCCCTCGTCGTCGGAATCCGTGGGCTCTTCGCCCGTCGTCTCCAGCGCTTCGTCCACGATGGCGGCCGCATCCTCCGACAGCTTCTGCTCGCCGAGTTGATACATCGAGCACGTGACGATCAGCCCCTGGACGATCCCCAGCTTGGCGTTCAGCTTTGCCTGGCCCTGCTCGCCGGTACCTTCGCCCGCGCCTTCCAGCCTGAGCCACTGGGCCACGTAGCCGTTGATTGAGGAGATCATGTGCTCCCTCGCCAGTATGAGTTCGCTGCGGGTGTAGCCCTGATCGCCGAACAGGTCCTGGGCGGCGTTCGATGCGCCAGCGAGGCCGCTCAGTCCGGCGGACAGCGCCATGCTGCCGTCCGTCGCGATCACCGCAGGTGCTGCGACCGAGCCTGCGACGGTGCCGACCACGGCGATCAGCAGCGTGCGTGTGCGGCGGCCGTCACTGCGCGCCTCCAGCAGGTTCAGCACGTTGCTGCAGCGCTTGACCACGGTTCTGAACGCCTGATCGAGGCCGGCGTTCGACAATCGACCCTGGCCGCCCCGCGGGTCCACGTCGGACACGGCCAGCAGGGCGGCATGGAGGTCGTCGCGGTAGTTGTCGAAGGGTGAGCGAATCGCCGAGCAGGCCGACTGCATCGAGCAGATGCACGACAGCACGAGGGCGGTGACAAATCTGGTGGGCGGCCGGCAGGTCATACTGACTCCTGGTCCCTGGAGTAGCAGCACCCACAACGTATTTCGGGCCTGAGGTCGGAATTATTGCCGCGCGTGCATCAGGAGTGATGTCGTCAGGATGTAAACGCGCCAATCGAGTCGAATCGGCGCGCAGCGATGGTCTGCGGTCAGCCGAACAGTTCCCGCTGGGCGCGGCGCCAGAAGATCAGGCCGATCAGGGCATTGAACAGGATGAAGAAGTTGTGCTGGACGAAACCGAAGGCGGCCATCTGCCCCTCGTTGTCCGGGAACAGGATCACCCAGAACGTGATGGCGGCGGCGCGCATGGGGGTGGGTACCGCGGCGGCGAAGAAGATCACCGGTAGGTAGGGCAGCACGGTCAGCAGTGAGGCGTCCACGCCGAACAGGTTCAGCGACGCCGTGTAGACCACGACGGCGGCCAGCAGCGCCGGCGAGCGCAGCAGAAAGAAGGCGACGTAGTGCCAGGGCCGGGCCTGGCGGAAGGCGCTGAGGATGCGTCGTTCACGCAGACGGTTCCCGGGCAGAATCCTGCCGCTGAAGTAGAGTATCCACAGCACCAGGAACACCGCGGCGCAGGCGCTGATCACGGGCAGTATGTTGAACACCGACGGCAGTTCCTCGGCGGTGAAGACGAACCCCACGGTCGCCCAGGTCAGCAGGTAGAAACCCTCGCAGAACATGATGAACAGCATCACCGAGCCGACTTCCCAGCCCGGCACCTTGTCCCGCCGATTCAGATAGTAGGCCATGGCGCCCTTGCCGATCTGCTCGTTGAAGATCGAGATGATGTAGGCGCTGGCGCGGATGGGCAGGATGTCGCGATAGCGGATGTCGGCGAGAAACCAGTTCAATGCCCGAGTCACCACGAGGGTGTCGATCAGGAAGAAGAACAGGGAATAGCCCATCATCAGCGCCAGCCAGGGCAGCCATTGCACCGTGGCGAAGACCTGCGTCATGTAGGCCGCGAGGCTCAGGCCCTCGCGCGTCGCTGCACCGTCGAGGCGGTAGTAGAGATAGCCGAAGCAGGCGACGGTGATCAGCAGAAAGACGACCCGGCCGATGGGGCTGGTCTTGCGGCGCGGGGCCGGCGTCGCTTCGCCGGCGGCTGCTTCGGGGGATTCCGGGGACTCGGTCATGACGGTGTCCGATCGCTGGACTCGACCGGGTCGAGTCGAAGAACGTCCCTTTCGGGGGAAACCCATCGGCAGGCCAGTCCCGAGTCCCGGCGGAACGGCTTCGACCATCCGCTCGAACTCGGCGCCTGCGACGGGCACCGCGACATACTCCCTGGCAACGCGGTCGTTTTCAACGTGAACGTTCGGATTTTCGAGGGCTCGTACCAGGCGGGGCCGGCAACCTCACGGGTGGCGGGCCTCGAACCGCGTCCAGGCCCGATACCCCGCTCGCTCGGTCGGCTCAGCCGATTCCCAACGACTTGGCTTCTTTCCCCAGCACCGCTGCCACCTGAGGTATGGCTTTCACACGCTCGATCAGCCCGGACAGAGCTGGCCAGCTCGAGCCATCGACTTCGTATCTGGCATAGGATGCGTTGATGAACGGACTGACGATGCTGAGGTCCGCCAGCGTGAAGTCTCCGAAGATGAAGCCTTCGCCGGGTATCCGACTTTCCAGATAGTCGAGCATCGGCGGCAGCTGTCTGGTGATTATCTTCTCGGCCAGCGCTTCGTCCGGTTCCTGCTTGAAGGCGAAAGGGCGCATGAAGCGCTGGAAGAAGATGCCGGTGGCGAGTTCCGTGACGTAGGTGCCGCCGAGCTCTTCGTACCAATCCGCCATGGCTCGATCGGCGACGCCTGCCGGGTAGAGCGCGGGGTCGGGATAGGCACTCTCGAGGTAGCGGCAGATGACCTTGGAGTCGCCGAGGATCAGGTCGCCGTCGACCAGCGTCGGTACCTTGCCGAGTGGGTTGATCTTCTTGTACGCCTCGTCACCGGAGAACGGCATCTGCCGGACGATTTCGTAGGGAACGTTCTTGCAGTCGAGCGCAATGAGCACCTTGCGCACGAATGGCGAGCCGTGAACACCGTAGACTTTGATCATCCTGCGATCCTCCTGCTGGTTCCCCGGACGCACCGGGTCGGTCGTGGATTCGGCCGCTGCGAACCTTCGACATTGTGCACGCACAGGGCGTCGATACGAATTCCTCCATCACATACGCGGCAGCCACATGCCGGCGGTCGCCGCGAAGATGCCGACGGCCATGTACAGGCTCAGCACCGTGAGCGTGCCCGAGAATACGAGAAGCTCTCCCTCGCTGACGCCGCGCTGCGTGCGGAAGTACCATTCGAGCATCGCGAGCGGCAGCAGGTACTGCGCGAAGCCCAGCACGTAGAGAAAGGGCCCGGTGAAGGACTCGAAGTCGATTCCGACGCCACCGGTCAATGCCATCCATCCCATGAGCCCGACGCGAAAGAACCACACCGCACTGGCCGCCATGAACAGGCGCATTGCCCAGCGGCGGTGTGCGGCGAAGCGACGGCCGACGGCGTGGTACGTCGCCAATGCCGCGAACACGAGGATCAGGACCCCGTCACCGGATATCGTCAGGTGGCTGATGACGCCGCCCAGCGTGCCCCGGGTCCAGACCATGTAGAGGCCGCCGATGGCGCTGATCACGGCGGCCATCACGTAGGTCCTGCCGAGCGCGCGGTGGAAGCGCGGGAGGCGATTGCGCAGCGCGGGCAGCAGCTGCAGGGGCCCGCCGCCGATCACGATCGCCGCGAGCAGCACGTGGCCCGTGGCCGCCAGATTGCCGAGGATGTCCCCCTCCCGGAAGCCCGCGGGCAGGTGCATTCCCTCGAGAGCGGCAGTGCCGTGCGCCGCGATCGGCGGATAGAACACGGCGAGAATATAGGCGAGAAAAGCGAGGTGTCCCACCAGTGCCAGGACGTACCAGAGTGCTACCGCGTAGCGAGCAGCTTTGGCTCCGGATCGCGGCGTCATGGGCAGATCGCCAGAGGCGTGAAGCGGGAAGTCGGTCATCTCGTGCTGTTCCATCAGGGTATACGGCGCCCATCTTGACGCGCCTATGCAGTCGGCGAATCGGCCGGGCGGCGGGTGCGCGCCTCCCCCAAAAGGATGAGACGACGGCGCGCTCTGCCGCGATTTGGCTGATGACAGCAGTCAGTGACGTGGACTAGGGTTGCGCGATGTCGAGTGCGCAAGACGGCGTTGGCAGCATCAGTGGCGTTGGGCCTTTCCCGGCGGGAGAGGCTGCGTTGCGAAGAGAAGATGGCGAGCCCTGGCTGCAGCCGTTCCGGGGCCCGCTCCAGCGGTGGCCGAGGACGACGGACACACTGCTGGCTGCGCTGGCGTTCCTGCTGACCCTGGCGATGTGGTCCGTGAACGGGAAGGCTGCCGATCTGGGTGCTGTGGTGAGCGGCGGGCTGCTGCTCATCGCCCTGGTCGCGAGCGCCGCGCTGATCTGGCGACGCAGGCACCCGGTGGTCGTGCACGCGGTGGTTCTCTGCTGCCTGCTGCTGACCACGCTCGGTCCTCTGAACGACGGCATCGTGGCCATGGCGTTTTCGCTCTACAGCCTGGGGCGTTACGCAGGGGACGGCCGCGTCAGCCTGCTGGGCATGCTGCTGGCGCTGCTCGTCGCGAGCACGGACCTGTTCGTGATGAACGCGGCCGGGCCGGGCGGCCTGTTCACCCTGCTGATGATGGGCACGGTCTGGTACGTGGGGCGCCGCCTGCGCTTTCGCGGCGAGTACCTGCGGCTTCTCGAGGAGCGTGCGCGTGACCTGGAGCAGCGCAGGAACGAAGCCGCGGAACTTGCCGTCGCCGAGGAGCGCAGCCGCATCGCCCGGGAACTGCACGACATCGTTGCCCATCAGCTCAGCCTCATGACCGTGCAGGCCGGCGCGGCGAAGACCGTGGCGCAGTCCAACCCGGGCGCGGCCCTCGAGGCCATGGCCGCGGTCGAGGCTGCTGGCCGTCAGGCGCTCCGCGAGATGCGACATCTGCTGCACGTGCTGCGCCGCGAGGAGAGTGGCGGCGGTCTGGCTCCCCAGCCCGGCTGCGCGGACCTGCCGTCGCTGGTATCGGAGGTGAGCGCGGCCGGGGCAGCCGTGGATCTGCGGACCCACGGCCGTCTCTCGGATCTGCCGCCGCGAGTCGATCTCGCCGTGTACCGCATCGTGCAGGAGGCATTGACCAACGTCCTGAAGCACGCGGGCGAGGGCGCGGCCGTGACGGTCACGGCGACCGCCTCTGCCGATGGCGTCGAGCTCATGATCTGCGATTCCGGCCGCGGCCCGGCGGCGGCAACGGGCCAGGGCTACGGCATCTCCGGGATGCGCGAGCGCGCCGAACTGCTCGGTGGCTGGCTGCGTGCCGGGCCTGGCGCAGACGGCGGCTTCGAGGTCCGCGCGCTGCTGCCCTATGGCGACGGTCGCCCGTGATGCTGCGTGTGCTCGTCGTCGATGATCAGGTTCTGGTGCGCCGCGGCTTCGCCATGATCCTCGATCATCAGGATGACATCGAGGTCGTCGCGGAAGCGGGCAACGGGATCGAAGCCGTCGCCGCGGCGCGGGAACACGAGCCGGACGTGGTGCTCATGGACATCCGCATGCCGGAGCTCGACGGCCTCGAGGCGACGGCGCGCATCCTCTCCGAATCCGGTGACGAAACCCGGGTGATCGTGCTCACGACCTTCGATCCGGACGAGTACATCTACCGGGCGCTGCGCGCGGGCGCCAGCGGGTTTCTCCTCAAGGACATTCCGCCGGAAGAGCTCGTTGCCGCCGTGCGTACCGTCGCCGACGGCGGTGCGCTGCTCGGACCGGGCATCACCCGCCGGCTGATCGAGCAGTTCGCCCGGCAGGGCGGGGCGGACACGGCGCTCGCGGCGCGCATCGAGCGGCTGACGGAGCGGGAGCGCGAGGTGTTGCGCTGTGTCGGCAGCGGATTGAACAATCAGGAGATTTCCGAACGACTCGGTATCGGGCCGGCGACCGTCAAGACGCACGTCTCCAGCCTGTTGTCCAAGCTGGGCCTGCGGGACCGGGCGCAGGCCGTGGTGTTCGCCTATGAGAGTGGTGTGTCGACGATAGGCGGGACGCAGATCGGCTTCTAGCACCTGCCGCCGAGGAGGCTCGCCGAGTGGCATTGGCGCTTCTTCGTGCCGCAGAGGTTGTGCTCGCGGTATGCTGCCAGCGCTGCACCTCGACAGGAGGAAACATCGTGCTGAAAGGTATCCATCACGTGTCGATCAACGTTCGAGACGTCGACGCGGCGATCGGCTTCTATGTCGGCGTGCTGGGCATGGAGGAAATCGATCGCCCGGATCTGGGCTTTCCCGGCGCGTGGCTCAGGAACGGCGGTCAGGAGGTCCATCTGCTGGGTATCGAGTCCACCCCGCCGCCGAAAGAGCAGCACTTCGCGTTCGCCGTGGACGATCTGGCTGCGGTCATCGGCACCGTGCAGGCTGCCGGCTTCGAGTGTTCCCGGCCCAACGAGATTCCCGGGGTGTGCCTGCAGGCCTTCACGCATGATCCGAGCGGCAACATGGTGGAGTTCAATCAGCGCCTGGCGGGGTGAGTCGGAGCGTATCGGTCGTCCGAGCCGGGTTTCGGCTGCGCCGTGGGAGGGGAATCATGAAAGGCAGAATCAAGCTTCCGTCCATCGGGGTTCCGGTCGCCGACTACGGTGCCGACGAGGCGGCCATGGTGGCGTTCCGCCGGCGCGGCACGGAACGGGCACTGGCGCTGGGCAATCGAGGCCCGATCCGGTTCGGTGCGGACGGCCGCCTCGATCCGGCCATCCTCGACGCTTACCGGCAGCACGGCTTCTACGTGTTCACCGGCGTGCTCGCTCAGGAGGAACTCGACGACATCGAGCGCGACGTCGCGGACATGCTCGAGCGCGCGCCGGTTGAGAAGGGTGCCCGGCAGGACCGCTATGGCCGTGATGCGCTCGGTCAGGGGCTCGAAGCGCGGACGGTGATCTGGACCAAGCCGCTCGCCGACGAGGTCGGCGGCACCCGGGCCGCGCACGGCCGTTATCCGGTCAAGATGACGGAGCCGGCGGCGCCGGACGGTGCGCCCGCCCACGTCGTGCAGCTCATTCTCGGTTCGCTGCAGTTCTCGGATGCCTGCCTCCGGCTCTACGGCCATCCCGATCTGCTGCGGATCGCCGAGGCCGTGAACGGCGAGGACTTCGCGCCCTTCAACGAGGCGGTGTGGATCAAGCACGCCGGGCTCGGCGGGTCCGTGGCCTGGCATCAGGACGGCTGGACCCATTGGGACGACCCGGACCTCGACGAAGGCACGCACGGCTTCAACTTCATGGCCCAGCTTTACGGGTGCAATGCCGCGAACGGACTGTGGGTGGTGCCGGGCTCCCACCGGCGCGGGCGAGTGGACATCCGGCGCCTGGTGGAAGACGCGGGCTCCGACCGTCTCCCGGAGGCGGTCCCTCTGATCTGCGACCCAGGGGATGTGGCGATGTGCAACCGCCAGGCGGTGCATGGATCCTATGCCAACACCAGCGACGAACCGCGGGTGACGATCAACTTCGGTTTCCACCGGCGCAGCTCGGTGCTGAACGTGACGAGCGGGGGCGTGCACAGCGCGGTCGCCACCTATGACGAGGCCTACGTCCGGCATCGTTCACGATTGATCCCGTACGCGATCGATGCGCGCCGGCAGCGCTATCCGCACGAGACGAGCTACACGTACCAACCGCTCGCGGCGGAGGCCGATCGCTATCGCTGGGGGCCGCAGGCCCGCACGGACATCCGGGATTACAATCTGATGGACCTGGGGATCTAGCGTAGTGCGCCGCATGAATCGGCACTGATCGCGTGAGCCCAGGCGGTCAGCCGCCAGGCGCGGCCGCGCAGTCATGGCCCAGCCATGGGTAGCGGCCGCAACACCGCTGATGGCCGCCGGGCGCGTACTTCAGCCGTTTTGGGCGCCGACGCCGGGCGCCGTCACCGGGACTGCAGAATGCCCCGATACCCGTCGGCCGCCACCTCGCTCAGCGTACGCGAGTACTTCGGCGCGCCGCCGTTGTAGACCAGGTAGCGGATCGTTCCTTCCTCGTGGCCGGGCACGTTCGAGTTGTAGCCCGTGAACCAGCCTTTCGCCTTGCGCATCAGCACCATCTGATACATCTCACGCACGTGTTCGTTCCAAGCCGCCTCGGCCTCGGGGCTCGCTTCGATGCGGGCGAGCCCCTGGTCCATGCAGTACTTCACCAGGTCGGTGATCCAGTCGACGTGGGATTCGATCGCGCGCGGGAAGTTGGTCGAGGCCGAGGCGCTCTGGGGGCCGGCGATCATCAGCAGGTTCGGGAAGCCGTTGACCATGGTGCCCAGGTAGGTCGCGGGCTCGTCCCGCCACTTCTCTGCGAGCCTCTGGCCGTCGACGCCCTGGATGTCGATGCGGTCGTAGGCGCCGGTGACGGCGTCGAAGCCGGTGGCGTAGACGATCAGGTCCAGGTCGTAGTGGGCGTCCCGGGTCTGGATGCCCGTCCGGGTGATGCGGACGATCGGGTTCTCGCTGATGTCCACCAGGTGCACGTTGTCGCGGTTGTAGGCCTCGAAGTAGTGGGATTCGAGGGGGACCCGCTGCACGCCGAAGCCGTGGTCCTTCGGAATGAGCTTCTCGGCCACCTCGGGGTCGTCGACGCGCTGGCGGATGCGGTCGGCGATGTACTCGGAAAACTCCGCGTTGGCCGCCTCGTCGGTGAAGATCTCGGTGAAGTTCTGCAGCCAGATGCCGAAGCCGGGCTCGTCGTACAGCCGGTCCCATAGGGCCAGCCGTTCCTCCCGGGAGACGTTCCAGAAACCGCGCCGGTCCGGAACGTGCTCGAAGCCGCCCGGCGTCACCCGGCAGGTGGCGAAGATCTCGTCGTAGCGTGCTCTGATCGCCGCCATCTCCTGCTCGGAGATCGGCGAGTTGTTCAGCGGCGCGCTCCAGTTCGGGCGGCGCTGAAAGACCGTGAGGTCGTCCACCTTGTCGGCGATCTCGGCGATCACCTGGATGCCGGTGGCGCCGGTGCCGATCACGCCGACCCGGCGGCCCGCGAACTCGACCGGCTCCTTCGGCCAGTAGTAGGTGTGGTAGGACTCGCCCTGGAAGTCCGCCATGCCCTCGATGCGCGGTGGGGTGGGCATGGACAGGGGGCCGACGCCGCAGATGACGAACCGGGTCTCGACCGCCTCGCCGGATGCCGTGGTCAGGTGCCAGGTACGCGCGTCTTCGTCCCAGCGCATGGCCAGCACGCGCATGTTGAAGCGCATGAACCGGCGCAGGCCGAATTTGTCGGCCACGAAGTTCAGGTACTTGAGGTTTTCCGGCTGTGCCGAGTAGTGCTCCTTCCAGTGCCACTCGTCGAGCAGCTCCCGGGAGAAGGAGTAGCCGTAGGTGTAGCTCTCGGAGTCGAAGCGCGCGCCCGGGTAGCGGTTGCGGTACCAGGTGCCGCCGAGGTCGTCGTCCGCCTCGAGCACGATGGCGTCGAGCCCGAGGTCGGTCAGGCGCTTGATCTGATAGATGCCGGAGACGCCCGCGCCCAGCACGACCACATCGTGGGGCCGGCCCGGGGACGGCATCGATTCGTTCGCTTCGACCATGGTGTTCACCTCCCTTCGTGTCGTGCCGATCGCAGCCCGTCCAGCACCATGGCGGCCATCTGCTCGCCGATCCGGTCCGGGTCCAGGCCGCCGTCGGGCCGGTACCATTCCGGGGCCCAGTTGAGGGCGCCGAGGATCAGCAGGCGCATGGCGCCGGCGTCGACATCCGGCCGCAGATGGCCGCTCGCGGCCGCGGCCCGCAGCAGCCCGCGCCAGAGGTCGCCGTAGCGCTGCTGGTGGACCATGTGGGCATTGGCGATGGCCGCCGGAAGCTGCCCGAAGTTGCGTACGTTGGCGCGCGGGTAGTCGCCCATGCCCAGCACGGCGCTGGCGTGGGCGACGATGGCTGTGCGCAGGGCTTCCATCGGGTCCGGATCGTCGCCGAGTCCGTTCAGCGCCTCTGCCACGGCGGCCTCGGCCAGCGTCGTTCCCAGCCGCAGCACCTCCAGAACCAGCGCGTCCTTGGATTCGAAGTGGTAGTAAAGGGACCCGTCCTTCATGTCGACGGCGTCGGCGATCGCCTTGATGCTGGTTTCCGCGTAGCCCCGGTTCGCCAGGGTGGCGGCGGCCGCGTCGAGTATCCGCCGGCGGGTCTGGTCCGACTTTCTGGTCATCCGACGGGCTTCGTGGGTCAACGGCGGCTCCCGGCTGCGGAGGCGCTGCCGCCGGCGGTCGCCGGCCGTGGCAGGGCGCGCATTGAAAAGTTCTAACGCGTACTAGAAAATGCTTTCTAGTCTCTACTAGAAACCGGCCGGACTCAAACGGCAGGCGCGGTTCGAAGGCGCCGCTGCCGGCGCCTGGTGGAGAACGGGCGTCGGCCCGTATCCGGGGGGAGGCCGGGTCGGGGTCGTCCAGCAGCGCCTGGACCCCCGCCGCGGTGAGCATGGGATTGACGGCATGCGACACGAGCGACAGGTGGAACTGCTGAAGCGGGTAGCCGCGAGCGGCGATCACCTCGAAGGGCTGCATGCCGCCGCCAGCGCCACCAACGCCGCCTCCGCATACACCGATCCGGCGCGGTTCGAACTCGAGCGGAAGCTGCTGTTCCGGCCGGGACCGCTGTTCTTCGGATTGAGTGCCGGGCTCGCGGAGCCCGGCGCCTACCGGGCCATGCGCGCCGACGGGCTGCCGCTGGTGGTGGTCCGGCAGGCTGACGGTTCGCTCAAGGCGTTCGTCAACGCCTGCCGGCATCGGGGCGCGCCGCTGGTGGAGCCGCACTCGAGCGGGCAGGGACTGAAAGCCTTTCACTGCCCCTATCACGCCTGGACCTACGAGCCGAGCGGCGAGCTGCGGGCGCGCCCGCTGTCCGCTGGTGCGTTCGACGACGTCGCCAGCCCCTGCAACCTGCTGAGGCGGCCGGTGGCGGAGCGCTACGGGCTCGTTTTCGTGCGTCCCCACGGCGACGAGCCGATCGACGTGGACGAGGTGCTCGGCGGGGCCGAGGACGATCTCGGCGCGTTCGGGCTGGACGGCTACACCCACGTCGAGTCTCGAACCCGCGAGTGGCACTTCAACTGGAAGCTGTTCTTCGACACGTTCTCGGAGAGCTATCACATCCGCACGCTGCACCGGAACTCGCTTGCGCCCAACTTCAATTCCGATTGCGTGATCTTCGAGCCGTTCGGCAGGAACCTGCTGTCGGTGGGGCTGCGGGCCAACGTCCGCGACGAGTTCGCCAAGCCGGAGACCGACTGGTCGCTGCTGCCCTACGGCACGATTCAGTACTTTCTCGTGCCCAACGGGCTGGTGGTGCATCAGCTCGATCACGTGGAAACCTGGATCGTCGAGCCGCTGGCGGTGAATCGAACCCGGACCACGACGTCGGTCTACGCGCCGGAGCCGCCGGCCACGGACAAGGCGCGCAACTACTTCGTGAAGAACCTCGACATGCTGCTGAATGTCACGGGCGAGGAAGATTTTGCGCTCATGCAGCAGATCCAGCAGAGCCTGGACGCCGGCGCCCTCACCGAGCTGGTGTACGGCGCCAACGAGCCACCGCTCATCCATTTTCATGACCAGATCAATCGGGTCATTGCCGAATCGACGAACTGAAACCATCGCAATCAGAAGACGAACATGAAAGGTCCAGTCAAATCCATGACCCTGGAGGAAGTGCAGAGCCACGTCGGCGAGGAGATCGGCGTGTCCGAGTGGTTCGAGATGGACCAGGACCGCATCAGCCGGTTCGCCGACGTCACCGAGGATCACATGTTCCTCCACGTGGATCCCGAGGCCGCCGCGGCCACGCCGTTCGGCGGCACCATCGCTCACGGCCTGCTGACCCTGTCGATGATGCCGGTGATGGCCTATCAGGCCGTGCCGGGCATCTCCGGCACCAAGATGGGCGTGAACTACGGCTACAACAAGATCCGCTTCATGGCGCCGGTGCCGAGCGGCAAGCGGATCCGCGGCCGGTTCGTGGTCAAGAGCGTGGAACCGAAGTCCGGCGGGCGCATGGAGATCAGCCACGACGTCACCATCGAGATCGAGGGGGAGGACAAGCCGGCGCTGGTCGGCGAGTGGCTGACGATGGTCTGGCTGTAATCGGGCGCACCGGGAGGGGAGACATTCCATGACCGATTCAACGGCGGCGGCCTCCGCCGGGCTCGCCAGCGCCGGCGTGCGCCAGGTCAGCCCGGGCTATCGCGGCTACGCGGTGGGCCTGCTGTTCTTCGTTTACGTGTTCAACTTCATCGATCGGCAGATCGTCACGATCCTGGCCGAGCCCATCAAACAGGATCTGCAGATCGCCGACTGGCAGCTCGGCCTGATGACCGGCACCGCCTTCGCGATCTTCTACTGCACCCTGGGGATACCGATCGCGCGGCTGGCCGAGCGCCGCAACCGGCCGTGGATCATCGGCCTGTCGCTGGCGGCCTGGAGCGGCTTCACCGCACTCTGTGGCGTGGCGCAGAACTTCTGGCAGCTCGTGCTGGCGCGGATCGGCGTCGGCGTAGGGGAGGCCGGCTGCACGCCGCCGGCGCACTCGCTGATCGCCGACTACACGCCCAAGGAGAAGCGGGCCTCGGCCATGGCGTTCTATTCGATGGGCAATCCGGTCGGCGCCCTGATCGGCGTCGTCGCCGGGGGACTCATCGCCGACGCCTTCGGCTGGCGCATGGCGTTCCTGCTGGTCGGGCTGCCGGGCGTGGCGCTCGCCATCCTGGTCATCGCCACGCTGGTGGAGCCCCGGCTGCGGGCGGCCGCCGCGGTCGTGCGCAGCGCCGCCGCGGACCAGGCGGCGCAGTCGTCCTTCGGCGACGTGCTGCGGCTGCTCAAGGGCAAGCGGACCTTCTGGTACATGGCGGTGGCCGTGTCCATCGTCGCCTTCGTCGGTTACGGCCACGCACCTTTCGGCGCCTCATTCTTCCTGCGGGTGCACGGCGCGGAGATCGAGCAGCTCGCCGCCCAGTTCGGGCTGGGGCCGATCGGCTTCGTCGGTCTGGCGCTCGGGCTCATTCTCGGGGTGTCGGCGGGCTTCGGCGTGTTTCTCGGCGGGGTCATCGCCGACCGCTTCGGCGCGCGGGATCTGCGCGCCTACATGGGCATCCCCGCCGTGGCGGTGGTGGCATCCGTGCCGATCTACACGGTGGCGATGCTGCTGCCGACGTTCCTGCCGATACTGCCGCTGCTCGCCATCAACTCCGTGCTGGTGTCGCTGTGGCAGGGCCCGGTCTATGCCACCGTGCAGAACATCGCGCCGGCTCACATGCGGGCGACGGCGGCGTCCATCTTCCTGTTCATCGCCAATCTGATCGGCCTGGGCCTGGGTCCGCTGGCGGTGGGGCTGGCGAGCGACGTGCTGGCCGTGAATTTCGGCATGGGTTCCGCCGAGGGCGTGCGGTGGGCGCTGATCGGCTCCCAGTTCCTGGTCATTCCGGCCTTCGTGTGCTTCTGGCTGGCGCGCCGGACCATCCGGGAAGAGATGGAGGAGTGAGCCGGGCCGGAGGCCGCGCAGGACGCGCGGCCTCCGGCGTCAGTTGGCGAGCGCGGTCTCGAAGGCCTCCGGGTCGTCCTCGGCCGCGCGCCGCTCGAACTCGGCCATGGTGTGGGGCCACTGGGTGACCACCCACCCGGACGGGGCGCGATAATAGCCGTTGCAGCCCGCCTGCCACACGTCCACCTGGTCGATGTCGTGCTGCAGAGCGTCGTTGTAGCGGTCGGTGACGTCGGCGCGCACGTCGATCCAGGCCAGGTGCTCGTCCTCCAGCCGCCGGATCTGGCGCAGCGCGTACGCCACCTGGCGTTCGATCATGTAGAGGATCGAGCCGTTGTTGGTGTTGGGGCCGTACAGCATGAACGGGTTCGGAAAACCGGGCGTGGTCATGCCGAGATAGGCCTGTGCGCCGTCCTGCCAGGCGTCCTCGATCGAGTGGCCGCCGCGCCCGGTGACCTCGATGGCGGACAGATAGCGCCCGGTGTGGAAGCCGGTGGCGTAGATCACCGTGTCCACCGGGCGCTCGACGCCGTCCTCGGTTTCGACGCCGTCGCGGGTGATGCGGCGGATCGGCGTGGTGACGAGCTCCACGTGGGGCTCGTTGAACACCGGGTAGTAGACGTTCGACAGCAGCGGCCGCTTGCAGCCGAACGGGTGCGTGGGCACCAGCCGGCGACGCACGTCCGGATCCTCGACCACGCTCATGTTCTCCAGGCAGGCTGCTTCGGCCGCCCGCAGCGCCTCGGGATCCGAGAAGGTGATGAAACTCTCCAGGTTCTCCTGAATCTCCCGGCGCAGCGCCGGCGCCGCTTCGGGATGCTCGCGGAAGTGCGCGAGCTCGGCCTCGGTGAACGGTGTGTCCTGCTTCGGCAGCACCCAGTTGGCGCTGCGCTGGTACACGTGCAGCGCCGCCACCTGCGAGGCGATCTCCGGGATGAACTGCACCGCGCTGGCCGCGCTGCCGATCACGGCTACCCGTTGGCCGGTCAGGTCGTGGGACCGGTCCCAGCGGGCCGAGTGAAAGCTGGTGCCGGCGAAGTCCGCCATGCCGGGGATGTCCGGCATGGCGATGTCGTTGAACATGCCCAGCGCGCTCACCACGGTGCGGGCGCGTACCCGGCGGCCGCTGTGGCACGCCAGTTCCCAGATCGAGGCTTGCTCGTCCCAGCGCGCGGCGGTCACGGCGTCGCCGAAGCGGATGAACGGATAGAGCCCGTACTTGTCCGCGCAGTGCTCCATGTACGCGAGTATTTCCGGCTGGCCGGCGTAGGGCCGGGACCAGTCCACCTTGGGCTCGAAGCTGAAGGAATAGAGGTGTGACTGTACGTCGCACTCGGCGCCCGGGTAGCGGTTGTGCCACCACGTCCCGCCGACTCCGTCGGCCTTCTCGAGGATCACGAAGTCCTCGATGCCGAGATTGCGCAGTTGTATTCCGGTGCAGATCCCGCCGGGACCGGCGCCGATGACGGCTACCCGATGAACGTGTTCTTCAGTCATGCCTGCAATCTGTTTTCTCTCTTGCCCGCAATCTAGAGGAGCACCGGGCGGGCGGCAAGCGGCGCGGTCGGGTCCGAATGACCGGGGCACGGTGTTTGATTGACCGCGCGCCCGGGCCCAATTAGCTTGCTCTGCAGACAGCAACGTTCGTCACGGGGGAGGAAACGTCATGATGAATCTGGATCTCACCGGCCGGCGGGCCCTGGTCACCGGCGCCAGCCTGGGGATCGGCGCCGCCGCGGTGCGGTTGCTCGCCGATCACGGCGCAGCGGTGACGTTCTGTGCGCGGAACGAGGCGGCGGTGAGCGAACTCGCGGCCTACCAGCCGGAATCCGGTTCGGGGTCCGTCACCGGCCTGGTCGCGGACATGGCCGACGCCGACTCGGTGAGCGGTCTGCTCGATGCGGTGGCGCAGGCAGGCACCACCGACATTCTCGTCAACAACGTCGGCGCGTCGCCGTCACGCAACTTCCTCTACATGACCGACCAGGACTGGTTCGATCTGTTCGAACTGAACCTGATGTCGGCGGTGCGCTGCACCCGCGCGCTGCTGCCGGGCATGCGCAAGCAGCGCTGGGGACGCGTGATCATGGTCGCCACCGGCGGCGCGAAGTACCCCAACGCGGCGCTGATCGACTACGGGGCCACCAAAGCCGCGATGATCGCGACGGGCAAGGCGCTGTCGAAGAAGTACGGCGCCGACAACGTGCTGGTGAACTCGGTGCTGCCGGGCCTGATCCACACCGCCATGTGGGAACGCGCCGCGACCGAGGTGGCCGAAGCCAACGACACCACCATGGACGCCGTGCTCGCGGCGAATGCTCGCTCGGTGCCCGTGGGCCGCTACGGCACGGCCGAGGAGGTGGCCGCGGTGATCATGTTCCTGTGCAGCGAGGCGGCGTCGTACGTGAACGGGGCCGCGATCGACGTCGACGGGGGGCAGGGCGGCCACGTCTGAGCGGCACCGCCGCTCACCGGGCGCCGCTGAGCAACCGCTCGACCGGACGGGCGGAGATGCCTGCGCGTTCGAGCTGGGCATTGGTGCCGCTCACGATCCGTGCGGCCTCGGCGGCGGTCGGGGCGACGGTGCCGTGCCCGTCGGCGGCGACCCACACGTTCAGCCCGAGGCCGGCCGCGTCGCGGCTGCTGTTCGCGACACAGAACTGGCTCCAGATGCCGCAGGTGATCACGCCTGTCACTCCGAGCCGTTCGAGCACGCCGGCCAGTTCCGTGCCATCGAATCCGCTGGAATGGCGCTTGGTCACCACGATGTCGTCGCCGACGGGCGCGACGTCCGGATGGATCCGCCAGCCGTGCACGTCCCGGGCGTAGGGCTGGCCCGGCGCCGCGGAGGTCTGCACGTACACGATGGGCCGGTTTACCGCCCGCCAGCCCTCGATCAGCCGCGCGACGGTGCGCAGCAGGCTGTCACCGTCGACGATCGGCGGAGTCACCCGGCCGTCGAATGCGACTTCCTGCATGTCGATCACCAGCAGCGCGGCGTTGCCGGTCACTTGTCTCCTCCCGGGTCCAGTACGGGGCTCATCCTGTGAGGCCGCCGCCAGCCCGATTGGTTCCGTCGGCGGCGTCGGCCAGCAGGCGGCTCAACACGGACTGCCGCTCCGCGAAGAAGCGCAGCAGCCGCTGGGGGTAGTCGGCGGTGACCGCGTCTCGGACCGATGGCCGCTGCGCCAGGGCGCGGCGCCAGCGCGTCACGGCCGGTGTGCCCTCGAAGAACCCCAGGTCCGCGAACGTCTCGATCACGTCGAAGTAGCGGAACAGGGGGCCGAACGCGGCGTCGACCAGGCCGAACCGGTCGCCGTCGAAGTAGGGGGCTGCCTGGATGGAACCGTCGAGTATCCGCAGCCGCCGGCGCAGCTCGCCGGTCCGGCTGCGGAACGTGTCCTCGTCCCGGGCGTTGTAGAACCCGGCCATCACGTCGAGGGTGCTGGACGCGAACTCGATCCAGGCGCGGTTCCTGGCGCGCTCGAACGCATCCTCCGGATGCAGGGAGCCGGGCGTCACCTCGTCCAGGTACTCCGCGATCGGCGCGGACTCGAACAGGGCTCTGCCGTCGCTGATCAGCAGGGGCACCTTGCCGAGGGGCGACAGCTCGGTGAACCAGTCCGGCTTGCGTGACAGGTCGATGTACTCGAGGTCATGGGGGATGTGCTTCTCGGCGAGCACGATGCGGGCGCGCTGCACGTATGGGCAGAGATGGTGACTGACGAGTTTCAGGTTCGGAAGCGGCATGGCGTTCTCCCTGCGGGTGTATCGGGGTGTCACGAGGTTTCGGTCAGAAGCCGGGGCCGGCTCGGTCGGGTGCGGTCCATCGTCGGAGCTGCGCGGACGGTCGAGTCGGACGGCGGCGGCAGTCTGCGCCGGGCCGCGTCCGACTGACACGCGGATACGCCGCCGGCCGGCGAGCCGTCGAGGTTGTATCGGGTCGCGCCGGGCAGGGTCAGTGCCAGGTGATAGGCAGGCGCAGTGGTCCACCACGACAGGAAGCGCCTGAGCGTCTTGCGGCTCACGCCGAAAGCGTCGATCACGGGATAGAGCTGCCGGTGGATGCCGACGGCCAGCGGCACCGGCGAGCCGGGCTCCCACAGGCCCGGGTACCGCTGCTGCAATCGGCCGAGCAGTGCTTCGCTGCGGCGGCGACGGGCCCGGCTGGCGAGGCTGGCGGCATCGGCCGGCACCGGCCGGCGCCGCTGTTGGGGGAGCGTCAGGCGTTTCCTTGGCGGGTTCATACCGTCTCCTGGTCGTTCCTGTTCAGGGGCCGCAGGCCGTGCCGGACGCCTTGATCCCGTCGATCCGCCAGGCGCCGTCGGACTTGCGCAAGGTGACGGCCCCATCCCCGTCGCCATAAGGCAGGGGCCGCAGCGTCGCTGCCGCGGCGGCGCCGTCGATGGCGACGTCGAGGATGCGGTGCCGGAACGGTTCCCCCTGATCGGCCGGCGCGGGTTCGGCGGGCACGTGCCGGAGCAGACGGCCGCGCCGCGGGTCTTCGTCCTGGCCGGCCGGGCCGAGCGTGGCGCTCAACCGGGCCCCGTCGCCGTAGTGGTGGCCTTCGAGAAATCCGATGAGCACCTCGAGGACCGCTCCGGTGTCCTCACGCCGCGGCGTTCGTCGGATGGCGGTGTCGTCGTCGTCATCACCTCGGTCCGTCCGCGGCCTCGGCGGCCCGGGCCTGCTCGAAGGCCGGATGGCGGAGCACGCCCGCCACCAGCCGTTCGCTGTTCGCGCCGATGCGGATCGGAAACGGCAGCGTGTCGTGCCACAGCGCGAACACGGCGAGCAGAAAGTCGGCCGCGGAAATCTGCGGGCCGTCGATGAACGGTTTGACGCCGACGCGCCGGTCGACGACGCGCCACAGGCGCTCGATCCAGGCGCGGGCGTCAGCCAGTGCCGCCTCCCGGGCCGGCGGATCGGGCACGTAACCCTGCAGGAAGAACAGCCGGCCGTAGGCCGCATGCAGCGTGGCATTGGCGAACATGATCGACTCCAGGGCCCGGGCTCGCGGGCTGCCGGACTTCGGCAGCAGGGTGTTGTCGTGCTTGTCGAGAAGGTGCAGCAGGATCGCCGCACCTTCCCGGATCACCAGATCGCCGTCGACCAGCACCGGCACCGCGCCGACCGGGTTGAGGTCGGTGAAGTCGTAGGTGCTGTCCCGTTCGACCAGATGCACCGGCTGCCCGAGTTCCCGCAGCACCGCGTGGATCGCCAGCGACGATGCTCCGGGCAGGTAGTAGAGGGTGTACACGCGGTTCTTTCCCTCAGCGCAGCGGGCGCATCGCACTGTGCCGCTCGGGCACCGGCTCCAGCAGCGAGTAGAACCCGGTGAACACCATGTCCTCGTGGGCGCTGGCCATGTGGCAACCGGCGCAGGCGTCGACCGGCGCTTCCGCCGCGGCTTCCGCATAGGGCGCCGCATGGTGGCCGAAGTTGAAGAAGCCCCAGCCCCGGGTGTCGGCGAAGCGCTTGCTGTCCTTCACGGACACGTCCATGCCGTTGGTCACCCCGGGAAAGTAGCCGCGGCCCGAAGCCTCGATCCGGGAACCGTCCGGAAACGTGCCCGGCTGGGTGAGCTGGAGTTCCTTGACCATCATGGTGCCTTCGGGCCAGACGCCGTGCTCCAGGTAGTGGTCGTAGGCCGCCGGCTCCACGTAGACGTTGTGAAACTCCGGGAATCCCGCCTCGCCGCCGTTGAGGCCGTGGGGCGTGAGCGGCGCGCCGATGAAGACCCAGCGGCGATAGCCCTGGGGCAGCAGGAGCTGGCCCGAGGCGTCGAAGCGGGGGCCGACCTCGACGTCGGGGTAGGCGGACGACCGGGAGTCGGCGAGACCGGCGGCAGCGCCGAGCAGGAGGCAGAATCCAGTGATCATGAGCGTGCTTGGTTGGCGCACTGTCTTGCTCCGTTGGTGAGTAGGGCGCCCATATTGATAGCGGAATCTGTACTCTGAGTATCATTGGATATCGCATCCATATCCAAGAGTATCGAAATGCAGGATCGGCTGGTCTGGCTGCTGGAGCGCTTCGAGCTGCGGGCGGAGGTCTTCCACTCGGGAACCGTGCTCAGGTGCGTGCACCACGACGTGTCGGAAGGCGTCGGCCACCTGCACATGCTGCGGGGCGGCAGCGTACTGCTGGAGTCGCCCGGCAGCCGGCCGCAGCTCGTCGCCGAGCCCAGCGCGATCTTCTATCTCAACCCGACGTCCCACGCCCTGACGCCGGGCAGCGACGGCGCCGACCTGGTGTGCGCGAACGTCGACTTCGGAGTGGGCCAGGGAAATCCGCTGCGCCTCGCCCTGCCGGAGGTGGTCGTCGTGCCCCTCGCGGACGCGCCGGCGCTGGCGGAGATCCTGACCCTGCTGTTCCGCGAGGCGGAGACGGATCACTGTGGCCGGCAGGCGGTGCTCAACCGGCTCAGCGAGGTGGCGCTGGTGCAGATCCTGCGCGAGTTGATGGACCAGCAGCGCATGGAGATGGGGCTGCTGGCGGGGCTGGCGGAACCGCGCCTCGCGCGGGCCATCAACGCCATTCATGCCGAACCCGCCAGGGCCTGGACCCTCGACGGGCTGGCGGCGGAGGCGGGCATGTCCCGGGCGCGTTTCGCCGTCAAGTTCCGCGATACCGTCGGCATGACACCGGGCAGCTATCTCAGCGAGTGGCGCCTGGGCCTGGCTCAGTCACTGCTCCGCCGCGGCACGCCGGTGAACGTGGTGGCGGACGAGGTGGGCTATGCCAACGCCAGCGCGCTGTCCCGTGTCTTCACCGCCCGCAAGGGCGAGCCGCCCACCGCCTGGGTGCGTCGGGTCGCGGCGACGGATGAGCCGGACGATCCCGCGTGACCCCGCCGGCGGGCGGGGCATCAGCGGCCCGCGGCGTCCGCCGCGAGCGTCGTCTTCAGGTAATCCAGGAACGCCCGCAGCTTCGGCGGCACGTGGTGACCGTGGGCATGCAGCGCGTAGAACGTCGAGGTGGCCGGCACGGCCGGGAACGCATCGAGAATCGTCCGCAGGCGCCCGCTCGCCAGCTCGGAACGCAGATTCCACTCGGGCAGCAGCGCGATGCCGATGCCCGCGGCGGCGGCGGCGATCAGCGTGTCGGCGTTGGCGGCGAACAGGCTGCCGGTGGCCTGTACGCTGGCCGTGCCGTCGGGGGTGCGGAACCGCCAGACGTTGAATCCGGGGCTGTCGCGCCAGGTCAGGCAGTCGTGATCGGCGAGCGCCGCCGGCGTGCGGGGTTCGCCGTGCGCATCGAGGTAGGCGGGGCTGGCGCAGACGATGCGGCGGCAGGTGCCCAGCCGGGTCGCCCGGTAGGTGCTGTCCCGGGGCTGGCCGACCCGCAGCGCGACGTCGAATCCGCCTTCGATCAGATTGACGATCTGGTCGGTGACCGACAGCAGCACCTTGATCGCCGGATAGGCGGCCAGGAACCCGGGCAGCAGGGACGCGACCAGCTCGCGGCTGAAGCCGCTGGGCAGCGTGACCCGCAGCACCCCGGCCGGCTCGCCCAGGTGGGCGAGCTCGCTGCGTGAGATCTCCACCTGCTCGAGGATGCGCAGCGCGCGCTGATAGTAGAGCTGCCCGGCCTCGGTCAGGCTGCTGCGGCGGGTCGTCCGTGTCAGGAGCTGCACGCCCAGCGCCTGCTCCAGCTCCCGCACCTGGCGGGACACCGACGACGGCGCCAGATCCAGCACGCGCGCCGCGGCCGAGAACCCGCCGCTCTCGACCACGCGCACGAACACCTGGATACCGGCCAGGCTCTCCGGCCTATCGGCCATCGTCGAACCCGCCGCGGCGCGGCCGTGGAGGATGGCTGGCCGGGCGGCGGGCTGGTGCTGTCTTTCCGGCTGGCGCCGGCACTTCGGCTGGCCCGTACATTGATGCTGATCCTGCAAAAATGATTTCCGAGATTGCTGGTTTTTCGATCAATGCGCAAACCCTAGGCTGCGCTCCACTCGAATCAGCAAATCGGAGAATCGACGCAATGCGCAACATCGACAGAACCGTGGTGGTTACCGGCTCGAGCAGCGGCATCGGGCTGGCCGTGGCGGGGCGCTACTTCGACAGCGGTGCCAACGTGGTGCTTCATGGACGCGATCGGGCCCGCCTCGAGGCGGCCCTCGCGCGCTTCGACGACCCGGCCAGGGTCGACCACGTCATCGGCGACATCGCCGACCGGTCGGTGGGCGAGGCGCTGGCCGGCACCGCGATGGACCGTTTCGGCCGGCTGGATCTGCTGGTCAACAACGCCGGCGTGTTCGCCAGCCGGCCGTTCCTGGAGGTGAGCGACGAGGAGCTCGACCGCTTCGTCGACGGCAATCTGAAGGGCACCTACCGCACGTCCCAGGCCGCGGTACGCCACATGATCAGGCAGGGGTCCGGCAGCATCGTCAACATCGGCACGGTGCTGATCGACCACGCCATCGCCGGGTTCCCGGCGACCGCGCCGCTGGTCAGCAAGGGCGGCGTTCATGCGCTCACCGTGAATCTCGCGGCGGAGCTTGCCGCTGCCGGGATCCGCGTGAATGCCGTGGCGCCCGGTATCGTGCGCACGCCGCTGCACGATGCGGACGCCGTCGACGGCCTGCGCGGGCTGGCGCTGCTGGACCGGGTGGGCGAGGCCGACGAGATCGCGGCCGCCGTGGAGTATCTCGATCACGCCGGATTCGTGACCGGGCACATTCTGCCGGTGGACGGCGGTTTCGTGTCCGGACGCCGCTGACCGGGAGCCATCACATGCCATACGTACTCATTCAGGTGACCGACGAGGGCGTGACAGCGCCGCAGAAACGCGATCTGATCGGGCGCACCACGCGGATGCTGCAGGACGTCCTCGGCAAGGATCCGGCGATGACCTTCGTGGTCATCGAGGAGGTACCGACCGACAACTGGGGCGTGGCGGGACTGTCGGTGACGCAGCGGCGGCGCCAGGCAGGACGCCGGGCCGCCCGGGAGCCACAGGACCCGGGGCACCGCTGATACGGCGGGAGCGGCCTGCCGGCGATCGGCAGGCTGCCCCCGACAAGGGAGGAACGGATGAAGCGGATGACCCGCATCGTGCGCCGCGGCGCTGCGCTGCTGCTGCTGGCGGTGTGCCTCGGCCTGATCGCCTGGGCCGTTCAGCGCGAGCTCGGCTGGGTCGCCGTGCCCGCCGACGCCCCGCTGGCGGTGGAACTCGAGGACCCGGCGTATGCCGATGCGGGAATGGCGGCCGCCCGGCTGCTGGCGGACATGCGGTCGCGCACCGGCGTCCCCGGCGCGACGGCCGCGGTGGCGGTCGACGGCCGGCTGGTGTGGTCCGCCGGCGTCGGCTATGCGGATCTGGACGACCGCTCCCGGGCGACGCCGCGCACGAGTTTCCGGATCGGTTCGACCTCGAAGGCGATGACGGCGACGCTGCTGGCGCGGCTGGTGGCTGCGGGCGAGCTGTCGCTGGACGACCCGGTGGGCGCCCACTGGCGCCAGCCGCTCAACCAGGACTGGGCCGGACTGACGCTGCGCCGGCTGATGTCGCACACCGCCGGCATGCCCGGCTACGAGAACAACACGGATATCGCCGGGCTCCTGGCCACGCTGTGCATGCGCCGCCGCTACGCCAGCGTCGAGGCGGGGCTTTCGCTGGTGGACGGATCCCGGCTGCTCTACCAGCCCGGTGACGGCTTTCACTATTCCAGCTTCGACGTGAACCTCGCGGCTCGAACCGCCGAGGCAGCCACCGGCCGCAGCTACGGCGAACTGCTGGCGGAACGGGTGACCGGTCCGCTGGGGCTGGCGACGCCCTATCTCGCCGACCATGGCGGCAAGCCGCCCGGCGAGGCCGTCTGGTATCAGATCCGGCCCGGCCAGGCGCGGCGTCATCCGCACACCGACGTCAGCCAGCGATGGCCCGGCGGCGGGCTGGCCGCGCGTTCGGCGGACCTGGTGCAGGTCGCCTCGGCCTGGCTGGACGACGGCTTTCTGCCGCGCCGGGTCGTCGACGATTTCTGGACACCGGTGCGGCTGAACGACGGGCGCGTGAACGAGCAGAACTACGCCATCGGCTGGCGGGTCGACCGGTCCATCACCCGGTTCGGAGCGGAGGCGCCGGTGCGTCTGGTCCACCACGGCGGAGTCAGCCGCGGCGCCATGAGCTGGCTGGCGCTGTATCCGGATCTCGGCATCGCCATCGCCGTGAACATCAATGCGGAGACGCCGGCATTCATCGATTTCGCCGGCGTCGAGCAGGATCTGCTGCGGCTGTTCGCGGCTGCGTCCGGCCGCTCGCCGGCGCCGCAGCCATGAGCCGCCGGGCCGGCGCCGAGCGGCCCGGTCAGGGGAGGCCCGGCAGGCCGACGATCAGCACGTCGCAAGGCGGGTCGCCGAGCAGATCCAGCGCCACGCTGCCCCACAGCGCCCGGGACAGGGTGGCGCGGCCGTGGGTTCCCAGCACCACCAGGTCGGCGCCCTCGGCGGCGCAGGCGGCCCGGATCACCGGCCCCGGCTGGCCTTCGGTCACCACGGAACGCCTCGCAGCCGGCAGGGCGCCGCCGTCGCGGGCCCGGCTCTCCAGGGCGTCCATCTCGGTCGCCAGGAAGGCGTCGAGCTGAAGGCGTTCGGCGTAGGCGGTGGACTGGTCGCCGTCCGGCGTCCGGATGAGGCCGCGATAGGGCACGTGATAGGCATGGACGAGCACCTGCTCGGCCTGGGGCGCCAGGGCCGCGGCCTGACGGATCGCGGTCAGCGAGAACAGGGAGAAATCCACGCCCACCAGCGCCTTCCGATAGCTGTCTTCGGCTGCGCGGGTGACCACCAGCACGGGGCGGGGCGTCGCCGCGACGAGGCGCCCGGCGGTGGACTGGTGGAATGGCCGCGCAGCCCGCGAGGCGTCGTCGTGGATGCCCAGCACGATGAGCTCGGCGCCGACGTTCTCGGCGAGCTCCGGCAGCGCCGTCCTCGGCTGGCCGGTGACCACCCGGAAGGACGTGGGCGCCGACGCCGGCCGGTGCCCGGCGACTTCCGCGCGCAGCGCCCGCTCCGCCCAGTCGACGGTGTGATCGCGCAGCGCCGGCGGCAGGCCGGAATCCACCACGTGGGCGACGGTCAGCGGCCCGTCCAGCTCGGCGGCCAGCCGGCAGGCGCGCTGGACGGCCCAGTCCGAACGGGCGGTCAGATCGGTGGCGACCAGAACGTGCATGGCGGCAAGTTCGCGCAGGGCGTCCGCGCTGTCAATTCGGCCGGACCGAAGTCGGGCGTCGGTGCGGCCGTGGGCAACCGGTCCGGATCAGGACGGACCGTGAAAGGCCTCGTCGGTCACGGTGCCGCCGGATTCCGCGCGCCCGATCCTGCCGTCCGCCTTCCGCTCCCAGCCCGGGTAGATCTCCAGAAAGGTCTCGAAGATCTCGTCCAGCGGCAGGTCGTCGTAGGAGCCGCGCTGGCGGATGTACTCCATGTGCTTGCGGCCGTGGGCGTCGAAGGGGTGCATCAGGGTGTCGTGCTCCGGGTCGAACTCCAGCGCCTTCGTGCCGAATTTCTCGCAAAGCTCGATGTTGAAGGCCGTGCTGAGCTTGCGCCACTCGCCGTTCAGCAGCAGCTCGGCGTAGCCGTGCCAGGCGAACACGTCGGTGGCCATCGAGGCGCTCAGCTTCTCGCTGGTGAGATGGTTGCGCACGTCGGCGAAGCCGAGCCGGGCGGGGATGCCCTTGCGGCGTGCCGCGGCCACGAACAGCACGGACTTGGGGATGCACCAGTTGCGCCCGGCGCCGGCGATGGTGCTGGCGCGGTAGGCCTCCGGCTCCGCGGCGGTGGCGTAGGGGTCGTAGCGGATGCCGTCGCGCACCGCGTAGAACAGCCGGCGGGCGATCTCCACCGGGTCGGTGGCGTCGCCCACGGCGGCGTCGGCGAAGGCGGCCACCTCGTCGCTGTCGCTGTCGATGAACCAGGTGGGCTCGAGCCACTTCGGATCGATGTCGGTGCTGCCGGTCACGGTGTTCTCCCCTGCGCGTGATGCATGGCGGGCAGTATATCGTCAGCGGGCGGCAAGCTCCGAGCCGCGGTCGCCGGCCGTCATCATCAGGAACCCGGTGAAGGCGGCGTTGCTCGGCGACAGTGACGGGTGCGCCGCCGCCTTCATGGCGTCGATGGCCGAGCGGTAGGCGGCGTAGAAGGCCCAGCTCGGCCGCGGCCGGTAGGTGAGACCCTCGAGCTCGAAGCGGCGGATGACGTCCTTGGTGGTGTTCGGCTTGACGAACACTTCCTGCTGCGGCCGGTAGTAGAAGGGGCACACGGTCAGCAGCGTCCACTTGGCGAGACCGGCCTCGGCGAGCTGGGCCACCAGATCCTCGAAGCCGCCGGCCGGATCGTCGTGCAGCAGGCGGCGGTAGGCGTCGGCGAGCTGCTCCCGGGACGGCCGCGACAGGCCGCCGACGTAGTCCCGGAACTTCGGTTTCTCGAACATCGACACCATGGACGAGCGCGACACGATCTTCACGATGTCGTCGAGCACCTGGCCCTGGCGGGCGAAGCGTTCCGGGGCGAGCGCGGTCTGCGCGAACCCGGTGAGCTGGCCGACGTTGTGGCGGCGCAGAATGGGTTTGAGGTCCTCGTCCTCGAAGCCGCCGGGATAGCGGTGCAGGAACATTGCCTCGGCGTCGCGCAGCTTGCGGAGGTTCATGGCGGCGTCCGTGAACGTGTCCAGGGATCATTTTCGTTCCGGCAGGGCGGGTCAAGTCGCCGCCGGCGGTTGGCGCAGGCGGCTGCACCGCCGCCGGGCGCGCCATATACTGGCCGGGCACGGCCGTTGGGAGGGGGCATGCATTCGAGCTGGCGCTGCGGCGCACTGTCACTGATTCTGATCGCGCTGGCGGGCTGCGCCGAGCCGTCGTCACCGTCCGGCGAGGCGGCCGTACCGGACGACGCGACGATGGAGACCCCCGGCGTGCCGCAGGCCAATCTGGCGCAATGGGCGCGAAGCTGCGCCCTGTGCCACGTGCGGGGCGAGGGCGGCGCGCCGCCGGCCGGCGATGCGGCGGCGTGGGCGCCGCGCCTGGCGAAAGGCGAGGACACCCTGCTGCGGCACACCATCGAGGGCTTCAACAACATGCCGCCGCTGGGCTACTGCATGGACTGCAGCCGCGACGATTTCCGGCGGCTGATCCGGTTCATGGCGGGGGAATCATGATCACGCGACGACGCTGGCTGGCGGGCGCGGCCCTGGCGGGTCTGTACGCCGGGGCGCCGCGCGCCCTGGCAGCACAAGATGGGACGCTGCCCTGGCGCAACTGGTCCGGCGGGCTGGTGGCGCACCCCGCCGGACGGGTGGCGCCGGCGACCGAGGACGAGCTGGTCGCCTGGCTGAAGGCCAATGCGGGGCCGGTGCGCGCCGTCGGTGCCGGACACTCGTTCTCGCCCCTGGTGCCCACCGACGGCCACCTGCTGATCCTCGACAAGCTGTCCGGCCTGCTGGCGCACGATCCCGACGGCCTGCGCGCTACCTTCGGCGCGGGCACGCGCCTCGGCGACATCGGCCCCGCGCTCGCGGCGCTGGGCCAGGGGCCGCTGATCCTGCCGGACATCGACCGACAGACGCTGGCGGGCGCGATCTCCACCGCTACCCACGGCACCGGTCTGACGCTGCATTCCCTGTCGGGCAACGTGCGCTCGCTGCGGCTGGCGACGGCGGCCGGCGAACTGCTCGACCTGACGCCGGAGGACGCCGAGCTGTTCCCGGCGGCCTGCGTCAGCCTCGGCGCGCTCGGCGTTCTCACCCGCATCGAGCTGCAGAACCGGACCGCCTACCGGCTGCGCGCGCGCAACTGGGCGCAGCGCACGGAAGAGGTGCTGGAGGTGTTCGAGGCGTCTGCGGAGCGGCATCGGCACTTCGAGATGTTCCCGCTGACCCACTCCGACTACGCCCTGGTGCTGGCCATCGACGAGACCGACGACCCGATCGACAACCCGCCCCAGTCGCCGGAGGAGGCCGCCGCCTTCGCCCAGGCCATGGCCTCCTGGCTGGCGGTGCCGCCGGGCGAGCGGCGCCCCCTCGTCAACGGCCTGGCGGAGCAGATCGAGCCCACCGAGGTGGTCGACGAGTCCTACCGGATCCTGTCGAACGTGCGCAACGACCGCTTCAACGAGATGGAGTACGCGGTGCCCCGCGAGGCCGGCGCCGCCTGTCTGCGCGAGATTCTCGACACCATCGCCCGGGAACGGATCGACGTGGTGTTCCCGCTCGAGTACCGCTACGTGCGCGGCGACGACCTGTGGCTGTCCATGGACGAGGGCGGCGACCGGGCCGCCATCTCGGTGCATCGCAGCGCGGCCTTCGATTACCGGCCGCTGTTCGACGCCGTCGAGCCGATCTTCTGGAAGTACGGCGGCCGGCCCCACTGGGGCAAGGTGCATTCGCTGGGGTACCGCGAGCTCGCCGCGCTGTATCCGAGGTTCGGCGATTTCTGCGCCCTGCGGCGCGAGCTCGATCCCCGGGGGCGGTTTCTCAACGATCATCTGCGGCGTCTGTTCCTGGCGGAGGGCACCGCGTGAAGCGGCGCGGCCTGCTGCTCGGCGGCGCCGGCGCCCTGGCGGCGGCCGGCGGGGCCGCCTGGCTGTGGAAGCCGGAGGATCGCGGCGCCCCCCACGACGCCTACTTCGCCGCCCTGAACGATCTGCTCAAGCGCGAAGGCCCCGGGCGCCCGGTGATGGTCCTCGACCTGGACCGGATGAACGCCAACGTCGATCGCCTGGCCGCCGCGGTCGGACCGGATCGCACCTATCGGGTGGTGGTCAAGTCGCTGCCGTCGCTGCCGCTGCTGCGCCACGTCATGGCGCGGGCGCGAACGGACGCGCTGATGGTCTTTCACCAGCCTTTCCTCAACGCGGTGTCGGCGGCGTTTCCGCACAGCGACGCGCTGCTCGGCAAACCCATGCCGGTGGCGGCGGCGCGCAGCTACTTCGCGGCGCTCCCGGCGGAGAACGCCGCGGCTGCGGGCAACGTGCAGTGGCTGATCGACACGCGCAGCCGGCTCGAAGCGTACCAGGCGCTGGCGCGCGGCCTCGGCGTCCGGCTGCGGGTCAACCTGGAGATCGACGTCGGGCTGCACCGGGGCGGGTTTCCCGGACCCGCCGCCATCGAGCCCGTGCTCGACGTCATCGCCGCCGACCCGGCGCACCTGACCCTGTCCGGGCTGATGGGCTACGAGCCGCATCTCACCGGGCTCGGCGCCAGCCTCGAGCATCCGGCGGTGCAGGACGTGCTGGCCCGCTACCGCGGCTTCGTCGAGCGGATCCGCGCCCGCGGCATCGACCCGGCCGGCCTCACGCTGAACGGGGCCGGCAGCCACACCCTCGGCATCTACCGGGGCGACGCCACGATGAACGATCTGTCGGCCGGGTCCGGCGTCGTCAAGCCGACCGACTTCGACACGCACCATCTGGCGGCCCACGAGCCGGCGGTGTTCATCGGCGCGCCGGTGCTGAAGCGCTACGATGCGCTGCGGGTGCCCGGCGACCCCTGGTTCGCCGACGCCCTGGCCTGGTGGGACCCGAACCTGCGTCGGCTGCATTTCATCTACGGCGGCTACTGGAAAGCCCGCTACGTGTCGCCGCGGGGCATTCCGGAGCCGCTCTACCACAGCACCAACCAGGAGCCCTTCACCACCTCGACGTCGGTGGACCTGGCGGTGGGGGACTACGCGTTCCTGCGCCCCACCCAGAGCGAGCGGGTCATGCTGCAGTTCGGCGACCTGCTGGTGGTGCGCGACGGGAAGATCGTCGACCGCTGGGACGTGCTGCAGGAGGGCGGCCCGGCGGAAGCGTGACACGGTCGAGATTCCCGGTCCGCCATTCGTCCGCTAGCTTGCTAGTCTTTTAGGAATTGCCGGGTCCGGGGCGACATGGACATACCCACACTGCTCATCGTGCTGGCGACGGTGCTGTCGCTGACCAGCATCGCCCTCGCCATGACCTGGCGCCTCAATCACGAGGAGCCGGGCCTGCCCCAGTGGACCATGGGCCACGTCACGATCTCCATCGGCATACTGCTCATGTCCGCCCAGAGCCAGTGGCATCCGCTGCTCTCCATCGTGCTGGCGAACATGCTCATCGCCTCGGGCTACGGGCTGTCCGTGGCCGGCACCCGGGCGTTCTTCGGGCGTGATCCCTCGACCATGTGGCGGCTGGTTCCGGTCATCGCGCTGATGGGCGGTGGGCTGACCTATTTCTCGCTGGTGGCGCCGTCTCTGCCCGCGCGCATCGTCCTCGGCAGCACCGTCTATGCCGGGCTGTGCCTGCTGGCGGTCGCCGAGTTTCACCGCCACGGCGGCATGGCGACGATGACGTCGCGCTACATGATGCTGGTGTTCTCGGTGTTCGCCGCGGCGATGGTGATGCGCATCGCCGTCAACGTGCTGTTTCCGTCGGGCAACGATCTGTTCACCGGTGGGCCCATGGAGCAGATGATGTTCTACAACGGCATCGTGCAGGCCATTCTCATCGCGCTCGGCTACATCATCCTGACCACCGAGCGGCTGCAGCAGGAACTGCGGGCCCAGGCCGCCCTCGATCCGCTCACCGGCATCTTCAACCGGCGGGCGTTCTTCGAGGCCGCGGCGGGCCGGGTCGCCGAGGCGGTGCGGGCGCGTCAGCCGGTGTCCGTGCTGGCGGTGGATCTCGACCACTTCAAGCGCATCAACGACGGCTACGGACACAGCGTCGGCGACCGCGTGCTGCGCCACTTCGTCCGCACCGCGCGGCGCGAGCTGCGCGAGCAGGACACCATGGCGCGGTTCGGCGGCGAGGAGTTCGTGGCGCTGCTGCCCCGGGTCGGCGTGAGCGAGGCGGAGAGCGTCGCCGAACGGCTGGCGCGACGGTTCGCGAAAACCCCGCTGCTGGTGGACGCCCGGCCCGTCGAGGCGACGGTGAGCGTCGGCGTCGCGGAGCTCGACGCCGGCGGCGAGCGGCTCGAAGGGCTGCTCAAGCGGGCGGACGACGCGCTGTACCGGGCGAAGTGCCGGGGCCGCAATCAGGTGCAGCGCGCGGCGGCCCCGACCGCGACCGTCGGAGGGCGGGAAGCCGTCGCCTGACGCCCCGGACCGGTCGGTGGCCCGATTCCCGGCCGGCACGGGCTCATGCCGCGTTGAGCAGCTCGGCCAGCAGCGGGTTGGGAAAACGCCGTTCGACGGTCACGCCGTAGAAGGTCTCCGTCAGGTCCGGCAGGGCCTCGATCTCCACCAGCGCGCCGCTCTCCAGCTCGTCGCGCACGACGATGGGCGGCAGCACCGCCAGACCGATCCCCTCCCGCGCGAGCAGCCGCATCATCGCCATGTCGTCCACCTCGGCGACGAGCTGCGGCGTGATGCCCATCCGCCCGGCGAGGGCATCGAAGGCCACCCGCAGGCCGCTGGCCAGGGTGGGCAGGATCAGCCCCGTCCGGTCGAGCCGTTCCGCCAGGGTCTGCCCCGGCGGGCACAGCTCGGGCGTGCCGATCAGGCTGACGCTCTGCTCGTCCAGGCGCCGGACGGCGAACGGCGTCAGGGCGTCCAGCGCCGGCGGCTGGTTGGTGAGCACCAGGTCGAGCTGCAGGGCGGTGAGGGCGCTGAACAGCTCGGCGGCGCTGCCGGAGCGGAGGATCACCTCGACGTCCTGCCGCCCGAGCAGCGGCCGCAGGAACGCGAGCTGAAAGTTGCGCGACAGGGTGGCCTGGGCGCCCACGCGCAGCGGCACGCGCTGACGGCCGCTCTGCTGCAGGGTGGCGAGCAGCTCCCGGCCGGTGGCGAAGATGGCGTCGGCATGGTCGAGGGCGATGCGTCCGGCTTCCGTCAGATGCAGGGCGCGGCCCCGGCGCTCGAACAGGGGGGTGCCGAGCCGCTCCTCGAGCTGGCGGATCTGGGTCGACACCGCGGACTGGGAGACGTTGAGATGCTCGGCGGCCCGGGTGAGGTTGCCCTCGTGGGCCACGGTGTGGAAGTAGCGCAGGTGGTTGTAGTTGAGATCCGCCATGGTGACTGCGGCCATGCCTCGATCAAACCTTATCGTTAAATAAAACAGAACGATAAATCAAAAACAATGAATTTTTATTAATCGTGAGCAGTCCCTAGAGTGGCGCCCGTTCCGAACAGGACCGGAGACCACCATGGTTCAGGCACTGCTGCCACTGCTCGCTCCAGCGCTGCTGCTCGCCGCGGCGCTGCCTTCCCTGCTGCGGCCCGGCGGGCCGGACCGCGCCGCGGCGGTCCGCCTGGAGTGGGCCGCGCTGGCGGCGTTCGCATCCGCCCTGGGCGCCGCCTGGCTGCTCTGGACCGCGGGCCCCGGCACCAGCCCGGTGCTGGGCCTCGGCGGCATCGGCCTGTCCGCGCGCCTGGACGTGGTCAGCGTCACGATGCTGCTGCTGGTGTGCTTCGTCGGCTGGATCGTGGTGCGCTACGCCGCCGTGTATCTCGACGGCGAGCCGGGCCAGCGCCGGTTCGTCGGCTGGATGGGCGCGACGGTGGCGGCGGTGCTGCTGCTGGTGCAGGCAGGCAATTTGATCCAGCTCGCGGCGGCCTGGATCGCCACCAGCCTGTGCCTGCACCGGCTGCTGCTGTTCTACCCCGAGCGGCCCCAGGCGATCCGCGCGGCCCGCAAGAAGTTCGTGTTCGCCCGGGCCGGCGACATCGCCCTGGTCGGCGCGCTGGTGCCCCTGGCAGTGGGCTACGACAGCCTGGACATCGCCACGATTCTGGAGGCGGCAGGGCAGGGCGTGGCCCCGGCGGGCGTGCTCTGGTCCGCCGCGCTGCTGGCGGTGGCGGCGGCCCTTAAGTCGGCCCAGTTCCCCAGCCACGGCTGGCTGACCGAGGTGATGGAGACGCCGACACCGGTGTCCGCGCTGCTGCACGCCGGGGTGATCAACGCCGGCGGCTTCCTGCTGATCCGCTTCGCCGACGTCATGCTGCTGGCCCCCGGCGCGCTGGCCGGGCTGGTGATGCTCGGCGGGTTCACCGCGCTGGCCGGCGGCGTGTCCATGCTCGCCCAGCCGGCGGTCAAGACCTCCCTCGCCTGGTCCACGATTTCCCAGATGGGATTCATGATCATGCAGTGCGGCCTCGCCCTGTTCCCGCTGGCGCTGCTGCACATCGTCGCCCATTCGCTCTACAAGGCCCACGCGTTCCTGGCCGCGGGCACCGCGGTGGACGTGGTCGCCCAGATCCGCCGGCCCGGACCCATCGCCGTGCCCGGCGGCGCCGCCGTGGCCCGGGCATTCCTGCTGGCGCTGGTCATCTACGGCTGCGTGGCCGCGGTCCTCGGCGTCGACGGCAAGTCGGCCCAGTCGCTGGCCCTCGGCGCGATTCTGGTGCTGGGCGTCGCCTACCTGCTCGCCCAGGGGCTGGCCGACCGGGCGCCGCGCGCGCTGACGATCCGCACCGCGGTGTACGCCGTGGCCACGTCGCTCGGCTACTTCCTGCTGCAGACGCTGGCCGAGAACGTGACCGCGGGCACGCTGCCGGCGGCGCCGTCGCCGGGACCGCTGGAGTGGTCGCTGCTGGTGGTCGCGGTGCTCAGCTTCGGACTGGTGGCCATCGCCCAGGCGACCTTTCCGCTCTGGTCGGATCACCCAGCGGCGGCCGGCCTGCGCGTTCACCTGTCCAACGGGCTGTACGTGAACGCCCTGCTGGACCGCCTGCTCGGCGGCTGGACCGTCCGGTCCGGCCAACCCCATGTTCATTCCCACCGGGAGCTCGGCACATGAATGCATTCACCCAGGACGTCCGTCACCCGCAGGCCGACGGTCGGCCGGCATCCGTCGACCTCGACGCGCTGGCTCGCGCCGTCGATGCCGCGGCCCGGCAGATCCCTCCAGCGTGGCCGCTGGCGGCCACCGTGGCGGTCAACCCGTTTCTCGGTCAGACCGGGGAACCGCTGGCGCGGGCGTCGGCGCGGCTGCAGCGGGTCGGCGGGTTCCGGCTGACCCGACCGCGGCGCGAGTATCTCGACGCCATCGACCAGGGCGTGATCAGCGACGACGACCTGCGCAGCGCGCTCGACGCTGCGCCGGAGCGCCACGACCTCTCCGACCTGGCGGCCCTGAAGCGGGCGGCCGGATCGCCGGCGGATCCGCCGGCGGCGCTGGCGACGGTGGCGGAGCTGGCCGCCGGCGCGGACGGCACCGACTGGCCGGCGGTGACCACGGATCGCATCGGCGCCTGGGCCGCAGGCTACTTCGACGCCGGCCAGGCGCTGTGGGCAGCGCCCCGGGGTCAGCGGGCGTGGGCGGCCTACCGGGCTCAGGCGATTCACGACCTGACGCCGGAAATCCTCGGGCTCTCCGGGTTTGCGCGTTTCGTCGCCGCCCTGCCGGACGATCCCATGGACGCCATCGCCCGGTTCGCCGCGCGCCTCGGGCTGACCGCGTCCGCCCTGGAGAGCTACTTCCACCAGCTTCTGCTCGGCCTCGGCGGCTGGTCGCAGCTCGCCCGTCAGCGGCTCTGGGAGGCCGAGCTGGCCAATGGCGCCGACCAGACCGTGGGCGATCTGCTGGCCATCCGCATGGCCTGGGAGGTCGCCCTGTTCGAGCGTTTCGAGGATCGCATCGCCGACGCCTGGCGGGGCATCGCCGCGGCCCATGCGCTGCCGGTGCGGACCAGCGCCGCCGACGCCGTCGACGCGGTGCTTCAGGACGCGGCGGAGCGGGCCGCCCAGCGCCGGCTGGCCAGCGCGCTGGCGGCGCCTGGGGCAACGCCTGTCGCGGCAGGCCCGGAGCGTCCGCTGCTGCATGCGGTGTTCTGCATCGACGTCCGGTCCGAGGTGTTCCGGCGCGCGCTGGAGTGCGAGGACTCGGAAGTCACGACCTCCGGATTCGCCGGCTTCTTCGGTCTGGCCGCGGCCCATCGCGGCTTCGCCTCCGACGTCACCGAGCACCGGCTGCCGGTGCTGCTGACGCCGGCCCGGACCTCCCGGTCCGGCGGCGAGTCGGACCGGGACGCGGACCGGCGCGCCCGGTTCGGCGCCCGGGCGCGCCGCGCCTGGGGCCGCTTCAAGCTCGCGGCGGTCTCGTCGTTTGCCTTCGTCGAGGCCATGGGGCCGGTTTATGCCGGCAAGCTGCTGCGGGACGGACTGCGCCTCGGACGGGCCGGCCGCCCGGCGGAGCCCGCGCCCGAGTTCGACCCGTCCGTGGCGCTCGACGAGCGGATCGAGATGGCCGAGGCCGTGCTGCGCGCCATGTCCCTGACCAGCGGTTTCGCCCGGCTGGAGCTGCTGGTCGGCCACGGCGCCGGCGTGGTCAACAATCCCCACGCCAGCGCGCTGCACTGCGGCGCCTGCGGGGGACACAGCGGCGAGGTCAACGCGCGCCTGGCGGCCCGGCTGCTGAACGACCCGGC
>DLCH01000046.1:0-32844 GCA_002480525.1 Gammaproteobacteria bacterium UBA7803 | reverse complement strand
GCGGCACTGCACGACACCACCGCGGACTCGGTCACCGTGTTCGACGGCGACGCCGACACGGCCGCGCACCAGGCGGACCTGGCCCGGACCCGCGCCTGGCTGGCGGCGGCCGGCCGGGCCGCACGGGAGGAGCGGGCCGCCCGGCTGCCCCGCGCCGAACGCGCCCGGGACCTCGAGTGGCGGGGCCGGGACTGGGCCCAGGTACGGCCGGAGTGGGGCCTGGCCGGCTGCAGCGCCTTCGTCGCCGCGCCCCGGTCCCGCACCCGCGGCCGCAATCTGGCCGGCCGGGCGTTCCTCCACGACTACGACTGGCGCGCGGACGAGGCCCGCGGCTATCCGGTGCTGGAGCTGATCATGACCGCGCCGGTGGTGGTCGCGAGCTGGATCAGCCTGCAGTACTACGGCTCGGCGGTGGCGCCGTCGGCCTTCGGCGCCGGCAACAAGCTGCTGCACAACGTGGTGGGCGGTGTCGGCGTGGTCGAGGGCAACGGCGGGGTGCTGCGGGCCGGGCTACCCTGGCAGTCGGTGCACGATGGCCGGTCTCTGGTGCACGAGCCGCTGCGTCTGACGGTGTGCATCGAGGCGCCGACTCAGGCCATGAACGACATTCTGGCGCGTCACCCCGCGGTACGGGCGCTGTTCGACAACGGCTGGCTGCACCTGCTGTCGATGGACGATGCCGGCGGGATCGTCGCGCGTTACGCGGGCGATCTGCGCTGGGCGCCCTTCGAGGGCGCCGGGGAGTCGGCGCCGGCCCGGGACGCAGCCTGACGGGGAGCCCGGCCGGCGGGCCCGGCCGGACTGGACGAAACGGCGTCGGCCATGGTCTTTGCCCGGTGCCCGCTGCGGCTCAGCGGATGCCGGTCAGCACCAGCTTCTGGATGCGCCGCCCGGTCGCCACCTCGGTGGCGTAGAGGTTGCCCTCCGAATCCACGTCGATGCTGTGCAGCCAGGTGAACTGGCCGGCCTGCCGGCCGATGCGCCCGATCGCCGCGATGGGCTCGTGGCTGGCGCGATCGTAGATCCAGATGCGGCTGTTCACCATCTCCGCCACGTAGAGGAAGCGGCCGTCCGGCGACAGGGCGATGTCAGTCACCGTGCCCGTCGCGCCGCCGTCCGGCGAGACGACGATGTCGCGCACGAACTCGAGCCCGCCGTCCTCCGCCTGCCGGAAGAGCTGCGCCCGGTTGTTGCGCCGGTCGCAGACGTAGACGTGGCCGTCGTCGGTGCGCACTACGCAGTGGACGATGTCGGCGAAACGCCGCGAGGCCGGATCGTAGCGGGTGGTGTCCTGCTCGGGGTCGATGGCTTGCGGTGGCTCGCCGTAGGCGCCCCAGTAGCCGGCGAAGGCTTGGTCGTCGCCGCTGAAGCGGATCACCCGGCGGTTGGTGTAACCGTCCGCGATCAGCGTCTGCGCGCCGTGGTGATGAATGTCGGCGGGCCGCCCCAGCGTGGTCTCGTCGGTGTTGCCGCCGTGCTGCTCGCGCCGGCCGATGGCGCGGATGAACTCGCCGTCGGCGGTGAAATTGAGAACCGCGTGGTCCCCGTCGCCGTTGCCGCCGATCCAGACCGTGCCGGCCGGGTCGACGAAGATGCCGTGAACGCTGTTCGGCCACTGATTCACGCCGTCGATCACCGGGCCCGTATCCGGTGTGCCCCAGCCCCCGAGATAGCGGCCGTCCCGGGCGAACCGCACCACCGTGGGCGCAGGCCGGCAGCAGTCGGCGATGGGCGGCTCCAGGGTCACGCCCACTTCGGTCGGGTCGAGGGTGTGGGGGCGGTGCACGGCCCAGATGGTGTCGTCCGCGTCCACGGCAACGCCGGAGACCTGGCCGAGCATGAGATCCGCCGGCATCCGGGGCCAGGCCGCATCCACCTGGAACCGGGGAAACGGCTTGTCGGGCTGCGTCACCTGGGTGTGCAGCGGCACCAGCGCGGGCGCGTCGGCCTCGGCCGCGGCGGGGCGCGAATGGCTCAGGGCCGCGGTGAGTGTCAGAACGGCGAGCAGGGCCGTCGTGGCTGGCAATCCCGTGGGGTGACGCATGCGCTGGCTTCCTCCGGCGTATCGGTGACCGGTCAAGCTTATCAGCTTGTCTGTGGCGGCACGCCTGGGCGGCGGGCTGTGAATACGTAGTTCCTCGGATTAGTCGATACTAAATTAGCTGGTACTAATATAAGATCTGGTCGGGCGTGATGGGCACGCCGGACGTGGGGCATCGGCGACGGGACGGCGACATGAAGCACCAGCTCACCAGGCTATCGACGGAACGGCCACGCACGGTGTACCTGATGGTACTCGTGCTGACCCTGGCGCTCGGCGCGCTGATTCCGCGGATTCACGTCGACACCGACCCTGAGAACATGCTGCCGGCGGATCAGCCGGACCGGGTGTTCCACAACCTGGTGGAGCAGCGGTTCACCCTGCACGACGCCATCGTGGTGGGCGCCGTGAACGAGGACCATCCGGACGGGGTGTTCAATCCCGAGTCACTCTCGGCGCTCGTCGAGCTGACGGACGCCATCCTCGCCATGGACGGGGTCATCGATCGCGATCTGATGTCCCTGTCCACCGCGGACAACATCACCCAGGCCGGCCCGGGCACCATCCGCTTCGAGTGGATGATGCAGCAGGCGCCCGGGGACGCTACGGGCGCGCTGGCGATACGGGACGCCGTGGACCGCCTGCCGCTGCTCGAGAACACGCTGGTCTCTGGCGACGGCAAGGCCGCCGCGATCTACGTGCCCATCGAGAGCAAGGATCTCTCCTACGACGTATCGCAGCAGATTCAGGCGGTCGTGGACGGGCTCGATTCCCCGGACGACTACTACATCACCGGCCTGCCCGTCGCCGAGGACACCTTCGGCTTCGAGATGTTCGTGCAGATGGGCATCTCGGCGCCGCTGGCCGGCGTGATGCTGTTTCTGCTCATGTGGTACTTCTTCCGCAGCGCCTCCCTGGTGGTGGCGCCGATGATGGTGGCCATGGCCACGGTGATCGCCACCATGGGGCTGCTGATCGGGCTCGGCTTCACCGTGCACATCATGAGCTCGATGATTCCGATCTTCCTGATGCCCATCGCCGTGGTGGACTCGGTGCACATCATGAGCGAATTCGCCGACCGCTATCACGAGGGCAGCGATCCCCGGGAGGTGGTGGGCACGGTCATCGACGAGCTGTTCAAACCGATGCTGTTCACCTCCATCACCTCGGCGGTGGGCTTCGCGTCACTGATCATCACGCCGATTCCGCCGGTGCAGGTGTTCGGCGCCTTCGTCGCCTTCGGCATTCTGCTGGCGTTCATCGTCACCATCACCCTGGTGCCGGCCTACATCGTACGCATGAAGCCGGACCGGCTGGCGCGGCTGCACGTGCTGGCGGTGAGCGGCGAGGGCGACAACGCCATCGCGCGCCTGCTGCGCGCCTGCGGGCGCATCGCCTTCGGCCGGCCCTGGCCCATTGTCGCGCTGGCCGCGGCGGTGCTGGTGGTCAGCGCCGTCGGCATCGGCCGCATCGAGATCAACGACAACCCGGTGCGCTGGTTCAAGGAGAGCCACCGCATCCGGGTGGCCGACGAGGTCCTGAACGAGCACTTCGCCGGTACCTACGACGCCTTCCTGGTGCTGGAGCACGCGCTGCCCGACGAGCGCCTGGACACCTTCCGCCGGAACGCGGCCGCGAGCCTCGACGCGCTGGACGACCAGGCCCTCGCCGGACGTCTCCGCGGCCATCTCGAGGCCGACCCGCCGGCGCTGGACCGGCTGATCGCCGACCTCGACGACGCGCTGTTCGAGGCGCGCGACGCGGACCTCGACCGCCTCGAGGCATTGCTGGGCGACGCCGAGTCGCTGCAGCAGGCGCGGCGCTATTTCCTGCGTCCGGACGCGCTGGCTTACATCGAGTCGCTGCAGGAGGCGCTGATGGCGTCCGGCCTGGTGGGCAAGACCAATGCGCTGCCCGACGTCACCAAGGTGGTGAACCGGGAACTGCGCGGCGGCGACGCCGCGGACTACCGCATTCCCGACAGCGTGCCGGCGGTGGCGCAGACCCTGCTGCAGTACCAGTCCTCCCACCGGCCCCAGGATCTGTGGCACATGGTGACGCCGGACTACGGCGCCGCCGCGATCTGGCTGCAGCTCACCTCCGGTGACAATCAGGACATGACGAAGGTGATGGCGGCGGTGGACGCCTGGTTGGCCGACAACTCGCCACCCGCCGGGGTCAGCGTCGACTGGGCCGGCAAGACCTACATCAACGTGGTCTGGCAGCAGGCCATGGTGGAGGGCATGCTGCTGAGCCTGCTGTCCGCGTTCGCCATCGTGTTCGTGATGATGGTGGTGCTGTTCCGCTCGGTGCTGTTCGGCCTGATCGCCATGCTGCCGCTGTCGCTCACCATCAGCTTCGTCTACGGCCTGATCGGCTGGATCGGCAAGGCCTACGACATGCCCATCGCGGTGCTGTCGGCGCTCACGCTCGGGCTGTCCGTCGACTTCGCCATCCACTTCGTGCAGCGCTTCCGCACCCTGGCGGCGGAGGCGGGCGCCTTCGCCGGCGCCGCGGCCGGCATCTTCGAGGAGCCGGCCCGGGCCATCTACCGCAACGCCGTGGTGATCGCGCTCGGCTTCACGCCGCTGTTCTTCGCGCCGCTGGTGCCCTACATCACGGTGGGGGCCTTCATGGCCTCGATCATGGCGATCTCGGCGGCGGTGACCCTGTTCCTGCTGCCGGCGGTGATGTCGCTGCTGCAGCGGCTGTTGTTCAGAGAGACGGGTGCCGCGAGCGGCGCGCCCGTCACGGACTGAGGAGGATGATCATGATCGGACGACTGACCGCCATCGCAGGGCTGGTGCTCGGCGCGGCGAGCGCGACGGCGGCGGCGCCGCTGGAGGACGCCGACGCCATCGTCGAGCGGGCCAACCTGGCGGCCTATTATGCCGGCGACGACGGCCGCACCGAGGCGCGCATGCTCATCACCGACGGCCAGGGCCGCGAGCAGATGCGCCAGTTCACCATCCTGCGGCGCAACCCGGAACCGGGCGGCGACCAGCAGTTCCTGGTGTTCTTCTCCCGCCCGTCCGACGTGCGCGGTACGGTCTATCTGGTGGAGAAGCACGTCGACCGCGACGACGACCGCTGGCTGTACCTGCCGGGGCTGGATCTGGTGAAGCGGATCTCCGCCGGCGACAAGCGCACCAGCTTCGTCGGCTCTCACTACTACTACGAGGACGTCTCGGGCCGGCTGCCGACCGAGGACACGCACACCCTGGTGGAGACCACCGGCGAGCATTACCTGCTGGAGCACCGGCCCATCGATGCCGACAGCGTCGAGTTCGCCAGCTACCGCACCTGGATCGACCGGGAGACCTTCCTGCCCATGAAGATCGAGTACAGCAACGACGACGGCGAGGTGTACCGGCGGGTGGAGTCCCTCGACGTGGCGGAGTTCCAGGGCTATCCCACGGTCACCCGGACCCTGGTCTCCGATCTGGCCGGCGGCGGCACCACCGAGATGCGCTTCCGCTTCATCGAGTACGACATCGGCGTGCCGGCCGACGTGTTCGCCGAGCGCTCCATGCGCACGCCGCCGCGGGAATGGCTGGAGCGCGACCGGTGAGACGGATCGGGCTGATGGTCGTGCTGCTGTGCTGGTCGTCCACCCTGCCGGCCGCCGAGTCCCCGCCGGAGGACGGCTGGGACGACTGGGGCGACGACTGGGACGAGCCCGCGGCCGGGCGGCTGGTGTGGACGGGCTTCGTCGAGGGCGGCCTCGGCGTGCGCACGGACGGCACCGAGCCCCATCGCGCCACCCTGGCCGAACTGCGCGCCCGGGCCGAGACCGAGTGGGTGGGTGATGCCGTGACCCTGGCGTTCAAAGGCGATGTCTGGAACGACGCCGTGACCGAGGCGTTCGACGCCGAACTGCGCGAGCTGACCGCGAGCTTCTCCCTGGGAGAGCGCGTCGACGTGACCGCCGGCCAGCAGGTGCTGACCTGGGGCACGGGCGATCTTGTGTTCCTGAACGACCTGTTTCCGAAGGACTTTCAGTCGTTCTTCGCGGGCCGCGACGACGAGTACCTGAAAGCGCCGTCCGCCTCGATCCGGCTCACCCACTACGGCGACGCCGTCAACACCGACCTGGTGTGGACGCCGGTGTTCGAGCCCGACAGCTATCTGACCGGCGAGCGGTTCTCCTTCTACCTGCCCGGCGCCGGCGTCATCGGCGCGCCCGAGCCCGACCTGTCCGCGGACGAGCCCGACGGGGATCTCGCCCACGGCGAGATCGCGCTGCGCCTGTTCACCCGCCGGGAGGCCACCGAGTACGCGCTGTACGGCTACCGCGGCTACTACAAGCAGCCGGCCGGCGTGCGCGACGACGGCACGCTCTATCATCCGAAACTGTCCGTCTACGGCGCCAGCGTGCGGCGCCCGGCGGGCAGCGGCGTGTTCAACGCCGAGCTGGCCTGGTACGACTCCCGGGAAGATCGCGGCGGCGACGACCCCCGGGTGCCCAACTCCCAGGCCCGGCTGCTGTTCGGCTACGAGCGGGAGCTGATCCGCAACTGGCAGGTCGGGGTGCAGTACTACGCCGAGTGGACCGACGCCCAGGACCGGGCCGAGGCGGCCGCCGTCGATCCGGCGCTGGTGCCGGACGAGCTGCGCAGCCTGCTGACCGCGCGGATCACCGGGCGGCTGAACCGGGAGACCCTCACCCTGTCCCTGTTCACCTTCTACTCGCCGAGCGACGACGACGTGCACTACCGGCCCCAGGCGAGCTACCGGCTGTCGGATGCGTGGACGGTGACGGCGGGGGCGAACCTGTTCGCCGGTGACAGTCCCGCGACCTTCTTCGGTCAGCTCGACCGCAACGACAACGCCTGGGTGCGGGTGACCCGCTACTACTGAAGACGTCCGGCGCCGCGCAGGCGCCGGCAGGTCACCCGCCGTGCTGGTCGCGCAGCACGCGCTTGAGCACCTTGCCCGAGACGTTCTTGGGAATCTCGTCGACGAAGAACCAGGCCCGCGGCCGTTTGTAGCCGGCGAGCTGCTCCCGGCACAGGGCGTCGAGGACGGCCTCGTCGGCGTGCTCGCCGGGCCGCAGCACCACCGCCGCCGCCACGCGCTCGCCCCAGTGCTCGTCGGGCAGCCCGAACACGGCCGCCTCGGCCACCGCCGGGTGGCGGTAGAGGGTTTCCTCCACCTCCCGCGGGTACACGTTCTCGGCGCCGCTGACGATCATGTCCTTCTTGCGGTCGACGATGTAGACGAATCCCTCGGCGTCCATGCGCGCCATGTCGCCGGTGTGGAACCAGCCGTCGCGGAAGGCCTCGGCGTTGGCCTCGGGCCGCTTCCAGTAGCCGGACAGCACCTGGTCGCCGCGCACCACGATCTCGCCGGGCTCGTCCACCGCGCAGTCCCGGCCGTCCTCGTCGACGATGCGCACGTCGGCCAGGGCGCCGACCCTGCCGGCGGCCCGCAGCAGCCCGGGGTCCGCGCCCGCGGCGCGGACGTGGTCGGCCTTGGACATGAAGATCACGTTGCCCGACAGCTCCGTCATGCCGAAGCCCTGGGTGAAGATCGGCCCGAAGCGGTCCATGGCCCGGCGCAGCACGGCGGCGGGAATCGACGAGGCGCCGTAGCCGATGGCGTGCAGCGAGTCGAGGCGGTAGCGGTCGATGTCCGGGTGATTGAGCAGCATGTTGATCATGGTCGGGGCCAGCGCCGTGCCGGTGACGGCCAGCTCGTCGACCATGCGCATCCATTCCTCCGGCGTGTAGGCCGTCATCAGCGCCACCGGATTGCCGCCCACGTGCTGGCCGAGCACGGCGAAGCCGGCGATGTGGCACAGCGGAAAGGGAAACAGGAAGCACGGCTCCGGCGGCGGCTCCGCCGGCATGCTCACCTGGGCGTTGAACATGGAGGCGAACAGGTTGCGGTGGCTGATCATCGCGCCCTTGGGCATGCCGGTGGTGCCGGATGTGTAGATCAGCCAGGCCGGGTCGGTGTCGGCCACGCCGCAGTCGGGCACCGAGGTCGGCTGGCCGTCGATGAAGGCCTCGTACTCGTCGCCGAGACACAGGGTCCGGCCGACGCTGGCGCACTGTTCGGCGATGGCGGCGGAGGCGTCGGCGAGCCCCTCGGTGTGCAGCAGCACGGTCGCCTCGGCGTCGTCGACGATGCGCACCAGCTCCGGCACCGCGAGACGGTAGTTCAGGAACACCAGCCGCCGTCCGGCGGCCGGCACGCCGTAGTAAGCCTCGACGTACTCCGGCTGGTTGTCCGCCAGGATCGCGACGTGCTCGCCGGCGCTGCCCCGGGCGCCGAGCGCGTGGGCGAGCTGCATGCTGCGGTCGTGCAGACCGGCGAAGGTCAGGCGACGTCCGTCCTGGGTGACCAGGGCCGTCGCGTCGCCCCGTCGGCGCCGGTTGTGAACCAGAATGTCGTGGAGCAGCACGGCGTCAGGCGACGCTGCGCAGGGCTTTCAGCTCGGCGATCTGGGCCGCCAGCGCGTCGATCTTGGCGGTCAGTGCGGCGATGTCGTCATCGGCGGTGCCCGACGCTGCGGCGCAGATGCGCTGGTACTGGGCCTTCAGGCGCCGCCCGCTGTCACGCTCCTCGCAGATGTAGCGGCCGAGCAGGGCGCCGGTGTCGGGATCGATGGTGACGTCGTTGAGGAAGCCCCGGAACGGGTCCCGGCCGTCGTCGTCGCCGCCGCCGAAACGGGCCACCTTGTCGGCATCGCTGGCGTCCGAGGCGAGGAAGGCGCACAGCCCCTCGAAGTCGTCGAACACCTGATAGGCGGTCTCTTCGCAGACGGCGTGGCCGAGCTCGCAGAGCCGCTTGGTGAACGCCGCGGCGTGCTCACCCTCGCGGATGGCGACGAAGCGCAGCACGCCCTCGAGCTCCGTGTCCCGGGTGGCGTCCGCCCAGGCGGACAGCAGCGCCTCACCCTTGCGTTCGTTGACGGCGATGGAATTCAGCAGCGGAATGAAAGTCGGTTCGGTCATGCTCGCGCTCCCCCCTCGGATGCGTTAACGTAAAACACGTTATAACCCGGGGGAGAGGGACATGGCAAAGTCGGGGGGCGGTCCGGGCGGCGAACGCCGCGGGCTAGAGGCAGCATTCGGCGGCGTGCGCACCACGCTGGCGGAGCAGCGCGAGATCTGGCTGGAGGCGCTGCACGAGGACGCGATCTGGGAAGGGCCGACCTTCCACACGCCGATCTGCATGATCGGCCGTGAGGCCGTGTCCCGGTTCATGGAGCTGCTGCTCGAAGTCGTGCCCGAGTTCTCGACGCGGCTGATCGCCGCCTACCCGACCGACGAGGCGGAGACGGTGATCATCGAGTCCGTCGGCGGCGGGCCCACCATACACGGCGGGCGCTACCGGCAGCGTTACTTCTCGAAGATCACCTCCCGGGACGGCCGGGCGTTCCGCATGCGCGAATACTGCAACCCGTTCCAGACCTACCAGGCCTTCGGCCGGGACTTCTGGGAATCGCGGATCGACGAAATCGCGCGTTCCTGCAACGTCGACTGGCCGGCGTCCCAGGCGCCGGACGAAGCCCGCCTGTAACCAGGGCCGGCGGGGCCGATGTAGCATCGCAGGACAGAATCGACGGGAGGACATCGATGGCACCGATTCCCAAGGGCGGCACCGTGGCCGTCACCGGCGCCGCCGGCTTCATCGGCGGCTGGGTGGTGAAGCTGCTGCTCGACAAGGGCTACCGGGTGCGCGCCTGCGTGCGCGACCCCGGCGACGACGATCGCGTCGGCTTCCTCAAGGCCCTCGGTGGTCACGCGTCTGGCCGGCTGACCCTGCACGGCGCGGACCTCGACCGGGACGGCTGCTTCGACGAGGTGTTCCCCGGCTGTCACGGCGTGTGCCACGTGTCCCACGTCAGCGACTACGACGACGCCGACTACGTGCGGCGGGTGTGCGACCACGTCATCGCCAGCGTCGAGGCCGCCGGCACCGTGGGCCGCGTGGTGCTCACCTCCAGCATCGCCGCGGTGATGTCCGAGGTGGATCTGCAGGAGTACGTGCGGCGCCCGGTGTTCCACGAGGACCGGTTTCCCGACGAGCAGAATCCGAAGCGCACGGCGGCCAAGGGCCAGGGCTACTCCATCGGCAAGGTGATCGCCGAGCGGGCCTTCGCCGAGGCGGCGGCGCGCTCCGGGCGGTGGGACGCGATCACCGTGTGCCCGGGCGACAACGTCGGCCCGATCCTGTCCGCCCATCAGAAGGATCGCGGGCCGTGGCAGCACATCATCGAGGGCATGCTGCTCGGCCGCTACGACCAGACCCAGGCCTACCGGCCGTGGATGACCGTGGACGTGCGCGACGACGCCGCCTGCCACGTGGCGCTGCTGGAGAGCCTCGCGGTCGCCAACGGCGAGCGCTACATCGCCTGTTCCACCGAGCGGCGCGACGTCGAGGACGTGTGCGCCAGCATCGCCCGGCTGCTGCCGGAGCTCGACTTCGCGGTGACCGCGCCCACCGATCGTCATCCCGAGCGCCTGCAGGCCAGGGAGGCGGAGATGCGGGCCATCTGGGCGGGCACCGAAATACGCAACGACCGGATCCGTGCCGTCTCAGGCATCGAGTTCCGGCCGCTCGACGACTCCATCCGCGACTGCGTGGAGTCGCTGATCAGCGTCGCCGGCATCCAGCCCGTACGGCGCCGGGGCGCCGACGAATCGTGATAGTTTTCCAACGTCAGGGGAGATACGACGCATGAGCTACGAAACCATCCTCGCCGAGCAGAGCGACGGCATTCTGAGGCTGACCCTCAACCGTCCGGAGAAGCTCAACGCCTGGACCTACCGGATGGCCGCGGAGCTGACCGACGCCATCGAGAAGGCCAACGCCGACGACGACGTGATCGCCATGGTGGTGACGGGCACGGGCCGGGGTTTCTGTGCCGGGGCCGACATCGAGGACGTGTTCAAGACCCAGGCCGAAGGCGGCGACGTGGGCGGCGGCAGCGGCCGGCGCCGGGACTGGGTCAAGCTGGTCCGGGAGTCCAAGCCCATGGTGGCGGCCATCAACGGCGCGGCCATCGGCGTCGGACTGACCCAGGTGCTGGCGATGGACTACCTGATCGCAGGCAGCGGCGCCAAGCTGAGCGCCCGGTTCATCAAGATGGGGCTGGTCCCGGAGCTGGCCAGCTCCCACTACCTGGGGCTGCGCTGCGGCTTCGGCCAGGCCAATCGGCTGATGCTGACGGGCTGCACGATCTCCGCCGAGGAAGCGGCGCGCATCGGGCTGGTGGACGAGGTGGTGGCGCCGGACGCGCTGCTCGAGGCCGCCACCGACATGGCGCGGCAGATGGGAGAGAACCCCCAGGCGGCGCTGAAGATGGTCAAGACGCTGGTGACCGAGAACTTCAGCGAGGGCGACACGGATCTGGTCCAGAAGCGTGAGATGGAGGCGCTGGCCACCTGCTACGCCTCGGCCGAGCACAAGGAAGCCATCGCCGCCTTCATGGAGAAGCGGCCGCCGGACTTCAAGCGCGCGCGTCAGGACGCCTGACCGTGGACAGGCCGGCGGGCGGTCCACCCGGATTCGAACCGGAGGCTGATGCCATCCCCGCGTTCCGCCGTGCCCTCGATCGGGAAGGGCCCGTACCCACGCGGGCCCGGGTCGCCCAGGGCATGGGCGGCCTGCCGGACGTGTTCAAGGACTTCGCGGTCCGCACGTTCCTGCTGCTGTACTACAACCAGGTGCTCGGCCTGCCGGCGTTCTACGTGTCCCTGGCGCTGGCTTTCGCCCTGGTGGTGGACGCCGTCACCGACCCGCTGGTGGGGTCCCTGTCGGACAACTTCCGCTCCCGCTGGGGCCGGCGCCACCCCTTCATGTACGCGGCGGCGCTGCCGCTGGGCGTGTGCGTCTACTTCCTGTTCGCGCCGCCGGAGCTGGCCGCCGGGGAGTCCCGGGACGCGCTGCTGCTCGCCTGGCTGCTGGTGTTCATCGTCGCCACCCGGGTGGCCATGACGTTCTTCGCGATTCCCTGGAATGCCATGTTCGCCGAGTATTCGGACGACTACCGGGAGCGCAGCGCCATCGTCAGCTACCGCTTTCTGATGGCCTGGCTCGGCGGCATCGTGTTCTCGGTGTCGGTGTACACCTGGGTGTTCCCCGGCAGCGCCGAATATCCCCTGGGCCAGCTCAATCCTGCCGCCTACCAGACCTTCGCCTGGGTGCTGGCGCTGTGCGTCAGCGGCACGGCCCTGGCCACCGCCCACTTCACCCGGGACCAGATTCCCTATCTCATGCAGCCCACCGGGGCGGTGGAGCGGTTCCGGCCGGCGCGGCTGGTCGCCGACGTGAAGCTCGCCCTGGGCAACCGCGACTTCGTGATCCTGCTGGGCGCCGTGCTCTGCTCGGCGCTGGTGATCGGCACGGTGCAGGCGCTGGAGATCTACGTCCGCACCTACTTCTGGGGGCTCGACACCAGCAGCCTGCGCTGGCTCAGCCTGTCCTTCTGCGGCGCGCTGCTGGCCTTCGCCACCATCGTTCCGCTGCAGAGCCGCTTCGACAAGAAGCACCTGCTGGTGGGCTGCTCGGTGGTGCTGACGGTGCAGGGCATGGCGCTGATCGGCCTGCGGCTGATCGACGTGCTGCCCCCCAACGGTTCCACGCTGCTGCTGGTGCTCTTGATCATCGACGCCGTGCTGTCGGTGTACCTGGCCATGGTCGCCCTGACCATGTTCGTGTCGATGATCGCCGATACGCTGGACGTCCAGGAGCTGGCCACCGGCCGGCGTCAGGAGGGGCTGTTCAGCTCCTCCGTCGGCTTCGCGTCCAAGGCCACCTCGGGCTTCGGTCTGCTCGCCGCCGGCGCGCTGCTGGACGGGGTGATCGGCTTCCCGGCCGGCGCCGGCGCGTTGGGCGGGCCGCCGCTGGACGGCGACGTGGTGCTGCGCCTCGGCGTGGTGGCCGGGCTGGTGGTGCCGCTGGCCAACGTCGCCTGGATGGTGCTGGCGCTGCGTTACGGGGTCACCCGGGAACGCCATGCCGAAGTGCGCCGGGAACTCGATGCCCGCCATGCCCGGGAGCGGTCGCGCCCGAACTGAGAACGGACGGCCGCATGGACCGTGGCGACGCCTCGGGCCATGATGGCCGTCGTCGACCAGGGAGGCGGGTGCATGATCGGACGCAGGGCGTGGCTCGGATTGGCGTCGGGGGTTTCGGCCGCCGGCATGGTGGGGACACTGGGTACGTGGCCGGGCGTTGCGGCCGCGCTGGCCGGGCCGGCCCCCGACTCGGCTTTCGGGTTCGCGCCGGACCGTGTGCCGATGAATGCCGCCAACCTCTGTCCCATGCCGTCGGCCATCGGCGCTGCGGTTGCCCGGTTCGCCGCCGAGCTGGACCGGGACATGAGCGCCGGCAACCGCCGCCGGGTCGAGGGCTTCAAGGAAACGGCGCGCGCCGGCATCGCCCGCCAGCTCGGTGTCGACGCGGACGAGGTCGCCATCGTCCGCAACACTTCGGAGGCCAACGGCATCGTCGTTCAGGGGCTCGAGCTGGCCGCCGGCGACGAGGTGCTGCTGTGGGACCAGAATCATCCGTCGAACCATCTGGCCTGGCGGGTGCGGGCCCGGCGCGATGGGTTCACCGTCCGTGAGTTCCCGGTGCCGGCGCACGCTGCCAGCATCGACGAGGTGGTCGACGCGGTCACCGCCGCGTTGACCCCCGGCACCCGGGTGGTCTCCTTCACCCACGTTTCCAACGTCACCGGCTTCCGGATGCCGGCGGCGGAAATCTGCGCGGCGCTGCGGGCGCGCGCGCCGTCGTTGTTCATTCACGTCGACGGCGCTCAGACCTGGGGCGCCCGGGCGGCGGACCTGCGCGCCATGGGCTGCGACAGCTTCAGCGGCAGCGCCCACAAGTGGTACCTGGGGCCCCGGGAGACCGGGATGCTGTACGTCAGAGCGGACCGGCAGGACGAGGTGGCCGCGACGGTGGTGAGCATTCCCTGGGGCGGAGACGTCACGCCCGAGGTCACTGGCGCCCGGCGCTACGAGGCCCTCGGCCAGCGGGACGATGCCGCCATCGCGGCGCTGGCCGAGACCGTGGCGTGGCACGACGCGCTGACGCCGGCGGCCGTGGAGCGGGCGTCCTCGGCGGTGGCGGAGCGGCTGCGCGAAGGGGTCGAAGATCTGGGGCTGCCGCTGGTGTCGAACGGCCATCCGGACTTCCGCAGCAGCGTGGTCATCCTGCGGGCCGGCGACGGGGCGCGGCGGCGGCTGCCGGAGCTGATCCTGGAGGACGCCGGGGTGATCGCGGCCGCCACCGGCGGGCTGCGCTTCTCACCCCACGTCTACAACACGCCGGCCCACGTGGATCGGGTCCTGGCGGCTCTCGCCAGGCACCGCGATCTGCTGGGCTGAACGGGCCGGACCGCCCCGCTCAGTTCCGGGCGGCCACCGCCGGCTGCTCGTCGTCGGCCACCCTGCGGTAGCTGACCGCACCGAACAGCATCTCGTCCCAGGACTGCTGGCCCCAGGGCACCTCCCGGGTCGGATCCGGGTTGGCGGGATTGCGCGCGGAGTTGTCCCACCAGGTGGTGTGGACCATTTTCGTGCCAGCCGGCAGCCGCTTGGGGGCGGCCAGCTCGTAGGTGGTCTGCCAGTTGAAGTCGTAGTTGGGCACGGACAGCAGCACTTCCTCGCTGCCGTCGGGGTAGACCGCGCGGAACTCCGAGGCCTTGCCGCGGTAGTGGGCGTGGGGCAGCAGCGAGTAGACCACCACATCCGAGTCGAAGGTGCGCACGGCCTGCTCCCGGTGGTCGGCCGCGTGGGCCGGGATGCGGATGCGCGGGTTCGCCAGGATCATGGTTTCGATCTGATGCGCCGGCGGCTGGTCGTGGAAGTAGATGCCGATCCGTGACTGATCGGTAGTGGCCTTGCCGTAGGTGGTGTAGTGCATCTGGAACTCGATGGTGGCGCCCGCCGGCAGCCAGGTGCCGGTGCCCTCGGGCAGATCCCGCGCCACCCAGCCGGGCACGTATCCCGCGAGGCCGCCGCTGGGGCCGTCCCGGCGGATGCGGCCCTGGCGCGGGCCTTCGGTCTCGACCATGCCGAAGCGGGTGATGACGTGGTGCAGGGCGGCCCGGTCGCCGGGGATGATCTGGGAGGCCCGCACCCACACGTCCCGGTCCAGCGGGTTGGTGACGTACTTGTACTGGTAGTCGACCACGCCCGTGGCCGGAACCTCCGTGGCCGGAATGTCGATCACCAGATCCGGTTCGCCCAGCGGGCCCCATTCGGGCTGGACGTCGCTGTGGGACAGCAGCGGGTCCACGCCTTCGCCCCGGGGCGCGCCGGCCTCGATCCAGTGGACCAGGGTGCGGGTCTCGTCGGCGCTCAGGCTGCGGTCGTTGGAGAAGTGCCCATAGGCAGGGTCCGCGTGCCAGGGCGGCATCCGCCGGGTCCGGACCACTTCGCGGATCATGGGTGCGAAGCCGCGGACCATGTCGTAGCTGGTCATGGCCCAGGGCCCGATGCCGCCGGGCCGGTGGCAGCTCACGCAGTTGTCCACCAGCATCGGCGCGATGGTGTCGGCGTAGGAGATGGCGGCATGCTCGGCGTTGCGCTCCGGGAAGTTGATCAGGCAGCCGACGGGCTCCGTCGACGCCAGGGCCACCGGCCGCCCGGCCAGCAGGTCCTCGACGGCGTCGCGCAGGTAGTGCTCGGTGGCCGCCGGCTTCTGATGCTCGTAGGTCAGTCGGTCGTCCATGGCGCCCCGGTAGGCCACGGTCCAGGTGGCGGGATCGATGACGATCACCTCGCCGGTGCGCACCAGGCCGAGGGATTCGCCGACGAGCTGGGTGTCGTCGAGCAGCACGGGCAGGTCGATGGCGAACGCCTCGGCTTCCCGGGCGATGGCGGCGCGGTCGTCCTGCAGGTTGGCGTTGAGCAGCAGGAACTCGACCCCCCGGGGCGCGAACTCGTCCCGCAGCGCCTTGAAGCCGGGCAGGGCGTTGCGCACGATCGGGCAGCCGTTGCCCTGAACCATGATCACCACCGCCGGCGCGTCGCCGTAGTAGTAGAGGTGGCGGCTGCCGCCCTCGTGGTCCAGCAGCCGGAAGTCGTCGACCCGGTCGCCGGGCTCGAGGGCCGTGGCCGGCCGCACCGCCAGCACCAGCAGGAAGACGGCGGCGGCCGCCATCAGGTGTCGCGTGTTCATGCCTGTCTCTCCCCGTAGAGGCCTTCGAGTCTACCCTACGTTCGCGGCCGTGTGACTCACGTCCGCCGTGCCGCCGCCAGGGCGAACAGCCGCTCCCGGTCGCCGTGGAAACGGCGGCCGCCGATGTAGAACAGCGGAATCGCCAGCAGCGAGATGGCGGTGAAGACCACCAGCGTCCAGGTGTAGGGCTGCTCGTAGCCGGCAGCGGCGAACAGGTCGATGGCGATGCCGCCGGCGGTGATGCCGAAGCCCAGGCCGACCAGGTTGAGCAGCAGAATGTACACGGCCACCACCGTGGCGCGGATCTGCGGCGGCACCAGTTCCTGGACCGTCGAGAACGTTGGGCCGTAGAAACAGCCGAGCTGGAAGAAGCCGACGAACACGCCGATCCAGAACCAGGCGGTGTCCGGGTCCACCAGCCGGTAGGCGACGTTGAGCGGGGCCAGGATCAGCATGATCCAGAACAGGAACATCGGCCTGCCCATGCCGGTGCGGCGCAGCCACCAGTCGCCGCCGGCGCCGCCGAACAGGTTGCCCAGGATGCCGGCGATCATGGCGATCCAGCCGGTCATCTGGGCGATCTCCGCCCGCTCGAAGCCGCGTTCCTGGACGAACCAGAGCTGGTCGAAGGCGGCGGCGCCGAGAATGAAGTGCAGGGCCACGCCGCCGGCGATGGTGTAGGCCAGGGCAGGGCAGTTGCGCAGGGCGAAGCCCAGGGTGCTCAGAATGGTGCGGAATCCCGGCGCCGGCGCGGCCGCCGCCGGGGCGGGCGCATCGGCGTCCTCGCCGGGTACGGCGTGGTGGCGGCGGGGCGTCTCCTTGACGAACAGCATGATCACCGCGAGACCCAGGCCGATGGCGCCCAGCAGGTAGAAGCAGTTGCGCCAGCCGATGGCCGGGCCCAGATAGCCGACGATCAGCAGGCTGGCGCCGACGCCGATGGGCACGCCCATGTAGTAGAACCCCGAGGCGAAGCCCAGGCGGGCCGGCGGAAAGCGGTCGGCCAGCATCGACATCGACGTGGGCGTCATGATGGATTCCCCGACGCCGATCAGCATCCGGGGGGCCGCCAGGGTCCAGAAGCCGCGGGCGGCGCCGGACAGGGCGGTCAGGCCGCTCCACAGCGCGAGGCCGGCGGCCACCAGCCGCGGCCGGTTGACCATGTCGGCCAGGGCGCCCATGAACACCCCCATGGCCGAGTAGAAGACGATGAAGAACAGCCCCGTCAGCAGGCCGAACTGGGTGTTGGTGAGTCCCAGGTCGGGCACGATGAAGTTGGCGAAGCTGGCCAAGAGCTGCCGGTCCACGAAGTTCATGACGTTGAGCAGCGTCAGGAAGCACAGGAAGGCGTAGTGGCGTGGCGGTACGCGGGTGTCGTCGAAGTCCAAGATCGTTCTCCCCTTCGTCGTGTGTGAATCCGGCGGACCCCGGCTCAGCGCGGCGGCGGCCGCGGCGGCGGCGCATCGGCGTCGGTGAACCGGTCGAACCATTCGTCGGCGTCCATGGCCGCGTGCCGGCGCAATGCCGTCTTGATTCGTGTCAGCCCGCCGGGCGGGTAGCCGGCCAGGGTGGCGCAGAGCGTTCTGCACTCGTCCAGCACCCGGTCGTCGGGCACGCAGCGCTGGGCCAGGCCCAGGCGTTCCAGCTCCGCGCCGGCGATGCGGTCGCCGAGCAGCGCCGCCCGGGCCGCCGCCGCTTCGCCATGCCGCAGGGTGAGCCAGGCCAGGTTGTAGGGGGCGGCCATGCCGAGCGCCGCCTCCCCGACCTGGAGGTAGGCGCGCTCGCCGGTGACCAGCAGATCGCAGGCGATGGCCAGCGCCGCGCCGCCGTTGATGGCGTAGCGCTCGAGCGCCCCGACGAGGGGTTTCGGGAAGTCGAACAGGGCGCGGTGGGCCGCGCGCCAGATGCCGGAGAACCGGTCGAGCCACTCCGGCGGCGGATCCGCGTTGAAGGCGCCGAGGTCGAGGCCGGAGCAGAACGCGCCGCCGGCGCCGCGCAGCAGCACCAGACGCACGTCGTCGTCTCCCGCCAGCCGCCCGAGGGCGGCGGCCAGATCCTCGCCGAGCGGTCCGGTGATCGCGTTGCGGCGCTCGGGCCGGTCGAGCACGAGCTCGGCCCAGCCGTCGTGGCCTACCACGGCAACGGCGTCATTCGCCATGCGGAATCTCCCCTCTCCCCGTGCATACTAACGGCAATGGCCACCGGAGGAGGAGAGCGATGCTGAAACTGCATCACGCCCCCAACAGCCGGGCCGGGCGCATCGTCTGGCTGCTGGAGGAACTCGGGCTCGACTACGAGCTGAACCGCATGGACTTTCACCCGAAGGCGCTGAAGTCCGACGAGCATCGGGCACGTCATCCGCTGGGCCGCGTGCCGGTGCTGGAAGACGGCGACGTGATGCTCTACGAGTCCGGCGCGATCGTGGAGTACATCATCGCCCGGCACACCGACGGCGCGCTCAAGCCGGCGGTCGAGTCGCCGCTGTTTCCCGAGTATCTGCAGTGGTTCCACTACTGCGAGGGCATGGTCATGCCGCCGGTGAACACCATCGTCGTCCAGACCCTGCTGCTGCCGCCGGAGCGGCGCAGCGAGGAGGCGCTCGGCCAGGCCCAGCGCCTGCTGACCAAGGCCCTGGCGCCGGTGAACGACGCGCTCGAAGGCCGCGAGTACATGATCGGCGACCTGTCCGGCGCGGACTTCATGATCGGCCACGCCTCGTTCATGTCGCGCCGGCTGGGATGCGTGCCGGAGGAGATGACGCACCTGCACGGCTACGTCGAGCGGCTCGAGGCCCGCCCGGCGTTCGTGAAGGGCATAGAAACCTGACGCACACAAAACCCTTGAACACGTGAACTTTTCGAACCTTTGAACCCTGCTGTAGGAGCGATCTCCAGATCGCGATCGGCCGCCGCGCTGCGGCGGCTGGGCGGTTCGCCTGAGACGAACCGCGCGCCTGGCCATCGTCATCAAAATCGCGATCTGGAGATCGCTCCTACAGGACACCCAGACCACCATCCAGAACGGAGAGAGACATGATCGATTTCGAGATACCAGAAGAAACCCGCGCCATCCGCGAGAAGGTGCGCGAGTTCGTGCAGAAGGAGTGCATCCCGGCGGAGTCCCAGCTCGAGCACCGCGAGTACGAGGAAGTGCTGTGGGAGCTGCGCGACAAGGCCCGCGCCCAGGGCCTGTGGTGCCCGTTCATTCCCGTGGAGCACGGCGGCATGGGGCTCAAGCCCCTGGCCAACGCGCTGGTGCAGATGGAGCTCGGCGAGAGTTTTCTCGGCGCGCTGGCGCTCAACACCCAGGGCCCCGACGACGCCACCATGCTCACCCTGCTCGAGCACGGCACGGACGAGCAGAAGGAGAAGTACCTGAAGCCGCTGCTGGAAGGCCGCAAGCGCATCTGCTACTCGATGACCGAGAAGGCCGCCGGCGCCGACGCCACCGGCATGCAGACCACGGCGGTGCTGGAAGGCGACAACTGGGTGCTGAACGGCGAGAAGTGGTTCAGCTCCTCGGCGAGCGTGGCCGACATCGCGGTGGTGATGGCCAAGACCGATCCGGACGCCCCGCGCCACCAGCAGTTCAGCACCTTCATCGTCGAGCTGCCGAACCCGGGCTATCAGATCGTCCGCGACATCCCCACCATGAACCCGCATACAGAGCTGGGGCAGAAGCTCGGCGCCGGCCACGCCGAGGTGAAGATCGACAATCTGGTGGTGCCCCGGGAGAACGTCCTCGGCGGCCGCGGCAAGGGCTTCGAGATGGGCCAGCACCGCCTCGCCTACGGCCGGCTGCGCCACGGCATGCACAACGTCGCCATGGCCCAGCGCGCGCTGGATCTGGCCGCGGCCCACGTCACCCAGCGCTCCACCTTCGGCCAGCGGCTCGCCGATCGGCAGGGCGTGCAGTGGATGATGGCCGACTGCGCCGCGGAGCTCTACAAGGCCCGCCTGATGCTCCTGCACATCGCCTACAAGGCCGAGAAGGGCATGGACCTGCGCCAGGAGAATTCCATCGCCAAGGTGTTCCTCGCCCACATGGTGCATCAGGTCGTCGACACGGCCCTGCAGCTCCACGGCGCGCTGGGCTACAGCCACGACACGCCGCTGGCCCGCTGGTACACCAGCGTGCGCAGCCAGCGCCTGGTGGACGGCCCCGACGAGGTGCACCGCTGGCGCGTGGGCCGCAACGTCATCAAGGCCTTCGAGCAGCACGGCACCACGGCGTCGGCCTGCGGCGGCGAACTGCTGTGAAGGGGCGGGCGCGGGCCGGGGGTAGGTAGAAGCCGCGCTTGGCCTGCGCCCGGGACGGCGCTAGATTCAGGTCGAAGATCCCGGCAGCCCTCCAGCGAAGGGTCTTCAGTCGGGGTCTCGATCCGTCGGGATCCTGGTTCTCAGTCTGACCGGTGATCAGTCCGGCCCGAGCCGTCTGATCCCGGCTTGTGCCGACGAGGAGTCGAACATGACCGACGTGACGGAGATCGAGGGTATCGGGCCGGGACTGGCTGAAAAGCTGGCGGCGGCCGGCGTGAAGACCTGCGAGGCGCTGCTCGACAAGGGTGCGAGCAAGGCGGGCCGCCAGGCCCTGGCGGAGTCGTCCGGCCTCAGCGAGAAACAGATTCTCAAGTTCGTGAACCAGGCCGACCTGTTCCGCATCAAGGGCGTGGGCGGGGAGTATGCCGAACTGCTCGAAGCGGCCGGCGTGGACAGCGTCCCGGAGCTGGCCCAGCGCAAGCCCGCCAACCTGGCCGCGAAGCTGGCGGAGGTGAATCAGGCCCGCAAGCTGGTGCGCCAGGTGCCGTCGGAGAAGCAGGTCGAGGCCTGGGTCCGGGAGGCCGCCTCGCTGCCGCCCATAGTGACCCACTGACGCCGTGGCGCAGTCCATCGTCCTCGGCGGCAACGGCGCCCAGCGGGTCGAGCTGCCGCTCGGCATGGCGGCGCGGCACGGTCTCATCGCCGGTGCGACGGGCACCGGCAAGACCGTCACGCTGCAGGTCATGGCCGAGGGTTTCGCCCGCCGGGGCGTGCCGGTGTTCGCCGTGGACGCGAAGGGGGATCTCTCCGGCGTCGCGGCCGCCGGCGGTCCCCACCCGGAGATCGACCGGCGCAAGGCCCTGATCGGCCTCGACGATCACCAGCTCCGCGGCTGTCCCACCCTGCTGTGGGACGTGTTCGGCGAGCGCGGACACCCGGTGCGGACGACGGTGTCCGACATGGGGCCGGACATTCTGTCCACGCTGCTCGATCTCAACGAGACCCAGACGGGGATCATGTACGCGTGCTTCGCGGTCGCCGACGACGAGGGTCTGCTGCTGCTGGATCTCAAGGATCTGCGCAGCCTGCTGGCGTTCATGAGCGCCAACGCGGCGACCCTGCGGGAGCGCTACGGCAACATCTCGGCGGCATCCGTCGGCGCGATCCAGCGGCGCCTGCTGGTGCTGGAGCAGCAGGGCGTGGACCGGTTCTTCGGCGAGCCGGCGCTGGCCCTGGCCGACCTCATGCAGCGGGATTTCTCCGGGCACGGCGTGATCAGCCTGCTGGACGGCGAGAAGCTGCTGCGCGAGTCGCCGGCCCTGTACACCGCCTGCATGCTGTGGCTGCTGTCCGAGCTGTTCGAGGAACTGCCCGAGGCCGGTGACCTGGACGCTCCGCGGCTGGTGCTGTTCATCGACGAGGCGCACCTGCTGTTCAGCAATCTGCCGCGCCAGCTCGAGGACCGGATCTCCCAGGTGTTCCGCCTGATCCGCTCCAAGGGCGTCGGCATCTTTCTCGTGACCCAGTCGCCGAAGGACGTTCCGGAGGCGGTGCTCGGACAGCTCGGCACCCGGGTCCAGCACGCGCTGCGCGCCTACACGCCGCGGGATCAAGCCCTGATCCGCAGCATTGCCGCTGGCATGCGCAACGACCACGGCCTCGATCTGCCGCGGGTGGTCCAGGATCTCGGGGTCGGCGAGGCGCTGGTGTCGGTGCTGGACGACGACGGGGTGCCGACGTCGGTCGCCGCCGTGACGGTGGCGCCGCCGGAGTCCCGCATCGGGCCGCTGGCGGATGCCGAGCGGGAGACCCGCCGCCGCCAGTCACCCATGGCCGGCCGCTACGACCATCCGGTGGATCGCGAGTCGGCCTTCGAGCTGCTGCGGGAGCGGGCGGAGCAGGCGGCCGCCCGGGCCGAGCGGGCAGCCGAGGAGAAAGCGGCGGCGGACAGAGAGGCCAGGGAGAAAGCGGCGGACGCCCGGCGTGCGCCCCGCCAGCGCGCCAGCAACCGCCAGTCGATGGCCGAGGCGTTCATGAAGAGCACCCTGCGCAGCGTCGGCCGGTCGCTCGGTTCGCGGCTGGTGCGGGGGCTGCTCGGGTCGCTCGTCAAGTAGCGACCCGGCCGCCTTCACGCCGTCGGCAGGCTGATCTCGGCCGTTCCGAACACCCGGGTCTCGCCCGCGCCGTTCTTCACCGTCAGGTCGAGCTGCACGCTGCCATCGTCCTCGTCGACGTCCGTGACCACCGCGGAGAGCTCGCAGGGCTCGTCGGCGATCAGCGGCGCCCGGAACACGGTGTCGACGTGGCGCACCCGCGCGGCCGGCGACCAGTGGTGGATCATGCTGGTGAGAAATCCCATGGCCATGATGCCGGGCACCAGTGCGCCCGGCAGGCCTTCCTTGCGCGCGCCCTCGTGATCCTTGAAGCGGGCGCCGCCGCCCCAGCCGACCGCGTCGGCGAAGGCAGCGGTCGCCGCGATGGAGGTGTCCGGCTCGAACACCGGCAGCTCGGCGCCGAACTCGACGTCGTGAATCGTCTGAATGCTCATGCGTCGGGTCGCTCCCTGATGACCATGCGCGCGTCGCTCGACGCGACGTGGACGCCGTCCGGATCGTAGATCTCCATCCGTGAGACGACGAACACCATGCGGCCCGATCGTCCGCTCTTGGCGTAGATCTCGTGCAGATGGGTGCGGCCGGTCAGGGCCACGCCGGGCTTCACCGGCGCCAGGCAGGTCACGGCCTTGCCGCCGTCCATGGGAATGCCGCCGAGATTGGGGAAGTCGATGGGCAGGTGACGGCTGGCGGACAGGCTGCCGATGAACGCCGGCGTCGCCTGGAAGTCCTCCCGGGACGGATCCAGGTATTCGGGCCGGGTCTCGCCGGTGACCCGGGCCACCGTGGCCATCTTCTCCGCCGACAGGGTGAACTCCCGGGTGTCGAACTCGTGGTCCAGGAACTGGGTCTTGAGGGCTTCGACGTCGACCATGGCTACTGCTCCGCCGGTCGGCGCAGCACGGGCACCAGACGCCGCTCGGCGATCCGGCAGTCGCTGCCGTCCAGGGCGAAGGTGTCGTGGTACTCGCCCATCAGCGCGAAGCCGTCGACCATCGTCAGCCCCTGTTCCGGCTGCTGGCCCATGTACACGCTGACGTAGCTGACGCCCCGGGCGCCGTCGTCGCCGCTGCGCTCGATGTGGACCGTGGTCATCAGGTGGCGGATGACGCTGCCGGGCTCCCGGGCCTGCATCCGCTCGATGATGGCATCGGGTCCGTTGAAGGTCTGGCCGCCCAGGGTGAGGGTGGCGTCTGCGGTGAACACCCCGGCCATGCCGGCGGCGTCGTTCTGGTCCCAGTAGTAAGCGTACTCGGCTACCCGCGCGTGGCAGCCTGCCACGTCCGCATCCGGCCCCGCGTGGGCGTGGGCCGCCGCCCCGATGAGGGCGGCCGCGGTCATCATCGAACGGATCATCTGCTCCCCTGCTCTGCGATCGGCAAAGATAGTAGGCTACCACGATCGCCCGGAGGGGCGTCATGCGCAGCAGGGGAGAACATGCCGCAGCACCGGGTGTCGTGGTTCACCAAGGTCGCCTACGGGATCGGCTCGGTGGCCTACGGGGTCAAGAACAACGGCTTCGATTACTTCTTTCTGATCTTCTACAGCCAGGTCATGGGCGTCGATGCCGGGCTGGTGAGCCTGGCGCTGCTGATCGCGCTCATGTTCGACGCCGTCAGCGACCCGCTGGTCGGCTACTTCTCCGACAACACCCATTCCCGCTGGGGCCGCCGGCACCCGTTCATGTACCTGGCGGCGGTGCCGGTGGCCATCAGCTACGGCCTGATCTGGAACCCGCCGGCGAGCCTGGAAGGCAACGAGCTGTTCCCGTACCTGGTGGTGCTGGCGGTGTTCGTGCGCACCCTGATCACGCTCTACGAGGTCCCCAGCTCGGCGCTGGTGGCCGAGATGACCGAGGACTACGACGAGCGCACCAGCATGCTGAGCTACCGCTATTTCTTCGGCTGGACCGGCGGCACGCTGATGGCGGCGTTCGCGCTCGCCTACCTGCTGGTGCCGACGGAGACGATCTCCAACGGCATGTTCAACGTCGACGGCTTCTCCGCCATGGGCACCATCGCCGGCGCGGTGATCTTCGTCGCCATCATGGCGTCGGCGCTGGGCACCCACAGCTACATTCCGCACCTGAAGAAGCCCCCGGCCAAGCGGACCATGACCCTGCGCCGGATCTACTCGGAGCTGTGGGAGACGCTGGCCAACAAGTCCTTCGCGGCGCTGTTTCTGGCGGCCCTGTTCGGGGCCATCGCCACGGGCATGGGCGCCGGTCTCAACTACTACATCAACAGCTTCTACTGGGAGTTCACCACCGACCAGATCAGCGTCCTGTCCATCTCGGTGGTGGTGTCCGCCGTGCTGGGCTTCCTGCTGTCGCCGCTGGCGTCCCGGCTGCTCGGCAAGAAGAAGGGCGCCATCGTCGTCGGCGTGCTGGCGTTCACCGTGGCGCCGCTGCCGGTGGCGCTGCGGCTGTTCGGCCTGATGCCGGACAACGGCGACCCGGTGCTGTTCCCGCTGATCCTCGTGGTGACCGTGGTCGACGTGGCGCTGATCATCGTCTTCCAGACGCTGATGTCGTCGATGATCGCCGACCTGGTGGAGGACAGCGAGCGTCAGACTTCGCGGCGCTCCGAAGGGGTGTTCTTCGCCGCCGTCACGTTCACCCGCAAGATGGTCCAGGGACTCGGCGTCGTCGCCGCCGGCGCGGTGCTGACCTTCGCCCAGTTTCCCCGCGGCGTCATGCCCGGCGAGGTCGCCGATGCGGCGGTGCTGCGGCTCGGCGCGTTCTACGCGCCGTCGCTGTTCGTACTGTGGATGGTGATGATCGCGTGTCTGTCGCTGTACGGCATCGACCGCACCCGCCACGAGGAGAACCTGAAGGCCCTGGGCCGGGCCTGACCCTCGCTGGCCCGGGCGTCAGCGCCCGGGCCGGACGTACTGGCCGAAGGCTTCGATCACCGTGTCGACCACGGCGACGCAGTCGGCGGCCAGGTCGCGTTTGCCCTTGGCCTGGGCCCACTCGAAGGCGGCGCGACGGTTGCCGGCCCAGAGCATGCAGGCGACCAGCATCGGCAGATTGCTGCGCTCCGGGGGGAGCCGGCCGAAGTCCTCGCGCAGTCCCTCGGCGAGAATCTCCTCGTACTGGTTCCAGGTCTTCAGGTACGTGCCCGACAGGGACGGCTGGGTGTAGAAGTTCTCCAGGCCGCGGCGGTAGGCCGCGCCGCCGTCCCGGGTCAGCCGCCGGGCAGCGGTCTCGACCCATCCCCGCCAGAACGTCAGGGTGTCCGTGTCGCGCGCCTGAAACGCCTTGCGGAAGCGGTCGAAGTAGACCCGGTCGATGGCGGCGGCGAGTTCCGCCTTGTTGGGAAAGTGCCGGTACAGGGTCTGGACGTGCAGCCCGGCGCCCTCGGCCACCTCCTCCAGCGTGGTCGCCTTGAACCCCTTGCAGGCGAACAGCTTCGACGCCGAGCGGAGCAGGGCTTCGCGACTGCGCTGCTTGCGCTGTTCTCGCAGGGGATACTGATTCATGTCCGGCACCTGGACGGGTGCCGGCATGATACTCCAACTCGACCGTGGTCTCACGGCAGCTCGGCGGGCGGGCGCCCGAGCCTTACCCGTGAGGTAATTGCCGGCCCGTTCTGCCGGACGCAGCATGGCCGGAACGGATCGGCGGCGCCCGCAACGGGTCCCCGCCGCAAACGGGCTGGCTCGTCCGGGAGGTCTCATGCGATACGTCGTCACGGTCACGCTGCTCATCGTCGGCGTCATCCATGTGCTGCCCGCGGCGGGCGTGCTGGGCGGCGCCCGGCTGGCCGGGCTCTACGGCATCGCCATCGGCGATCCGAATCTCGAGATTCTGCTGCGCCACCGCGCCGTGCTGTTCGGCATCCTGGGCGCTTACCTGCTGCTGGCGGCGTTTCAGCCGTCGCTCCAGCCGGGCGCCTTCGTCGCCGGTTTCGTGAGCGTGCTGTCCTTCCTGCTGCTGGCCTGGAGCGTCGGCGGCTACAACGCTCAGCTCGGCCGCGTGTTCACCGCGGACCTCGTTGCGCTGGCCTGCCTGCTGGCCGGTGCGCTGGCCCGCTCGATGCAGCCTGGCGGCGTGCCGGCTCCGTAGCCATCCAGGCGGACGGGCGGCCGGGCAGGGCGGACTTCCGGCCGGTTCTGCCTGGGTGGGCTGGCGACAGAGCGCCGGGCCCCGTGCGACCATGTCCCTCGATCCGCTTCCGGGCGGGTACGCCCCCGTGCGGACGCGGTCCGTCAGGCCCACGAGCCTGCCCACGCACGAAGGAGGCCAAACAGATGACTCAACGTCCTCGAGTCGTTGTCTTCGACGTCCTGGAAACACTGCTCGACCTCACCCCGCTCGCCGCCCGGTTCGAAGCGGTCGGCCAGCCCCCGGATCGACTCGAGCCCTGGTTCATGCGGTTCCAGCGGGACGCCATGGCGCTGACCCTGGCCGGTGACGCCGCCCCGTTCGAGGCCGTCGCGCGGGAGGCCCTGCGCACGGAGACGCAGCACACCATCAGCGAGGCCGACATCGACCACATCCTCGCCGGCTTCGCCACGCTGCCCACCTTCGACGACGCCGCGCCGGCGCTGCGGACGCTGTCCCAGGCGGGCGTCGGGGTGGCCTGCCTCACCGTTGGCGACCCGGACAACACGCGTCGATTCCTGGACGGCGCCGGGCTCGCCGGTTTCGTCGATCACGTGATCACCGCCCAGGGTGCCGGCGTGTGGAAGCCCCATCCGGCCATCTATCGATACGCCGCGGCGCAGGCCGGCACGCCGATCGACCGGATGGCGCTGGTCGCCGTGCACGCCTGGGATTGCCACGGCGCCAAACGCGCCGGCGCGCTGGCCGGGTGGTGCGCACGGCTGGAAGGACGCCCCGGGGACGTGTTCCTGCCGCCCGACGTCACCGGGCAGCGTCTCGACGAGGTCGCGCGGGGCCTTCTGTCCCTGTCGTAGCGGACGGGTGCGGATGCTCCGCGCCGGCAAGGTCGCCACCCTGCCGGGCGCCGGCGGGCCTTGCTTCGCCGGACTTCGGTGTAGTAGTTATATCGGCATAGGTTGTCTACTGGGGCCGTCCATGTCCGACTCCGCCGCCGGCGCCACCGCCGGCTCGCTCACCCGCCAGCAGGCCATCGCCGAGCTCACCGCGCCGGGCCGTGACTACGAGCTGGCCGAGCGTGACGTCGGCGGGCGCCGGTGCCGGGTGTTCGTCAATGCGCCGGAGTCGCTGCGGGTGCTGTTCGAGGAGGCGGTCAGCGACGCCACCTTCGTGGTCTACGGCGACGAACGCCTCAGCTACCGTGAGACCTGGGCGCGGGCAGCCGCGCTGGGCCACGTGCTGCGGCACGACTACGGCATCGAGCCCGGGGACCGGGTCGCCATCTCCATGCGCAACTACCCGGAGTGGATCGTCGGCTTCATGGCAGTCACCGCCATCGGCGGCATCGCCGTGGCGATGAACGCCTGGTGGACGCCGGAGGAGATGGCCTACGGTCTCGACGACTGCGGGGCCCGCGTGCTGCTGGCGGACCGCGAGCGCCTCGAGCGTTTCGAAGCCTGTGATCCCCGGCCCGACGTGCGGCCGATCTCGGTGCGCGTCGACGCGCCCGCGGCGGGCACGGCGCGGATAGAGGATCTTCTGGCCGCCGCGGGAGAGGTGGCGATGCCGGCCGTCGAGGTGACGCCGGACATGCCGGCGACGATCTTCTACACGTCGGGCTCCACCGGCCATCCCAAGGGGGTCGTGTCGACCCACCGCAACATTCTCCACGCGCTGCTGTCCTGGGAGCTGGACATGCGCGCCGCCGTGCTGACGAGCGGCGTCGAGCCGCCGGAGCCGCCCTTCCAGCGCGGCACGCTGCTGGCCGTGCCGCTGTTCCACGCAACCGGCTCCCATGCGGTGTACCTGATGAGCTACCGGGCGCAGCGCAAGCTGGTGTCCATGTACAAATGGGACCCGGAGCTCGCGGCGGAGCTGATCGAGCGGGAGAAGATCACCCAGTTCGTCGCCCCGGCGGCCATGACCGGCGACCTGGTACGGATCGCGCGCGAGACCGATCGGGATCTCGGATCGCTCGCCACGGTCGGCGGCGGCGGTGCGCCGCGCGCGCCGGAGCAGGTCCGTCAGATCGGCGCGTCCTTCGCCAACGCCATGCCCAACACCGGCTGGGGCATGACCGAGACCAACGCCATCGGCACCGGCATCGCCGGGGAGGACTACCTGACCCGGCCGGAGAGCTCGGGGCGCTGTTCTGCGGTGCTGGACCTGAAGGTCGTCGATCCCGAGGGGCGCGAGCTGCCGGCGGGCGAGCGCGGCGAGCTGCTGGTGCGGGGCACCTCGGTGTTCCAGGGCTACTGGAACCGTCCCGAGGTCAACGCCGAGGTGTTCGTGGACGGCTGGTTCCGCACCGGCGACGTGGCCTATCTGGACGGCGAGGGCTTTCTGTTCATCGTCGACCGCATCAAGGACCTGATCATCCGCGGCGGCGAGAACATCGGCTGCGGCGAGGTCGAGGCGGCGCTGCTGGCGCATCCGGACGTGTTCGAGGCCGCGGTGTACGCCGTGCCGGACGAGCGGCTCGGCGAAGAGGTGGGCGCGACGGTGTTCGGCCGCAATCTGGAGGCCGAGGCGCTGCGGTCCTACCTGGCGGCCCATCTCGCCCGCTTTCAGATTCCGCGCTATCTCACCATCGCCGACGCGCCGCTGCCGCGTACCGCCTCGGGCAAGATCCTCAAGCGGGAGCTCAAGGCGGCCGCGGCGGCGTCGGCCGGGGCGGGCGCGTGACTGAGGTCCAGTACCCGCTCAGGGAACGGCGCAAGCGCCGTACCCGGGCGGCGCTGGTGGATGCCGGTCGGGAACTGTTCGGCCGCAACGGCTTCACCGCCACGACCATGGAGCAGATCGCCGAGCAGGCGGACGTGCACGTGCAGACGCTGTACCGGCACTTCCCCAGCAAAGAGGATCTGGCGCTCGCTCCCGAGCGCGAGCGCTTCGAGGGTTTCCGCGCCCGGGTCGAGGACCCGCAGCGCAGCGTCGGGACCCTGGCGCTGTGGCGCACCTGGGTCGAGGCCTGGGCGCGGGAAGTGTCCGAACAGCGCCGTGAGGGTTTTCTCGCCCGGGCCAGGGACCGGCAGCGCACGCCCAGCCTGGCCGTCGCCCAGCTCCGCCTGTGGCACGACTACGAGGATCTGCTCACCGCCATGCTGGCCCGGGACGCCGGCTGCGACCCGGCCAGGGACCGGCTGCCCAGGCTGGTCGCCTGCATGCTGTGGGGCGGCAACCACGCCGCCCTGCGCCAGTGGGTGGCCGCAGACGGCCGCGGCGACCTGGTCGGCGAGGTGCTGGGCGTGATCGACGAGGTGGCGGCGCGGTTCGGCGCGCTGCTCGAGCCGGCGGATGATGGCGTCGCGGCTGCTTCCCGCGACGCCGGTTGACTGATTCACGAACGGGCGGGTGGCCCGAACACGGGGAGACGAGACGATGAGCGAAGCCAACGCAGTGCCGGAGAACAAGCCGAAGCTGCCGCCGAGACCGGGATTTCACGACGACCTGCCGCCGGAGATTCCCGATCCCTACTCGCTGCCGCTGGAGGCGATCAATCCGATCTCGCCGCGGCTGTTTCAGGAGAACCGCTGGCAGGACTACTTCAAGCGGCTGCGTGAGGAGGATCCGGTTCACTACAACGAGCTGGACGACACCGGGCCGTACTGGTCGCTCACCCGCTACCAGGACATCAAGGCGGTGGACAGCGACCACGAGCGGTTCTCCTCGGCCCACGGCATCACTCTCGGTCTGCGGGTCGGCGACCCGCTGCCGGAAGGCGCGCTCGGCATCGAGATGTTCATCGCCATGGACCCGCCGAAGCACGACGTGCAGCGCGCCACCGTGGCGCCCGTGGTCGGCCCCCGCAATCTGCACGCCATGGAGCCGCTGATCCGCTCCCGGGTCTGCGACATTCTGGATTCGCTGCCCCGGGGCGAAGCCTTCAACTGGGTGGACCGGGTCTCCATCGAGCTCACCACCCAGATGCTGGCGACGCTGTTCGACTTTCCCTTCGAGGAGCGCCGCAAGCTCACCTGGTGGTCGGACGTCGCGACCTCGGCGCCCGGCACCGTGGTGGCCACCGAGGAGGATCGCCGCGCCGAGCTGCTCGACTGCCTGGCGTACTTCACCCGGCTGTTCGAGGAGCGCCGGGGCAAGGACGGCAACGACCTGATCACCATGCTCGCCAACGGCGAGGCGACCAGGGACATGAAGCCCTACGAGTTCCTGGGCAACCTGATCCTGCTGATCGTCGGCGGCAACGACACCACCCGCAACTCCATCAGCGGTGGGGTGCTGGCCCTCAATCAGTTCCCGGAGCAGTACGACAGGCTGCGGGCGGACACGTCGGTCATCCCCAACATGGTCGCCGAGATCATCCGCTGGCAGACGCCGCTCGCCTACATGCGGCGCACCGCCAACGAGGACGTCGAGATCGGCGGCAAGACCATCCGCAGGAACGACCAGGTGCTCATGTGGTACTGCTCGGGCAACCGGGACGACAGCGTGTTCGAGCGTCCGGACGAGCTGGTCATCGACCGGCCCAACGCGCGTCAGCACCTGTCCTTCGGTTTCGGCCTGCACCGCTGCATGGGCAACCGGCTGGCGGAGATGCAGCTCCGGGTGCTGTGGGAGGAGATCATGCAGCGCTTCCACAAGGTGGAGGTGGTCGGCGAGCCGGTCCGCACGCTGTCCTCGTTCGTGAAGGGCTACCAGGAACTGCCGGTCCGGCTGCACGAGCGCTGAGGTGGCGATGACGGAAGAACGCTACGACGCCGTCGTCGTCGGCGCCGGGTTTTCCGGCCTGTACATGCTGCACCGGCTGCGCGGGCGCGGCCTGCGGGTGCTCGGGGTGGAGCGGGGCGGCGACGTCGGCGGCACCTGGTACTGGAACCGCTACCCCGGGTGCCGCTGCGACGTGGAGAGCATGGAGTACTCCTACCAGTTCTCCCCGGATCTCGAGCAGGACTGGTCGTGGACCGAGCGGTACGCGTCCCAGCCGGAGATTCTCGCCTACGCCCGCCACGTCGCCGAGCGGTTCGACCTGAAACGGAGCTACCGCTTCGAGACCCGTCTGGCCGCGGCCCGGTTCGACGACGCGGACGGCACCTGGCAGGTGTCGCTCGTGCCGGAAGGGCCGGCGGGCGCCGACGGGACGGTGACCGCCCGCTACCTGATCATGGCCACCGGCTGTCTGTCCGCGGCCAACGTGCCGGACTTTCCGGGGCTCGACGCGTATCGGGGCCGCACCTTCCACACCGGCCGCTGGCCCCACGAGGGCGTGGATTTCAGCGGCGAGCGCGTGGGCGTCATCGGCACCGGCTCCTCGGGCATTCAGTCGATCCCGCTGATCGCCCGGCAGGCGGCGGAGCTGACGGTGTTCCAGCGCACGCCGAACTACAGCGTGCCGGCCCGGAACCGGCCGCTGGATCCGTCCCGCCAGCGCGACGTCAAGGCGCGCTACCGTGACCTGCGGGCGCGCAACCAGGAACAGCCCGCCGCCTTCGGTTCGGACTATCCGCGCCGCCAGGACTCCGCCCTGGCGGCCACGCCGGAGGAGCGCGAGCGGCGCTTCGAGGAATACTGGCAGCACGGCGGCTTCATGTTCCTCGGGGCCTTCGGCGACCTGGTCACCGACCTCGAAGCCAACGAGCTGGCGGCGGAGTTCGTCCGCGGCAAGATCCGCAGCATCGTCGAGGATCCGGAGACGGCCGAGCTGCTGTGCCCGCGCACGGTGCTGGGCTGCAAGCGGCTGTGCGCGGACACGGGGTACTTCGAGACCTACAACCGGCCCAACGTGCACCTGGTGGACGTGAGCGAGCATCCCATCGAACGCTTCACGCCCGCCGGGCTCGTCACCGGCGGCCGCGAGTACGTTCTCGACAGCATGGTGTTTGCCACCGGCTTCGACGCCATGACCGGCGCGCTGCTCCGCTGCGACATCACCGGCCGGGGCGGCGTGACGCTGCGCGACAAATGGTCCGCCGGGCCGCGCACGTTCTACGGCCTGATGGTGGAGGGCTTTCCCAACCTGTTCACCATGACCGGCCCCGGCAGCCCGTCGGTGCTGGCCAACATGATCACCGCCGGCGAGCAGCACGCGGAGTTCATCGACCGCCTCGTCGGCCATGCCGGGCCGGACGCGGTGATCGAGCCGGAACGGGCGGCCGAGGACGACTGGGTGGCGGTGGTCAATGCCCGGGCCGAGGATACGCTGTATCCGCGCTGCAACTCCTGGTATCTGGGCGCCAACGTGCCCGGCAAGCCGCGGGT